>JAZDOG010000038.1:0-35104 GCA_043798915.1 Pseudomonadota bacterium | reverse complement strand
GGCATCCCCGTCGATGCTGTAATCCTGTTCGGCTCGCGGGTCTCTGGAAAAGGCGGCCGCGATAGCGACATAGACGTTTGCGTTGTTTCAAAGAAGTTCGGTGCCGACCCGATCGAGGAAGGATGTTTTTTGCAGAGACTGGCTCATCGGATCGACCCCCTCATCGAACCGATTGCCATCTCGCTCAGAGACTACCGCAAAAACAAGTATCTGCCAATCCTGCACGCCATACGCAAAAACGGTATGAGAATTGTGTAGCCCCCCTGTCCTAATAGTCCGCTTTCGGCCGATGAGCCGGAAGGATTGGGATTTTGAATCATGAATATCACTCGCACACACCGCTGCCCACATTGCAAAAAGGCCGCAGCCTGGGAGGGCAATCCCTTCCGGCCGTTTTGCTCTGAGCGCTGCAAGCTCATCGACTTGGGCGACTGGGCGTCGGAGAGATACAGGATTCCGGGAGAGCCGGCAGCTCCGGAGGCGCCGGAGGTCGAGGACGGGGAAGACGAGAAGGAGAGTCAGTGAACAAGGATTCCAGCGTCGCATATAGAGCCAGGATCATCCATTCGACGGGACCGTCGGCTGTGACGGATGTGGCCGACGGGATGCTCGTCGTGGATGGGAGCGGTCGCATCGTCTCGTGCGGTCCCTTCGATGCTTCCTTCGGTGGAAAAATAACGGACATGAGGGGCCGCCTCATCATCCCCGGTCTCGTGGACGTCCACAGCCACATCCCGCAGCTCGATGTCAGGGGCAAACACGGTTCCACGCTGCTTTCGTGGCTCGACCGCTACATCTTTCCGGCCGAGCGCTCGTTTGCGAACCCCAAGGTCGTCGAGGACGTCGCCACGCGCTTCTTCAAGAAGCTGATCTTGAACGGGACGACGACCGCAGGGCTCTACGCGACGGTCCATGCGGATGCCACCGACCGCTGCTTCGAGATCGCGCGCGCAGCCGGCGTGCGCTGTTTCATAGGCAAGGTGATGATGGACCAGCACTCCCCTGAGGGCCTCATCGAATCGACGGCCGATTCGCTGGCAAAGAGCGAGGCCCTCTGCGCTAAGTGGCACGGGGCGGAAGGCGGCAGGCTCATGTACGCCTATACGCCGCGGTTCGCGCCGACCTGCAGCCTGAAATTGCTGGAGGAGGCCGGCAAGCTGGCGAGGGGGAGCGGCGCTTATCTGCAGAGCCACATCGCGGAGACTCGCGACGAGAATGCGCGCGTGCGTGAGCTCTATCCCCAGTTCAAAGACTATGTGGACCTCTTCGAGAGGACGGGCTGTCTGGGGGAGAAGAGCATCCTCGCGCATGCGATCTATCTCTCGGATGATGAATTCAAAAGGCTCGCGTCCTCGGGCACAAAGGTTGCCCATTGCCCCACATCGAACTTCTTCTTGAAGAGCGGCTGGATGCCTGTCTCGAAAGTGGAATCGGCCCGCGTCGTCTATGGCCTCGGGACGGACGTCGGCGCGGGGACGTCGATGTCCATGTTCACGGAGATGCGCCATGCGGATTACATGCAGCTTGAAATGGAGATGACGCCAGCCAAGGTGTTTTATCTGGCCACGCTCGGCGGCGCCCGGGTCCTCTCGCAGGGTCGCGAGACCGGAAATCTTGAGAAGGGCAAATCAGCCGACTTCTGCGTCGTCGACATCGCCGGAATCGATCCGAACTATCGCCTGTCCGAGCTCGACACCGACGAGGTTTTGTCGCTCCTCATGTACCGCGGGAGCGGCGGCGCCATCGAATCGACGCATGTCGGCGGAAAAAAACTCGACGTGGATTTTGCATGAAGATCTATGACGTCACGTTGGCCCTTGAGGAGGGCATGCCCATCTACCCCGGCGATCCGCCGTTCCGGCGCCGCGTCGTCTCATCGCTTGCGAAAGGCGCTTCGAGCGAGCTCTCCGTGATAGAGACGGGAACCCATGTTGGCACGCACGTCGATGCGCCGGCGCATATGGTCCGTGGCGGAAAGAGGGTGGACCGGCTCCCGCTGGATGCGCTCGTTGGCCCCGCGCTCGTCGTGGACATGCGGCGCATCAAGGGCCACATCGATGTGCCGCACTTGAAACGGATCGGGTGGCGCGGAGCCATGCGCATCCTTTTTCGCACGCGAAACTCTGGCCGATGGGCGCGTGCGCGCGCCTTTGGCCGGAGCTTCACAGCTCTAACGGGCGATGCGGCAAGGTTCCTCGTCGATAAGGGGATAAAACTCGTCGGTGTCGACGGTCTTTCGGTCGACGGCTTCAAG
The DNA here is from genome assembly GCA_043798915.1 of Pseudomonadota bacterium. GTDB lineage: Bacteria > UBA10199 > UBA10199 > 2-02-FULL-44-16 > JAAZCA01 > JAZDOG01. Next base: position 32,850 of record JAZDOG010000038.1, on the reverse strand, counting down.
AGCGGCACTCACCCGGCTCATATTCCGCTGCTGAAGGCTGGTGTCGTGATAGTGGAAGGCTTAAACCTCGAAGGCGTTCCGGCGGGAAAATATCAGCTCTTCTGCGGCCCGCTCAAAATCAAGGACGGCGACGGCGCCCCCGCGCGGGTTTTTCTCGTCAGGGAATAGCCCGCATCTTCTTCGCTGCTTCTTCGATCGCCTCGAATATCTGCTGATATCCGGTGCAGCGGCATAAGTTTCCCGCGAGGGCCTTTCTGATCTCGACGCGCGTGGGGGAGGGTGTTTCATCGAGAAGGGCTTTTGCCCTGAGCACCATCCCCGGCGTGCAGAAGCCGCACTGGATCGCGCCGCAGTCGATGAAGGCCTGCTGGATCGGATGGAGCTTTCCGTCGTGTTCCAATCCTTCGATGGTCGTGATCTTGGGAAGAACTGAGACTTGGGACTCGGGACTCGAGACGTTCTTTATTTTCACGCGGCAGGCGAGCGCTGCCTTCCCGTCCACGAGCACCGTGCACGTCCCGCATGCGCCTATGCCGCAGCCGCACTTCGTCCCGGTGAGACGCAAATCCTCGCGGATGCAATCGAGCAGCGTGCGCTCGGGCTCGCACAATATCTTTTTCTCCGCTCCGTTGATGTTTAAGATAAAATTATTTTTCATTCCCTATCCAATCGCCTTCCTGATCTTCTCCGCCGTGATCGGCGTCTCCGTGAACCTCACGCCGGTGGCGTTGTAGATCGCGTTTGCCAACGCGGCGCCCATCAGTTCGTTCGTCGGTTCGCCGAGCGATTTTGCGCCCCACGGCCCCGCCGGATCCGGGTTCTCTACGAGGATCGCTGTCATCTCCGGCACGTCGGTCGAGCGCGTCAGGCGGTACGTGTTGAAGTTCAGGTTCTGGATCACTCCGTTCTGGTGACGGATCTCCTCGGAGAGCGCGAAGCCCAACCCCATGGCTATGCCGCCGAAGATCTGGCCCGCAGCCATCTGCGGATTGATCGCCTTTCCCACCTCGTGCGCCGCGACGACGCGGTTCACTCGGACCCTGCCGCTCTTCTTCTCGACGTTAAGCTCGCAGGCCTGGCAGCCGTAGACGTAGGTGAAATATGCGTTGCCCTGGCCGGTCCTCTCCTCCCAGCCGACCTTGGGGCCTGAGAAGACGCCCAGCGCATGAAGGTACATCTTTCGCGCGTGGCAGGCGGCCACCGCTTTTTCAAAGGGGATACCCTTCCGGTTCTGCGGGTTGCCGATGCGGCCGTTTTTGTAGACGTATCCTTTTTTCGAAGCGCCGACGAGCTCGGAGAGCACGGGGCGCATCATCGACTTGATGCGATTCGCCGCGTCGATCACCGCGTTGCCGCCGACGAGCGTCCCGCGCGACGCTACGGTGGGTCCGCCGTCCGGTATCGACGACGTGTCGGTGTCGATGAACCGGATGCGCTCCTCGCCGATGCCCAGCTCCTTCGCGCATATGTGGGTCATCGCAGTCTTCAGGCCCTGGCCGTTTTCAGAGACGCCGACTTCGAGCAAAAGCGACCCGTCCGGCTGGATGTTGATGATGGCGGAGCAGAAATCATTTCCCTCGGCGCCGAGCGACACGCCGCGATAGCTCGTCGCGAATCCGACGCCGCGGAGGAGTCCGTCGGCGCCTGTCTTCCCGCGCGAACAGAGCTTGTATTTTTTGCCCCAGCCGAGTTCCGAGAGCGCTCGGTCGGTGACCTCTGCGACAGCTACAGTATGGCCCGAGAGCTTCTGTCCGGTGTGCGTACTCGCGCCCTGTTTGAAGAAATTGAGCTTCCGGAAGGCGAGAGGATCCATCCCCGCCCTTGAAGCGCACATGTCGATGAACGACTCGCACGCGAAGACCTGCTGCGGCGTTCCGAAGCCGCGCATCGCGCCCGTGTAGGTGTTGTTCGTGTAGACGGCCTTCGAATCGCAGCGGACGTTCGGAACGGCATAGGGCCCGGTGCACTGGACGGTCGGCCGCCATATGACGAACGGCGAGGCCGCGCAGTAGGCTCCTCCGTCCGCGACGAAGTCGGCCTCCATCGCGCGGAACTTTCCGTCCGCGCCTATCCCGGCCTTGTATCTGATGTGAAATGGATGGCGCTTGTAGCTCTCGCGGATCGATTCCTCGCGCGTGTAGGTAATCTTGACCGGCCTCTTGTTCCGGATGGCGAGTATCGCCGCTCGCGCGCAGATCGCCGCGATCGTGTCGTCCTTTCCGCCGAAGCCTCCGCCGAGGGTCGTCTGGACGATGCGGACGCGGGCAAACGGCATGCCGAGCGCCGCGGCGACGTTCCGGCGCGTGGAGAAGGGGTGCTGCATCCCGCCATAGACAGTTACGGAGCCGTCTGGTTCCAAAATCGCGACGCAGGACTCCGGCTCCATGTACGCGTGCTCCACGAACGAGGTGCGAAACTCTGCCTCCACGCTCAAGGTGCTCGCCTTATAGCCCTTCTTCACATCGCCGTGCCTCACGCGGAACGATGACACGACGTTGTCGCGGCCCGCGTGGATCTGCGGCGCTCCCTTTCTCAGCGCGGCCTCGGGATCGAGGACCGGTTCGAGAGGTTCATAATCCACGATGATGAGTGAGACAGCCTCGCGCGCAATTTCGGCGCTCTCAGCCGCGACGACGGCGACTACGTCGCCGGAGTATCTGACGCTGTCATCGGCGATAACGAATTGGTCTGGGATTATTCCGCCAACCTGCTTTGCGCCCGGCACATCTGCGGCGGTGATGACGTCGATGACGCCGGGATGAGCGCGAGCCCTCTCCACGCTGATGCGGCGCATGATCGCCCTCGGATAAGCGGCGAAGAGGGGCGCAGCGTGGATCATCCGGTCGAGGGAGAGGTCGTCGGCATAGAGCGCTCGTCCCGTGACCTTTTCGTATGCGTCGATTCGTTTCACGGAATTACATTCATCGCCTTCTCGATAGCCTTCGTTGCGAAGACGATCCATGTGCTGCCCTGGGCGCCGGCGGTGGCGTAGCAGTAGTCGAGATCGACGCCAGCCTTCGCCAGCTGCTGCGCCGAGCGGAAGAGTGTCCCGGCTTCATTCGAGGTCTCCACCACGACCACCTCGCGCTCGGAGATCTCCAGGTCGGCCTTCTTGAGATTTTCAATCGCCTTCGCATTGTCGTCGGTGATTATGAGGAAGTGCGCCTTGTTGCCCTCTGTATAGGCGCAGAAGGCGTTGATGTTGACCCTTGCCTCCGCGATCGGCGCGGTCACGCGCGCGAGCGTCCCCGGTTTGTTGTCGGCGACCACATTGAGTTCCTTTGCTTTGAAAAGACGAGTCATTGATTCCTCCTTGTTATGTGCAATTGCTATCGCTTATGCCGCCGCAGAGCAAGACTGATATTTACAAATAAACTACACGAAGGGAGGATCTCAATAGGTACAAGCTGTGATCGTGTCAGCTAAAAATCCTTACAATTCAATAAATTAATAGCCTTTCCATGTGGGGACTGGGATAATTATTTTTCTAGCAACTTTTGGTCGCTCATGCCGATAACCATGCTGATAATTTAGATAGTTTAAATGGAGAAAGTCATATGGCTGGCCCAAGTGATAAAGTAACTGGATCTCTCCCTAATGTATATGCAGGCGAATCAGGTCGCACACCGGGTGAAGAAGGTGCCCCCGCCGATGTATGCCGAGCTGCAACATTGCCTGACAGGTATACACCGGCGAGTCTCCCCAGTCCTCCTCCTCAATTTACAACGCCAATGATTCTTGCACCTGCCAGAGGCCGCGGCAAGCCGGGTTTTAACATCGGAGAAGCGAGGAAGGCTCTTGAAAGAGATGACCCGGGGCAGGCGCTGTCTTATCTTGCAACCATATTGAGACTATATATCAGGGACGGCGATCCGGCCAGCGCCAATGCGTTATTGGATGAAGCAAAGAGAATCATGTCAAAATATGTAAAAGATCATAGCCTATACATGTGGGAGCTTAGAATGGCTGAACATGCGCACGCCCTCGGAAGGCTGAGCGATGTCGAGGAGATATTCTCGCGGGTTCTTTCATATCCAGGCCGCGTCGAGGGTCAAACAGGCCAAGGGGGACTCCGTTATGCACAAGATGGAATCCGTTTTGCGGTAGCCCATACATACTTGAAAATCGATCGCCCGGACGAAGCGTATCGCGTGGCATCCGGGATTAAAGACCGCCCCCCCGGCTTTTCAATCTTCTTGCAGATAGCGGAGAAATACGCGCGATCGGGAAAAATCGAAGATGCGGCCCGCTGCCTCACGGTGAGCTGTGCTGGAATCGCGAGACTTTGGACAGGAAGTATGGGATCCGTTGGCCAGATTAGCAGGACTGAACTGCTGTTGATCGTGGCTGAGAAGCTCTTTGAGATTGGAAGGAATGACGACGCGAAATCGATTCTCAAGGAATTATCTGACCATCAAGTCGAGAAAGAAGCGCTGGCGGCGAAAATGCGCCTCATTGCCGAGTACTGGCCAGATGTGGCTCAAGGGCTAGAGGCATGGATGGCGCAGCGGCCGCTGGTGTCTCCATCTGCCGCTTTGTCCCCGCCGTCAACAGAGGATGGGACTTCGGCCATCAGACTTACGGCCGATGCAGTCGGCGAATTGTTCCGGTTGCCGGAATACGGCAATTTGCTTCCGAAGAGACAAGCAGAGATTGCGCGCTTCATAGATAAAACTTTGTCGGATGGGGGCTTCAGGCAGGAATATGTCCGGGGTGGCGGAATAACGCCTGCGGGCCTGGAACGATTGACTGCCCTCGTAAGAGGGTCTGCATCAATCGCCGCGCCGGCAGAACCGGCTCGCCCTGAACGGTCGGAGCGGCCCGCCGGCGCTGATGGGGATGGCAGAGAAGAGGACGCCAAACGCGATAAGGGGGCAGAGGGCAAATCTCCGGTCAGATAGATGCCAAAGATACCGCCAAAATCTGCGACTGGCCCTGCCAGGCTTCCAGTGTCCACGCCGAACGCGAATGGCGCTAATAAGGTCCAGACACCCCAGGCGCCGCCGGCTGCCGTGACGTCTCAGGGCGCACAGGCAACGGACGGGATTGTCGATACGCTGCGCGCTGCCGGTGCGGCGCTGGCCGAGATGACGGGCCCCGTGGCCCGTATTGCGGCAAGTTTTTTCACTGAGCCACCGGAACCCCCTGCTCAGGTGGTCGATGTCTATAACGTCACTCGGCTTGAGCGCGTGAGCGGCTTCGCCAGGCATCGCTACGACGGGCTCACCCGCGCCGCGCGCGAGGGTGTGTATCTGCTCCTCGTCCGCGGCGTCGCTGCAGTCAACATCGAGCGAGTCCTCAAAAATCCCGCGATCTCAGGGGCCGGCGGCGCCGACCATGTCTTCGCGACGGTCGCTGCCCTTTACGCTCACGGCGCCACGGGATTTGAGCGCGCGTTCAGGGCGTCCGATATCGACGAGCGGTTCCTCTCTCCCAAAGGGCACCGGACGCATTCGATGCAGGCGGAGATGGAAGCAGCGCTGATGCTCGCGGCAAACACCGGCGCGAAAGTCGAGATGGGCAAGGAGCTTGGCCTTGACGGCGGTCGGATGGTGGAGACGACTGCAGTCGCAACGCTGCCCGATGGCAGGCGCGTGCTTCTCGAGGTCAAGTCCAGCTCCGGGATTTTCAATCCCAACACAGCGGCGTGGATGAATATTATGGAACAGGCGGAGAGTCGCGCGAAGCTTGTGAAACACCACGGTCTTGCCGGGATCGATTACGTGTTTCGCTCGGCTGGTGTGAACAGAGAATTCCTGGAGGCGCTTGCTGCGAGGCTCAAAAGAGCTGGAGTTCCATTCATCATCAGGGTGGAGGGAGGAAGGGCGAGGGAGGCGATCGATGGAGGTTTGAGATACGACAGGAGCGATGGGGTTGTGGCATCGGACCGTGGCAAGAGGGCGTTGCCTGTAGTAATACCTGGATCAAAAACGCCTGGCAACGAGATCGTCCTGGAAGGGTTCCAAAGATCGGACCAGGTGGATGTAAAGTCGCGGTTCACCGGCAGGGCTCTCGATGCCACGCAACTCGCCGAACGCCTCTGGCGCGGGGAGCTCTCGAAGGTCAGAGATTTAATTCGTGTGGTCGAGATGGAAAGAGGTGAGAAGGTCTATTTCGTGGATTGGGCAGGGCTACAAAGGAGCGGTCTCGACGCGAGGTATCCGGATTTCGAGGAGCTCAAAGTGATCGTCGGGAAAGAGGCTGCGCTCAAAACGCTGCTCATGCATCTTGGCGCGGATGAAAACGGATTCAAAGGCAAGAGGGATTTTTGTCTGGTTGGCCAGCAGGGGGTGGATGAGTCGGTCTTCGGCCTGCGCATCATCGGAGCTGAAGATGCGCGGAAGTTGGGTCATCAGTATTTTATCCTTCAGCTCAAGCTGGATGATAACGGTGGGTTGGTGTTCAAGCCGCCCGCGGGAGATGACCGGACGAGGGGAACAGACAGCATCGATCTGGCGCTCGGATTTCTGAAGGGGAGGGACATCGAACTCGCCGATCCGGTCGAGAAATCCATCGTCGCATCGTGGATCGGCGCTCGTGTCGTGGCCGAAACCGGATATGTGTCGCTGACGATGGCTCAAGTAGCGGCGTTTCTGGGAAGGGGTGACGCCGCGGTGAGACTTAAGATTTTGCACAAGGTGCTCTTCGGCACCCCACCCCCGGACCGGTTCGCGATAGTCGGAGGCCAGGAATCGAATGGATCAGTTGGCGGCCTGCGCATCATCAGCGCCGAAGATGCGCGGAAGTTGAATCGTTATCATTTTATCCTTCAGCTCAAGGCGGCTGATAGCGGAAGGCTGGTGTTTGAGCCGTCCGCCGGAGATGATCAGACGAGAGGAAAAGGCAGCCTCGATCTGGTGCTCGGATTTCTTAAGGCGAGGGGCATCGAGCTCGCTGATCCGGTCGAGAAATCCATCGTCGCATCGTGGACCGGCGCCCGTGTCATGGCCGAATCCGGATATGTGTCGCTGACGAAGGCTCAAGTGGTGGCATTCTTGGGGAAGGGCGGCGCCGTTGCGAGACTCGGGATTCTGCACGAGGTGCTCTTCGACATTCCACTCCCGGCCCGATTTGCGATGGTCGGAGGTCACAGATTGAATGGATCGGTCAACGGCCTGCGCATCGTAGATGAGACGAACGGGCACGTTCAAGACCGCCGGTATTTTGCTGCTATATTGGCGAGGGAGGGTGACGGCAATTCAACTGTATCGCTTCCAAAAAAGCCGACTGCCGCAACCCGCCGCCTTTTTGAGATGATCCAAACAGCGAGGGCCGGGGTTGGCGCGGTCTCCGGCGATCGACCGGCCCCCATTGAGGATAGGACTGTGGCCATGGGGCCTTCGGTCGATGCAAACGGCGAATTGTTCCGGCTGCCAGGATACGGTGATCTGCTTCCGGCAAGAAAAACAGAGATTGCGGATTTCGTGCATACAATTTTGTTGGATGAGGGCTTCAAGAGGGAATATGTCCGGGATGGCAGAATAACGCCTGCGGGCTTGGAACAATTGACCGCTCGCGTAAGAAAGTCTGCATCAGTCGCCGCGCCGGCAGAACCGGTTCGTCCTGAACGGCCGCAGCGGTCCGCCGGCGCTGATGAGGATGGCAGAGAAGAGGATGCCGAACGCGATAAGGGGGCAGAGGGCAAATCTCCGGTCAAATAAGATGGCATGCTATGGAAAAACAGGATTGACGGGAATTAAATCAGGAAAAGAAAAGACTTACTTGAACAGCGAATACATTACGCTTATCTGACCTCGAAATGCGTCGCCGCTGGCGCCGTTTTTCACCTGTTTGTATCAATACAGGCCTTCGGCGCCTATGCACAGGCGTTTATAAAGCTGGAAGACGAGATTGGCGCTGGCGTAATATGCCCTGTGGTATGCGTTCCATTCCTGGCTTGCAGAATTCTCCAGATTCACAAAACCCATAAATTTGTCAGACGGAGCGAAACTGGTCAGGGTGCATCGAAACGCAGCACCGGCATTGACACGATTTTCCGCTAATGCCTCTTAGAAACGATTATATTGATGGCCCTACTTGGCATGCCTTTTGCTATATCCATCAGGCATGGCCTACCTACCAAGATACGAGATCATCTACGACGACGCCTTCTTCCACGTCACCTGGCAGTGCCATAACGAGGACTGGCTGCTCCAGTGGGACTGGGCAAAACGCGCCTACTATGACCTCTTGCTCAAATATAAGGATAAGTACGGTGTTGAATTCTACGCCTACAATTTCATGGACAACCACCCCCATCTGACCGGACATCTGCACGAGAAGGAGAAGTTTTCCGCTTTCTTCCGTGTGGTGAACAGTCAGTTCGCCAGGATCGTAAACAAGCAGCTCAAGAGACGCGGCCAAGTGGTGATGGACCGGTTCAAATCCCCGTTGATCGAATCCGACGAACATATGCTCACTGCTATGGCGTATATCGATCTCAATCAACACAGGGTGAAAAAAGTGCCTCATCCACGCAAGAACACGTGGTCCTCGTACAAATATTATGCCTACGGCAAGGCCGATCCGCTGATCACACCTTCAACTTCATATTTGGCTTTGGGGAGGGATCCCCAAGAACGCCGGAGCGAGTACCGGGCAATTGTGGAGGTGCTGATTGAAAATAGGAAGTTGCTGAATATCTCACACACCAATTTCATTGGGGACCCTGACTGGGTGCTGAAGAAGTACCGTGAGCTGTGCGAACGGCTCGGCAGGAAAGTGACTGACGCGATGACAATCCGCATGACGGGCCCGCCGGAGTAGGCCGATCTTCGATTTCACACATCTATTTCATCCATGCCGGCGTCTTCGAAAGGGGCGCAGACGCGGAGGTCTATTGCTGAGACCTCTGTTATGCGCCCTCATCTGCCTTCAATCCGTCAGCGGAAAGGATTTGACCATGACAGCCGCGTCCAGCGGACGCTGAGTGGCTAAATTCGTGAACACATCTTGCTGATTGAAGGACTATTTAATGAGTTTCTCCAAATCCGCTTCGTCTGATTTGTTCTTCTTCAGAAAACAGATCAGAAATTCGCGGTTCCCCTTTGCGCCGAGGATCGGTGAATCCACCACACCCTCATAGCTCCAGCCGATGGCAAGACCTGCGCTGCGGATGCGCTCTGTCGCCAGCTCGTGCGACTTGGGATCGCGGACGATCCCGCCCTTGCCCACGAGCTCCCGGCCCACCTCGAACTGCGGCTTGATGAGCGCCACGACCAGGCTCCCCGCAGAGAGGAATGTGTCGACGACTGGCAGGACGATCGAGAGGGAGATGAACGATACGTCGATGACGGCGATGTCGATCTTTGACGGGATATTATCCGGCGGCATCTTGCGTATGTTGGTGCGCTCGATGACGACGACCCTCTCGTCGCTGGCGAGTTTCCACGCGAGCTGGCCGTACCCGACGTCGATCGCATAAACGCGCGCCGCGCCTCTCTGGAGCAGACAGTCGGTGAACCCGCCGGTCGACGCTCCGACGTCCATGCAGGTCTTTCCCTCGACCTCCACCTTGAATTCGTCGAGAGCGCGCGCGAGCTTGACTCCGCCGCGGCCGACGTAAGGGTGATCCTCGCCGCGGATTGAGATCTTCGCTTCGGGGTCCACCAGCTGGCCCGGCTTGGCCGCCTTCGTCTCGCCGACATAGACGCAGCCTGCCATGATCAGGGCCACCGCTTTTTGCCTGGATGGAACCATCTCAAGTTCCATGAGCAGCCTGTCTATGCGAACCCTTTTCACCTGTTTGCTCCGCACAACATTAGACCCCGCTCCCAGAGGGAAGCGGGGTCTGTTGAAGTCGATGAAAGACAAAAATTACAGATCCTTGAGGATCTCTTTGCGCTTCTCTTCATATTCCTTCTTGTTGACCAAACCCTTGTTTTTCAGATACTCGAGCTGCTCCAGGCGCTGCTTGGGGCCGGTGGGGGCTGCCGCCTGCGGCACGGCTGCTGGGGCTGTCTGTTCGGCTTTGCTGCCCTTGACCGCTTTTTTCCCCTTCGGGGTTTTTTCATTCGTTGCGGCGGCCTGGGCCTTTTGATCCGCCGGAGCCTCAATCTTCTCGCCCGCCATCGTTACGTTCGGCGGCGGCGGCGCTTCGGACTCGGGCTTCTTCGCGTAGTTATGATGCATGTCGAGGACTATCTCTTCGGGATCGTCTGTCCCAAGCTTTTGCCCCTCGCCGAGATCGAGCTTTACCCGGAGGCTTTTGGCCTGCGCGATGGCGCGCGCTTCGGTGCCGCGCCTGTCGATGTCGCCGATCACCTTTGCGTAGAGTTTTTCGAACTTGATGTGGAGCTCGTCGTTATGGATCCACATCTGCCCTATGTTGAGCCGGTCATTGCGGATGATGAATACCGGGTTCTTGGAGAGATAGGAAAACACCACCGTCTCGTTGGGCCCGGCCTTGGCGAACGCCCTGGGCAGGTTGGCGGAGAGGAAATCGATCGCCCAGTCGTCGAAGACCTGCTGCGTGTCCACCTCTTTCTTGATGAGGTAGGTGCGCGAGAGCTGTACCGAGGCGAGCGCCGCGCGAAGTCCCTGTTCGTCGACAGTCGCGGGGTGCGTCATGGCGCGAGCCTCCACTTCCCGGCCGCTCACCTCCTTGAGCTTGATGTAGTTGAAGCGCTTGTTGGTGATGATGTAGGTGGTCTTCGCCGCGAAAACCTCGCCGGCGAACAGGCACAACACCGCAATAGACAGGATGATTTTTTTCATAGGCTGGCTTCCTATCTCAAGCTGCGGGCGTTGTCCACGCAAAATTGCGCGGCCGTTGCCATGTCTCTGCGACCGCAATTTTGGAGTTTTCAATGATGGAAAAATAGGGCATCATCGGCGTCGAAAAATCAGAGAAAACACTTGTGAGGAGGCGATATGGTCGACGAGAACATCCCCGTGGCAAAACCTGTCGATGTGCCGGTGCAGACGCAGCCCCCGGCGCCTTCCGCCAGCGGGCGCGCGATAGCTGCGCTCATCCTGGGAATCCTTTCGCTCCTCTGCATGGGCTTCCTCTCGGGGATCCCGGCCATAATCCTGGGGTCGATGGAACTCAAGGCGATCAAGGCAGGACATGCGCCGCAGGCCGGCGAGGGCGTGGCCAGGGTGGGCTACATACTCGGCATCGTCGGCACCGTCCTCACGTGCCTCGCCATCCTGGCATTTGCGGCGCTGATGGCGCTCGGCATGTCGCTTGGCACCATGGGCGCCTTCGACCATGTGACAAGCTCGGTATAATCACAAAAACATGCGCGTAATCTCCGGAACAGCAAAGGGCCGAAGGCTCGTGGCGCCCGTCTCTCAGAGGGTGCGTCCCGCCCTGGACAAGGTCAAGGAAGCCATCTTCGACATCCTCTTCGATGTCTCGGATGTGCAGGTCCTCGACCTCTTCGCCGGCTCTGGCTCGGTCGGCATCGAGGCTCTCTCCCGCGGCGCCGCCGAAGCGGTCTTCGTCGAGGAATGGCTCCCGGCTGTAACCACGATACACAAAAATCTCGAGCTCTGCCGTTTTGCGGACCGCGCTATTGTGATGAAATCCACCGTCAAGGCGGCGATCGCGCGTCTGGAGCGGAAGGGGAGGTCCTTCGACCTCATCTTCGTCGATCCGCCTTACCTCAAAAACCTCGTCAATCCGACGCTCTCTCTGCTCGCCTCGTCGTCCATCGTCCTCGAAAGCTCCCTCATCGTGGTCGAACATCACCCGAAGGAGCCGCCGGATGCTGCGGAAGGCCTCACCTTGACCGACAGCCGCAAATATGGTCAAACGTGCGTCTCGTTCCTGAAAAAAAGCAGGTGAACATTGTGAGGTCCCTATGTGCAAACAGGCAATCTGCGCGGGAAGCTTCGATCCCCCGACCGACGGGCATATAAACATCGTCGAGCGGGGGCTCAAGATATTCGACAAAGTGATCGTCGCGGTGGCGATTAACACATCGAAGCAGGCGATATTCACGCCGGCGGAGCGGGTGGAGATGCTCCGCGAGATTTTCCGGGATCGCAAAAACGTGGAGATAGACTCCTTCGAGGGCCTGCTCGTGAACTACGCCAGGAAGCGGGGCGTGTACGCCATCTTGAGGGGCCTGCGCTCCATGGGGGACTACGAATACGAATCGCAGCTGGCCCTCGCGAACAAGACGCTCGATCCCGAGATGGAGATCATGTATATGATGACGGAGGGCAAGTATGCCCACCTGCGATCATCCATCATCAAGGAGATCATCTCGTTCGGCGGCAGCGGCTGCGGGATGATCCATCCTGTCGTCGAGAAAAAACTCAAGGAGAGACTGAAGAAATGATTCCAATTTCAAAACGCGCCCGGAAGATCGCCCCCTCGGCGACGATGGCGATGGCTGCGAAGGCCCGCCAGATGAGCGCTCGCGGGGTCGACGTCATAAGCTTTGCCACCGGCGAGCCGGATTTCGACACCCCCGCTTTCATACGCGATGCGGCCAAGCGCGCGCTGGACGAGGGCCTCACGCGTTACATGCCCGGCGCCGGCACTGCGGAGCTCAAGGCCGCGATCTGCGCGAAGCTCAAGAGGGACAACGGCCTCGTCTACTCGGACGACGAGGTGACAGTCACATGCGGCGCGAAGCAGGCGATCTATAATGCCCTGCAGGTCATCGTGGACGACGGCGACGAGGTGATAATCCCCGCGCCTTACTGGGTCTCATATCCGGAACAGGTGAGGCTCTCGGGCGGTACGCCTGCGATCCTTCAGACCTCAGCCGCAACCGGCTTCAAGGTGACGCCCAGTGAACTCTCGAAGGCCATCGGCCCGCGCACACGCGCTATCATCATCAACACGCCGTCGAACCCGACCGGCAGCGCCTATACGGGCGAAGAGCTTGCGGCGCTTGGAAAAATTCTCGTCGATCGCGGCGTGGCCATCATAGCGGATGAGATATATGAAAGGCTCGTCTACGGCGGTTTCAGGCACACCTCCGTCGCCGCGGCTTATCCTCCCGCCCGCGCGATCACGATCCTCGTGAGCGGCGTGTCGAAGGCATATGCGATGACCGGCTGGCGGATGGGCTATGCGGTTGGGCCCCGCGAGATCATCGCGAAGATGACCGAACTCTCGGAGCAGCAGATATCCTGCATCCCGGGCTTCGTGCAGAAGGCCTGCGCGGCGGCGCTCTCCGGGCCAGAGGACGATATCCGCCGCATGGGCGAGGAGTTCGCGGCGCGCCGCGACATGATGATTGAAAAAATCCGCACGATCCCGCACCTCAAATGCCACTTGCCGGAGGGCGCTTTCTACCTCCTGCCGGATGTCTCCGCTTATTTCGGGAAACGCTTCGGCGGCAGGGAGATCTCAGATGCAACGGCGCTCGCCGAATATCTCCTCGAGGAGGGGAGAATCGCCACTGTGAGCGGCGATCCGTTCGGCGCGCCCGGACATATCCGTTTCTCGTACGCCACATCGCGAAAGAACATCGACGAGGGGATCAAGCGCCTTGCCGATGCGCTTGCAAAACTGACTTGATACCTAAAAATGGAGGAAGCAATGGAACTCTGGGAAAATGTAGATTCGATGAAGAACGCCTGCAAGGGAGCCTTTGAGATCAAAGGTGACGCCCTTGCGATCGCCGATGAAAACCGCTTTCGCCACGAATGCATGGACAAACTCGTGTGGAACGCGGTCTTTAACGCTGACGCTCTGGTGCGCGACGTCGCCCGCTGGGTCGTGTGGGAGGGGGCCCTGGCGCTGGGCTGTCCGTCGGCGTCGATACACGACCTCTATGCCGCGAGGGTGGGGGACGCGTGGAAGGACATGACGGTGCCTGCGATCAACATCCGCGGCATGACCTATGACACCGCGCGCGTCATATTCAAGACTCTCACCCGTCATAACGCGACCGCCTGCCTCTTCGAGATCGCAAAGTCGGAGATGGCCTACACCGCGCAGAATCCCTCCGAGTACGTCACGTGCGTGCTAGGCGCTGCGCTGCGCGAGAACTGGCGCTCGCCGGTCTTCATCCAGGGCGACCATTTCCAGGCGAACGCGAAGAAGTACGTTGAGAACCCGAAGGCGGAGATGGGCTCGCTCAAGAATCTCATCGCCGACGCGATAGCGGCTGGCTTCTACAACATAGACATCGACTCTTCGACGCTCGTCGATCTTTCGAAGCCCACGACGCTCGAACAACAGCGCGCAAACTTCGAGGTTGCAGCTGAGCTCACGAAACACATCAGGGAGCTTTCGCCGAAGGGCGTCACGGTCTCTGTCGGCGGCGAGATTGGCGAGGTCGGGACGGCCAATTCCACGCCTGAGGAGCTATCGGCGTTCGTCGAGGGGTACAAAACTTCGATGGGAGCCAAGCTTTCCGGGATCAGCAAGATATCGATCCAGACCGGCACGAGCCACGGAGGCGTGGTCCTCCCCGACGGATCGGTCGCGAAGGTGGCGATCGACTTCGGCGTGATCGACAAGCTGGGCGAGATGTGCAGACGGGAGTTTAAGATCGGCGGCGTGGTGCAGCACGGGGCCTCGACGCTCCCCGAGTCGGCCTTCGACAACTTCCCGAAGCACCAGGCGATGGAGGTGCACCTGGCGACCGGCTTCCAGAACACGCTCTTCGACTCGACATCTTTCCCGAAAAACCTGAAGGAGCAGATCTACAAGTGGCTCGACTCAAACTGTGCGTCGGAGAAGAAGCCCGGGATGACGCCGGAGCAGTTCTACTACAAGGCTCGCAAAAAAGGTTATGGGACGTTCAAGCGCGAGCTCTGGTCGCTCACCGACAACACGAAGAGCGCGCTCATGTCCGAACTAGCGCGCCAGTTCGACATGCTCTTCACCAAGCTCAATATAAAAGGGAGCCGGGATGTCGTGGAGAAATTCGTGAAGCCGGCCGCGGTTCACCACCCCTTCCCGAAAGAGGGGGCACCGAAGGTTGCCATGAAGATCGAGCATGACGACAACCCGAACGCGGACTAGCGCTGCTTTTCGCCGAATACCTCTGCCGAGAATATTTCGATGATCGTCGCTGAGTCCTTCCACGCCTCGGTGGGGAGCCCTGCCTTGAGGCAGGTGTTGCGGAGGAACTCCTCGCGGTTCCATTTCCATTCCGTGGCGACCTGAGGCAGGAGCACGCCCTGGTTGAAACCGTTGCGCATGAGTATGCCATGCACGCCGACTTCGATCTCGCTCACGTCCTTGATCTTCCTCATCGGCGAGAGGACGGAGATCTCGATGTCGATATCCTTGAGTTCGTCGGGCTTCACCCGCGGAAATCTAGGATCTTCGGTCGCCGCGGCTATCGCCATATCCTGGATCGTCTCGACCAGCGGTCCGCGCCCGATCATGTTACCGATGCAGCCCCTCAAATTATTCCGCTTGTGGAGCGTGACGAACGCCCCGCATATCTCGCCCAGCACGCCCTTTGCTTCTGGCAGCTCTGGCTTCGACCCGTCGGCGAGGTAGCGAGCGATGGTCGTGCGAGCCAGTTCAAGCAGCGTCTTCTTCTCCGTGCTCGTAAGTTTAGCGGTCATATCGATCTCCTGTGTGTCAGCGTGGCGAAAAACGAGGATGTGTAAGGGAGGGGTCGTAGGTGCAGGGCGCACTTCGCTCGCTATTCCTCGTCAAAAGGTCGTGTGGGTTTGTGAAACTTAAATGTCCTCCGTTGTCGGCCTTTAAGTTTCCAAACCACCACGACTTTTGACTTCGTCATCGTTCGTCTCGTAAATGCGCTTTTAGCACCGTACGACCCCTCCCTTAACACATCCTCGTTTTTCGCTCCTTGTCCAAATAAAGAAACCGACTGTCCAATGTCCAGACTTGACCCCCTTTATGACCCCCTTTATTGTTTCGCTCGCTCCCAGAACCCAATGGAACCATTTTGTTGACGTCAACAAAATGGTCAGAAATGGCCTGCCCTGCTGTTATACATGTTGTCTTGGCCTTATCGATGACCTGCACAAAATTTCGCCATTCAGTGTATTCCAGCAACGTCTGAAGTTCCCGCGCCAGCCAATACTCAACTCCATTTTTTTCGTTGGCAATGGCATCGAAGCTCTGATGAAGTCTCACAATAAGTTCTTTCTTCATACTTCACCTCGCATTTTGAACCGCCCGAATTTCGCAATTCATACGCCGCCGGGGGAGGCAGTGCAATGCCTCGCTTTGAGCCGGTTTGCGGGGTTTTGCCGGGCTTGGCAAACGAGCATGACGGATCACTTCAGTTTGTTCCTCCAATCTTCAATCGAAACATATTCACCTGATTCTGCATCAAAAACAAAAATCTGTGTCGTTGTTTTATCGACAGCAAACCTGTTCCAAAGCACATTGTGTGTTGGATGAGACTCTCCAACATAGAACTCAATGAGATTGCCGCTGCTCGCGTCGCTTTCTTCCTGCCTGATGATTGGCCTGACATCATTTCCAGCCTTATTGACCTTGGCCATAAATAATTGGACTTCAGGCAAGTTTTGAACTTTGCCGAACGCAGCTGTTTCGGGCAAAGAGACTTTTGCGCAAGAAATTATAGAGGCGCCAAATAAAACAAGGGGCGCCAACAATAAAATAAAGGCTCTCTTCATTCGGATGCGCATAGTAATATTGCACATTTTATACGCCGCGTGGGGAGGCAGTGCAACGCCTCGCTTTTGGCCGGTCTGCGGGTCTTTCCCAGCTCCACAAAAAACGGTGCACCCTCCATAGTGTCACCCATGTCCCCGGATCAAAGTGTTACCTGTCTATCCGGTTCGGGCCCCTTTTTTAGTCCACCCGTTGCCCATTTTTGATGCAGGCTGCATCGAAACGATGCACCAATCTTTTCCGGCCAAGGACCAGAACATAAGCATATCAACAAGATAGAAGAGGCCTGCTCTTGGAACGATTCTTGCTTTATCCCGGATTGTGAGGAAGCTGCTAAGAAAGAAACTTATAAGTCTGCAAAATGGACATAACTATGCATAATACATTGATAATTTGGTTGAGATAAAGACTGTTTGGATATATGAAATGATAGGAGGGCCTTCATGGAGACAAGAATTGCTATCTTTAGGGGGGAGGAGATCAGGAAAATCATCCATAAGGGTGAATGGTGGTTCTCGATAATCGATGTTGTGGAAGTATTGACCGAGAGTGCCAATCCAAGACGCTATTGGTCGGACTTAAAACGAAATCTAAAGGAAAAAGAGGGATTCACCGAGTTGTACGATAAAATCGTACAACTGAAATTGATCTCATCGGATGGCAAGTACTATGAGACGGATTGCGCCAATACCGAAACCGTGTTTCGCGTTGTCCAATCGATCCCATCCCCCAAAGCAGAACCATTCAAAAGATGGCTTGCCAAGGTCGGTTATGAACGTATCCAGGAGATCGAAGACCCAGAGATAGCCACGAGGCGAACGAAGGCAATATACAAGGCAAAGGGTTATCCTGCTGCATGGATCGAAAAAAGGATTCGAGGCATTGCTGTCCGTGAAGAATTGACGGATGAGTGGCAGAAAAGAGGAATTGAGGAACAAAGGGAATATTCGATATTGACGGCCGAGATCTCAAAGGCCGCTTTTGGTATGACACCAAGTGAGTATAAAGAACACAAAGGGCTTGATCGCGAAAACTTGCGTGATCACATGACGGACCTTGAACTTATTTTTTCAATGCTTGGCGAGGCTTCGACCACGGAGATAGCAAGAAGGAAGGATGCTCAGGGTTTTGATGAAAATAAGCGAGTCGCACGATCAGGCGGCAAGATTGCCGGAGATGCGAGAAAGAAATTGGAGATAGAAACTGGCGCCAAGGTTGTCACCTCCAAAAACTATCTCCATAAGCCAACTGACAAAAAGCTTCTGAAAAAAATATGATCGATGGCAATCTGGGGATTTTATCCATGAGAAGAAGACTTGCTGCCAAGCAATCAATTGTCGAGTTGGCGCGGGCTACGCAACACCTTGCCCGTCGGGCGGTTCAGGAGTATGTGCCTGTTGTAGAGGATATCCTGTCTACAGGATGCAGTGATAACAAGCATATTGAACATACTTTGGATGGGTTGCTCGATTTTAGCTTTGATCCGAACGTGCTCCTTCTCTACAAAAAACTCTGCCGCTACTATTATGATATCAACCCCTCAGCTGCGATCTCCTATGTCCAAGCCTATCGAGAAATGTGGGATTCAGAACCACCAGGGCAGGGGCAAAAAGGCACAACAAAAACTTGAAATCACAATTTGTGATTTCAAGCTAAGGGCAGTCCTCGGAGCGAAAAATGAGGAGGTGTTAAGGGAGGGGTCGTACGGTGCTAAAGGCGCGTTTACGAGACGAGCGTATTCCGAAGTCAAAAGTCGTAATGGTTTGGAAACTTAAAGGCCGACAACGGAGGACATTTAAGTTTCACAAACCTATACGATCTTTTGACGAGGAATAGCGAGCGAAGTGCGCCCTGCACCTGCGACCCCTCCCTTAACACCTCCTCATTTTTCGCCACGTTAATCGTGGTCCACTGCTGCAGGTTCCGCTTGCAAGCCAATTCCTTTCCTCCTATTCTGATTTCACCTGGAGGTTATAATGGCAAAACAATTTGCAGGGAAGACTCTGGTCCTCGGGATCGGAGGGGGGATCGCGGCGTACAAGTGCTGCGAACTGGCCCGGCTGATCGTGAAGGATGGCGCGGATCTCCGCTGCGTGCTGACCCGCGCCGGGGCACAGTTTGTAACCCCTCTGACGCTGCAGACTATATCCGCGAATCCCGTTTACACCGACATGTTCAGCCTGATCCAGGAGAGGGAGATCGGCCATATATCGCTCGCTGATGCCGCCGACTTGATCCTCGTGGCGCCGGCCACCGCCGATCTGATCGCCAAGGTCGCGTGCGGGATCTGCGACGAGCTTCTGACGGCCGTGATATGCGCCACTCAGGCGCCTGTCGTATTCGCTCCGTCGATGAACGCCAATATGTGGAAAAACCCGATCGTGCAGGAGAACGTGGAGAGGCTCGTGAAACACGGCTATCGGATTATCGAGCCGACGGAAGGCGATCTCGCCTGCGGCTACAAGGGGAAGGGCAGGTTGCCTGAGCCGGCGGACATCATTGCGCAGATAACGAAAATTCTATGATGTCATCCTGAGCGACAGCGAAGGATCCCCTTGGGTCAGGGGGATTCTTCGCTTCGCTCAGAATGACAGCAAGTTGTGAGACCAAAACATAACAAAAAACTTCGCATCCTAATTACCGCCGGGCCAACGCGCGAATACATCGATCCAGTCCGCTATATCTCCAACGATTCCTCGGGGCAGATGGGGTTTGCGCTGGCCCGCGCGGCGGCCCATCTGGGATTTCGTGTCGATCTGATCGCCGGACCGGTGGCCCTGCCGACGCCGGAGGGGGCGATCCGCATCGATGTCGCCTCAACCCTTGAGATGCGGCGCGAGGTGATGCGCCTGGCGCCGCGCGCTGACGTGATCGTCATGGCTGCTGCGGTCTCCGACTGGCGGCCGGCTCGGTTCTCAAGAAAAAAGATCAAACGCAGCAAAACAGGTCTACCTCCCCCATCCCCTCCTTACAAAGGAGGGGAGATGCCGCACGCTATCCCTCTGATAGAAAACCCCGATATTCTCCTTGAGCTGGGAAAAAGAAAAAAGCCGAATCAGATATTGATCGGCTTCGCGCTCGAGACGGACGATCTCGAAAAAAATGCACGCGGGAAACTCGCGCGCAAGAACTGCGACTGGATAGTCGCCAATCCCGCCTGTGCGATCGGCGCCAGGGTGAGCCGCGCCCTCCTCATCAGCCGGAGCGGAAAGAAAATCGCTCTTCCGCTACTGCCCAAGGAAGACCTCGCCATCGTGATCCTCTCTCACATCCTCGGGGTATGATGGAATTTAAAAATAAGCTGCGAACATGCCTATCGTCAGGGCGATCATAGCGAACGCTGTGAACCACGAAACTGCGTTCCAGATGCGGCCGTTCGTCCATGTGCCCATGATATCCTCGCGGTTGATGAGCATGAGCATGAAGATGAGGATGAAGGGGAGCAGGATGCCGTTGATCACCTGTGAGAAGACCATGATGAAGAAGAGCGGAAATCCCGGGATCAGGATGACGATTGCGCCCACGATGATGATCGCGGTGAAGAGACCGTAGAATTGAGGCGCTTCCTTAAACTTCTTGTTCACCCCGGCCTCGAAGCCCAGCCCCTCGCAGACGTAGTAGGCGGTCGACAGCGGCAGGACAGATGCCGCGAAGAGCGACGCATTGAAGAGGCCGAAGGCGAAGAGCCAGGAGCAGTATTTTCCGGCGAGCGGCTTCAGCGCCACCGCGGCGTCCGCCGCTGTCTCCACGTGCCCGCCGGCCGGGAATATGGTCGCGGCGCAGGCGACGACGATGAAGAATACGACTATGCCGGCCATTATGCATCCGATTATGACGTCCCATCGCGCGTGCCGGTATGTCTCGACATCGATCCCCTTCTCGACGATCGCCGCCTGCTGGTAGAACTGCATCCAGGGCGCGATCGTTGTGCCCACGATCCCGATCAGCATGTAGAGGTAAGGCCCGTTCATCCTGAAACGGGGCACCACTATCTCCGAGGCGACCCGGCCCCAGTCCGGCCTGGCCATGAACCCCGAGACGACATAGGCGACGTAGAAGAGGCAGGCGATGAGGAATACCTTCTCCACCGTCTTGTAGGTCCCTTTGACGACGAGGAGCCAGACGAAGATCGCCGCGGCGGGCACGGTGATGTACTTCGATATCCCGAAGATCTCGAGCGAACTCGCCACACCGGCAAACTCAGCCATCACGTTGCCCATGTTGGTGATGAGCAGCGCCAGCATGACGTAGAAGGTGACCTTCGCGCCGTAGTTCTCGCGGATCAAGTCGGAGAGTCCCTTGCCGGTCACCGCCCCCATGCGCGCGCTCATCTCCTGTATGACGATGAGGGCGAAGCAGACGGGCAGTATGACCCAGAGGAAGTCGTATCCGAAGTGCGCGCCAGCGATCGAATACGTGGCGATCCCGCCCGCGTCGTTGTCGACGTTGGCAGTGATTATCCCAGGGCCCAGCACAGCGAAGAAGATTGCGAGATGGGTCCACATCCCCTTCGGGGCCGCCGGCTTGAGCTTCTGTTCGCGGGTGCGGAGTTCCATCAGATTCCGGTCCTCTTTCCCCACGCCTCTTCCACGGCTATGTGGAGGACGTCGTCGACGGTGATTATGCCTTCGAGGACGCCGTTTTCATCCACCGCCGGGAGCGTGAAGAGGTTGTATTTGTCCATCGCGTAGGCGACTTCCTTGACGGAGTCGGTCACATTAACGACGGGCGGTTTTCGCTGCATGACGTCGCTAATCCTGGCCTCCAACTGCTCGAACAGGAGCTTGCGGAACGACACCGTCCCGATGAGCGTGCCATCGCCGTCGATGACGAACGCATTATGAATCGTCTCCGCCTTCTTATGTGCGGCGCTGTGGCGGATGTGTTCGATGGCATCGCCGACCGTCATCGACTCCCTGAGCGCGATGAACTCGGTGGTCATGAGGCCGCCGGCCGAATCGGATTCGTGCACCATGAGTTCCGAGAGCTCGCGCGACTTTTTGGGAGAGAGCAGGCCGAGTATGCGATCGGCCTCCTTGTTGGAGAGCATGCGCAGGAGGTCTGTCGCTTCGTCGGCCGGCATTCTCTCGAAGAGGGCCGAGGCCGCGTTGACGTCCAACCCTTCGATGAGATCCTTCTGCCACTTGAGGTCGAGCTCCGTGATGATGTCCACCTGCGTCCCGACATCCAGCGTCTTGAGGAGCGCGGCGCGCTGATAGGGGTCGAGCTCCATCAGCATGGTGGAGATGTCGGGCGGCGGGATCTGCTTTAACTGATCCATCTCGACCGTGAGCTGAATCTTGCCGGTCGCCGAATGTATCGAGAGAGGCTGGACGTATTTCCACGAGATCAAGGCGTCGCTCGTCAGGTATCTCGCGTGCCTGTTGAAGAACCGGACCATGCCGTCCACGATGCGCTCGAGGCCAAGCCTTCTCACCAGGCCCCTGACGCCGATGTCGACGTGCGCGAGCCGGAGGTCGTCGTCGACGCGCAGAAAGTGGAGGTCGTTTACGCGAACCACCTTGCGGTTGAACGTGTCGACCACCTGCTGGTCGAGCACGGCCGCGCGCAGCGTGGCCTCTTCGGGCGCGCGATAGGAACGCCTGGGTTCCAGGGACTCGATGGGGACCTTGAGCTGAAAGCCGTCCGGGGTCTGGTGGAGGTCCTTCCAGGGAATCACATAGAAAGTCTTGCGCAGGATTCCGCTTGCGGTGATGAGCGATGTGACGCGGGGATAGGTCTCGTCGAGTTTTACGGTGAAGTCATAGGGCCGGCCGATCCACCTGCCGTAGCGATCCACGGCATCCTTTTTGGTGATCTCGGTGAAGAAGGTGAACATTGGCTGCCTTCGGAGCTGTCCATAATGTGTTTTCTTTTTTACTTACGGTTGATGTGATTGCAACAAAAAACCGCAAATTCAGAGCACATCGGCCACAACAGGAAGCTTCATCTCCGGCCGATAGAGCCCCACCGCCAGCTGCTCCTTCACGAGTTCCACGAAGACGCGGGCCCGCTCTTCTGAAAGGAGCCCGCGGCCCATCATCGCCCTCAAATTTCTGCGCAGGTCCTTGGCATAGGCGAGCCGCCGGACGCCGGTCGGATCTACATGCAGGCACGCGGCGCTCTCAGGGTGGGCGAGAAATTCCATCGTCGATTCCATCGTCAGGTCGGCGTAGTGCCGGCGGTTCTCATCCTCGATGCCGAAGCGCGAGTGGGAGGCGTAGAGCTTGAGGCTCGATCGCAGGCCCTGCATCTTCTGCAGTATCAGGATGGTGTTGAATATCCTCTTGTTGGTCGAGAAGGAGAAGAGCGTCTTGCTGAGCACGCGCTCGAGCAGACTGTCGAACTCCTCGATGTTTTCGTGGCGCACCTTCTTGATGCGCCTCCATGCCTCGTCCGAGACGCCCAGGTCGAAACGCATCTCCCAGTAGGTGTGGGAGAGGAGCCTCGCCGTGTAGCTCCGGACGATCTTGACCGGTATGTAGTAGTTGTGGCCGACGACGTCCGCGGCCAGATGCATGAGATAGCCGTAGGCCGCCGCCCGCTGGCAGTCGCTCTTCGCTTCGTGGAGGATCAGCCAGCCGATCCTCCAGTTGTGGCAGTGGTGGAGATAGCCCGCGTACTTCTTGCCGACCACGATGTCGGGGCTTGTGGCGCCGTAGATGAAGGCGTCGGGAAAGCGGCGGATGAGCTCGCGGATGAACGGCGCGGCGAGGGAGACCTTCGCGATGGCCGCGAGCGCCGTCTCCACGTGCATGCCGGGCCCCCAGGCATGGGCGATGGAGGGCAGAAACAGGATGCAAAGGGCCGCCAATACGGCGTGGACAAGGAGCATGCATGTCATTATAGTCCGACGCATCCGCAGGGTAAATACGAAAGAGGTGGACGATGGCCGACAGACGCGAGGTGCTCGAGGATGTGAAGAACCTGCTTGAATACGCGAAGACCTTGGGGATGACCGAGGTTCGCGATTCTGAAGAGTCAGAAACCGGAAACCGGAAAACAGAGAACAGAAAACAGAAAACAGGCACGGCCGGCGACAAGGCGAAAGCGCTGGAGAAACTCCGGGCGGAGACGGGCGAGTGCCTGAAATGCAAACTTGGGCGCGGACGCAAGAACCTTGTCTTCGGAGTGGGAAATCCGGACGCCGACCTCATGTTCATCGGCGAGGCCCCGGGCGCCGATGAAGACGAACAGGGAATCCCCTTCGTCGGCCGGGCCGGCCAGCTGCTCACCAAGATCATCCTGGCGATGGGTTTCAAGAGGGAGGACGTCTACATAGCGAATATCTGCAAGTGCAGGCCTCCGAGCAACAGGAATCCCGAGCCGGACGAGGTCGCCGCGTGCATGCCCTGGCTCATCAAACAGGCGGAGATCATCGAACCCAAAGTCATCGTCTGTCTGGGGAGCGTGGCCACGCAAAACCTCCTCGGCACCGAGGAAAAGATCACCCGGCTCAGGGGCAAGTTCGCGATGTGGCACGATATCCCGGTGATGCCCACCTACCATCCGGCCTTTCTGCTCCGGAATCCCGCCATGAAGAAGCCGGCATGGGAAGACATGCAGAATGTGATGAAGATGCTGGGGATGGAACCTGTGGGTGAAAAAGGGTGAGCGGATTCACTGCGCGTTCAAAGCAAGGGGAACCGCCTGGGTCCGTCAGGCAAATTCGGTGACCCCGCCAGAATCGGAGCCTCCGCTGTCGCCTGAGCCGTCCTGGGACGCGAAGATGGGGTCCTTGAAGGTGTCCGGCGGTAACATCGCCAACACGCTTCCGACCGCCATTGCGAGGGCCAGGACCAGCATCGTTATCCTGACGACTTTCATATTTTCTCCCTCCATACATATTATCGGCAGCAAAGGCCCGAAAGTTGCGGGTTTCCTGTCAGTCATACGAAAAAAGTTGACGCGGGCTGGTCCACATGGTAGTGGGCCGCAGCTTAAAAATCCTTATTAATCAATTATTTACAACGTTCAGGATGTTCTGAACGCAAGAACGAAAAGACTGACCAAAAAGGAGAAAAATCATGAATCCTCGCAGTGGAGCGAGTTTGGGGGCCGAACCGGCCGTGGAGCTGGGTCAGGATAGCGCAATGGGTGTGGATGGCACGAAGACGGTGCGCGGCTCAATCAGGCCTGCCTTCCTCAACAAGCACCAACCCAAAATGACCTATTCCGGCCATCCGATCAGGGAGGTCCCATGGACGCTTCCCTATTGGACGAGTTCCCTCTGCCCTGAGTGCGGCAAGGTGATCCGGGCCCGCAAGTTCGCCGAAGGGAAGATCGTCTACATGGAGAAGGAGTGCGAGGAGCACGGCTACTTCCGCGAGCTCATCTCGCCGGATGTCGATTTCTACATGCAGTTTTTCACGTTCCGCTTCGGCGACAACCGCGGGTTCACTAACCCGCTAACCCAGGCCGACTCGGGCAAGGAGTGCCCGGAGAACTGCGGCATCTGCAACATGCACCACTCGCACACATGTATGTCCAACATCGACCTCACCAACCGCTGCGACATGCGCTGCCCCGTGTGCTTCGCCAACGCCAACTCCATGGGCTATGTCACCGAGCCGCCCATCGAAGAGGTGAGGGCGATGCTCGCTACCCTCCGCGACCGCAGGCCCGTTCCGTGCAAGGTGATACAGTTTTCTGGAGGGGAGCCCACGATCCATCCGAAGTTCATCGAGATCCTCAAGATGACGAAGGAGATGGGGTTCTCGCAGATACAGATCGCCACAAACGGCAAGAACCTCTCCGACCTCGACTTCGCGCGCCGTTGCAAAGAGGCGGGGCTCAACACGCTCTATCTCCAGTTCGACGGCGTGACCGACGATATCTACAAAAAGACGCGCGCCGAAGAGGTGCTGGATGTCAAACTGCAGGTGCTCGAAGTGTGCCGCAAGGTTGGGCTCCGGATCGTCCTGGTCCCAACGATCATCCGCGGGATCAACGACCATCAGGTGGGCGCCATCACCCAATTTGCCTGCGACAATTCCGACGTCATCTCCGGCATCAGCTTCCAGCCAGTCTGTTTCACCGGGCGGATCTCGGAGAAGGACCGGATGGAGCAGCGCTACACGATCACGCACCTGGCGGCGGATATCGAAGGCCAGACCGGAAGCATGATGCCGCGCGACAACTGGTTCTCGCTGGGCGCCACCCAGCCGCTGTCGAGGCTCTCCGAGGCGCTCTCCGGCAAGGCGGCCTTCTTCGTCTCCTGCCATCCCGATTGCGGCGGCGGCGGATATCTCTTCATCAATCCGGACGATCACTCCGAGGTGCTGCCGCTCACGCGGTTTTTCAGCTTGAGGCAGGCGCTCGTCGACCTGCAGCACCTGGCTGAAAAGACGGCGGCCCGCCGGAACAGGTGGTGGTACAAGGCCATGTCGATGGTGGGGATCTCGCGCTCGGCCGACCTCGTGGGAGGGGCGAGGGCGTTGCGCGTCCTGAAGCGCCACTTCGACGAGAAGAAGGCTCCCTCCGGCCTCACATTCAAGAGGCTCCTGGGCGTGATGGACGGCTACAAGAACACGGAGCGCGGAAGGAAGCCTGACGCCGAGCGCACCTACAGCTACAACACGATCTTCGTCGCCGGCATGCACTTCCAGGACAAATACAACTACGACACCGAGCGCGTCCGCCGCTGCGTGATCCATCAGTCGGCGCCAGACGGGAAGATGTATCCGTTCTGCTCTTATAACTCCGGGCCCTATTACCGCGAGCGAGTGGAGGAGAAGCAGAAGACGACGGGCCTCAATGAATATCGCGAGGATGGCAATCCGCACGCCTCGGCCAACCGCGCGAAGCGCTTCCCGGCCGACCCGTCGCTCCCGAAGATCGTCGCGAAGGACTACAGCTGCGGCAAAAACTCCGCTGAAAAATTCAGCATCCCGGAAAACTACGGCTGCTGCTCGACGGCGAAGGGATAAGACAGCCTGACGGGTTAAACAAGCGCAGTCAGGAATTTGGCCGCTGGCAATAGATGAACGCCGTTTTCCACAAATTCGCGCCCCCCGTCGAATGTGACTTGAAACAGATACGGTATCTTCAGCCTGTCGCCAAAATATTTGAGGTCCGGTGAGATCGTGTCTGATGCGACCTTCGCCTCAACCGCAAACCACGGCTTCCTGTCGATCGTCACCAGGAAATCCACTTCCCTCTTCGCCACATCGCGCATGTAATAAAGATCCATCTTGTAGCCTTCGCTGTCCTCAAGGTAGTGGCAGAATTTCAGGAGATGCGAAGCGATCATGTTTTCAAATCGAGGACCCTTGTCTTTCACAAGCGACCAATCCCAAAGGTAGGCCTTCGCCTCCTTCTTGAGCCCCCTGATAGCGCTTGTCGTGTATGGACGAAGCCTGAACAGAAAATAGAGCCTCTCAAACACTTCCATCCAGTGCGTCACCGCCTTGTGGCTCACCTCGAGGTCTTCCCGGAGAGAATTCAGGGATAGCGGAGATCCGACGCGCGACGGCAACATGTCAGAGAGTATCTGCAGTGACGAGATGTCGCGCACGTTTTCAAGATCGCGCAGGTCCTCCCTGAAGAACCGCTCCAGCCTCTCCTTTTCCCATCGCCTGTGCGTTTTTTCAGACTGCGCGACAATCGGTTCCGGAAATCCGCCAAAACGAAATAGCGCGGCGAGCTGATCTTCCTTCCGTTTGCTGGAAAATGTCAGCGGTGCCGCGGGGGATACCTGTGGCGTCACACCTTCCAGCTCATTCACGCTGAACGGGTGAAGACGCCAATGGTGATATCTGCCCTGAAGCGAATCTCCACCTTTCCGGTAGATGTCCATCCGGGCGCTTCCTGTCACAATGAATCTTATGTGCTCTTTGTGTTTGTCGTATTCGCCTTTGATCCACTGCTTCCACCTGCGGTATTTGTGGAGCTCGTCCAGAACAACAGTGGAAGGTTCTGCCGGCCACCTTGGTTTCATAAGCGCCTGGCGATCCTCTTTGCTGTCCCACAAATAGTAGAGCCCGTTGCCCGATTCGGCCATTATCTCTTTTGCAAGGGTGGTTTTCCCGACTTGCCTCGGCCCTGCCAGGAAGACCATCTTTTGCGCGAGGTCCTGCTCCACAGGATCGTGCAAATACCTTTTTATCTGCATGTAATCTTTTTTACCTCAAAGCAAATAAATATGCAATCTTTTTTGCCTATGGTTGAAATAGCACATGATGGATTTGGGTGCTCAAATTAGCTATTAACTTGCTGAATTATCAAGCTATTTGGCAATAATTTTGCTCCGTCTGACGGGTTTTCATTTCCCGTCATCCGCAAGCAGGTAATCAAAATCGTTTTTCGTGAGCCCTCCGGAGGATCTTGAAATATCCGCCTCCCCCTCCGCCTGGCCGAAGAGGGCCGAAAAACGCGCCTGCTTGCGCTCCTTGAGAATTTCTATCTTCTGTTCGACCGATTCCTCCATCAGATAGCGGTACACCTGCACGTGCCTCGTCTGGCCGATCCGGTGCGTCCGGTCGGTCGCCTGATTCTCGACCGCCGGGTTCCACCACGGCTCTATGTGGAAGACATATGTCGCCTTCGTGAGGTTGAGCCCCATGCCGCCGGTCTTGAGCGTCATGAGAAACACCGCGCCCCCGGGGCACGACTGGAATGCGGTGATCTCCTTTTTGCGGCATTGAAGACCTCCGGCCTGAAACCCGTCCTTATCTGCGCAACGCTCATTCTGCCCAATGCAGAGAGAGATTCCTTAAGCATTGCCCGCTCGCCGGCCCGTTCCCCGTTTTTTACTTTTACGGATATTGTCATCTCTCATCTCAGCCTGAATCTCAAGGCGCCCCGAATCTTGCAGTTTGAGCCGCTCGATCTTGAGCTCAAACGGGAGGGTTGCATAGCCCTGCCTGGAGTGATGGGCAAGCGGTTTTTGGGGGGCGGTTTCCAGGCTGTCAGCGAATCAATCCGTGATCTCACTGCAGCGTATCCGGCTTTTTCTTGTCGGTAATCTTGTCGAGTTCGCGCGGGACGAAGGCCTCATCCTCCTGCTCCTCGGGTTTCTTGGCGGGGTAGCACGCCGTCCTGTTTCGTCCGTTTTCCTTCGCCTTGTAGAGCGCGATGTCGGCATGATCGATGAGATCGTCCATTTCGGCGACGTCGTCCGGATAAGCCGCGACGCCTGAAGATATCGTGACCATGCGGGTTTCGTCCTGGCCCTCGGAGACGAAGCGATGCGCCTCCACGAGCGCCCGGATCTTCTCGGCCACGGCCATGGCGCCGTGCTTGTCCGTGTCCGGGAGCAGCAGGACGAACTCCTCGCCCCCGAATCGCGCCACCGTGTCGACCTCGCGAAGGTTGCGCTTCAAAATCCCGCCTATCTGCTTCAGGACCTTGTCGCCCTGCAGATGGCCGAAGACGTCGTTGTATTCCTTGAAGTGATCGACATCCACCATGATGAGGGAGAGCTGCCTCTTGAATCGCACCGCGCGCTTCCATTCCATCTGCAGCATCTGCTGGAAGTGGCGGCGGTTGTTGATGCCGGTGAGCTCGTCCTTCACTGAGAGCTCGCGCGTGCGGGTGTAGAGGTGCGCGTTCGCGATGGCTATCGCCACCTGCCCGGCGACCAGCGACATCATCTTCACGTCCTGTGAGGTGAAACTCCTCACGCCGCGGCGCGAGAAGTTGATGACGCCCAGCACCTCGCCCTTGTAGAGGAGCGGCACGGAGAGGAAGGATGAGGCAGAAAGCGGCTTCTCCCGCTTGTAGTGCAGAAAGCGGCTCTCCACGTTCGTGTCCCTGATATAGATTTTTTTGCCGGTCTCGGCCACGAGCCCGGTGATTCCCTCTCCCGTTCGGAACGCGGTGCGGAATATCGCCTCCTGATCCTCAAATCCATATGCGGCCTTGACGTGGAGCTCCTCGCGCTTTTCGTCGAAGATCAGGATGGCGAGCTCGTGGATGCGGAGATATTTCGTGAGCGTGTCGGTGATCTTGGCGTAGAGGTCGTCCAGGTCGATGATGGAGCCGACTTCCTGGCCTATCTCGTAGATGAGCGAGAGGTCGCGCACCAGATTTTCGAGCGTGCGGTTGGTGCGCTCGATGATCGAGTTCTTCTCGTCAATACTGTGACGGAACTTGAGCTGCTCCTGTGCCAGCATCAGGTCGTGATCTGCCTGTAGCTTGTTCGCGGTGAGGTCGGTGATGCGAGCGAGCATCCTGTTGAACGTGTAGGCCAGCTCGCCCAGCTCGTCGTTCGAGATCACGGGGGCGCGGACGAGGAAGTCACCCTCTTCGGCGCGCGACATCACGCGCGTCAGGCGGATGAGCGGCTTGTCGATGAAAAAATGGGTGCCGGCGGTGGCGGTAGCCGCGACGATTACGATCTGGATTGCGGAGCACAGGGCCTGCGCATCGATGCCCCAGACCCTGCCGGAGAGGTCGAGCCACCCGATGCGCTCGAGCAGGATGCCTGCGCCCCAGAGCAGTGCATAGGTGAGGCCTGTGAGGACGACCACCTTGACCGGTATGGAGAGGCGCAGCTTTTTTTTATCCGTGGCGGGATTCGCCATGACTTTTTACACTCCAGACCCCCGGGATCTGCAAGCCCAAAGGTCAAAACGTTCTTCCATCATTGTTATCGGCGTTCCGCAAAAAAAGTTGCTAATCTTTTTGCAGTAAAATAACTTGGTATTTCAAGGTGTTATTCTATTGACGGGATGGGGTTAAAACCGTATCTGAACCCAATCCATGATGAGAGCTTTCCATAAAGTCCTTGTGGCTGCGGTGATTTTGTTTCTGCCCGCGCTGCTTTCGGCGGCGCCGCTGCAGGAGGTGCGCGTCCAGGTCATCGACGGCGTGCCTGCGGTAACGATAGAGGGCGCGGGCTCGGCGCTTCGGATCGGGTCATCCTCTGGCCATGGCGAGGAGATGGCGGGGGCCTCGGCGCGGGTGCTCGCGGGGGAGTCGGGCCT
Organism: Pseudomonadota bacterium; assembly: GCA_043798915.1. GTDB lineage: Bacteria > UBA10199 > UBA10199 > 2-02-FULL-44-16 > JAAZCA01 > JAZDOG01. The sequence continues at coordinate 2,385 of JAZDOG010000038.1, read as the reverse complement.
CTTATTCAAGGGCGCCCTGCGAGGGACCGAGATAATCTTCACCGATTCCGCAGGGAGATACCGCATAGGCGAACGGACCTTCAGGGGCGCGCTCGCCGTCGTCTGGAAATCGAAGGGCACGCTCATCGTCGTGGACAGGCTTCCGCTCGAGGATTACCTCTCCGGGCTCATCAACAGCGAGATATCGTCGTCGTGGCCCGTGGAGTCGATCAAGGCGCAGGCGGTCGCGGCGCGCACGTATGCCATGAACCAGATCGAGGGTGCGCGCAGGGCGCAAAACCCCAGGCCATTCGATATCACCTCCACGACGCTCGATCAGGTCTACGAGGGCGCGCATCAGGAGGATTTTCTCTCGCAGAAGGCGGTCGCGGCGACGGCCGGCGAGCTCCTGCTCCGCGACGGGAAGGTCTTCCCCGCCTATTATCACAGCTGCTGCGGCGGGCACACGGAGCACGCGGGCAATGTCTGGCCGGGGGAGCAGGGCCCGCCGGTCATCGACGACACCTATTGCGCGCGTTCGCCGAAGTTCAGCTGGAGCTTCGATGTCCCGATCTCGCGCTTCCTGGAGGTGCTCCGGAGTCAGGGCGTGAAGGTGGGCAACGTCAGGACGATCGCCGCGAGCGCGCTCGCCGATTCGCCGCGCGTGGACGATCTCCTCGTCGAGGATGACGACGGCCTGAAAATGGTGAAGGCGACGGAGCTTCGGCGCATGTTCGGCTACCAGAACATCAAGAGCACGTGGTTCGAGGCCGCGATCAAGGGGAAATCGATCCAGTTCACCGGCCGCGGATATGGCCATGGGGTGGGTCTCTGCCAGTGGGGCGCCAAGGGGATGGCCGAGGCGGGAAAAAGCTATCGCGACATTTTGAAATCCTATTATCCTGATGCGGAAGTTGTAAAACTTTATTAAAATGAAGCTCTCCGACTTCGATTACGAATACCCCAAGGAACTCATCGCGCAGCGGCCGCTCGCCGAGAGGGATGCGTCGAGGATGATGGTCGTCAGCCGCGCCTCAAAGTCATGGAGCCATTCTGTCGTGAGCGAATTGCCGGAGATCCTCCGCGAGGGCGACCTCCTCGTCTTCAACGATTCGAAGGTCGTGCCCGCGCGCCTCTTCGGCAAGCGCGCGACCGGGGAAACAATTGAACTCCTGGTTGTGGAAAAAGCGACACTCCCCCTTTGTAAGGGGGAGGCGGAGGGGGTAGAGCATTGTCTACCTCCCCCTCCTTACAAAGGAGGGGGGATTTGGCGCTGCCTCCTCAAGAAAGCGAAGCGCATCCGAAGCGGCGAGAAATTTTTCTTCGGGATGCAGGCCACGGCGACGGCGGGGGAGCGCGATGGCATCTTTCTGCTCGTAGAATTTGGGGTCGGGGCGCTCGAACTGGCGATAAAACATCACGGAGCTCCGCCGCTGCCGCCGTACATCGAGCGCGAGGGGCTTGCCGCGTACACGGATGAGGACAGGGAACGCTATCAGACCGTCTTCGCCGACAAATCGGGTTCAGCCGCTGCGCCAACCGCTGGTTTGCACTTCAGCGAGGCGCTGCTCGGAAGATTGCGCGAGCGAGGCGTGAATACAGCGTCGGTCACGCTCCACGTCGGGATCGACACCTTCAGGCCTGTGCGGGCTTTGGATACATCGGAGCACAGGATGCACGGCGAGCGCTATGAAGTGACCGAGCAGACGGCTGAACTGGTGGATCGTGCGAAAGCGGAAGGGCGCAGGGTCATCGCCTGCGGTACGACGGCGATCCGCGCGCTGGAGAGCGCCCGGCAGGAAGGCGTGCGCGGTGCGCTCTCCGGCACCACGCGCCTCTTCATCACGCCGGGATATAGATTTTGCGCCGTCGATGCGCTCCTCACAAACTTCCACCTGCCGCGCTCGACGCTCATCATGCTCGTTTCCGCCTTCGCGGGGCGCGAGTTCATCCTCTCATGCTACGCCGAGGCCATCCGGGAGCGCTATCGACTGTTCTCCTACGGCGACTGCATGCTGATCATGTAGCGGTGCAAAACAGGGGTGTGAATGTTACCCTTTGAACTAAAACAGAGATGCAAGGGGACGCGCGGCCGAACGGGCATCTTCAGGACGGCGCACGGCGCGGTGCGCACACCCGTATTCATGCCGGTCGGGACGCAGGGGACGGTCAAGGCGATGACGCCCGAAGATCTCGTCGCGATCGGCGCGCAGATAGTCCTGTCCAATACCTATCACCTCTACTTGAGGCCCGGGCACGAGAGGATCAGGAAGCTGGGCGGCCTGCACCGCTTCATGCACTGGGAGAGGCCCATCCTGACCGATAGCGGAGGCTATCAGATATTCTCGCTCGCCGATCTCCGCCGAAAGTTCACGGAGGACGGCGTCGAATTCCAGAGCCACATCG
>JAZDOG010000034.1:0-2996 GCA_043798915.1 Pseudomonadota bacterium | reverse complement strand
TTCATCTTCCTTTGTGTCCGGCGCACCGCTTACAGCTTTAACGGCTTGTCCTGATGCTTTGTGTCTCTTCATAGAACTCCGCAGTCGTCGCTTTGCCCTGTTTGCCCGTGATCGTTATACCTCGCACCTTTACACCCATATCCTGCGTCCGTGTCGTCACCCGATAGACGCTTCCTTCCGTCCTGGTCTCGATAGATCCCAACTCCGCCGTGCTCCCATAAACGACGATGTTCTCCTCACCGAAGGGGGGGCTCACCTCCAGATCGAACCGGTCATTGCCGGAAGGTATCTCGTAGACCGTTCCGCCGTTGAAATAGGCATCACGACGATAGGGGTTAGGCAGGAGCTGAACCGTCCCGCCCTTCACGTCCCGATAAAGCACACGGGCATGGAAGGGTTTGTTACCCTTGAGGTAGATTTTTACTTTTTCACCCTGCTTGTATTCACGCTTGTCGGTCCATATTCTCACCTTCAGCGGCGCCGCCGGATCGTCGGCAAACTCCTTTGCCTGAGCGGCTTTTTGCATGGTTTTTTCATCGGGAACGACCTCCGCCTTGATCTTTATTTTATAGCAATCGCCGGCGGCAGCATCCTTGTACCAGGCTTTTTCAAGTTCCTGAATAACCTTCACAGTTGCCTGGGCGTATGCATTGACAAGATCCTTCTCAACGGCAAAATCCTTTACCTGCGTTTCGCTTTTCAAATAGGTCATGGCCCTTTCCGCCGCGTTCCGCTTGGCGTCGGCCATAGCCGCCTGCTCCGTTTGCTTTCTTGATTTGTCGTCCCCCATGCAGGCATTGCCGTCGATATCAACGATGGTGGACTGGCCGGCGTAAAGGGGGGAGAAAATACAGACAAGAAGCAATAACACGAGGAAAATTTTCTTCATCCTGATGGCCTCCATGTCAGTCTTGATAAAAATGCTGCTTCCTTCAAAAGTTATGACAACATGGACGTTTCATGTCAAGAAAATATGTGGCGCAAGATGATCATTACCGAAAGAAGAACTAAACCGCTGCGCGGTGACTATTTGCTTACTATGCCGGATTGCGGAGTTACAGAAGAGGAAGTTGTTCGTAAGAACAGAAGAGGGGTCTTTTGCCCCCTCTTCTGTGTATTGATAGCATCCTTAATCGATTAATCATTCACTCACGATACTTGAATGAAAGGTTTAACCTTACCCTGAAGGCGGTTATCTTTCCTTTCTCGATGGTAACATCCTGCCTCACGACCTCTGCAACCCTCAGCTCTTCGAGGGATTTTGCTGCAGTTGCCAGGGCCTTCTGGGTGGCGTCTTCCCACGACTTTGGACTTGTCCCTACAATTTCAACGATTTTGTACACGGACATAACAGTTCCTCCTTTCATTGGCTGAATCAGTTAAACTATTAATCGAACGGTCTCCCCAGACCCTCTCGGAACAGCTCATCTATATCATGATTACCAAAAAAACAACATCACTGATTACGTGTTGAAGAAATGCTCCATAGGACTGCTGAAATAGAAAAACAGCAAGGAAGCAAGAAAGAAAGCCGTTAAACCATCTCCATGCGGCAAGATCGCAGCACCTGCGTCTCGGCGGCCCGAGGGGGATGTTCCGGGTCGCCGTATGATAAAGCTTCGCAAAGGTTGCCTGAGTCATACCTTATTCATTGCCTGCTTCGTCCGAATACACGCCTCACAAGCGGATACCGGATGTCGATTGCGCTTTCGGGACAGAGCTCCTGGCAGCAATAGCACCGAATGCAGGTTTTATAATTGTACGTGGGTGGTCTCTCCAGCAACCATGAAAGGCGTTGTTGGTCGAGATCGCTGGGGCGTGTTAGGGCTTGACGCCCGCGGTCAAGACCCTTGATTGATAAATCTCTCCGGGTAATATTCTCCGAAGCTTGCTTCGATTGGAGGGAAGCTGCTAACCGTGAGATACCCCGCAGCTTGCTGCGGGGAGGTTCATTTTTTCAGGTATGACGGTAGCCCTTCCGGGCGTAAAATCCTGGCGTTATGGCTTTTCGTGAAAACATCGAACCCGGCGGCGCGCGAGAAGGCGTATCACTTCGTCCCCTTCCGGGGATTGCGAGAAGTGAAATGAGAAAGTATGGACCGCATACTACGGAAAAGCGGCGCAATTTTCAACAAAGAAAAAGGGGGGCTTAACTTTTCGGCGTGAAAATGGTATATGATAACTCATCTAACCCTTAAGGAGGTGTCCCCTGAAGAAACGAACCATCGCCATTATTGTAATCCTCCTTTTCGGGGTGGGGCTCTTCGTCTACTGCGGCCAGCAGAAGGTCCGGCAAGGGGAGCTTTTCTACTCCGGAACCGTCGAGGCCACCCAGTCCCATCTCTCCTTCCAGACCGGCGGCCGTGTCGTCCGGGTGGCAGTGCGCGAGGGAGAGGCCGCCACGAAGGATCAACTGCTCGCCGAATTGGATCCGGCCGAATTCCGCACCCGAATCGAACAGGCCAAGGCCAACCTCGACCGATCCCTGAAAGGCCAGGAACAGGCGGAAACCCTGCTCAAGGTCTATGAAAAGAGCCTCCCCGCCGAAGCGGCCCGGGCCGAGGCGGGCGTCCGTGCCCTCGCTTCGCAGTTGGACGAGCTCCGGGCCGGCAGCCGAACGCAGGATATCGAACGGGCGAAGCAGGGGATGCAGAGCGCCGCATTCGTCACGGAGGACGCGAAGAAGAACCTGGCCCGGTACGAGAACCTCTTCCGGAAGGGAACCGTTTCGGAGAAGGAGTTGGACGCCGTCCGTCTCCGGTATGACACGGCCCTCAGGGACTACGAGCGGGGCCGTGAGACTTACGATCTCGCACGCGAGGGAAGCCGGGCGGAGACGATCCGCACCGGCGAGGCGAGGCTCGCCGAAGGGCAGGCGGTGCTGACGCAGGCGCAAAGCAATCTGCTGCGGGTGGAGGCCGCGAAGAAGGAGGTCGGAGCGGCCCGAGCCGCCGTCGCCGCGGCCCGCGCGGCCCTCGATCAGGCCGCGATCCAGA
>JAZDOG010000095.1:0-3011 GCA_043798915.1 Pseudomonadota bacterium | reverse complement strand
GTCCGGTTCCGGCCCGCAGACCCCTGTCGAACAGCACATCGCTCCCTCGTCGATGATCAACTCGCTCTTTTCCATTCATCACACCTCTCTTTCCCTGATCCGGTCGGTTATTGCGCCCCTGTACCGAGCCATGCCCGGATTTCTTCTTTCTTCGGGATTTTCCCCACGGACTTGACCTTGCCGTCGACAATCACTGCCGGTGTGCCGAAAACGCCGAATTTGGCGATCTTTATGATGTCGCTGACCTTCTCGATATCGGCAGCGACGCCCGCCTCGGCAACGGCTTCACGAACGAGTTTCTCCACCTTCTGGCAGTTGACGCAGCCGGGTCCCAATATTTTTATTTCCATCGTTTTGGCTCCTTTTAATAGATCATATTGAACAGATACCCGACCACCATGATGCCGGAGGCGACGATGCCGATGAAAATCAGGATCAGCGGAAGTTTGACGACCTTTTTCAGGATGATCATCTCCGGCAGAGAGAGGCCGATCACCGACATCATGAAGGCGAGCGACGTGCCGAGCGACGCCCCCTTCTCCAGGAGGGCCTGCACGATGGGGATGATCCCGGCCGCGTTCGAATAGAGCGGCACGCCGATCAGCACCGACATCGGCACGGACCACCATACGGATTTGCCCATCAGGGAGGCCATGAAATTTTCCGGCACATAGCCGTGGACGCCCGCCCCGACCGCAATCCCGATTGCGATATAGATCCAAACTTTCGAAACGATATCCGCAATCGCCGTATACCCGGCCTGTATCCGTTCGGAAAAAGGCGTTTCCCGCTCCTCGATGGTCAGCTCGGCTGCTTTGATTTCGTACACCCACGCTTCGACAAACCGCTCCAATTTAAGCCTGCCGATGACCCAGCCCGCGGCAATGGCGATCAGCAGGCCCGTGGATGCATACAGCAGCGCCGTCTTCCAACCGAAGAGGCCGAAGAGAAGGACGAGCGCCACTTCGTTGATCATCGGCGCGGCGATCAGGAACGAAAAGGTGACGCCGAGCGGGATGCCGCTTTCCATGAATCCGATGAACAGCGGGATGGCCGAGCAGGAGCAGAAGGGCGTCACGATGCCGAGCGAGCTCGCCATGATGTTGCCCAGGAACAGCGGCTTCCCCTCCAGCGCCTTTCTCGTCTTTTCGGGTGAAAAGTAGGAGCGGATGATCCCTACGACAAAGACGATGGCCGTGAGGAGCAGAAGCACCTTGGGCACCTCAAAGATAAAAAACCGCACAGCCTCGGTCAGATGGGAACTCCGATCCATCGAAAGGATTGAATAGACGAGATAATTAGTTCCCCTCTCCAGAAAGAGGTAGACCAGAACGAATACCGGGACGAGCAGCAACGGAGGCCACACGCGTGTTTTGATCGGTGAGCTCTTCGTCTGGATGGTGACCAGCCCGGTTGCATCCTTATTTTACACAACATTCAGCCATTCGATACTCCTTAATGCCCATGATCATATATATTTCGATATGACAATATATCGGATCAGACATGCTTGCCGCAGAGGTCCTCCCGCCGGATGGCCTCGCTCTTTTCTATCAGGCCGCGAATCTCCGGATCGTCGGCGAGCCAGTGCATCAGGTTTCCCAAAAGGCTCGCTGCGTAGGGGCTGCGGCCGCCGTCGGTCAGGGAATAGTTCACCCAGAGTCCCTCCTTCCTACGATCCACCAGACCTGCGCCTTCCAGGATCTTCAGATGCTTGGAGACGGTGGGTTGGGCAATCGCAAGCACGGCCTGGACCTCGCAGACACACATTGTCCTTTTCTGAAGCATCTTGATTAGCTTCACGCGATTCGGGTCGGAAAGCGCCTTCATGACTTTGATGAATTCCTTCATGGTAACTCCTCTATATCGTCAGGGTGGAATATAGTAGTTGCTGATAACCCTGTCAAGGCAAAATTTGCAGTTAAACCCTCCGGCACGGTCGGGCTGCTTGGACCCTGTCCCGGGGGCAACCTGGGGCTCCGTTCCGGCGACCTGCCGGGAGCGATTCGATGATTTTGCTTTACTTTTGCAGGCAATTCCATGACAATCAGCCGTCAAAATCTCACCCGAGGTCCTATCGGAGAGGTACGATCGTTTAACGGAGTAGCCATGACTGGGAAGGAAAATCAGCGACCGGACACCGGGGGGAGACGGACGGAGGAGGAGCAGATCAGGTGCCGGGCGATCGCCGAGCGGTTGGCTGACGAGACGAAGATTATCGCCGAGATCGGACGGCTGATCAGCTCGACGCTGGACATCGACGAGGTGTACGAGCGGTTTTCTACCGAGGTCCGAAAGTTGATCCCCTTCGACAGGCTCGCCATCAACCTGTGCAATCTTCAAGAGAACATCTTCCGCGTTGCTTACGTTTCCGGGACGGACGTAGCCGATCGGAAGCGGGGGGATTCTTCTCCCCTGGCGGGGACGTTGACTGTTTTGATCATGCGCGAGCGGACCGGCCGGATCATCCAGACGGATAACATGGACGAGATAGTCAGCCGGATACCCCTTCTCTTACCCACATTTCAGGCGGGAATGCGCTCGCTTCTGAGCGTCCCGCTGATCTCCCGGAACGAGGCGGTCGGCGTCCTCCATTTCCGTTCGAAAACACCGAACGCCTACACCGAGCAGGACCTCGATCTGGCGGAGAGGATCGGGGCGCAGATCGCCGGCGCGATCGCGAATGCACAGCTTTATGTCGACCTCAAGGGGGCGGAGAAGTCGCTGCGGGAGAGCGAAGGGCGGTTCCGCGCCCTGTTCGAGCAGGCGGCGGCGGGCGTGGCCGAGATCGATATGAACACGGGCCGATTCCTGACGGTGAACCGCCGGCTTTGCGAGATGGTCGGCAGAACGGAGGAGGAGCTGCTCGATACCACCTTCCAGGCGATCACGCATCCGGAGGATCTTCAACTGCACGTGGAAAAAACACGAATGATGCTGGCCGGGAAGATCGACCACTACAGCCTGGAGAAGCGCTACCTCCGGAAGGACGGGGAGGCGGTCTGGGTGGA
>JAZDOG010000078.1:0-37246 GCA_043798915.1 Pseudomonadota bacterium | reverse complement strand
CGCCTTGTGGATCTCGCTTGCGGCGACCGATTCGGGATACGGGAGTTCCGCGTCCTCGACCATGACGCGCCTGAGCATCGTGACGAAGAGGATGCCAAGGAGGCCGCCCAGGAGCATGATGGCGGTGGCAACCAGATAGTGGTCGGTGCCCCCGAACTCGGGCCAGACCTTCGCGAGGAAGAACGCGGGCAAGGTGAATATCGCGCCTGCCGCGATCGACTCGCCGATGGAGCCCACGGTACGGGCCATGTTCTCCTCGAGGATCGAGCCCTTGAAGATGCGCAGGACCGCCATGCCTATGACCGCGGCCGGGTACGTGGCGGCGATGGTCATGCCGGCCTTGAGGCCCAGATAAGCGTTTGCCGCGCCGAGGACGGCCGTCATGATGAGGCCCAGGAGCAGGGCGCGCAGCGTAAACTCGCGCAGGTCAGTCTTCTCCGGCACATACGGCGTGAAGGCGCGTCTCTCCATAGCGATCTCCCCCTTTTGTTAAAATCCCTTTTCAACCTTGAGCTGCCTGATGAGCTGCTCGATCTCCTCTTCGTAGCTCGGCTCGTCCAGGACCTGCCCGTCCTCCCCTTCCTCGCAGCCGAAGGTCTCCTCGACATAGCGGTCGAAGAGGGGCGAGCGAAGGTCCTTCTTTATCACATCGATGTACCTGTCAGGGTGTTTCTGAATAACATGATCGATATATCTGTTGAGCTTCTTGGCGGCGCGGCGGCGGGAATCTTCCTTGATATGCTTCCAGTTGCGCAGGTAGTGGAGGCGGCAGTACCCCTCCGTGGTTGCGGCGTTCTGGCAGTCAGGCTCTTTGCAGATCTTTATCTTTGCCATGGTGATTTACGAACGGCTCCACGGATTAGCAGCTTTTGACCGGCAGCTCAACCTGATTATTAGGGGTCCCAAAAACTATTATGTCCCCTTTGAGCCGGCTTGCCGGAGGGCGGCGCGGAATTTTTCATGCCGCTCTTCGAGGCCGCGGCGCTCCTCCTCTATCTCCGCCCGCACCTGCTCCCCCATGGCCTCCGAAGTCTTCATGCGCTCGTAGCGCCGGTCCCTGAGGCGCGTCGTCACCAGCAGCGCGAGTGCTGCAATCAGGGCAATTATGGAAATAATATACCAGATCATAGAACTCACTCCTCCAGGGCATCAAAGAGAGACCCGCGCAGGCGCCCAACCTCTTCGGGCGAGACGACCTTTCCCCCGCCGGATTTTTTAATATAGAAGACGTCGATGACCCGGTCGACATGCGTTGTGATCTTTGCGCGCTCGATCGTGCAGGAGAGCTCGTGAAAGGCCGACGCGATCGTGTAGAGAAGCCCCCGCCTGTCATCTGCCGATATCTCCACGACGGTCTCGATGGCCGAGACATCGTTGTCCACGAGGATCTCCGGCGGGTGCTGGCGCGGGGACCACCCCAGGAGCCTCCGCTTGAACCTGCCGCCGACGATCCGGTCCACATCCTCGCCCCCGGCTATCATGGCCGTCAGGTCGGCGCGTATCTTCTCCCACCGATGGGCGTCCTCAAGCGGCTGGCCCACGGCGTCGGTGACAAGGAAGAGGTCGATGGCCAGCCCCCCGGCAGTCGTGTAGAGCTGCGCCTCAAGGATGTTGGCTCCGTTTGCGGTGAGGGCGCCGGCCATCCGCGCGAAGAGGCCCGGGGCATCGCGCGTGACCACGGAAAATTCGGTGCAGCCGCGGCCAGGCACCTGGCGCTCGACTGTCGCGACGGGCTTCAGCTCGATCCCGCGGGCCATCACGATATGCGCCGCGATCGTCTGAGAATCTGTGGAGAAGGCATACCTCTCCGGGAGCGCGGCCAGAAACTCCCGTATCTCCGAAACGGAGAAATCCGCGCCGAGCGAGCGGCGGACCGCCTCGATCTGCCGCTCCATCTTCGCCTCCCGCGCGCCGGCATTCATCCCGCCGGGCGCCAGGCACATCTCGGCCCTCTGGTAGAGCTCCGCCAGGAGCCCGCCCTTCCACTCGCTCCAGACATTGGGGCCGATCGCCCTCAAATCCGCAAATGTGAGGAGGTAGAGCATCGCGAGGAGTTCAGGCGACCGGTTCGACTGCGCGAAGCGCTCGACCAGACCCTCGTCGCAGACATCGCGCCTGAATGCCAGCATCGCCATAAGCAGGTGCGAGCGGACGAGGAAGGCCACGTCCTCCGCATCCCGCCCGCTGCACCCGATTCTGAGCGCTATTTCCTCCGCCAGCTTTGCCCCGATCTCGGCATGGTCGCCCCCCCTCCCCTTGCCCACGTCGTGAAAGAGCGTCGCAAGGAGAAGGACGTGCGGGCGGCGAACTTCACTGATCGCCTTTGCGGCCACGGGAAAGTTCCTCAAACCCTTCTTCCCGGCGAGGAGGCCCAGCTCCCCCACGGCACGGATGGAATGCGTCCCCGCAGTGTAGAAGTGATAGCCGTCGTGCTGAATGCGGTACATCATCGGTTTCATCTCCGGAAACCATGCGGTGAGAAGGCCGCACTCATGCATCTCCCAGAGCGTCCGGTCCAGATGGAGGGCGCCCGAAAATATCTCCCTCATGGTTTTTCCCGCGGCGGGTTTCGCGCGCGCAGCATCGTCGACAGGCACCGGGCGGCTCGCGATCACCTCCTTTGCTTCTGTATCCAGAGGAAGGCGGCGGCGCTTGGCCTCCGAAAAAACGAGGAGTTCCCAGAGCGGGTTCTCCCTGAAAGAACCGCGGCGAAACGAAAATGTCCCGTGCCCGGTCCTCACAAAATTCCTGCCAAAGAGCCGCCGGCGAAACCACGCAGCTGCCGCGGCCCCTCTTGAAGGACGGCAGACGGCGAACCTGATGCGTTCCATGGCGCGGCGGCAACGGAGGTGCAGCTCCATAGCGTGCCGGTAGTAGAAAGACATCAGCTCCTCCTCGGCGCTCGCACCATCCGCGTCAACAAAACCAAGAAAAAGCGCGACCTGCCGCTGCAGCGAATCGCTCAACCTGTCGGCCTTCTTACCCTCGATCAGGTGCAGCGCATGCCTGACGCGCCAGATGAACGCAAACGCCGCATCGACCTTGGCCCTCCCTGCGGCATCGGGGAGAGCCTTCTGGGCGGCCTCACTGGCGGCGAGCTTCGGATCCGCCGCCCGCGACACCCAAAGGAGGGTGTGATAGTCGCGGAGCCCTCCCTCCCCCTCCTTGACGTTGGGCTGGAGCAGATAGATGGAGTCACCGAATTTTCCGAGCCTGTCAAAATGTTCGCCGATCTTCGCCTCAATGAACTTCCGGCGCTGGGCGGGAGACGCGAAGTGATCTTTCACGATCTCCATGAGAGAGTTGTAGAGGGAGATGTCTCCGCAGACAAGGCGCGCATCCATCATCGCGGTGAGGGCCTTTGCGTCCGACTCGATCATGGAACGGCAGTCGTCGAGCGTGCGCGTGGCGCCGCCGATCTCCACGCCGTTGTTCCAGAAGGGATACAGGATGGCGTCAGTGACTCCCCGTATGAAGTCGTCGCTCGCCGATTCATGGAGGAAGAGGATATCTATGTCGCTCGCGAGCCCCATCTCCTCCCTGCCGTAGCCGCCCAGCGCCAGCACTGCCGTTCGCCCATGATGGGAGTGACGGTCCTCCTCGGCCTTGAAAAGGAATTTCACCATCCCGTCGATCATCGCGGAGTGTTCGCGGCAGACTTCAAGCGCATCCGCGCCTTCGCCGACAGCGGATGAAAACCAGCGGAGCCTCGCCTCCATAAAGCGGCGCACCGCCCCTGTCGGATCGCCGGCCGGGCCGTCTGGAACCGAGGCTGGTTTTGAAGATTTCACAGCTTGACCATCCTTCTTTCGCCCGACTTGAAATATTTCTGAACGCCGTCGGAGATGCTGCCGGCCAGCTCGGCCTGATAGACGCGGTCCTTGAGGCGTTTCTCCTCTTTGGGATTGGAGATGAACGAGGACTCGACGAGGATCGCCGGGCATTTGGCGCCGACCAGCACATAGAAGAGCGCGGAGCGGACACGCCTGTTGCGTATGCCTTCATAGCGCCTGCCCATGCGGGCCGTGAGCGACTTCTGGACATCCGAGGCGAGCAGCTCCGATTCGGCGGCATCGTAGTTCTGGAGCATCGTCGACAGGATATGCTCTACGTTGGAGAGCTTCTTCTTCGTGGCGCGGTTTTCGCGCTTTGCAAGCTTGGCTGCGGCCGCGTCGCTGGCGTTGTTGAGGAAGTAGGTCTCGATGCCCGACATCTTGCGGCTCTCCGAGGCATTCGCATGGACGGATATGAAGAGGTCGGCCTTCTTCGCGACTGCGAATGCGTTTCTATCCTCGAGGGTGAGCGTCGCATCGCTGTCGCGCGTCATATATACAGTCGCGCCCATCGCTTCTTTGAGCTTAGCCGCAAGGCGCTTCGATATCGCGAGCGCCACATCTTTTTCCTTCAGGCCGGAGGGACCTATCGCCCCCGTGTCGGAGCCCCCGTGCCCGGGATCGATGACGATTGCCATCACCTTCCCCTTCAGAGGCGCCGCGACCTTCTTCACCGGTTTGCCCTTGATCGCAGGGGCGAGGTCAGGCGAGCCAGCGGGCTTGAAGCGCAGCGTGATCTTCTCTCCCTTCGACTGGACATCATAGGCGGCATCTGGCGCCATCTGGAAGACAAGGCGGGTTCCCCCGTCCAGGAGGCTCTTCTTCACCTCGATCTTCGCAAGGTAGACCGAGCCGACCGACATCTCTTTGACTATCGCGGGGCCTGGCTTCGTGTATGTGAGGAGCACATCGAGATGCGGAGGCGACTTCGTGTGAGGGCCGAGCGGGGTGAAGTCCAGAGAATATGCCGCCTTTCTGTCGAGGACGAGAGAAACCGTGGTGGCGGCCTCGCCCTTGTTCACCTCTATTGAGTTCAGGATTGCGCCGAGGCGCGGCCCTGCCACGGTGTTGTCGAACGGCGAGTTATCCTTCTGCCCCGCCGGGGCTTTGGTTTGGCCCTCTTCGTCATCCGCGGCCGCCTGGGGCTCGTCGCCCGAAGCCGCGCCGCCCAGCGATTCGAGTTCCTTTTTTGCCTTCGCCACCATGTCGCCGTTGGGGTAGTTCGCAACTATGTATTCGAAGGCCTTCTTCGCGCGGTCGTCGTCCTTGAGCGGATCGCGGCGAAGCCGGCCGATCTGGAAGAGAGCGTCATCCGCGAGCGAATCCTTGGGATAATCGCGGACGAGCTGATTGAAGAACTTGATGGCTGCCTGGACATCCTCATCCTTGTGGAACTTGCCGTAGATCTCCACCATGAGCCGGCCCGCGGAGAAGAGCGCCTGCGCACCCCTCTCGCCCTCCGGGTAACGCTTATGGACGCCCTCGAAGAGCCCGACGCAGTGCTCCCACGCCTTGCGCTCCCTCGCCTTCGCCGGCGTCACCTTGAGCTCGCCCCAGCAGGACTTGGCCTTGAGGTACTCCTCCTCCGCCCCTCCGACCCCCAAAGCCGCGCTGGCCGTGAAACCCACCGCCAGGATCGACATGAAAACGAATATGAACTTTTTCATAGTGGCAGCATAATAGCACCAGATTTAGCGGGGTTCAACTGGGGAAATGAATCGGGCAGGTGTGATGTTTATGATGGCTTAATCATACCCGCAAGCTCATGCAAGATATTCAGCGCTTCGAGCGGGGTCATCGTGCGCGTGTCGATCTCCGAGAGTTTCTTTGCCACATCGTTCTGGAGCGGCTGGGTGAAGAGGTGATACTGCGCCGCTTCCTTCGCGGTCTCACCCTTCCGATGCGAGCTGGCGAGCCGGGGTTTCCCCACCTCGTCGAGTTCGCCGGACTCGAGGTTTGAGAGCACCTCGCGCGCCCGGTCGATCACCACCTCCGGCAACCCGGCGAGGCGGGCCACCTGCAGGCCGTAGCTGCGCGACGTGGCGCCCGAGAGCAGCCTGCGCAGGAATATCACCTCCCCGTTCCACTCCTTGACCGCGATGTGCATGTTGCTGATGCGGGGCTTCGTGAGCGCCAACTCCGTGAGCTCGTGGTAGTGCGTGGCGAACATCGTGCGCGCGCGAACGCGGTCGTGGAGGTCCTCGGCCACCGCCCATGCTATCGAGAGCCCGTCGAACGTGGAGGTCCCCCGCCCGATCTCGTCGATGACGATGAGGCTCTTCTCTGTCGCCTCGCGGAGGATTGTCGCCGCCTCCGACATCTCGACCATGAACGTTGATTGCCCTTGAGAGAGCGCATCGGAGGCCCCGACACGCGTGAATATGCGGTCAACGGCGCCTATCCTTGCGCTCGATGCCGGCACGAACGAGCCCATCTGCGCCATGAGCACTATCAAGGCCGTCTGCCTCATGACGGTGGACTTGCCGGCCATGTTGGGCCCGGTGATCATCAGGAGATTTTTTTCTTCCCCCAGGAATACGTCGTTGGGGACGAAGCGCTCCGTGGGGTTTGCGCGCTCGACTATCGGATGCCTGCCGTCGCGTATGTCGATGACATCTCCGCCGTCGACCTCGGGCCTCCTGTAGTCGTATTCGGCGGCGATGAGTGCCAGCGAGGTGAGCGCGTCGAGTGTGGCGATCGCATCCGCCGTTGCCAAGAGCGTTCCCGCGGCGGCGGCGACCTGGGACCTGAGTTCGCAGAATATCTCCTGCTCAAGCGCGCGGCCCTTCTCTTCGGCGCCGAGGATCTTCTCCTCATATTCCTTGAGCTCCGGCGTGATGTATCGTTCGGCGTTCGCCAGGGTCTGTTTCCTGATGTAGCTCTCTGGGACCTTTTCGCGATGGGCGTTCGTCACCTCGATGTAGTAACCGAAGACCCTGTTGTAGCGGATCTTGAGCGAGCCGATGCCGGTCGCCTTCCTCTCCTTCGCCTCGAGGCCGGCGATGAAGTCCTTGCCGTGAGCGATTATGTCGCGCATCTCGTCCAGCTCCGGCGAGAAGCCGGTGCGTATGAGCCCGCCCTCCTTGAGCGAAAGAGGAGGATCGTCTACGAGCCTCTCTCCTATCGCGCGGGAGAGCCCCGCGTGCGGATCGATGCTGCCTGCAAGGAGGGCCAGGAGGCCTGAACTCCCCTCAAGAATTTTCTTGAGATCGGCCACAGCCTCGAGCGATTCCTTGAGACCGGCGAGGTCGCGCGCGTGCGCCAGACAGGCCGAGGCGCGGCTCGTTATCCGCTCCATGTCGGAGATCCGCTTCAGAGACGAAGGCAGATCGCGGAGCAGGCGCGCCTCGCCGTTCACTGCCTCGACGGCATCCAGGCGTGAGTTGATCTCGGCGGGGTGGGTCAGCGGATAGAGGAGCCAGCTCTTGAGCTTGCGCGCGCCGACGGCGGTCGAACTCCTGTCGAGGGCCTCGATGAGCGAGCCGTGCCGGCTCCCCTCGCGCATCGTGCGCAGCAGCTCAAGGTTTCTCTTCGTGGATTCGTCGAGCCGCATCACCCTCTCGCCCGCATACGGGGCGACCATCATGATGTGGCCGCTCGCGCCCTTCTGCGTGGAGTCGAGATAAGCGAGGATGCCGGAGGCCGCCCGCGCCGCTGCCGGGGATCGCGCCACAAGTTCCGCCGCTCCCTCCAGCCTCATGAGCGTCGTCGCATCGAACTGGCTGTCCGCGACGCGGGTGAAGAGGGCTGCGGGAAGCAAGCGGCGGAGAAGGCCCTCGAGCGACCCCTCACCGCGAAGTTCATCCGGCAGAAGTATCTCCCTGGGCTCGACGCGCCCCATCTCTTCGATGAGCCGTTCCAATGTCGCAAACTGTGCCGCCTGAAAGAGGCCGGTGGAGGCATCGGCAATCGCCATGCCGATCGAGCCGCCGTGCGAAAAAGCCGCAGCCAGAAAATTGTGGCTTCCGGCTTCGACCCCCAGGCCATCGAGGATCACCCCGGGGGTCACGACCCGAGTCACTTCTCGTTTGACCACACCCTTAGCAAACTTCGGGTCCTCGACCTGGTCGCAGATCGCCACCTTTTTGCCGGACTCCAGGAGTTTGGCGATATAAGGCTCGACGGAATGATATGGAACACCGCATAGCGGAACGGGATTTGGATCATTACGGTTTCGCGATGTTAAAGTTATATCTAATAGTTTTGAAGCTATCTCAGCATCTTCAAAGAACATTTCATAAAAATCTCCGAGCCGGAACATCAGGATGGCATCCGGATGCTCCGCCTTGATCCTCAGGTACTGGCGAAGCATCGGGGTGGCGGCGTCATTTGGAGCACCCTGTGGCATAAGATGCCGTGAGGACTAGCATAATCATCTGAAGTTAATCAAGGCTCATACTAGCTATCAGCTGTCAGCTGCCTTTTTTTTAGGATAGACGCAACTTTCGACCCCCCCGCTGCCGATAATAATGATGGAAGGAGATATTCCAATGTTCACGCTGGGCGTCATAGGCATCATGTGTTGCGTATCTGGTACCGTCATCAGCGTGATCGCTTCGATCATTACGACTGCTGTGACGGTCGGCGTCTCCGTCGATCAGAAGAACTCGGCGGAAGATAATGCACGCAAGATGGAGAATCTGCAGAAGGAACAGAACAACAAGTCGGATGCGCGCGCGAAGGGACTGTCGGAAATCAACAAGGCGATTACACTCAAAAACTTGAGGCAGACGCGCTCGGCGTTCGCCTCCGCCTCCGCATATGAACGCCTGCTCACGGAGAAGACGAATCGCGATGCAGTGAGAAAGAGGCAGGAGGCGAACATCAATTCCGTCCACAACGTAGAACAGACATCGAAACCGAGTTTGAGGTCGCAGAACACGGGGTACAACAAGGGTACGCCATCGTCCACATAGGCGTCCCTTAAAGGAAGGAGGAACCAATATGTTAAGCGCAGGCCAGCAGGTTCCATATCAGCAGACAGGATCGCCGTACGGACAAAGTCCCTATGGTTCCGCAGGCTACGGTGGCTATCCGGGATACGGCTATGGTGGCGGAATCGGCATGTCTCAGCCGCAGATGCTCCCGGTCTCCGCGCCAAGCGTTGGCGGCGGGATCAATATGCAGATACAAGGGGCGAAACTCGACGATAAGCAGACCGCCAACCTCGGATACGCCCAGCAGGGCCTCCAGGCCTTCGGCATGGTCTCGAACATGGTCAACTCGTTCCTCAACTGGGACCTCTCGAAGACCTCGATGAACAACCAGATGACCGTAGCGCTCAAATACTACGACACACAGGACACGATCGCCGGTTACCAGACGAAGGTTGCGATGAGGCAACTCGATGTCCAGCAGAATGCCATCTATGTCCAGCAGCAGATGCACACCGATCAGATGAGGCACGAGGAGAAGTTGGCGAGCCTCGAGGGGGCGACGAAGCGGCAGCTGCTGGCGATCGAAGTACAGGGCAAGGCGGACCGCGCGAAGATACTCTCCGTATCCGATGCCTTCACCCGGCGCGGGTGGGACATGGGGATGCCGTCGATCGCCGCATGATGGTTTGAACACGGCAACGCAAGGGAGGACGCCATGACAGGGGCAGGACAGACAGGAATGGGCAGCGTGCTGATGGGCGCCGGACAGATGACCAGCAGCGCCATCGGCTCCGGCATACAGTACGCAGCCGCCAAGGACCAGATGGAATCGCAGCTCAGGATGACCATCGCGCAGTACGACCATCAGGAACACCTGGCCGAGATGTCCACACAGGACTCGCTCGACAAGTCCGCGGCTGACATAGAGAAACAGCAGATCATCGCGAATGGAACCGCGGAATATAACAAGGCCGCGGAGGATCACAAAAAGGCCGAGGACAATTTGAAAACCGCAACGGCGGAGGCAAAGGAATCCAGGAAGACCGCGGCGACCGCAAAGATAGACACCAAAGCGTTAAAACAGACATTCGACCGCACATCCTACAGCTACGGAAATCCGAAGTTATCCTGATCCCCCTCACCCTGACCCTCTTCGACCTTCGGCGGTCTCGGGCCCTCCGAACGGAGGGCCCCGCAAAATTGAAGTGTCGGCGAGTGTGTGCGCGAGCCGACCCACTAGGGGAGAGGGAAAAGAGTCGCTGATTTTCTTTTGACAGGGCCCTGATACACCCGTAAAATCGGGAAGATCGGAGGTTCGGGTATGCCGTTTGAGCTTTCACATTTCAACGTGATGGAGCACCTCTGGGAGACGCTGGAGAAGACCGTCGACGGCCGGATCCGCTATCATTGGGCCGACGTCGAGCAGCTCTGGGAGTTGGGCTTCGTCGACACCGAACGCTACAACCGCGAAGCTTGGGTGGCCGTCTTCGAGCCCTACAGGCAGGGAGACGGATTCTATCTCCTGGGTCACGACGACTTCATTGCACTGGACGAATACCGCTACAAGGGCGAGGTGCGAATCCCCTTCGAAGCTATGGAGATCAACGAGGGAAGATACACCGACGAGGGGCTGGACGATCTGATCTTTGCCTCGATCGCCCCGTCATGCTCGATTGCCCCCGACAAGCTCAAGGAATTCTTCGACACGCTCAAAAAGGACTTCCGCCAGGATGACGGCCTCATCCTGGTGAGAAGGCCGGCGAAAGAGCGCATCAAGACGCTCCTCGAAAAAAATCCCTCCCCCCTGCGCAACCTCGAGATCATGCTCGATCACATGCTCCGCGAAAAAGGCGCCGATATGGAGAAGGGGATCAGCGAGGCGCAGGTTGACGCCGCCACAGCCAAGGCGGCGCTCCAAGCCTCACATTTCTCGTCGGAGCCAACCAGCCGCGTGGAAGCGAAGGCCAGGGGTTTGAAGCAGATCGAAAAGGCGCGCGGCGGATCGACGGCTCCGGCCGAGCTGAAGGGCGTCGCCAAGGTGGAACTCAAGAATATCCGGAGATCGCGCAAGGGCATGCGAGGATGATAGAATCTAGCCGCAAAGGGCTGGATTTTCTGTTTGTGCATACCGATGCGGGCACCTCTCCCCTCCCTTTCGAAGTGTTCCTCCCTCCATTGGGGCTCATCCAGATTGCGACGTATCTGAACGCGCAGGGTTTTCGCTCGCGCGTCGTGGACACCAGAGATGTGAAGTTTTCGCTCGGCTGGTTCGCAGACTATTTGAGCGAGGCGCGCCCGGCCTGGATCGGTTTCAGCGCATACACCGACACGATCTTTGCAGTCGGCCATCTGATCGAGGTCGTGCGCACGGTTTCGCCATCGTCGAGGATCGCCATCGGGGGAGCCCACGCGACAGTGTGCGACGAAGAATCCCTAAAGGAGACTGCCCCCGATGTGGTCGTCAGGGGAGAGGGGGAGACCCCTTGCGCGGAGCTTCTGCATAAATCGAAACTCTCCGGCGTGAAGGGGATTTCATTTCTTCGCCGCAAGAAGATCGTCCGCACCCCGCCCCCTCCGCTACTCGACCTGGATTCGCTCCCATCGCCGGACTACAGCGTGGTGGAGGGACACAAAGAGATCCCCTACGGTTTTGCCGTCAGCACCGGCCGAGGATGCCCATACCGGTGCGCCTTCTGCGCAGCCGGCACGCTGGGTTTTTCCGTGCGATCGCGAAGCGTGGCGCGCGTGATCGAGGACATCAGAGCCATAAGAAAGCAGCACGGAGGCAATTATTTCGTCATCGTGGACGACACCTTCACAGCGAATATCCGGCGGACCGAGGCGTTCTGCCGGGAGATAAAGAAGATCGGCGGCGGCAGCGATCTCTTTTGGTACGCCGAAGGGCGCGTCGACCGGCTCGCCCGGAGGCCATCGATACTCAAGACGATGAGGGAGGCCGGCTGCGCCTTCCTGCAGTTCGGCGTCGAATCGGGCGACCAGAAGGTCATCAAGGCCTACAGGAAAAACATCGTCACTGAAGATTCGGTCGGGCTCGTCGCGGCATGCGCGGGCGAGGGAATCCTCACGCACGCAGGCTTCATCGTCGGCGGGCCGTTCGAATCGGACCAAACGCTCTCCAACACGCACAAGCTAGCCGCAAAACTCCTCGAGGTGAGCAGGGGCTTTCTGAGCACAAGGTTCGAATATCTGAATCCGATGCCGGCCACTGACATATTCATGCGCCCGGAGCGCTACGGCCTCACCCTCCTCGATCCGCGTCTTTACACGTCGGTGGGCTTCGACAACTGCGTCACGGAGACGGAGTCTCTCTCCCGCAACGATATCATCCGCCGCAAGTCAGAGATGACGAATGAAGCGCTGGCCGCCACCAGCAAACGGGTGCTCTCAACCGACGGACAATCGATGAAGCGGCTCAGGCACCTCCATGACACGCTGGGAAACATCCATCCCTCCCTCCTCTTTCTCGACGTGAAGGACTGGAAGTCGTATTTCAAGAACTGGTTGGAAGCGATACACCTCAAGGCAGAGCGCTTTTCCCAGTTCACCCCCAGAGCGGGGAAGAATTTCAGGGATTTGATCCCTGCCAGGGTGGGCATGTTCAATGTTGATGAGGGCGGACGATACTGCATCCCCGCACTGGAGATTTTCCTCTCCGAGGATGAGAGCGACCTCTTCCACTACTGCAGCGGCAAGTTGAGCAGCTCAGAGATCGCGGTTATCCTGGGCAAGAAGGAAGAAGAAATAGGAAAGACGCTTCTTTCGCTTGAGAATAAGAGGATCATCGTCTACCGGACGTTTTGAGACTACTCAATCCACCTGCCAAACTCATGCCACCTGATCCCGCCATGATCGCGGTCGAGCGAGAGCCAGACGAACATCGCCTTGCCCTTGACGTTTCCGGCCGGCACGAAACCCCACTCGCGGCTGTCGGCGGAGTTGTCGCGGTTGTCGCCCATCACGAAATAGTGACCGGGCGGAACGACCGCGTCTAAGGGTGCGCGTTCCATCATGTGCTCATATTGGGCGACGTGATTGACCTCCCCCGTCTGCTCCTCAAAAAAATCGAAATCGCGCCAGCCGACTGCATAGGGGATAGTGCGCTGTTTGCCGTTTCGCACGAGGAGCCTCTGTTTGTCGCCCGACAGCTGGGAGACTTCGAGCGGGAGCCTCGGAAGCTCCACTCCGTTCACCCAGACGCCATCCCCCTCGACGTGTATCTTGTCGCCTGGAAGGCCGATCACGCGCTTGATGAAGTCCTTGCTCTCATCGACCGGGAAAATGAAGACGATCACCTCGCCGCGCTTGGGTTCCCTCATCTGGAAGTAGTGATGCTTCGTGAATGGGATGCGCAGGCCGTAGATAAACTTGTTGACGAAGATGTGGTCGCCCACCGAGAGCGTCGGTATCATCGACCCGGAGGGTATCTTGAAGGCCTCGAGGACGAAGGCTCGGATGACGAGCGCAATGAGGACCGCCGTCAGCAGCGCCTCGACATATTCCCTGAACGTGCTTTTCTTTTTCTTCAGCTTAACCTGAGATCCGTCGCTCATTTATCCCCCTCCATCATTTCACCTTCAGCACGCTCAAAAACGCTTCCTGCGGAATATCGACGTGTCCCACCCTCTTCATCCGCTTCTTCCCCTCTTTCTGTTTCTCGAGGAGTTTGCGTTTGCGCGTGACATCGCCGCCGTAGCACTTGGCCGTCACGTCCTTCCTCAGGGCCTTCACCGTCTCCCTGGCGATCACCTTGCCGCCTATCGCCGCCTGTATCGCCACGTCGTACTGCTGGCGCGGAATGAGGGCCCGGAGCTTGTGCACGAGCTCCCTGCCCTTTACCTGCGCGTCCCCGCGATGGACGATCGCCGAGAGCGCATCCACCGGATCGCCGTTGATGAGGACGTTCAACTTCACAAGTTTAGCCGGACGATAGCCGACTATCTCGTAGTCCAGCGACGCGTATCCGCGCGAAATGGATTTGAGCTGGTCGAAAAAGTCAAACATCATCTCCGAGAACGGAAGTTCATACTTTATCATCACCCTGTCGCAGCCGAAATATTCAAGATGCACCTGCTCGCCGCGCCTCTCCTGCCCCAGCTTCATTATGCCGCCGAGGCAATCTGAAGGCAGAAGTATCGACGCGAGCGCATACGGCTCCCTTATCTCTGCGATGTTCTGTGGTTCCGGAAGTTTCGCCGGGTTGTCGACGCGGACCATGTCCCCTTTGGTCGTTATGACCTCATAGACGACGGTCGGCGCAGTTGAAACAAGTGTGAGGTTGTATTCGCGCTCCAGCCTCTCCTGGATGATCTCGATGTGAAGCGAACCGAGAAATCCGGCGCGGAATCCAAACCCAAGCGCGGTCGACGTCTCCGGCTCATAGGAGAAAGACGCGTCGTTCAAACGCAGCTTCTCCATCGCTTCGCGGAGGTCGTCATACTGTCCGGGGTCCGTGGGGTAGAGGCCGGCGAAGACCATCGGCTTCACTTCCTGGAATCCCGGCAAGGGCTCCGGCGCAGGGTTTGCCGCATCGGTTATCGTGTCGCCTACGCGCGTGTCCTTCACCTCTTTGATGCCCGCTATGACGAAGCCCACCTCTCCCGTCGCGAGTGTAGACACATCGCTCGGGTGTGGATCGGTTACCCCTATTTTCAGGACCTCGAACTCCTTGTCGACGTTCATGAGCCTTATGTGCTGACCGACCTTGAGGCTCCCGTCCACCACCCGTATCAGTGCGACAGCACCCTGGTAGCTGTCGAACCAGCTGTCGAATATGAGCGCGCGCAAGGGGCTCGCAGGATTCCCCCGAGGCGGTGGAAGGTGTTTGACTATCGCCTCAAGGACATCCGGCACACCTTCGCCCGTCTTTGCGGAGATGGCCACCGCATTGTCGGCCGGGAGGGCCAGAACCTCCTCGCACTGTTCCTTCGCCGCCTTGACGTCCGAACTCGGCAGATCGATCTTGTTGATGACCGGGACCAGCGTGAGCTTGCCGCGCATCGCGACCAGCGCATTGGCAAGCGTCTGCGCCTGCACTCCTTGAGTGGCGTCTATGACCAGCAGCGCCCCCTCGCATGCGGCGAGCGAACGGTCGACTTCGTAATGAAAATCGACATGTCCCGGCGTATCGATGAGGTTCAGCTGATATATTATGCCGTCCTTCGCAGTGTATGAGAGCCTCACGCTCTGCGCCTTGATGGTGATGCCGCGTTCGCGCTCGAGGTCCATCTTGTCCAGGAACTGCTCGCGGTGCTCGCGCTGGGAGAGGGCGCCCGTGAGCTCCAAAAGCCGGTCAGCGAGCGTGGACTTGCCGTGATCGATGTGGGCTATTATGCAGAAATTTCGGATGTGGGATTGGGGCATGAGGTCTACTGTTCATTCATCACGATCAGCGCCTCGACGCTCTCGCGCGACTGAAATTCCTTGAGGTAACGGGTGGCATCCTCGCGCGTGCCGAAGCCGCCGATCCTGACGCGGTACCAGCGGCCGCGGTCGGGGATGTCGGCGATCATGACATAAGCCGGATAGCCCTTGCCCTTCCATTTATCGACGATGCGCGTCGCCTCGCCCATCTGCGGATAGGAGCCGATCTGCACCGAGTACCTCGCGTTCTCGACGGACTTGACGCGGACGACGCTCGTGTCAGAGGAGGCCTTGCCCTCTCCCTCGTTCCGGGACTGCCTCTCGGCCGACGCATGCTCGGCTGTCTGAGCCTCTGCCTTATCAACCGGCGCCTCGCGGGGGACGGCTTCAGGGCGTTCCGCACGGCCCTGCTCGGAGGGCCTCGCATCCAGGACCTCGCCCGTTTTAACCTCGTCTTCGCGGTTCATACCCACCACAGGCGGCGCCTTCGCCTCCGGCTGGCGCTTTGCACCCTCGAACATCCTGCTGATCCGATCCTTGAGCTCAGGGGTCTGGGCCTTTGCAATGAGGTCCTTGGCCATCTGTGCAGCCTCGGGGTCGTCGGTCGTCGCCACCTTCGGGGCATCGGCCTCCGCTGTCTCGCCCTTCGATTCGCTCGCAACCGCCAGCCCGCTCTTTCCCAACCCCAGAAACTCACGGCCGTATCTCGCGCCCAGATAGAAGACGAAGAAGAGAGTGAAGACCTCGAGCACAAGGAGGGCGAAGAACTGCCCGAAGGTGAAACGGCAGAAGAAGCTGTCCCCCTCCTCGCCCCGCCGGTTGCGCATATAATCAGACATCCTCTTCCTCTCGAGACATCTCGGGCGGTGCGGAAACCCCAAGTATCTTCAGGCCATTCTGTAACACAATCTGCAGATTTTTCAAGAGATAGAGCTTTGCCCTCGCCCTGGGGCCATCGTCGGAGACAACCATGTAACGGCTGTCGGCCCTCCCCTTGCTATAATATGACTGAAACATCCTCGCCAGTTCAAGGAGATAGAACGCGAGTTTGTGCGGCTCGAGCTCAAGGGCGCACTCGCCGATGATCCCGGGATAATCGCAGAGCATGCGCGCAAGCTTCGGTTCCTCCGGAAGATTCAGGAGCGACACGTCGACATCCGACGATTCGGGCGGGTAGAGCTCCTGCTCGGCCGCCTTCCTGAAGATGCTGCAGATCCGCGCGTGCGCGTACTGAATATAAAAAACAGGGTTGTCCGGCGTGGTCTTTCTGGCCAGTTCGAGATCGAAATCGAGCTGCGCATTGTGCGAGCGCATCAGGAAGAAATAGCGGCAGGCATCGCGGCCGACGTCCCTGCGCACATCCTCCAGCGTCTCGTAGGTCGCCGAGCGGGTCGACATGGAAACGGCCTCGCCGCCGCGCACGAGGTTGACGAGCTGGATGAGGACCGCGTCGAAGGAAGCGGCGTCGTACCCGAGGGCCTCGACCGCTGCCTTCATCCTGGCCACATAGCCACCGTGGTCGGCCCCCCAGACGTCGATGACGCGGTCGAAGCCGCGCTCGTACTTGTTCTTGTGATAGGCGATGTCGGCCGCAAAATATGTGAGCTGGCCGTCCCCCTTTTTGAGAACGCGGTCCTTGTCATCGCCGAAGGCGGTCGAGCGGAACCAGAGCGCGCCATCCTGCTCGTAGATGTGCCCCCTGCTCTTGAGGTAGTTTATCGCGCTCTCGACGTCGGAACCGGTGTGGAGCTTCTGCTCGAAGAAATAGGTGTCGTGGATGACACCGGTCTCCGCCAGGTCTCGCTTGATCTCCGCAAGGATTCTGTCGCCGGCCAACTCGCCGCAGAATTCGATCGCCTCATCCTCGTTCATCGACTCGAGTTTTGAATGACGGGCGACCTTCAGCTCCCTGGCGATGTCCACGATGTAATGGCCCTGATAGCACTCCTGCGGAAACTCTATCCTCTCACCGCGGAGTTCCTTCATACGCAGCCACACCGAGCGCCCGAGCGTCCTGATCTGCCCGCCGGCGTCGTTGACGTAGTACTCTTTGGTCACTTCGTAGCCGGCCGCGGCCATCACGTTCCCCAGCACGTCGCCGTAGACCGCGCCCCGGCCATGGCCTATGTGCAGGGGGCCCGTGGGATTTGCGCTCACGAACTCCACCTGCAGCTTCTTACCCTTGCCGATATCGAGCCTGCCGAATTTGTCGCCCGCAGCGTGGATCTCGTGGAGGACCTCGAGGTAGAAGCCGGGCCGGACAACGAAGTTGATGAAGCCAGGCCCTGCGATTGCGACGCTTTCGATCTCAGGCGCGCCCTTCCGAATCCTTGCGACGATCGCATCCGCCAACTCGCGCGGCTTCTTGCCTGCCCTGCCGGCCAGCGCCAGCGCCACGCTCGTCGCGAAATCTCCGTGGGCGCCAGCCCGCGGGACGCTGATCTCAACCTCTATCTCTCCCTCGAAGGCAAACACGCCGTCATCGCGGCTTAAATCGACCGCATCGCGAACAAGTTTTTCTATCCGTTGCTGTATCATGATCTGTCTCTTAAACTGTCGGCTACTTTAACCCCTCGACCTTAGGCCCCACAACCACGATATTGAGCCCATCGGGGTGGAGATATCGGCGAGCGACATCCTCCACGTCAGCCACCCTGACGCGCGCTATGCGGTCGTGAAAAACCTGCCAGTAGTTGTCCGGATATCCGTAGAAGCGGAATATGGCCCGGCGGTCTACCACCTTGAACGAGCTGTCGAACTCGAAGACCAGCCGCGAGAGGACCGACTGTTTGGCAAAGGAGAGTTCGCTGCCCGCCACGTCGTTGCCGCCGGAGAGCCGCTTGAGATGTCCGCGGATGAGGTCTATCACCGCGGATGCCTGTCCGGCCTTCGTGTCGACGCCGATCGTGAAAAGCCCATAGTCGGTCGCCGGCGACACATCGCTCCATATACTGTAGGCGAGCCCCCGCTTCGTGCGGATGTCCTCCATGAGCCTGCTTTTGAAGTTGTTCGCGCCGAGGATGTCGCTCATCAGGAGCAGCGCAAACCTGTCCGGGTTGTGGCGGCGCACGCCAAGATGACCCATGCGAATGAAGGACTGCGTGAGAGGACGGACGATCTGATCGACGCGCGGCTCAAATTCCAGCTTCACCTCCGGCACAGCAGGAATCTCAGCTGTCCCGCGGGGGGCATCCTTTGTCAGACGGCGGATGAGTGCCACGAGCTCGTCTGTCTTGAAATCGCCCGCGGCGGAGAGCATGAGATTTCCAGTCTTGAAGAAGTTGCCATGCAAGGTGCGGATATTCTCCACCGAGACGCGCCCCAGCGATTTGTTGTCCGGTCGTCTGGCCCACGGGTTCTCCTTGCCGTAGGTGAGCTGCCTGAAGCTTTTTGCCGTGAATTCGTCCGGCTCGTCCTCTTCGCGGCGCAGGCGCTCCTCGATCTTCATGCGGGAGACCTTGAGCCGCCCCTCGTCGAGGCGCGGCTTGAATATCATGTCGAAGAGCAGCTCCGCGCCCTTTTCGAGGTCGCCCGTGAGGACCGCGAGCGAGGCATCGCCCATCTCCAGGCCGATGCCGGAGGCAAGTTTGGCGCCTATCGCATCCACCGCGGCATCGAACTCGTCCGGCGAAAGCCCGCCTGCGCCGCCGCTGCGCATGAGCATGCCTGCGAGCTCGGCGAGCCCGACCTTGTCGGCTGGATCATATATGCTGCCCGCGCGCGCGACGACCTTCATCTGCACCATGGGCAGCGTGTGATCCTCCAACAGAAAGCAGGTCATCCCGTTGTCGAGGGCGATCACGCGCACGGGCGGCGGCGTGACGCGCGGAAGGCCTCCCTTCTCGAGGCCGTTCAAGAAATTGGCTGCAGATGCAGGAGGCGCCACAAAAAGCGCCGCAGCAGCCAGCAGCATGGTGCAAAAGTTTTTTACAGAGAATTTCATCTCTTTCCCTTGTGCCTCTTGATCACAACGCGGTTCGAATCGTCCAGATATTTGCGCGCCGCCGCCATCACGTTTGCGGAATCGATCTCAGCTATGCGCTTGGGATAGTCGGCCAGCAGCCGCCAGTCGCCGAAGACCGTATCGAACTGCGCAAGCTCCTCGGCGAGCCCCATGTTCTTGTCCAGCGTGAAGATGAGATCTGCCGTTACGCGCTTTCTGACGCGCGAGAGCTCGGCCTCGTCCACGGGCTCGCTCCGCAGACGCTCGATCTCCGCCTCGACCTCCTTCATCAGGTCCGCTGGCGAGTGAGGTTTGAGCGGCTCGACCCATATCATGAAGAGGTTTTTAAGCCTCGATCCAGGATAGCTCACCATGCAGTATATCTCGCCCGCCATCCTCTTTTCATAGACGAGGCGCTTCTGCAGGCGGCTGGACCTCCCCCCGCAGAGCAGGGCATTGATGACGTCGAACGAATACTCGACCGGGTCGGGGAGCGTGGGCTTGTGGTATGCGACGACCAGCGATGGCGCGGCGCCGAAGGAGAAGCCCTCCGAGACATCGCCCCGCTCCTTTCCGGGCCCTGAAGGCGACGGCGGCACCGGCCGCGCCGGATGCACGCCAAAGTTGCGCCCGATTATCCTCTTGGCTTCTTCTATATTGAGATCTCCGACCAGAACTCCCACCATGTTCCCGGGGACGTAGTGGCGGTCATGAAATGCGCGCGCGTCGCCGATAGTGAGCCCCAGGATGTCCTTCTCGAATCCTATCGTCGACCAGTGGTATGGGCCGCCCTCAAACGCCTCCGCGAGCAGCTTTTCACCCATCTGACCGTCGGGATTGTTCTCGACCGAGGAACGCCTCTCTTCAGCGACGACCTTGCGCTCGATGTAGAACTCCCGATATGCCGGATCAAAGACCATGTCGGCTGTCACGCGCGCCCACAGTTCAAGCCAGTTGATGGGAAGGCTCGCATGGAAGGCTGTCAAATCCTTCGTCGTGTATGCGTTGAGATCGCTGGCGCCGTTTCTCACCAGCACCTCCCATATCTCGTTCTTCACCTGGAAGGCGTCGGCCTGCCGCTGAAGATCGGCAAGCTGTTTGGAGAGGTCAGCGACAAGCGATGCGTCAGGACTGGCTTTCTGCTGCTGCCCTGTGAGTTCAGCCCCCACACGCTCTATCTCCGCGAGGATCGGTTTTTCCTTTGCCCAATCGCGCGTGCCGATCCTCTCCGAGCCCTTGAAAGCCATGTGCTCGAACATGTGGGCGAGGCCGGTCTTGCCATCCGCCTCATCCGCGCCGCCGACGCGCACCATGACGACCCCGGAGAAGACCGGCGCCTGGGTGCGCTTCACGATGAGCCACCTCATGCCGTTTGCGAGTTTGAACTCGGTCACATGCCGCGAAAGATCATAGCCCTCCGCATAAAGCGGCGGCACCAGAAGGATCAACACGGCCGACAGGATTTTGAGCAACCGGGGTATATTCATTTGCCTCATTTAACAGGAAAAACCGAGAGATATCGCGTTATCAGATACATCGGACCTGCTCAAGGGAAATAGTGAATGAACACACCGCTTAAGATACCACAATATGTTAAAATATTAGCACTTTTACTTGACTTGATGTGATATAGGAATAAAATGTAGTTAAATTATGGTAAATTATAGGTCAATGCGGTCTGTAAATAAGCACATGCATTTCAAGTAGTTATATTCGTAGTAAGCCCCCCTGCCGATGGGGGTCCTGTCCAATGTTTTGTATTGGACGGGGGCAGGGAGGCGGATCCAGGACCGGGGGAAATCATGGATCCCGCACTGAGGGCGTTGTGCTTGGAAGTGATCGGGGGCGACGTCGACAGCGAGAGATTCGCCTGTCTCCTGATCGAGACCGGTGTCAACGTCGAGAGCTTCGAGTGGGATGTAGCGACGAGGCTTATCGAGCGCGGCGAGGCGATCAGCTCGCTGACGAAGAGGTTCGGAGACACCATCCACTAGCAGTTGATTCCCGTCTGCCAATAACCGATGCATTTGTAGGCAAGTTTTGCCGCGAGAAAGTCGCAGGCGCGCATTCCGTCGAGCGGCGCCAGTTCCACCACGTCGAATCCGACCACCCTCTTCCTCCTGCACAACAGGCGCAGAAAATCGACAACCTGATACCAGCCAAGGCCGCCTGGCTCCGGTGTTCCGGTCGCCGGCATGACGGATGAATCGAAGGCGTCGACATCGATCGTGGCGTAGACCTTCTCCGTTCCGATCGCTTTGATCGCCTCCTCCATCCAGTCGTCGGAACGATGCATATCTTTGGCGTAGAAGATCGGAAATTTCTCGCGCGAGGCCAATTTGGCCTCTTCTTTGGATATGTTGCGTATTCCAAGATGAACCACGGGGCAGATATCGCGCACGCGAGCCATGGCACAGGCATGGCTCATCGGTTCGCCCTCATATTCCTGCCGAAGATCCGCATGGGCGTCGAACTGCACCACGGTGACATGGCCGTGCACGGCATGCACGGCCAGGACGACAGCCGGAGTGATCGAATGCTCGCCTCCCAGGACAAACGGCAGCTTGCCGTCCGAGATTATTTTCTTCACGGCTGGCACAACCCTTCCCCGCATGGCGGCAGGCGCCAGGCCGGCGACCATGAGCGGCTCAAGCGTCGCAATGCCGGCCTCATAGGGCTCGCACCCGAGTTCTTCGTCATAGAACTCGACCTGAGATGACGCAGCGATGATCGCGCTTGGGCCCTTGGCTGTGCCGCGGCCATAGCTCACGGTCGCTTCGTAAGGGACGGGCAGCACGGCGACACGCGCCTTGTCGTATGCGGAATATTTTTCGGAGAGACCTAAAAAATTTGAGAGAAGCATTTTATGGGACGAAGATTGCACCGGCAACCACCGTGGTCCACTGGTCGTACCGGTCGCCGAGCGCTGACTGCGTGATATTGAGGGTCTTCACGATCTCTCCGGAGATCGTCCACGTGCCCTTGCGATCATTCCACGATTTATCGGCATCGAATACCACGCCCAGCGTCGTGGCGAGCATCTCGGCGGCCAGATCCTCGGCATAGTCGCCGGCCTGCTTCTCGTTCTGACCGAAGGCGTGGTGCTCGGAGAGATAGCCATGATATTCGCTGTTCTTGGGGATCGAGAGGCCGCAGGAGGATGCTATCAGGCGATGCTGCTCGTTGGTGGCGCAGTCGGAAAGGACGCAGTGCACAACCTGGCCGGGCCGAAGCCTCATCACGCCCTCGTTGCGCGGTATGATCCGGCACGCCGGCGGGAAGATGCTCGACACCCTGACGAGATTGAACTGAGCGATCCTCGCATGGCGAAGGGCCATCTCGAAGCTCTGCAGCTTTTCGCGATGGCGTCCGACGCCCTTCGTGAGAAAAATCTTGCTCGGAACGTATGCTGACACTCTCTACCTCCTTCGCCGTCGCATTTATTGCTGCGCGATTAACACATTCGCACTGGTGGTACAAGGCAAAATGTAAACGTCGGCATGCCGGGCTTTGCGGGGAGACTGCACAAGTGATGGGACAGGTAAGGGGTCTCGCTTCGGCTCGCCGCTCGACCCCTTACCTGTCCCATCACTTGCTTGAACGGTATATAAAAAAAGGAGGGCCGCTCGGGCCCTCCTTCGATCCAGCAAATTCTAATCTCTTTGTTACTATCTGCACTTCCTGGAAGCCTTCTTCTTTTTCTTCGCTACCTTTTTCTTCGCCTTCTTTGCCTTTTTTTTCTTAACCATTTCCCCCTCCTTTGAAAAAGGTTGTTTTCCCATCCTTCCCCAATTTCATGTTAAATTATAAAGAACTGTTCGAGCAGAGTCAAACTTTTTTTAAATATTATGCATAATTATATTCAATTGAGTGATCGGAATTTTTTCAGACTCCCCCAGCGATCGATATTGCAACAGCATTCGACATCGCCGCATTGCGTCGCTCGCCGCGCAGATGCCCGGCGACCGCTATGAACATGCCGATGATGAGCGGCGCACCTCCTAACAGAAGGTGCGCGTCGAGATGCTCGCCGAGAAAGCCCGCAGCGATGAGCGGGCCTGCGATTGGCTGAATGAAGACGGTGAAGAGCATCAGCCCGACCGGTGCATGTTTCATCACTGCCACCCACAGCGTGTAGCCTATCACCGTGCAGATGATGGACAGGTAAGCGATCGAAAAAAGAGCGCCGGCGCCGGATGGAACCGAAAAACCGCCTCGAAGTCCCATCGGAATCGCAGTGACCGCGGCTGCGACCGCGAGGTTGCCGGCAGTGACGACCGGTGCGGACACGCGAGCCGCCAAGGGCTTCAGCACAATCGAGTATAATCCTTCGCAGATGAGGCCTGCGACGACCAGGAGGTTTCCCACCGCAGAGCCGCTCGCCTTCAAGCCAAACGCCCCGGCATTGAAACCGGAGAGAACTGCCAGCCCCAGGAGAACGAACAGGAGGCCAACGATGGTCGTCGCGCGCAATTTCTCCTTCAGGATGATGCTGGCGAGAAGGATCCCCCAGACCGGCTCGAAGACGTACAGGAGCGAGGCATCCGATGCGCGGGACATCCCGATGCCGGCCACCCACAGGAGGTTTGAAGAGGCGAGCAGAAGCCCAGCCCCGCCGATGCGAAGGAGGTCGCCGCGTCCGATCCTCAACGAATACCTTTTGATGGCGATCCAGATTGCAAGGACGGCGAACGCCACAGCAAAGCGCCAGAAGACGAGCGCGAGCGGATCGATGGAGCCAAGCCCCATCTTCACTACCGAGTTGGATCCGGCCCACAGGACGCCCATCACAAACAGGAGCGTAAGCCAGACTACAGGTGTCCGCATGATGTTATCTCGGTCGCGCGTTCGTGCGCATGATCCTCAGTGCGGCGCAGGCCGCTCCGAAGCCATTGTCGATGTTGACGACCGTGATGCCCTCCGAGCAACTGTTGAGCATCGCGAGCAGCGCCGCTATCCCGCCCAGGTTCGCCCCGTATCCGGCGCTCGTGGGCACGGCGATGACCGGAGCGGATATCAGGCCGCCGACGACGCTCGGCAGCGCCCCTTCCATGCCGGCGACCGCTATCGCCGCATCGACCTCGCGCAGAGAATCGACGCAGGCGAAGAGCCTGTGGATGCCGGCGACCCCGACATCGTAATGTTTTGTGGCCTCGACGCCGAAGAACTCCGCCGTGCGCCTGGCCTCCTCGGCGACACCGAGATCCGCGGTGCCAGCGCAGAGGATCGCAAGCCTCCCCGGAAGCGGCAGGACGGGTCGATTCATCAGCTTGAATGTGCGGCTTACCGGATCATAGTCGGCCTTCGGGAATTTTTGGACGATGACGTTTGCCGCCGATTCTTCGGCTCGCGTGCCGAAGAGATTCACCCCGCGCCCGGCCATCTCTGCGACGATGTGCAGGAGATGTTCCAGCCTCTTCCCCTCGCAGAGTATCACCTCCGAGAAACCGTTGCGCAATGCGCGGTGGAGATCGTGCTTGGCTACCCCCATGTCGGCGAAAGGGAGGTCCCTCAGGGCATCAAGCGCCTCAGCCTGGCTCTTTCTGCCGGACACGACCTGCTCGAGTATCTCTTTGATGTTTCTGGAATCCACGGCAGGCGTCACTCCTTCATGCCGCCGGTGCGGTATCCGTCGATGTCCAGCGCGACGAACTTCCATCCCAGCGAGCGAATGCGTTCCGAAATCACGATGCGTTGTTCGAGGACGAGTTCCAGGTCGCGGCCGCCCACCTCAATGCGCGCGAGATCGCCATGGTGGCGCACGCGCACCTGCGCCGCACCGACAGCCCTGAGCGATTCCTCCGCCCTGTCGATCCTCGCGAGCAATACAGGATCGAGGCTTGTTCCCGCCGGCACGCGCGACGAGAGACAGGCTGAAGCCGGCTTGTCTGCGGCCGCGAGGCCAAGATTCCTGGCGAGCATACGCACCTCATCCTTGGTGAAGCCAGCCTCGATGAGCGGCGTGGCGACGCGCGGGTTCTCCCGCGACGCGCGATGGCCGGGCCTGTGTCCGGCAAGATCCGAGGCGTTCGTCCCCTCGACGACAAATCCGAAGCCCAGCTCATCCGCCATGGAGACGAAACGATTGTACAGGTGCCGTTTGCAATGATAGCAGCGATCGTCAGGATTCGCCGTAAAGGTTGGATCGTCAAACTCGCGGGTCTCCACGAAGCGATGAGGGATGCCCCGCTCCAGACAAAGGGACTGGGCGGAGAGTCTGTCGACTTGAGGGAGACCGGGCGATACTCCAGTGGCAGCTATCATCCGCGCCCCAAGCTCCTCATGCGCCAGGGCAGCCAGCACGGACGAATCGACGCCGCCCGAAAAAGCAACGACGGCGCTCTCCAATTCACGGAGGCGCCGCCTCAAGTTTTTCACCTTGTCTTCGTATGACGCCGTCATGTGTGATTGCTGAGCAAACACTGGCGCAGCTCGCCCACGGTCTCGGCGATCCTGTCGGCGCCAGCCGCCGCAAGCTCCTCCTTCGTGCCATAGCCGTAGGAGACGCCGATCGAAACGCAGGAGCACTTTCTGGCCGCCTCCATGTCGATGCCGCGATCGCCTATGACCACGCCCCTCTTGATCCCTTCGGTCTTCATGACGTGCTTCAGGAGGTCCATCTTGTTGCCAAACTTGCCGGAGAGCTCGCTGCCATAGACGGACGTGAAGAACGGCTTGATGCCGAGATGGTCCAGGACCATGTCGCAGGAGACCTTGGGCTTTATCGACGCGACGACGAGAGAACCCTGCTTCGACGCCGCCTCGAGCAGCCCCACGATGCCCGGATAGAGGCGATGCTCGGCGATGCCCTCCTTGTGGAAGCGCTCGCGATAGCAATCGACACACGCCTTGAGAAAGCGCTTGTCCTTGCGCTTGGTGATATCCGCGAAGATCGACTCGAGGCCGAAGCCGATGTACCGCTTCAGGCGCTCGATCGGAACGGGTTTGATCCCCTGTTTTTTAAGGGCATAGTTGATACATCGGGGGATCGCCGTGCCGGGGTTTACTACAGTGCCATCCAGATCGAATATAAACGCGTTTTGGTTTTTCATAGGGCGGGCTGTATATAATGATAGGGGCACCACTTTCAAGTAAAAAGTGCCTCAGAGGTCATTTTTTTGCCCGAAAAACCTGTTTTGCCAGTTTCGGGCGGGGAGAGATGGGTTGAGAACCACCAGTTTTATTCACACATCCCCACAACAAAAACAAAAGGCCCGCAAACGACGCGGACCTTTTGTTTTTGGTAGCGGGGACAGGATTTGAACCTGTGACCTTCAGGTTATGAGCCTGACGAGCTACCGGGCTGCTCTACCCCGCAATATATTGAGTTTTCATGGAAACTGCGGCTGCACGTACCCGATGGGTGAATGTCTGTCAACAATAAAGCCTTGAGCACCCCCTATCAGGTTGCCCTCAAACGATTCAGAATGTTTGGCACCGGTTCGAAGAATTCAACGCCGACCTCAAAGCCGTTGCTAGCTGCCCTCGCCCATCGGACGTCCGCCTCGACCGCCGGCGACGTGCTGCCCGGAAATGCAACGGCAAGATGCATCCCGACAAGGAGTTCTTCGTCAGTTACGAATTTGAGTCCCAGGACGCTCGCGTCGACTGCGCGCGCCGAATGCCATTCCTGCGTAGCGGCCTGACAATAGGCGATCGGCGAATCCACCTCGGAGCGAGGAGCCCGCCGTGCCCCGTGGTTTAGGGGCGAACTGGCGCTGCGCTTCAATTCAGCATCGTAAACCGCCCGGCGCCCCGGATCACGGAGGATATCATATGCGGCGTTGATCTCCTTGGCCAGCTCCTCGTCGCCACCGAGGTCCGGATGCACCTTCAGCGCCTTCATCCACGCCCGATAGACGGCGCTCACTATCTCGGCCGGCGCCTGCGGTGTTATACCCAGGATATCGTAGTTAGTGCGCATTTAAGACCTCTCATATCCTCATGACGTCGAACTCGCTGCGCGGCGATGGATGAACCGCAATCCGCTCAGTACCGGAGCCCGATTGAACATCCATGCCCACCTCGCCCTCGCCGTGGTCCGAAAAACTCGCGCAGAGCCTCGCGGCAATTTCGATGTCCTCACGGCCGCTCCCCTCGACGAGGAGCACCACTGGACCCGGGACGGATTCCGCTGAGAGGAGAGCTGTTCCGCTGACCGCTTTTGCAGCGATCCTTTCGTTGTCGTTCATGTCGCGCCCGACGATCGCCTTTGCACCCGAAGGAAGGCGGAAATGCCGCCCGAGGCGGAGCAGTCTTATGTCCTCTACGCTCGCATCCGGATTCGCGCCCCAGAGTTCCGAGAGCCGCGCGCAGAACGCCGGGTCGGTGAGCAGGCAACCGCCCGCGGGCTGCACATAGCTCTTGATGCCAAACCTCTTTGCCAAGACCATCTGCGGTTTGCGAGATCGTCCCTCGATTGCGAAGAGTTGCTCCCTGTCGACTTGTCCCTCGATCTCCGGCCACGTGGGCAGCAGCAGCTTCGCCGAGAGCGGGCGCAGAAGAAACCCCTTGCAACCGGAGTCGCGCTCCACCGTCCCAAGAGCCTGCATGTTCTGCGACATAGGCCGCTCGCCCAGGACCTCGCCGGTGGTGATCAGGTCGAAGCCGTCGCGCCTCATGACCTCGCCCGCCTTGCGGATCATGAGCGCATGGCAATCGATGCAGGGATTCAGGCACTTGCCATAGCCGTGCGGAGGATTCTTCACGACCGGCAGATGATCGTCGGTGATATCCTGGATAATGAGTTCGATCCCAAGCTGCACCGCCCCCTGCTCCGCGTTCGCGGAACCGAAGAACGGGCTGGTGAAGGTGATGCCGATGACCTCGATCCCCTGCTCCTGAAGCGCCCGAACAGCGAGCAGGCTGTCCAGACCGCCCGAGAGGAGAGACAAAGCGCGCGTTTTGCCTTTTGCCGCCATAGGCGGGCATCCTATACCCTGCCATCAGGCGTTTTCAAGGCCATAGTGGCCCGCCAATCCGACAGCTTTCTTGACCTCCGCGCTGATATCATTTACATAGCCCCCTATGGAAAATCTAAATCTCCCAAAGTTTGCCGAACCTCTCACCATCCTGGCGGTCGATGACGACACGACGAACCTCCTCGTCATCGAGAAGATGCTCACGCCACATGGCTGCGTCGTGGAACGGGCGATCTCCGGACAGGAGGCGATCGACAAGATATGGAAGAAGCTCCCGGATGTGATCCTGCTCGACGTCATGATGCCGGGGATGGACGGCTTCGAGGTCTGCAGGCGC
Source organism: Pseudomonadota bacterium (assembly GCA_043798915.1). Classification (GTDB taxonomy): domain Bacteria; phylum UBA10199; class UBA10199; order 2-02-FULL-44-16; family JAAZCA01; genus JAZDOG01. The sequence continues at coordinate 8,954 of JAZDOG010000078.1, read as the reverse complement.
TTGAAGGGCAGCGAGACGACGAGGCTCGTCCCCATCGTCATCGTCACCGCCCTCCAGGAGCGCGATGACAGGATCAAGGGGATACAGGCCGGCTGCGACGACTTCATCTCGAAGCCAATCGACAGGCTGGAACTCATCGCCCGCGTCCATGCCCTCGGCCAGGTGAAGCGCCTCAACGACGACCTCGATCACGCCGAGTCGGTGGTCCTCTCGCTTGCCCGCGCGGTCGAGGCGAAGGACACGACAACGGGCGACCACTGCGACAGGCTGATCCGCCTCTCACAGCAGTTCGGCAAATTCCTGGACCTGGACGAAAAGTCGATACGCTCGCTCGAGCGCGCGAGCATCCTGCACGACGTTGGCAAGATAGGCATACCGGATTCGATACTCCTCAAGCCCGGCAAGCTCACGGAGGATGAGTGGGAGATCATGCGCACGCATCCGGTCGTCGGCGAAGAGATATGCTTTCCGCTCCGGTCGCTTTCTGACGTCACCCCCATCATCCGCCACCACCACGAGAGGTGGAACGGCATGGGCTATCCCGACGGCATCGTGGGCGATTCGATCCCCTACCTCGCCCGCGTCTTCCAGATCATCGACGCGTTCGATGCGATGTCGACGGAGCGGCCTTACAAAAACGCCTTCTCGTTCGACGAGACGATCCGCACGCTGAAGGAAGAGACCGAGAACGGCTACTGGGACCCGGAACTCATGAAGAGATTCATCGAGTTCATAGAGAAGAACCCCCAGGCAGCCAGCAGACACAGATAACCTTCTGCACCCTTCCTATGCTGGAACAAAATACACATCAGTTGGATTGAACTGCGAATTGCGGCGAAATTTCGCATGCACCTTCATCCCCACCCAGTTGAGGGTGGCCTCATGCGGATCCACGCCCATGAGCCGTGTGAGCAGAAGCGTCTGCGTCTGCGGAAATTCGATCATCGCGAGGACAAACGGCGTCTGATCCAGAAACGCCTCGGCACCGAAGTGACAGACGGTGAAGGTGTGCACCTTTCCCTCAAGCGGGAGTTCCAGCCAGTCGGTCTCGCCGCCGCACTCCGTGCAGGCCCCGCGCGGCGTGGGCCACGCCTTGCCGCAGGCGGAACATCGGCTGGCGAGGAGCTTGCCGTTGGCCAGCGCCGCAAACCAGGGGGAATCCTGACCGTAGCTGTGGATGTAGTCTATCTGGTAGGGCTGCTTTATAATGATAGGCGACATACCCTTGAGAGCCTCTGGGTTTTTGGGATATGGCACATTAAAGAGGACAGTTCCTTCACTTGTTTCTTCAACTTTTCTATTTAAGTTCTTGTTTTTCATATAATATCCTCGTGTTAATAATAGTGAGTTTTCTGATACATCAACCTCTTTTCCCTCTCCCCTCGTGGGAGAGGGTCAGGGTGAGGGGCCCCCTCCCTCTGACTCCCTCCCACAAGGGGAGGGAGAATTTTTCACTCCTTCTCGAGTATCGAAACCGTGACATAGGTGCCGGTCCCGGCATGCGAGTGGATCGCGCCGCGCTTGGGATTTTTGAGCTGCAGCGCCGGGTCGCCAAAGTGCGTCTCGATCGAACCCATGAGCTGCCACATGGCGAATGCCGCCTGCATCAGGCCCGTAGCGCCCACCGGATGACCGCACGCGATGAGGCCGCCCGAGGGATTCACAGGACAGACAGGCTCATGCGCGAGCTTCAGGCCGTATTCGATCCCGGGCACAAACGTCTTTCCCGAGGCGGCAAACTCCCCTCCCTCGCCATACTTGCAAAGGCCCATGTCCTCATAAGTCTGAATCTCCGAAGAGGTGTATGCATCGTGGAGTTCCACGAAGTCGATCTCCTTGAGAGGGTCCGTGATGCCGGCGTGCTTGTACGCATGAAGCGAGGCCATCCTTCCGGCTCGGAAGGAATGGACGCCCGGGTAATCGAGATCCTTGTAATCGGAGGCGGACTCGTTGGGCAGAAGCGGAACCTTGAGGTGTGGCCGGTCCGAGAGCCTCATCGCATCCGTGCCGCGGCCGATGCCGGTGATCTTCACCTTCGGGAGCGTGCGCCCGGCAGCCTTTTCTAGCTTGGCAACGCCCTCCTCCGAAGCCACGACCACCGCCGCAGCGCCATCGCTCATCACGCAGATGTCCAGGCGCGTGAGCGGCCACGAGATCATCGGCGCCTCGCGCACGTCCTTGATCGAAAGGCGCTGCCGCTTCTGCGCATACGGGTTGTGAAATGCGTTGGCATGATTTTTGACCGACACGTGAGCCATCTGCTCGACGGTCGTGCCGAACTCCTGCATATGGCGCACGACCATCATCGCATAATAGCCGGTGTAGAAACCGCCGACCGGGAAATCGAATGAGATATCGCTCGCCAGCGCGATAAACTCGTTGCCCTTCCATGTGTTCACATGGCTCATCGTCTCGAAGCCGTAGCAGAGGCAGACGTCCATGAGGCCGGAGGCGATGTTCTTGTATCCCTCCTGCAGGCAGATGCCGCCGGTCGCGCCGCCACCCTCCACCCTGTGGCTGGGCTTGGGGCACAGGCCAAGATAATCCTGCACCATGATGCCGGCCATCAGCTGACGCGTGAAGTGGTCGGAGAAATATGACGCCACCGACCCGTCCACGAGCTCAACGAACTTCTTGTATGGAAGGCCGAGGTCTGTGACCACCGCATCGACCGCCTCCTTCACGATCGCCTGAAACGTCTTGTCTGGCCTCGCCTTCTTGAACTTCGAGACTCCTGCCGCCACAGCATACACATTCCGCATGATCCCTCCGGTTTTTGTGACAATTCTCGTCACTTCCCTTAAAAGTTCGGCTTCCGCTTCTCCAGAAATGCAGTGAGCCCTTCGATCCGGTCGGCTGTGGTGAAGAGCCTTGCAAACTCAATCCTCTCATTGTCGAGCGCACTCTCCAGACCAAGGTTCATGCCCCTGACCACGAGGCTCTTTGCCGCGGCGATAGCAACAGGGCCATTGCCCGCGATCTCGGCCGCAAGTTTTCGCGCCTCAGGCATAAGCTCCGCCTGCGGCACCACGCGGCTGACGATGCCCCACTCAAGGGCCTCCCTCGCATCGATGATCCGGCCGGTGAAGATGAGCTCGCGCGCGCGCATAGAACCGATGAGGCGCGGCAGGCGCTGAGTGCCGCCAAACCCCGGATAGAGGCCGAGCTTCACCTCCGGCAGCCCAAACCTGGCCGTGTCAGCTGCGAAGGCGATATCGCATGCTATCGTCAGTTCCGTCCCGCCGCCGAGCGCGAAGCCGTTCACGGCAGCAATGACCGGCTTCGGACACGATTCGATAGCCCGCATGCAGGCGTGCCCTGCCTCCGCAAATCTCTTCGCCTCCGCTTCCTTCATGTCGCGCATCGCAGCAATATCGGCTCCGGAGACAAAGGCCTTCTCTCCGCTGCCTGTGATGATGACCGCCCTCGCGCCCTTGTCGCCGCCCGCCTGCTTTACCGCGGCCCCGATCTCACCCACCGTCTCCAGATTGAGTGCGTTTCGCACCTCGGGGCGGTTGATCGTGATCGTGCAAGTGCTGCCATCCTTCTCGACTATGATGTTCTTGAATTGCATGTCAGTCCCTCTCAAATTCAGCATGCCTCAACGATCATGGCCGTCGCCTCACCGCCGCCGTTGCAGAGCGTCGCGAGCCCCCTCTTTGCGCCGCGGTGCTTCATCGCGTAGAGGAGTGTGGTGAGTATGCGCCCGCCCGATGCGCCGATCGGATGGCCGATGGCGACCGAGCCGCCGCCCACGTTGACCTTCCCCACGTCGAGCGAGAATTCCTTGATCGCGGCAAGCGTCACGGCCGAGAAGGCCTCGTTGATTTCGAAGAGGTCGACGTCGGATATCTTGAGCCCGGCGCGCTCCAGCGTCCGCTTCATGGCGCCGACCGGGGCCGTCGTGAACCACTCCGGCTCCTGTGAAAATGTCGCGTGCGCGACGATCGAGGCCAGGGGCTTCAGCCCGGCCTTTTTGGCGCGCTCCTCGGACATCACCACGAACGCCGCGCCCCCGTCGGAGATAGAGCTCGCATTCGCGGCGGTCACCGTCCCGTCCTTCTTGAAGGACGCCTTGAGCGTTGGAATCTTGTCGAACTTCACCCTCCCCGGCTCCTCGTCCGTGTCAAACATGACAGGCTCGCCCTTCTTCTGCGGGACCGGGACCGAGACGATCTCGTCCTTGAACGCGCCGGATTCGATCGCAGCGAGGGCCTTCTTGTAGCTCCTTTCCGCGAACGCATCCTGAATCTGGCGGGTGAAGCCGTATTTCTCTGCGCAGAGCTCCGCGCAGCTGCCCATGTGCTGGTTTGTGTATATGTCCCAGAGACCGTCGAGGACCATGCTGTCGACGATCTTCGCGTCGCCTAGCCGGAGGCCACCGCGCGCGCCTGGCATCAGATACGGCGAGTTCGTCATCGACTCCATCCCGCCGGCTACGACGATCTGGCAGTCGCCGGAACGGATGAGCTGGTCGGCGAGCATCACTGAGCGGAGCCCCGAGCTGCAGACCTTGTTGATGGTCAGCACGCTCACCTCTTTTGGAATGCCGGCGCCGAGCGAAGCCTGGCGCGCGGGTGACTGTCCGAGGCCGGCCGGCAACACGCAGCCCATGATAACCTCGCCCACCTCCCTTGCGTCGATGCCGGACCTCTTCACTGCCTCGCGGATGGCAAAGGAGCCGAGTTCGGTGGACTTGAACGACGAGAGCTTTCCCTGAAAACTCCCCACCGGCGTGCGTGCTGCGGATACAATAACTGAGCGAGCCATATGAATCCTCCTGATTTTATTCTTTCGGTTCGTACGGAAATTCCTTCGCAAGAGACTCGAAGGTCTTTCGCGCGTCGGCCGAAAGTTTTTTTGGCGGAATGATCTTCACGATCACGTACTGGTCTCCCGTCTTTCCCTTCTTCTCGAGCGACGGCGCGCCCCTGCCGGGGATGCGGAATTTCTGCCCGCTCTCCGTCCCGGAGGGGATCTTCATGTGCGAATGGCCGGCAAGCGTCGGCACCTCGACTGAAGCGCCGAGGATCGCATTGTACACGGTGATCGGGACCTCCGTGTAGATGTCGGCATCCTCGCGCCAGAAATCGCGATGCGGCGTGACGTGGATGCGGAGATAGAGATCGCCCGCACGCCCGCCGCCGAAGCCCTCCTGCCCCTTGCCGGCAATGCGCACCTTGGAGCCGTTGTCGACGCCGGCAGGGATCTTGACCGTGAGCCTCTCTGTCTTGTCACCGCGCCTGACTGAAATCTTTCTCTCCGTCCCGGCGATCGCCTCATCGAAACTGACTTCAATGTCCGCGTAGGTGTCCTGCCCGTTGACAGGCGCCTCGCGCGAGGTTCTGCGCCCCGGACCTGCAGAAGCTCCGCGGCCCCAAGCCTGGCTGTATTCTCCCCTTCGCACACCGCCCATGTTGAAGAGCTCGCTGAAGAGGTCCCCCAGATCGCCCATGTCTGCGCCATTGACGCCAGCACCGCGCGCACCGGGTTCCCACCTGAAGCCGGGGCCTCCCCCCATCCCTTCGGCAGCGGAGCCGAACATGTCGTATTTTTTGCGCTGATCAGGATCGGAGAGGACGTTGTAGGCCTCGGATATCTCCTTGAAGCGCTCCTCTGCCTGCTTGTCGCCCTTGTTGACGTCGGGATGGTGCTGCTTCGCGAGCCGGCGATAGGCCTTCTTGATCTCTTCCTCCGAGCCCCCCCTGGGCACGCCGAGGATATGGTAATAATCTTTCATCACGCCCCCCCACCCAGCGCCACCGACAGCGGGCTTGAGTTATCGGGATGATTCGCAAGGAGCAATTCTTTGTGGTAGATCATCGATGACCGGTCGAAGCTCGCGTTCTTGAACATCCCCGTATCCATCCTTATCGCATCGCAGGGACAGGCCTCCACGCAGAAACCGCAGAAGACACAGCGCAACTCGTTGATGGTGTAGCGCTTCGCCCGCTTTTCGATCGAAGGATCGGCGACCTCTTCCGCCTCTATCTCGATGCAGCCCGCGGGACATATCGTAGCGCAGAGCATGCATGCGGTGCAGCGTATCGAGCCGTCCTCCCTCTTCATCAGGCGGTGCTCCGCGCGGTAGCCCGGCGGGATGCGTTTCTCCTGCTCCGGATATTCTATGGTGATCCTGCGGTCCATGTGGATCAAGTTGCGGAAGAAATGCAGCCCCGTGATGCACATGCCGCGGATGATCTCAGGGAGATAGAGCCGCTCCAAAAGCGTCATCTTCGTATTTCGGTCGATGAGATAGGACATAATCAGTGCAGACTCGCCTCTGCCGGCCTGGAGGAGACAAGCTTCTTCAAGGGGCGGCGGGCAATGGCGTTCTCGGTCACCGCGTGCCAGTGCGCTATCTCCGGTTCGCCGTACTGCCACGACAGGAATATCTCGCGGCCGTCGATCCACGAATAGAAGTTGACGATCCCCATGTCGAGGTCGTCGACTATGACCCCGAGCGCCGCAATTTCGTGGAGCTTATCGGAATACTCTTCCGAAAATGCCTTCATCTTGTCCGCGAGCTGCCCCTTTAGCGGATGGAGATTGTTGCAGGCCTCGGCGTCGATGTCGAAGCTGAGTTCCACGCCGAGTTCAAGGGCCCTGCGGGAGAGGGCGTTGACCTGCCGCTGTATCTTCGCCAGCTCGGCGAAGAGGTGCTCGAGCCTTGGGATCTGGGCATTCGCCTCAAAGATGTTATAATAGACGCGGCTCTCGTGCATGCCTTAGCCTCTCCCCTTCGCGACGGTTATTTCCTTCTGCGCCTGATATTTGCCCTTCTTGTCGGCGTACGAAACCGCGCACGACTCGTCAGCGCCGAGGAAGAGGATCTGCCCGATGCCCTCCCCCGCGTATACGCGGGCCGGCAGCGGCGTCGCATTGGAGATGGCTATCGTCGCGTGCCCCTCCCACTCCGGCTCAAACGGCGTGACGTGTATGTGCACGCCGCAGCGGGCGTAGGTGGATTTGCCGACGCAGATCGTGACCACGTCGCGCGGGATCCTGAAGTACTCGACGGTCTGGGCGAGCGCGTAGCTGCCCGGCGGTATCTCGCAGATGTCCCCCTCGAAGTCGCGGAAATGGACATGGGCGAAGTTCTTGGGATCCATGACCCCGCTCGCCGCGGGCTCGTATATCTTGAAGGTCCGGCCGATGCGGAAATCATAGCCATAGGAGCCGAGCCCATAGGAGATTCCCGTGCGTACCTGCGATTCCTCGAAGGGCTCGATCATGCCCCGCTCGAAGGCCATCGTCCTGATCCAACGGTCTGCCTTGACGCCCATGGTGGGACTATACAAAAACCAGCGGGCAGTTCAAGCCGTTTGAACAATCTTCGATATTATGTTTAACTATGCTGGATGAGAATAACTAAACGACATATCGGCTTCGCAGCCGCTGCAATCGTAGGGCTTTCCTGGTTTTCGCTGTTTTCGACCAGCATCAGCACGCCCGCCGTGATGCACCTGCGGTGGCTCAAACCCGGACAAACGCCATTTATGGAGGATTCCGGACGGGACGAGGTGTTTTTCAAGTGGGTGCCGTTATCCGGCATATCGGAGTATCTGAGGCAGGCGGTGGTGATAGCCGAGGACGACCAGTTCTTCGAGCACCCGGGCTTCGACTGGGAGGCGATAAAAAAGGCCGCAAAGGTCGACTGGCAGCGGCGCAGGTTCTCCCGCGGGGCCTCGACGATCACGATGCAGCTGGCGCGAAACCTTTATCTGAGCCCCGACAAGACCCTCTTCAGGAAGTTCAAGGAGCTGCTGATCACCTTAAAACTCGAGCGGGAGCTGCCCAAGGAGCGCATCCTCGAGCTATACTTCAACGTCGTCGAATGGGGCGACGGGATCTATGGCGCGGAGGCGGCGGCCAAACACTATTTCGGCAAGGGAGCGGCCGGCCTCACCAGACACGAAGCCGCGTTCCTTGCCGCAATCCTCCCCCGCCCGCGCTTCTACGACCGCCATCGCGGCGGCCCGCAGCTTGATGGAAGGGTATCATCTATAGAGAGACGACTCTGACCCGGCAGCACGGGGCAGGCACAAAAAAGAGCCCTGCCATCGCATGATGGCGGGGCCCTCCTGGCATTCCCAAGCTATTACTAGATATCTCTGTCCTTGATCGTCTGCCGGCCGTTGTCCTTCGCCCTCTCGGCGGCCTTGTCGAGGAGTTCGCGGACGCTGTTCGACAGCGCGTCGACCGCGGTCTCTGACGTCTGCAGACCCTTGCCCTTCACGTACTCCTTCACCTTCGACACCACCACCAATGTCTCGTTCGCCATACATACCCTCCCTGGGTTATCAAATCGAGGGGGTAGTCTCTGGAATCGGGGTGTTCTTGTCAAATAAAAAAACATTCACCGCGTTGACATAGAAATACCGCTCTGTTAGCTTCACCCGGATTTTTTCGGCCCTGAGCGGGCCGCTAGCTCAGTTGGCAGAGCACATCCCTTTTAAGGATGGGGTCCCGGGTCCGAATCCCGGGCGGCTCACTGAGTGCCGAAAAAATCATAGACATTTAAGACCGTATATCGAATATCGTGTATCGGAGAAAATTTTCTAACGAAAATTTTCGTCCCCATCATCTAGAGGCCAAGGATACCGCCCTTTCACGGCGGCGACCGGGGTTCGAATCCCCGTGGGGACGCAAAAAAGAATGGGAGGGCGTTTTTTGCCCTCCCATTCTTTTTTTCGTCCTCCAAGGATTTCAATTTTGGTCGCCGCCATGCATGCGACCGGGGGTCGATACGCAGCCGTTGAGTAGCGGGCACGTTTTATGTGCACGCTGCTCGATCCCATCCATGAGCGTCATCATGACCACCTCCGAATTGTCTGGATTCCGTGCGAATGATAATGGGCGCTAATACTGATGTAATAAGCGTTTCCACTGAACACCTTATCGCACATCCAGATCATTTCGGCAATCTCATCCTGCGCAATAATCACGATTTT
>JAZDOG010000063.1:0-21361 GCA_043798915.1 Pseudomonadota bacterium | reverse complement strand
ATTTTTGCAACTCTCCAGCGTTTTGCGTGTCCGACTGTTTTTTGTCGCTTAAAACCTAAATCGTCAATTTTTTGACTTTCAAATTTTTTAATTTGATTGTTTTTACCCCCCCCCCCCCCCCTATAATTCAATAGGTTAGCTAGTATAAATCCTGGCACGCATCTTGCTGTTATCTGGGCTTGGTAGCGGGAGATGTTCAGGAATCCATAGCGGAAAGGAGCTTCCAATGAGGTCAGCGAAGATATGTTTTGTCGCAATCTTGTGCCTCGCGATGTCGTCGATATTCAACCTTTCATGCGAAAAAGGCGGCGGTGGTGGCAGCACCAGCGCGGAAACAACACAAACGCCTGTCGCGGACCAGCTGGCCCAGGCATCGGTGACACTGGCCAATGGTGATGTAGCCGGTGCCCGCGCTGCCTATGATGCTATCATCGGCGATGGAACCGCTGGCAAAGCCATGAAGTTAAAGGCGACGGAGGTCCCCGACCTCGCCAAGACCGGGGCGCACTTCGGGCGGGCGCTGTGCGATATCATCCTCCTCATCGAGAAGGACCCGGCGACGGCCATGCTCGCCGGCTTTGGCCAGGCGCCATGGAAGGCCTCCAATGTTTTCGGGGCAAACGGATATTTTGCTCAGACGCTCACCAGTCCAGCGACAGCACGCGCCCGATTTTGCAAACTCCTGGACCTTCGATCTCGATCTCTCCAAATTTGTGGACAGCGAAGGCATCGCGCTGATGACCTCGCAGCAGATAGTGGATGAGCTCAACCAGCAGTTCGCCCTGCGCCAGGACAACAGGCTTGCGAGCGCCCGCATCAACATGCAGAGCTGGGCGACATATTCAAAACAGGCGCTGGGCGAGGTTCTTGCGGGTTCATCCGGCGGCATGGAAAATTTGAGCGCAGACAACAAGCAGATCTATCAGGAACTCTATGATATAGCGAGCTCGGTGCTCGCGTCTTTCGGGGCCGATACGAAGATAGTCGACATCCAGCCGGACATCACCGCCAACATCGACAACTTCTTCAAGAACCCGGCGGACGGGAGCAAGATACAGTCGGACCCGTTTGTGCTCGATGGCCACAGAATCGAAGCGGTCGAGGCGTATTGGCAGCAGATGCTCAGCTCCGCTTGTGATTTTAGAATTGGAACCCACGCCAAGGTATTTTCCAGCGCCGTCCATGCGATCCAGGGGCCATATTACAAGCTGTTCAACGCCATAAAGGGCCATCGTTTCGGGAAATGGCAGGCCTGAGGAGGGGCGTGAGGTCCATGAAGATTTCTGCCCGCATTCGTGCGGCTGTCCTCCTGGTGTTCGTCTCAGTCTCGCTGCCATGCGCTGCAGCGCCGTCTTCGCCGCGCTCTTTCGTCCGAAGCCTGGAGATGGAGATGCGCGCGATGCTGCGCGCCGGTGATTTCAGGCGTGCGAATCTCCTCTTCGCCGAGCACTTCGACATGGCCACCTTCGGCCGGCGCTGCCTCGCCGACCACTGGGAGGAACTCACGCCTGCGGAGCGCGAACGTTTTCTGGATCTCCTCGAGCGCAATATCAGGAAGAGGATGAACGAGAAGATGATTTTCACGAAGGAGGACACCGATTTCCGCATGGTGCCCGGCAAAACAGGCGTTGTGGACGGGCTGACGAAGATCGACAACGCACTGAAGGTCAGGAGAGGAACCATTGGGCTCGACATCTTCCTGGTCCGGGAGGGCGGTCGCTATCGCGTGGCTGATTACGATTTCGACGGGGCGCTGCTCTCGAGAAACTATCGCGGCCATTTCAATTTTGTCATGAGACAATACGGGAAGGGCGGCCTGTTTGCGCGACTGGAAGAGAAGCTGAAATCAGAGTAGTCACTTCACTAGCCAGCCTCAATCCTTGACGGCGCAGGCGCCCGCATGTAGATTCCCCTCGGGAGGATGGACATGGGAACCGCGGGGACAGGATACTTCTGGCTCAGACGCCTGCATTCGCTGTCGGGCATACTCCTCTCCGTCGGCTATATCGCCTTCTTCCTCATACCATGCTCGGCCGCGCTGGGCGGGGCTTCCTCTTTCAATCTCGTTGCCGCAATCGGGGAAAAGGTCCCGCTCCTCTCAGCGATCAAAATGGTCTTCGTCGTCGCCCCTCTCATGTTCCATGCGGCGGTCGGCCTGTCGGTCATCTACAGCTCGCAGTTCAACGTCATCGCCTTTTCGTCGTACCGCAACTGGATGTACGCCCTTCAGCGCCTGACTGGCATTCTGGTCATCGTGCCGATAATCCATTACATCTACACCACCGAGCTCGTCTTCGCCTTCACGGGGAGGCATGCCGAATTCGCGTACATGCAAAAGCTCCTGGCCCCCTCGTGGGTGAAGGCGATCTACGGCGCCGGCGTCGCGTGCGCCGCGTTTCACATAGGGAACGGCATCTCTTTTGCGCTCACGAGATGGGGGATCACCGCCTCCCGCCGCGCGCAGGACGCGGCGGCGATGGCAATGTGGGTAGTGACGATCATTCTTGCAGGGTGGGGCGCGAGGGTGATCCTCGCATTTTAGAATATGCCATCGAAGAAGAGATCCAAAATCATCGTTGTCGGCGGCGGAGTTTCGGGCTGCATGGCCGCGCTCTCCGCGGTGCATGATGGCGCGGAGGTCATGCTCGTCGCCTCCGTGCCGCCGAGGCGCTCGCGCTCATCTTGCATCCACGACGGGTTTAACGCAGCGCTCGATTCCCAGGGAGAGGGCGATTCCGCGGCGTCGCATGCGCGCGATACCGTCGTGTGCGGAGGGTTTCTTGCGCACCAGGGGCCGGTCATGAAGATGTGCGAGGCTGCGCCTTCGATCGCGCATATGTTCGACCGCATGGGCGTGATGTTCGGCAGGACGCGCGACGGTCTCATCGCGCAGGGTTTTTCGTGCGGTGCGCAGGCTGCGCGCACGGCCGCGGCTGGCTGGGGCACGGGGCACGGGGTCGTATCGGCGCTGGATGGCCAACTGCGCCGCCTCGCTTCGGAAGAGAGGCTCTCCCTCCTGGAGGGATGGGAGTTTTTGTCGCTCGTCGTCGACGATGCCGGAACCTGTCGCGGCGCCGTGGCTATGAATCTCAGGAACATGGAAGTGAAATCCTTCCCCGCCGATGCCGTGATAATATGCGCGGGGGGATACGCAGGCATATTCGGTCCGTACAGCAGCAACCCATCGAGCGGTGGCTCCGCTTCCGTTGCGTGCTTTGAACAGGGCTCTCTCTTCGCCAACCCCGAATTCGTCGAGTTTCATCCATTTGCGATCGAGACAGCGGACAAGCGCATCCCGGTCGGCGACGCGGTCATCTGCGCCGGCGCGCGCGTCTCGATCCGGCGCGATGGAAGGCAATCGCACTTCCTGGAGGAGAAATTCCCCTCGCATGGCGCGCGCCTGCCGCGCGACGTCGCCGTGCGCGCGATGTGGGATGCGTGGCGCGAGGCCGCACCCGAGGGGGAGGGCGGCCCCGAAGCCTTCCTCGACCTCTCTGCGGTCGACCCTGACTGGCTCGATGCAAACTTCGGCGAGGCGATGGATATCTACGGGAGATTGACCGGCGAGGATCCTTTAGCCTCGCCGATGAGGGTCGTTCCCGCCGCGCATCAGACGCTCGGCGGGCTCCGGGTGGATGCCGAACACTACGCGAGCATCCCCGGCCTCTTTGCGGCGGGCTCGTCCGCCTCGCAGTACCACGGCGCGGGGACGCTCGGCGGGAACGAACTCCTGGCGTCGGCCTATGGCGGAATGATAGCAGGCAGGAGCGCAGCGAGGCACGCGCATGGGCTTGGCCTTCAATCAGAGGCGCCGGTTTCCCTGTTCGAGTCTGCAAAGAGCCGCGAGGAGGATGTGAACTCCCATTTTTCCGGACAGGAAGGGGATGAGAGCGCGCATGCCCTCAAGGCCGAACTCTGCGGCGCGCTCGCCGCGGCCGCCTTGGTTGCGAAGGACAATAAGGCCCTGGCGAAGGCTGCGGAGAAGATCGATGAGATATCCGATCGCTTCGGACGCGCGCCCATCGCGGACCGCGCGGAGTGGGCAAATGGCGAACTGCCGTTTATGCGCAGGTGCAGATCGGACCTCGTGCTCGCAAGGCTTTTCGTCGCCGCCTCGATCGCGAGGGAGGAGAGCCGCGGCGCCCATTTCAAACCGGCCCACCCGGAGCGAAACGACAAAAAATGGCTCGTGACGACGGTCGCCCGCAAATCCGCCGATGGGTTTGCGCTCGATCATTCCGAGAGGGTGGAGATTTTGGATGAAAACCATATCTCTGAAAATCAAGCGGCAGGACGACCCTGAGGATCTTCCATACTGGGAGATATTCGATGTCGAGTTTAAGGCCGGGATGACGGTAGCCACCGCGCTCCGTGCTGTGCGGGAAAAACCCGTCACCGCCGACGGGAATCCGACCGCGCCTGTCGTGTGGGAGACAACATGCATGGAGGGGATGTGCGGTGCGTGCGCGATGATCATAAACGGGAGGGTCGGGCTCGCTTGCCACACGCCCGTCGAAGATCTGTCTTCGCCGGTGGTGCTCGAACCGCTCTCGAAGTTTCCGATCGTCAGGGATCTCAAGGTGGACAGGCAGCGCATGTTCGACGCCCTCGAGAGATCGCGGGCGTGGGTCGGGATAGATGGTGTCCCGGGCGGTGGTCCGGCCATCAGGGTTTCGCCTGAAGAGCATGAGGGGATGAAGCGTTTCGCAAGCTGCATAATGTGCGGCGCCTGCTCCGAGGCGTGCCCTCAGGTGAACGCCAGATCGCAATTTGCCGGGGCATTTCTCTTCAGCCAGACCCTTCCGCTCCTCGAGCATCCGATCGGTCGCATGGGCAGGGGCGAGAAGCTCGATGCGCTCCTGCAGCGCGGCGGAATCTCCGACTGCGCCGGCGCCGAGGCGTGCGAGGCCGCGTGCCCCAAGGGGATACCGCTGGGCGAGTCCGTCGCGCGACTGGGATGGATTGCCACGGGACATGCTATCCGCCGGCTTTTCCGCGGATGATATTGCCAATCTGCAGTGTTTGAAGTAACGGATACACATTTCCCTCCCCTTTGTAAGGGGAGGGTCAGGGTGGGGTAGAGACAGGGTCTACCTCCCCCCTCCCCTCCTTACAAAGGAGGGGAATATTTATAATATAAAGGAGGGGTTATGAAAGAGATGGTGGTGATGGTTGCATGCATGCGTGCATCTGCGCTGATCCTTATGGCTGGCTGCGAAAAACTCCAGACAAATTCGGTGAATGAGAGCGCGACGCCCGAGGCCACGGCCGGGCAGAACACGGGTTCTGTTGCGCAGGCTCAGTTGCCTGGCACGAACACGTCGGTCGCGACGATCGTCATCAAGGCTGCCTCCGGCGATGCGCCGATAGCTGCAGAGATCGCGGAGACCGATGACGAGCGCAGAAACGGGCTTCAGAATCGCGAGTCGCTCGCGGAGAGCTCGGGCATGTGGTTCGTCTTCGCTCAGGCGGGGCGCGAGAAGTTCTGGATGAAGGACACGAAGATTCCGCTGGACCTCATATTCGTCGGCGATGACATGAAGGTCGTCGGCTTCAAGGAGAACTCGGTTCCGGAGTCGACGGAGCTGATCGAGTCGCCGGCCGATTTCCGCTATGTCCTCGAGGTGAACGCCGGCACCGTAGCAAAGCGCGGTATCAAGGTCGGCGATGCGGTGGAAAAACGCATAGGGCCTAAATGATCGACTTGTTATTTCCTGGGCGCCTTCTTGTCAGTCTTGGCCGTCGGTTTCTCGGCGGGGGCTGGGGTCTTGGCTGGAGGGGCCGGTGCTTTGACCTCGGGCGCCGGTGCTGGCTTGGCCGCGGCGGCTTCTGGTGAGGCGGCGCCTTCGGCCGGTGCTGCAGCCTGCGCGCCTTCGGCCGGCTTTGCCCCGGCCTGTTTCTTGGCCTCAGCCTCTTTCTTCTCGTCCTCAGGGAACGATATCTTCGCGTCTTTCTTCAGGCGGGCGAGAAGGTCCTGCCTTGAGGTATCCCGCAGCTTCATGACGATCATCTGCTTCGCCTCGTCGAATGGCTCCAGCTCGAGGCCGCGCGTCACAGTGATGATGTGGTAGCCCTTGTCGGTCTTGATGGGGCCAGCAACTTCGCCCACTTTCAGTTCGGAGGCCTTCTCGAGCAGCGGCCCGAATCCCCTCTGCACAAGGCGCGGCTCATCCTTCATTGCGGGCCCGAGATCGCCGCCCCGCGCTTTGGACGCGACATCGTCGGAGGTATCCTTCGCTACCTTTGCAAACTCCTCGCCCTTGTCGATCCGAGCCTTGATATCCTGCGCCTCCTTGAGAGCCTCCTCTTCGGTGCGGAGCTTTTCGCCCTTCTTGGCGTTCTTCGTCTCTTCGGGCGCAGCGTATTTGACCATGATGTGCGAGAGGACGAGCTTGTTGAATTCGCCCTGATGTTCATCGTAATATTTCTTTGCCGCTTTTTCGATGTCGGCATCGATCAGCGACTGCGAGATGATGACCCTGCGATAGAGATCGATCTTAGCCTTGACGTCGGCCCTGTGGTTGATGCCCTCCCTCACCGCTTCCTGATAGAGCAGGTCCTGTTCGACCAGATTGTCGAGGATGCGCTTCTGGCCGGCGGGATCGTTGATCTGCATTTTGATGCGTGGATTGATTTCGCCTAGAAATTTCAGGTCGCCCTCGGTTATCTTGCTGCCGTTGACCTCCGCCAACACCTTGCCGGACGATGGTCCGCCGCAGCCGATGGCCGCCATCCATACAACGAGCCCCAGAAGTGCTATCCAGTTCCTCATTTCATCCTCCTTTGGATATCTTTGATAATTATCAAGAAGTCAGGTTTATATACCCGCCCTCAAGGTGCTGTCAAACCCTTCGTACCTTTGGGTTTTTCAGTATTCAATGCGGAAGCCGGGAGGCATCCCCTCTGAGGCCTCCCACGAGATATCGACCTTCTGAACCATGGCGTGAGGGGGGCCGCGGCGGCACCAGGCGGCAAAGGCCTCGAGATCAGGCCTCTCGCCCTCGGCCACTGTCTCGACTCCGCCGTCGGCCGTGTTCCGGACCCAACCGCAGAGCCCGAGATTTGACGCCTCCTTCTGAGCATTGGCCCTGAAAAAGACGCCCTGCACGCGGCCGTGGATCACGAGATGCAGACGCTCCATATCTGCATTGATGCCAAGCTGCCTATGCAAAATCAAGAAGTTGTTGCCACAAAAACACCGCCAAGTTACTGTGCCTCTTGTGAGAATTCTCTGTCTCGACATAGGGACCAAGCGCATCGGGGTTGCCGTGAGCGATCCTCTTGGATGGACAGCGCAGCCGGTCAGCGTCTTCAAGCGCCGCGGGGGTGTGCGCGACCTGGAAGCGATAGCCTCGCTCTGCCGCAAGCTTGCGGCAGAGCACATAGTCATCGGCATCCCGCTCAACGAGGAGGGCGGGGTTGGGGTCCAGGCGGCAAAGGTGAAGGCATTTGCGGAGCGCGTCGAGGCGCATCTGAAGTCATCCGGCATCGAGGTTTTGGTCGAGATGTGGGACGAGCGCTATTCCACCGCCATCGCCGAGGAACGGCTCATCGGGGCGAACGTGAGCCGAGCGCGGCGCAAGGAAGTGATCGACAAGATGGCTGCAGTCGCGATACTCGAGGATTACCTCAGGGCGCACGAGGCGCCGGCGGCTGAAGGGAACGAAGGCTAAGATCCACAGGAGGCTGCATGTTCAGGATATTCCTGGCCGGAGTAATGATTGTCGCGCTCATTGCCGTGGCGGTGGTGGGGGTGTCGCTCTACACGGCTGCCACGCAGTGGCATTCGCCCGCGACCGTTGAGGTCGAGATCGCGCCCGGCTCTTCCGTGCACAGGATAGCCGCGGATCTCGCACAACAGAATGTCATCCGCACGCCGGCCCTCTTCGTGGCCCTTGCAAGGTTCAGGGGGATCGGCGGAAAGTTGCGCGCCGGGACATACGAGTTCGAGGCTGGCACGACGCTCATGTCGGCGTTCAAAAAAGTCGCGCGCGGCGAGGTGAAGCAATATCCGTTCACGATCATCGAAGGCCAGACGATGGAGGATACCGCGCGGACGCTGGAACGGGGGCCGTTTGCGGCAGGGTCAAATATCGCAGCGCGATTCAGGTTTTTGGCCCGCGATCCCACATTCATCGCGCAGCTGGGGTTTGCCGGGGTGAACTCCCTGGAGGGCTATCTCTTTCCCGACACATATCTCATCTCGAAGCCGGTCACCGCCGAGGCGCTGATAAAGAGGCTCGTCGCGCGCTTCCGCGAAGTGTGGAAGACGCTCGATGGCGCCGCGCTGAAGGCCACGGGGATGAAGGAGAAAGACATCGTGACTCTCGCCTCGATCATCGAGAAGGAGACGGGGGCGGCCAACGAGCGCCCTCTCATCGCCTCGGTCTTCATGAACAGATTGAAGAACAAGATGCCGTTGCAGAGCGACCCGACGATCATCTACGGGCTGCCCAATTTTGACGGCAATTTACATAAAGGGGATATCACTAACCCGCATCTCTATAACACGTATGTCCATCCGGGCTTGCCGCCCGGGCCCATATGCAATCCCGGCAAGGCCTCGCTGAATGCGGCCCTGCACCCTGCCCAGAGCGATTACCTCTTTTTCGTGTCGAAGAACGACGGGACCCACCTCTTCACCGCTACCCTGGCTGAGCACATGCAGGGCGTCCGGGAATATCAGATCGAGGGCAAGGGAAGACAATAATTAACGAAAATTTCACGCAACTTTTTTGAGCCAACGCCGATAAGGGGTTGTCGGCCTCTATCAATAGAAGGCGGTCATGGGCATAAAGTCGATATTCGAAATTGCCGAGTCGTTTCTGGCCGGTGGCGCATCAGTCGCGCTGCGGGCCTTCTCCGGCGGGCCAACTGCGGATGATCTTGCCCGGCTCGCCATGGAGATGGCGGATGGCAGCGAGGGTGCGGCGCGAAGGCTCGAGGAGATCGCGGTCAGCGAATCGCCCTTTGCAGGCGCCGCGCGGAGAATCCTCGACAGCCGAAAGGACCTCGAGCTTTTGCTCGGGATGGACGAACCGGAAAAGTTCATGGCCCGCGTCAATGGCAAGTTCATGATGGGGTCCGGCGGAACGATTATGGAGCCTGGCGCGACCAGCTACCGCGCGGACGGCGAGCTGGGCGGTGCGTATATCAGGGACTTCGCTCTGGGTCCGCTGTGGGCGGCGCGCCTCATATACTCACGGCGCTTTGCGAATAAAGACGACTCGCTTCTCGGGGGGAGCGACGTTCATAGCGGTTTTTTCTCACACGGCATCCTTGATCTCTTTATCAGAAGCTTCGACCGCGCCGATCCCCCCGCCGGCCCGGATGATTTCCGTGCGAGTCCAATCCCCGGCTCCGGCCTCCCCAAGCAACCCCCCGGCCGTTTGCCGCGCGAGCTGATGTTGCGCGGACGGATGGAGGGTCTCTACGAACGCAGCTCTGGGGCCTTCAGGACGCTGGCCCACTTCTCGGCCGCCGCGGTCCGCGGCGACGCCGGGGCGCTCGAGGCGCTTCGGTGGCTGGCTGGAAGCGACGCGGCGCTCGCCGGGACCGCCGCGCGCGTGATCGAGCATCTGGAGATCATGAGGCGCGTGGCCTTAGCCCCCGATCCTGCGGAGTGGAACTCACGGGCCCTCGATCTCTACCGGAGGGCCGCAGTCGAGATGGCAGCGGGAATCGCCTCCGGCGGCGACGCCTCAGAGCAGGCGAGGACGCGCGCGATGGAGATGGCGCGCGGGCCTTTTGCGGCGATTAAGCTGCTGTACGATCGCATGGGTTTTGACCGCAGCGACATGGAGGCGAATCTCGCTGGCACGCAGATCGCTATGTATGCCATGCTTGAAAACACTGCACAGGATCCCTCATTGACCTCCGAAGAGGCCCTCAGGGAATGGCTTGGCTCCACGAGCTTTCTGCACAGCTTCTTTGCCGTGGCATCTCTGAACAGCCGCGCCGTCGGCGCGCTGGGCGCGGAGCTCTTTGAAGCACAGAGGGCCGGGATCGGAGTCGAATTCGATATCCCCTCCAGCCTCGGCTTCAAAGACGCGGAATCGGCGTCGCGCCTCGACGCGCCGCTTCGGTCGATAGTCCGCTCCGCAATAGCCGCCGACAAAAAACTCTCCGGCGATCGGACGATAAAGATCGGATGGGTGAAGTTCGGTGAGGCGGGCGGCATTGAGGTCGTCGCATCGACTGGTCGAATTCCGGATCTCTCTTCCGTCGAACTCCCAAAGGAGTGGAGGCTGATCTATAGATCGGGGTCCGTTATTATCGTGCCGCCGCCGGGAAGCATCACGGAAAAGAAGGCCGATGCGGAGGGCGCGCGCGCCTATCGCGGCACAAGTCTTAGCCGGCGCATGGCCCAGGCCGCGCCGGAGGATGCGCCTGCGGAGGCTTTGGCAGCAGGCGGGCAGGCGGCCTACGGCCCGGCCGATGCGACCATTTCCATCGCATCGGGCCTTGCCCTCGCGGGAGCCGCTGGAGTCGCGTGGGCGCTCGACCACATCATCCCCGGCCCGCTCATCGAATTCATCAAGCACTTTCTGCCGGAGGCTGCGCCGGCAAGGCGTGCCGATGCGATCGAGACCGGCGATGAAGCGACAAAACCACCGAAGGCTCCGGGCGGGAGCAATTCGGGGGGTTCCGCAGGCCCGGCCGCGGAGGGCGGCGGCGCGGGAAGCGGCGCTGCGCCGGTTCCTTCATCGGGGGCAGCGGCGTCGGGGCAGGCAGGCGGCGGGGTCATCGTCGCCGGCGTATCCGGAGTCAGTCTGCATCATCGGGCGCACGTGGAAGGAAAAAAGAGGCCGGGTGTCGCTGTGAGGCTTGCCCGCGAGCGGGCTGCTCATCGTGACGGAACAGACGGCCCTTTTGAAAATAGCGCGGCGGTTTTTGTCGGCGGTGCTGTTGTGGCACCACCGATCCCCGCAGTAGTCCCGTAATACGGCTGTTAGAGAGGACATGGGAATGAAGTCGGGTCCTGTGGGGAAATTTTTGCGCAGCATATTGCCTGCCTGGCTGTTGCCGAAGTCTGACCAGCCACGCGAGCCTCAAGGCGCAGCAGTCGACAGCTATGTCCCGAGTGGCATCATGCATCAACGCTTTGTCTTTGGAGACGCAAATGGCAGGGGGATCGTCTGGTGGAGCGGCAGGCTTTTTGGTTCGCCTGAGGAAATCATGTCGGCGCTCTCCGTAAGGAATCTGCCGGAAGAAAGGGATGAGCTGGAATATCTCGTGGATGAGCTCTCCAAACTCTCCATCGCTGCATTGGATGATGATAGCAAAAAGCAGGAGCTGCACAGCCTTGCCAAAAGCAACGCCCTGCTCGCCGGCACGGCGCTCCGCACCAGCGAGAGCCTCCATTTTTTAAAGTCCCTCCACAGCGAGCCCGACCCGGGCGTGTTTCGCCAAATGGTGAGAGAGTTTTACACAGGCGTCAAATTGAGGATCGCAGATGAGATCATGTCCGGGAACGAAGGGAGGGCCCGTGCGGTCGTATACGCAGAGGAGATCGCGCGGGGGCCGCTGTGGGTGGCCAGCCGCATCTTCGACGCATCATTCCCAAGGGACCGCTCCTTCAAGGAGATGCTCTTCGGCCATTTTGCCCTTTTCGCGAACATGATCCTGGAGCTGATCGGCACGCACTCTCGTTCGGACGATAAAATTCTGGAGGATACGGAGAATCTGCTTCGGCGAAATGCGCCCGAAGCGACAACTGAAGCGCTTGGGGGTAAGGCCGAGGTCGAGTCGGAGCCAGGCCGCGGGACCACAGTTCGCCTGGAGATAGACATGAGCGATTGGAGCGCGGGACCAGGAATTTCTCCAGAACGCTTTGCGACCCTTGTGTCAGTCGCTGCAGTTCCTCGCCCGGATGACGGTTTTCCCGCAGAGCTCCTCACAACCGAATTGCCGGCGACGTTTCCAGGTGTAAAAGCCCTGGGAGATGGCCTGGCTGATCTTGCGGTATACGCTGCCAGCGGAGATGAGGAATCGGCCAATTTTATTACTCGGATCGCATCGAGTGATTCCATCCTTGCCGGCCCGGCCAGGGAGTTGCCGGTCAATGGCGATTTCCTGAGAGAGCTTTTGGGCATAAGCAAACCCGATAAGTTTGAACAGCGGGCGAAGGGGTTTTTCAATGGTGTCTTTGCAAGGATAGCCCCGGGCGTCATGGCCGGCGGCAAGAGCCGGGAAGATGCTCTTCGATACGCGCGCGATACATGGCTTGGACCTGCCTGGACGCTTATGTTCATCTTTGAAAGGGTGTTTGGCGATGCCCTTGATTCGCAAACGGAAATTGTGGTTCGGGTCCACGGCGAGCTCTTCAGGCGCCTTGTCGCGCTTGGGGCCGTTCCTAAAACCGGGGAGGCGAGGGTCCTCAAGATTCTCTCGGACTTCGCCACATACGACCGCAGGACCCTCAATCTCCGCGACCGAACGACCCAGGTTCTCCTCCCGGTGGCCGTCCAGGCTTTCAAGTCAGGCGTGAGGATTGACGTCGATCTGCCACATGGCCTTCGCTACAGGGATGGGCTCGTTTTTGAGAGGGCGGATCAGATTCTCCTCGGTCTCGCTCGGAGCGCTGCGGATCGTTATGACGCTGCGCGCTCGGAGCGCGGCGTGAGGGTCTGGTGGGACAAGGGAAAAAAGGCCATCGTCGTCGAGGACAACGGCAAGTGGATAGCGGATCTCAATGGGGCATGGAAGAAAGGCGCAGAAAAAGTTAATTACCTTTGGCTTGCGGAAAGGTCGGCCGAGGAACTCGGTTGGAGGATTGAAGTCGATTCCGAAGAAGGCGCGGGCACCAGATTCACAGTCATCCCGCGCAAGGGGGATATCATCGATTCATCGCCGACGGGTGGAAACGGTTCGGGGGGTTCCGCAGGCCCGGCCGCGGAGGGCGGCGGCGGGATCATCGTCGCCGGCGTATCCGGAGTCAGCCTGTATCATCGGGCGCACGTGGAAGGAAAAAAGAGGCCGAGCCTCGCCGCGAGGATCGCCCGTGAGCGAGCTGTCAGTGGCGAAAATGGTGTCCCTTCCTCGATGACGGGGAGTGAGGCGGTTTATTTTGGCGGGGCGGCGATGCCGTTTGCTGTCCCAGCCGCGGCTGTCATCGCCCCATTTTGAGCCGGGCACAACATGACCCTTGCCAAGGGCGGCGCGCGAGGCTAGAACGCGTCCGTGCCCAATTCAGCAGACATAATAATCAAAAACGCGTGCGTGATAACCGGCAAAGGCCCGGTCTATCCCGACGGCTTCATCCATATCAGCGGCGGCAGAATTTCCGAAGTCGGCCCGAATAACCCCAAGTCTCAAGTCTCAGGTCTCAAGTCCCGGGTCATCGACGCCGGCGGCCGCTACGTTCTGCCCGGGTTCATCAATCCCCACATGCATCTGTACAGCGCGCTTGCCCGCGGGATGCCCGTCGGAAGGATGCCGTCGTTCGGCAGAATTCTCGAGGGGCTCTGGTGGAAGCTCGACCGTGCGCTGTCGCCCGACGACATCCGCATCAGCGCGCTCCTCGGTGGAATCAGCTCGATCCGCTCCGGCGTCACGACCTTGATCGATCACCACGCTAGCTATGGCGCGATCTCCGGCTCGCTGGGCAGCATATCCGAGGCGCTGGCAGAGATCGGCGTCCGCGCCTCGCTCTGCTTCGAGATATCGGACCGCGCCGGCAAGCGCGCTCGCGATGAAGCCCTGGCCGAGTCCGGCCTCTGGCTCGAGAACGCCGCTCACCGGCGCGAGCGGGCGCCAGGTTTTCTGCAGCGCGGGATGGTGGGGCTGCATGCGTCGATGACGCTCTCGGACGGCACTCTCGACGCCGCGCGCGAACTCATGGGAATCTATGAAGTCGGTGCGCACGTCCACGTGGCGGAAGGTGTGGAGGACGTGAAGGCCACAAAAAAACTCAACGGCTCCTCGCCCGTCGCGAGGCTGGCGAAGAGGGGGATCTTGAGGCCGGACTCGCTCGCTGTCCATTGCGTCCACGCCGATTCCCGCGACATCGCGATCCTCAAAGCGTCCGGCGCCACCGCCGTCCACTGCCCGCTCTCTAACCTCGGAAACGCTGTGGGCATCGCACCCTTCCTCGAGATGCGGCGGCGCAATATCCCCGTGGCCGTCGGCACCGACGGGATGAGCGCAGGCATCGCGGGGGATTTGAGGCTCGCCTCCGTTCTGCACAGAATCGGCGCGCGCGACGCGCAGGCCGGGGCCTTGGAGGCGCGGGATGCGCTGTGGGATACCGCGCCCGAGATCGTCTCCGACATGTTCGGCCTGAAAGTCGGCTCGATCGAGAAGGGCGCCGCTGCGGACGTCATAATTTCAAACGCCATCCCGCCGACCGAAATCACGTCAAAGAACGCCTGGTGGCACTGCCTCTTCGGCGCGCTCGACGCCGAGGTCCGCACGGCGATCGTCGGCGGCGCAGTCAGGATGCGCGATTTCAAAATCGCCGGGGTCGACGAGGAACTGGTGGCGAAAGAGGCGAGAAAACTGGCCAAACAATTATGGAGGCGGATATGACGGAAGGCAATCATGTCTGGGGTCCGACGTTCGAGGAGATGCTGCACCCGTCGAAGATAAAGCCCGATCTGCGGAAGAAGGCCCTGCCGGCGCTGGAAGGGGATCCCCTTTCGCCGCTTAACCTCTTCAACATCACGTGGCGCGACGGCGACGACAGGATAAGGCACGTCATATTGCCCCGAGCGCTCACGGGCATCGATGCCAATATCTGCGTCCTTGTCGGCCGCGGATTTCCGACAGGCAGCCACAAGGTGGGGCCAACATATTCCTGCACAGTCGAGCGGCAGGTCGCGGGGACCATCACCCCCGGGAAACACAGGCTCGTGTGGCCGTCCACCGGAAACTTCGGCGTCGGCGGCGCGTATGTCGGCGAGCGGATGAACTACGATTCCCTCGTCATCCTGCCAGAGGAGATGAGCAAGGAGCGCTTCGACAAGATCACATACTACGGCGCCAAATACGTGAAGACGCCGGGATGCGAATCCAGCGTCAAGGAGATATACGACAAGACGCATGAGCTCGAGAAGGAGCCGAACACCATCATCGTCAACCAGTTCGCCGATTTCGCGAATTACCGTTTTCACTACTTCGTCACCGGAAACACGATGGTCGAGCTCTTTGGCGAGCTCAAAGCCAAGGGCGTGTGCAAACGCTTTGCTGCCGTCACGTCGGCAATGGGCTCCTCCGGCACGATAGCGTGCGGCGACCGCGTGAAGCAGGCGAATCCCGAATGCAGGATCGTGGGCCTGGAGCCGATACAGTGCCCGACGCTTTACTCCAACGGCTTCGGTGGCCACGACATACAGGGCATCGGCGACAAGCATGTGACCTGGATCCACAACACCGACAATATGGACGCCATCGTCTGCATCGACGAGTGGGACTGCAAGAAGGGCATGCAGCTCGTCCACGAGGATGCAGGATTGAAAGCCGTCGCCAAGCACGGCAAGGACGGGGCAGGGCTGGAATGCATGCGCGACCTCTTCGGCATCTCCGGCATCTGCAACATCCTGGGCGCGATAAAGTCTGCGAAGCACTGGAACCTTGGCAAGGACGACATCATCTTCACCATCGCCACCGACTCGACCGAGCGCTACTTGAGCGTCCTCGAAGCGATGAACAGGGATCAGGGAAAGATGGATGCCGCCGAGGCAGAGAGGCGTCTCGATTCCATCTTCCACAGGCAGGGGACGGACTACATCCGCGAGGGAACGCAGCACGCGCGCGACTGCTGGGCCAACCTCAAGTACTATACTTGGGTGGAACAGCAGGGGAAGACGGCCGAGGAGCTGCGCGCCCAGCGCTCCAGCGAGCACTGGGAGGCGCAGCAGGCCAGGGTGCCGCACACGGACAGCATGATCCGCGAGCGCAGGGGATTTTGAACACATTTTTTGCACGGATTGTTGGCAAGGCAGGGGTTTGGTGTTATATCGTCGCTTATAGACAGGAGTTCAAGGGATGGCGGTAATAGCCAACGCTACGATCTCGACTGGCAAGGACAACGATACGCAGAAAGTCCACATCGTTGTCGAGGGCGAGGCGGTCCGCGATATCATCCCGGCGACCACCAGGGCGCCGGGCAGCAGCCACGTCTTCGACGCCACCGGCCTCCTCGTCCTCCCCGGCGCCATCGATCCACACGTCCACTTCAACACCCCCGGCTACACGGACCGCGAGGAATTCATATGCGGTTCGATGAGCGCGGCCGCCGGCGGCGTCACCTGCGTCATCGACATGCCGGACACATCCATCCCGCCGGTCACCGACCGGACGAGCCTCATGGGCAAGCTCCGCGCCATCGGCGATATGTCGGTCATCGACTTTGCGCTCTGGGGCGGCGTCTCCGGCAACGCCATGCGCACGAGCGGCTGGCGCTCGCACGTGAGGCAGCTCAAGATCGAGGGCTGCGTCGGGGTGAAGTGCTATCTGCTCTCCGGCATGCGCTCCTTCGAGCACCTGCTGCCCCTTGAACTCGTAGAGGTGATGAGGCGTTCCCATGAGCTGGGGCTCGTCGTCGGCCTGCACGCGGAGGATCGCGACCTCGTCCAGCGCCGCACCGCGGGCCTCCAGACGCTCGGGCGTCTGGACCCCAAGGCCTATTACGAGGCGAGGTGCGACCCGGCCGAGGTGGACGGCGTGAGACAGGGGCTTGCGGTCGCCACCGAGACCGGCTGTGCGCTGCATGTAGTGCACGTCGGTTCCGCCAAGGCGGCCGATCTGGTCATCGAGGCTAAGAAGAACGGCGCAAACGTCACGCTCGAGACCTGCATCCACTACCTGGCTTTTTCGCATGAAGACTTTGTGGCCAAAGGGTCCATACTCAAGACCGCGCCGGTCGTGAAGACGAAGGAGGACTCGGCGAAGCTCTGGAAATATCTCGTGGAAGGGGAAATCGATTTTCTCTCCAGCGATCACTCACCGTGTCAGGCGAAGGAGAAGGAGACAGGCAGCATCTGGACGGACCACGGCGGCATCTCCGGCACGGAGCTCCTCTTTCCCTATGCCCTCTCTGAAGGATATCTCAAGGGGCGCATGACGCTCGCGCGGCTCGTCGAGGTCACCTCTTCGGCGGCGGCGCGGCGCTTCGGGCTCTATCCGCGCAAGGGCGCGATCGCCGTCGACACCGACGCGGACTTCGTGTTCGTGAACCCCGATGCCCGCTGGAAGGTCAAGGGCGCGGCATTCGGTTCCAAGGGCAAGTTCACGCCCTTCGAGGGCCAGGAGTTCACTGGCAAGGTGGTTCTCACGATGTGCCGGGGCGCCGTCATCTATGAAGATGGCAAGGGGATTGTCGCTGCCCCTGGTTTTGGGAGATTTGTGCGCCGCGGCGCTTGATGACCAATAACCAACCTGGTGAGGAGGAGACATGCGCAGTTTCATGGGCCGCGACATCCTGTCGCTGAAGGAATTTGAACGGGAGGAGTACGAATATCTGTTCGGGATAGCCGACAGGCTTGAGCCGATAGCGAGGGAGCGCCGCAATTCCGATATCCTCGAGGACAAGACGCTTCTGACCGCATTCTATCAGCCCAGCACGCGCACGAGGCTGGCCACCGAGGCGGCGATGGCGAGGCTCGGCGGCCACGTGCTCGGATTTTCCGACGCGAAGATGACCCGCGCCGGCGACTTCTATCAGGAATCGATCAAGGACACCGTCCACATGCTCGAGTTTTACGGCGACGTCATCGCCATGCGCCATTTTCAGCAGGGCGCGTCGGCCGAGGCGGCGAAGTGGTCGAGCGTCCCCGTCATCAACTGCGGGGACGGCTGGGGCGAGCACCCCACGCAGGTCCTCACGGACATGTACACGATCTGGAAGGAGAAGGGACGCCTCGATGGCCTCACGGTGCTGTGCATAGGCGATATGAGGATGCGCACGATGCACTCGATCTCCTACGCCATGACGCAGTTCGACATGCAGGCCATCTACATCTCTCCGCCGGAGATGTCCCTCCTACCGGAGTTCAAGGAGGAGCTCAAAGAGAAGAACCTGCGCTTCGAGGTCGCGGAGCACGTCGATCAGGTCATAGCCAAGGCCGACGTCATCTACATGGAGCCGGTCGTCCAACCCGACTACACGAAGGCGCGCTGCGAGGCCACGGACAAAAAGGGCCTCACCCCGGCCGCGTACAAGGTCACGAGGGAGCTCCTGGCCAAAAAGGCGAAGCCGGATTCCATCGTCCTGCACTCGTTGCCGAGGATGGACGAGCTGCCGCCGGATGTGGATGCGACGCGCCACGCCCGTTACTGGCAGGAGGCCTTCAACGGCGTGGTGATGCGCATGGCGCTTCTGGCATCGGTGCTGGGAGCGGTTGAATAAATTTAATATTCCCTCCCCTTTGTATGGGGAGGGCTAGGGTGGGGTAGAGGTCTACCTCCCCTTCCCCTCCTTACAAAGGAGGGGAGGAGTAAAAGGAGGATTCATAAGGAGGATTCATAATGTCAGTCAATCTGCGCGGGCGCGATCTCATCGGCGATCTTGATTTTTCCAGGGAAGAGGTCGAGGCGGTGATCAATCTTGCGATCGATCTCAAGTTGAAGCGCAGGAACGGCGAGGCCCATGCCCTCCTGCGCGACAAGACGCTCGCGATGCTCTTCTTCTTCAGCTCGACGCGCACGCGCGGGTCATTCGAGGCCGGCATGGCGCAGCTGGGCGGCCACGCGGCGTTCATCGATTCCAAGACGACGCAGATCGCGCACGGCGATACGCCCAAGGAGATCGGCGAGATATTCGGCCGCTACTTCGACGGCATCGCGATCCGCGAGGTGGACTGGATGCTCGGCAACAAATACATCAACGAGGTGGCGAAGCATTCGCCGACGCCGGTCCTCAACATGCAGTGCGAGGTCTATCATCCGTTCCAGTGCCTGGCCGATCTCCTGACCATCATCGAGAAGAAGGGCCGGAACTTGAAGCGCAAGAAGATGGTCGTCTCCTGGGCGTACGCATCATCCTATCAGAAGCCGATGTCGGCGCCGCAGAGCCTGATCCTGCAGATGCCTAGGTTCGGCCTCGACGTCGTGCTCGCGCATCCGCCCGAATTCAAGCTCATGCCGGAGATTATGGAGCAGGCCAGGGCGGAGGCCAAGAAGAACAACACGGGCTTTGAGGTGACGGACGATATGGAAGGGGCGTTCAGGGACGCCGACATCATCTATCCCAAGAGCTGGGGCTGCATGCTCACAACGACGGACGCCGACAAGGGCGTCAAGATAGCCCAGGAGTACAAATCGTGGATCTGCGACGAGAAGAAGATGAAGCTCACGAAGCCGGACAGCATCTACATGCACTGCCTGCCGGCCGATCGCAATATCGAGGTGACGGATGCGGTCATCGATGGCCCGCACTCTGTCGTCTATGACGAGGCTGAAAATCGCATGCACGTGCAGAAGGCCGTGATGGCGATGACGATGTAAACCTATTGTCCCCTCCCCTTTGTAAGGGGAGGGTTAGGGTGGGGTAGAGATATGACAAAAAAAGCGGTCGTGGCGGTCGGCGGAAATTCTCTAATCCTCGACAACAAGCATCAATCCGTTGCCTCTCAGTATGAGGCCGTGGCGAAGACGGTGGGGCACATCGCCGGCATGATAGCGAGGGGCTATGAGGTGGTCATCACGCACGGCAACGGGCCCCAGGTCGGGTTCATCCTCCTGCGTTCGGAGATAGCCCGCAACCAGATGCACACGGTGCCGCTCGATTCCTGCGGCGCTGACACCCAGGGGGCGATCGGATACAATTTCCAGATGGCGCTCGCCAACGAGTTCAAGAGGCGCGGGATAAAAAAGTCGGCGGTGACGGTGGTGACACAGGTCGTCGTGGACAAAGACGACCCCGCGTTCAAGGATCCCTCAAAACCCATAGGGCCCTTTTACTCGGAGGAAGAGGCTGCCTTGCGCAAGGAAAAAGATGGATGGGACGTCGTGGAGGACGCGGGCCGCGGGTGGCGCCGCGTCGTCGCGTCGCCCCTCCCTAAAGAGATCGTGGAATTCGACGCGATCAGGAAGCTCATCGACGGTGGCATCGTCGTCATCGCGGTGGGGGGCGGCGGCATTCCGGTCGTCAGGAATGAAAAGGGCGATCTGCAGGGCACGGCCGCGGTGATCGACAAGGACTACGCGTCCGCGCTTCTGGCCAGCAAGCTGAAGGTCGACCTGTTCATCATCTCCACGGCGGTGGAAAAGGTCTGCATCAATTTCGGGAAGCCGAACCAGGAGGCGATAGACAGGATGACCGCTGCCGAGGCGAAAGGATATATCGAAGAGGGCCATTTCAAGCCGGGCTCGATGCTGCCCAAGATCAAGGCGGTTTTGAACTTCCTCTCGATGGGTGGCAAAGAGGCGCTGATCACCGACCCGGCGCATCTTGAGGATGCGCTGGATGGAAAGACGGGGACGAGGATCGTTCCATAAATATATTTGCTTTTTTTGCGGTCCGTGTCTAGGATGCGCGAAACGTTAACAAAAAGGGAGGGAGTTATTATGAAGAAGCTTATGGCAGTGGTGGTGATGGTGGTGGTGGCCTTTGCTTTCACGGTGTGGGCTGGCGACACGACGAAGAAGGAAGTAAAGGTTACGGATAAGGGCGGCACAGAGAAGGTGGAAGTAAAGGAAAAGGCGGCAGGCACGAAGACGAAGACGGAGATGGAGGTCAAGGGCAAGACGGTCCAGGGAGAAGTTGAGACGAAGACGGCGAAGGGCGCAGTGAAGGAAGAGACCGTGAAATTCGAGAAGTGGGAGAACCAGGGCGATTACATCTATGTGGTGAAGGACAGCAAGGTGGTCCGCCTGAAGCACACCCTCACGGAGAACGTGAAGAAAGATATGCTCCTCAAGAAGGGCGACACGGTAGTGGTCACCTCGACCTATCCGCTTTCAGCCGGCGATGTTGCGGTCATCACTGGGATCCAGAAGTCCGACGCAGCGAAGACGGTGAATGCAATTAATGACGCTGGGAAGGAACTCCAGAAGAACGAGCAGAAAAAGAGCAAGTAAGGGCATATAAAACCGATCGAAGAGGGCCCTGGGATAACCCCAGGGCCCTTTTCTTGTCGTTGCATTATTCATTTTTTTATCACATGGAAGAATAATGTTGGAAAAAGGCTACACGCCAGTCCAAGCCAGAATTGAAGCGTCCCGCTGCCTCATGTGCGCCGATGCGCCCTGCACGTGCAACTGTCCGTCTGGCGTCGATGCGCGCTCCTTCATCCGGAAGATCAGGTTCGACAACCTCTCGGGCGCGGTGAGACTCCTGAAGCGCGCAAACGTCCTTGCCGCCTCCTGCGCCAGGATATGTCCGACCGGCGCGCTCTGCTGCAAGGAGTGCCTGGCCGCA
>JAZDOG010000029.1:0-5857 GCA_043798915.1 Pseudomonadota bacterium | reverse complement strand
AGCCCCTGCTCCGTGGTGGGGTAGTTCCCGTTGTCCAACCTGTAGAGTTTCAGAGCCGTTTCGAGGCTCTCTAACTGTATCCGCGCCTTCGCTCGCCGAGCTTCGTCAGGCCGTCCCATGATCCGAGGGACGATCAATCCGGCCAGGATGCCCAAGATGACAATGACCACCATCAGTTCGATCAGCGTGAAACCCCTTTCATTACGTTTCATTTTCCTCATGCCTTCCTCCCTTTTTCGGGGGATCACCCATCATTTTCACCGGACGAGCTGGTTCATCTCGAAGATGGGGAGTAGAATCGAGATAACGATGAACCCGACCACGGCGCCCATCACGAGAATCATCGCCGGCTCTAACAGGGAGGTCAAAAGAAGGACATTCGCCTCCACTTCCCTTTCGTAGGCATCGGCAATCCGGAAGAGCATCGCCTCCATATTGCCGCTCTGTTCGCCTGCGGTCATCATCTCCAAGGAGATGGAAGGGAAAAAGCCGTTTCTGGAGAGGGGGGTCGAAAGGCTCTGTCCTTCCTCGACATCCTTGGCCGCCAGACTGATCTGCTCTGCGAGCACCGTATTGTTCACCACATTCTTCGCGATATCCAGAGCAGACAGGAGGGGCACGCCGCTTTGAAGGAGGGTGCCGAGGGTGCGGCTGAATCTCGCCACGGCGATCTTCCTGTTCAGTCCTCCGAAGAGTGGGACGTGAAGCAAAAATCTGTCCCACCAGCGCCGGCCCCGTTTGGTCTTCCGGATGGCATAGCGCAGGCCCATGAACACCGCAAGGAGGATCGACGTAATGATCCACCAGAAGGTTTTCAGAAAGCCGCTTACAACAATGAGAAAGACGGTGATCCCCGGGAGCGCTTGATGCATCTCCCGGAAGATGTTCGTGATGTTCGGCACCACGAAGGCGACGAGGAAAAAGAGGACACCGCTCCCGATAAAGAACATGAAGAACGGATAGGCCAGAGCCGACCGGATCTTGGTCCTCAATGCCTGCTGGCTTTCATTGAAATCGGCCAGACGGTCCAGGACGAGGTTCATCGTCCCCGAAGCCTCTCCGGCCCGGACCATGTTGATGTAGAAAGGGGGAAAAATCTCAGGAAAATGGGACATGCTCTGTGTCAGGCTGTTCCCTTCGTTGACCTCGTCCTTGATCCGGGCGAGCGTCGTTTTGAGGATCGGATGAGTGATCTGAGTCACCAAAGCCGACAGGGATGGAACGAGAGGAAGTCCCGCCCCGATGAGGGTAGCGAGTTGCCGAGTCATCGCGGCCAATTCCCGGAGCCTGACCTTCCGGAAAAGGCGAATCGCCCCGCTCCGCGCGGCCGATTCTTCCCGTTTCCGGTCGGCGGTCTCGACGATTTCCGCCGGATAGATATCCATCTCCCGAAGCTTCTGGTTGGCGGCGGCGATGCTCCCGGCATCGACGATTCCCTTCCGTCTCCTTCCTCCGGAATCCAATGCACTGTATTCGTATACCGGCATAGCCTGTCCTGTTTCAGCCGTCAATTTTAAAATTATATGGTAATTTATCATACTTCCGACCCAATTTCAAGGAGGCCGTCGCTCCGCTTTACCGTTTCATCTCAACCGACACGGACAGACTTCTGTCACGATATCAAAGGATCCGAGGCATGCCTGTCTCCTGAACCCATATCCCTCACATTTTTGTAGAACATAGACAGTCCGGTACATAATTGTACCTTTCCGGAAATTCGTCATCGTCATGTCGGTTAACTATAAAAATGCTTGTATTCAAGTGTTTATGACACAATGACGCCGTTGGCATCTCCCTTGCTCTGCTGACTCCCAAACGGGATCGTCGCCGGTCGGCCCCTTTCCCCGGAAGTCCCGGGGAGTCGGTCGGTTCCGGCGGAGGAGATCCTGATATACGATTGAAGGAGGTAACTGTCATTATGAATACTGGAGATACAGCATGGGTATTGATCTCATCGGTCCTGGTCCTGGGCATGACGATTCCGGGCCTCGCCTTTTTCTACGGCGGGCTGGTGCGGAGGAAAAACGTCCTGTCCATCTTAATGCAATGTTTCATCATTGCCTGCGTAATCAGCCTGCAGTGGGTCCTCTTCGGTTACTCCCTGGCCTTCGGACCCGATACGGGTCTCGGCATCATCGGAAGCCTGAAATGGGCGGGCCTCAAATTCGTCGGTGGACAGCCGAACGCCGACTATGCGGCAACGATTCCCCATCAGGTCTTCATGATCTTTCAGGCGATGTTCGCCATCATTACGCCGGCCCTGATCATCGGCGCCTTTGCGGAGCGGATGAAATTCTCCGCTTTTCTTATCTTTAGCGTCCTGTGGGCCACCCTGGTCTATGATCCGCTGGCCCACTGGGTTTGGGGCACCGGAGGTTGGCTGCGGGACCTCGGGGCGTTGGATTTCGCCGGCGGAATCGTCGTCCATGTCAGTTCCGGCGTCTCGGCCCTGACACTGGCGATCCTTCTGGGCAAGAGGTGTGGGTATGAACAGCAGCCCTTCCGGCCGCACAATCTCCCCTTCACCGTACTCGGCGCGGCCCTGCTCTGGTTCGGGTGGTTCGGCTTCAATGCGGGTAGCGCTCTGGGGGCGAACGAACTGGCCGCCAATGCCTTCATTACAACCCATATCGCAGCATCGGCGGCGGGATTCACCTGGGCCCTCATCGAATGGCGGCACCACGGCGCGCCGACCATCCTCGGCGCGGCGACGGGCGCCGTCGCGGGGCTTGTGGCTATCACCCCGGCCTGCGGCTTCGTGAACCCCATGAACGCCATCTTCATCGGGATCCTGGTATCTTTGTTCTGCTATATCGCCGTCGTCCTGATCAAATCCTGGCTCGGCTATGACGACTCGCTCGACGCCTTCGGCGTCCACGGGGTGGGGGGAGCCTGGGGAACTCTGGCGACAGGACTCTTTGCGGAGAAAGCGGTCAATGCCGCAGGGGCGGACGGTCTGTTCTTCGGTAACTCAAAACTTTTTCTGATCCAGTTTATGCTCGTTGTGATCGTACCTCTGTTCGCGGCAGCGATGACCTGGATCATCTTCAAGGCCGTGGATGCCCTCGTCGGAATGCGGGTAGAGAAGAATGATGAAATCGTTGGTCTTGACCTGACCCAACAGAGCGAGTCGGCCTATACCGTCATCGAATAGGAGGAGAGAATCATGAAATACATCGTTGCAATCATCCAGCCACACAAGCTGGAGGAGGTCAAACAGGCGCTCGAAGCGGTGGACGTGAATCTGATGACCGTTTCCAACGTGCTGGGGCAGGGAAGGCAAAAGGGATACACCGAGATCTACCGTGGGGCAAAAGAGGTCGGAGGGCTCCTCCGGAAGGTACGGCTCGATATCGCCGTGAATGAGGAGTTCGTCGAGCCGACCATCGCCGCCATCAACAAGGGGGCCCGGACCGGAGAAGGCGCGGTCGGGGACGGTAAGATCTTCGTCCTGGATCTGGCCGACTGCGTCCGGATCAGCTCCGGCGAACGGGGTGGGACTGCCATCGGATGACCGGCGCCGCCACGATATCCTTGCCGGATTCCGGAGGTGATACCATGAAGCAGGGTAAATCAGCCGACGACGATCTTCTCAAGAGTACGATCGCCGACTTTGAGCGCAGTTCTTGGACCGAACCCCAGGGAGTTAACAAAAAGCTGGTTGATATTCTTTGCCGAAAGAGTTACATTTTAACCGGACGGATCAGGGAATCGCGCGATGAAAATCATTGATACGATTACGAGGACTGGGAAAACCGCAAGGCACCGGAATAGCGTCCCATGAAACAGTTGCAGATTTATATCGATACGTCGGTTTTTTCGAGGACGGAGGGAGGAGCTACCCGGCGCTCGCCAGGGAGTACGCCTCGGACGGCAAGTACCTCAACGCCCTGGGGGCGCGCTGGGCAGCGGCGCACCTCCTCGAGATCCTGGCGACCGTCGTCGAGTGACGCAGATTTGGCCGGGTCGGGACTGCGACGGGCGGGAAGGTGCGCCGGATGACCTACACGGTTGAGCCGCTTCGACTCGACGAGCACCGCGAGGCGCTCGCCCGGCTCTGGGCGGAGAACATGACGGACGAGCGGATCGCGTCCGTCATCCCCCAGCGCATGTGCTGGCTCTATGAGCCGGGACCGGACGGACCGGTGACCACCGTGCTCGCCCTGTACGCCGAGTCTGGCGAGGTGGTGGGATGCGGATCGTTCTTCCCGCGGTCTATCTGGGTGGACGGGCGCCGCGTGCGCGCTGGCGTGCTCTGCGACTTCGCCGTCACTCGAGCACACCGCACCGCCGGCGCGGCCCTCGCCATCCAGCGTGCGCTTGTGGAGGCCGGGCACGCGGCGGGGCTGGAGCTGCTCTACGGGTACCCGAACGAGAAGGCGATCGCGGTGTTCAAGCGCATCGGCTACCGGGTCGTCGGCGAGACGACAAACTGGGTGAAGCCGCTGCGCTCCGGGTACAAGCTAAGTGAGATCAATCGCTGGGCGGGTCCGGTCGCCTCCCTGCCGATCGACCTGGGCCTCTGGGCGCTCGACCTCGCGCGCTCCGCGCGGAGCGGGCTGCCCGTGCGGGGGGAGGTCATCCCGTTTGCAGACGGACGTGCCGACGCTCTCTGGGAGCGCGCCCGCGCGGGCTATTGTGTCGTCGGCGAGAAGTCCTCGGCCTACCTCGCCTGGCGGTATGGCCGCTTCATTACCGTGGAGCACCGGATCTTCGGCATCGTTCCTCGCGGGGAGGAGCGCCTCGCCGGCTATGCCGTGTACACCGTGAAGGACGGCAAGGCGTTCGTGCGCGACCTCTTTGCGGAACAGCCGGAAGCGTCGGCCGGGGCGCTGCTGCTCGCCCTTGCCGGGCATTTGCGCCGGCAGCGCATCGACAAGGTCTCGTTGAGCTACCTCGGGAGCCCCGCCTTCGTCGAGCGACTACGCCGGGCGGGCTTTGTGCTGCGGCCCGGGAAGCGACCGCTGATGATCTATCCGGAAGGGCTCGGCGAGTCGCTGCGCGTGCGCGTCCTCGACCCGACGAACTGGTTCATGCTCGACGGAGAGCTTGACATCTGAGCTCACGGGCGCCGGAGCGGATCCATCCGCCCCGGCATCCAAAGCTTGCCGTCTGCCATCTGCCGACCGAGGAGGTGGAGGTTTCGCTGGTCTACCTGTCCGGCCCCGGGTCCCTCTTCGGCGAGGTCGAGCTGCCGCCGGAGCGCCGCCTCGTCCTCGACAAGCCGCCGGTGCTCACGCTCAGGGAGAAGCTCCGCACGCCTGCCTTGCTGATGCGCATCCGACGGTTCATCCGCGAGCGCAGCGTCGACGTCTTGCGTGTCCGCAACGCGGCGCCCCTGGTCTACGGATTGAATTGATTGATAAGGCATTGCTTTTTCATGGTGGGAGCATGTGAAGAAGGATTTTGTGTATCAAGAGGATTTTGGCCACAAAATATGGAGTGCGTTGCCGATCATTGTGCGAGTGATGTATAATATTGGCTGTCTTTTGATAAATCGGCCCATCTTTATTGTTGATTTACCTGCCATGAAGGCCATTTTGAACGGAATTCAGGCAGACCTACCCTTCACGCCGTTATTTTTCTTCAGTGTCACCCGTTATCAATTACCGATGGGCGTCAACCCGCTTTTCGTGATTGCGTGGGCCGCCTCGGGGGACACGAGGAATTTGATCACTGAGTGAGCCAGGACCGAATCCGTGGTACTTGCGGCGATGCCAGCCGAAAATACCGAGACTTTTTGAACTTCCGGCGGGAGCGGTGTGATATGCGCTATCCCAGGCACGGGAAGCAGTTCGCTGATCTGCTGGAAGCCAATCTCTGCCTCCCCACGCGCAACCACGGTACCGACTCGCTC
>JAZDOG010000047.1:0-4683 GCA_043798915.1 Pseudomonadota bacterium | reverse complement strand
TAAAGGCCGTGACCATCAAAGATTTTATAGAGCTTTTCCTTGGGTTTAGCGCTCTTGCACCTGACCTCTGTCAAAGCCATTGGGGGCATCCTTTTTTTGCGAGGGGGCATATCTTCTTAAATATTACCCCTTTTCTATGCGGCTGTAAACGAATGCTTATGAACGTGGTAAAACGTAGACAAAAAGAAACCCCTTATTTCTAAGGGGTTTTTGAACTTTTTGTGAATGCCCCCGAAGGGCGGTGAACGTCTATAAAGGGGAAGATGGTGGGCGCTGAGAGACTCGAACTCCCGACACCCTCGGTGTAAACGAGGTGCTCTACCAACTGAGCTAAGCGCCCTGATCAAGGATCAGGCCAGAAACTATTCAATCTTCAGGTTTCTGTCAAGAAAGAATACTACTTGTTCACAGACTCTTTCAGCTCTTTCCCTGCGGTGAACTTCACACGGTTGGAGGCGGGTATTTTGATGGTCTCGCCGGAACGCGGATTGCGTCCGGTCGTAGCTTCGCGGCGGGCGATTTTGAAGGTGCCGAAGCCGACAAAACGAGCCTCTCCGCCTTTTTTCAGCTCGGTTTCGATGCCTTCAAAAACCAGATCGACAATTCCGACGATCAGGGCCTTGGAAATTTCGGTTTCGCTTTTTTTCGAAATAAAATCGACGAGTTCGTTCTTGTTCACGAGCAATCCCCTTTTGATGAATGTCATTCCCTCGGAGCGCGGATACCGAACCCCATATAGACAACAAGGAGCCCCCCTGCTGCACAACAGGGATATAATGCCGCATTCATACGGAATCTCAATGGCGAATCACGTCTTTCTGCTTATTTTCAGAAGGTCTTACCGTAACCTCCGTGGCTGGTTTTTCTTCCAGAGGCACCGGCATTTTCAGCAAGGCGTGCTGAAGGACCTCCGTGATGAACGTTACGGGAACGATCTCCAGACCTTTCTTCACGTTATCAGGGATTTCCGCCAGATCCTTAACGTTTTCCTTTGGAATCAAGACCTTGTCTATGCCCCCACGCAGGGCGGCCAGCAATTTCTCCTTGAGGCCGCCAATCGGCAGTGCGTTCCCCAGCAAATCCACCTCGCCCGTCATGGCAATATTCCTATGGATGGGAATGCCCGTCAGCGCGGACACAATGGAAGTTACCATAGCAAGACCTGCGGAAGGCCCGTCTTTCGGGGTCGCCCCTTCGGGAACGTGAATATGGACGCCCACCGATTCGAAGATATCTGACCTGATCCCCAGGGAATGCGCGCGGGATTTCACAAGCATCTCGGCAACCTGGATCGATTCCTTCATCACGTCTCCGAGCTTGCCGGTCATCGTCACCTTGCCGCCCTTGGTCACCGGAACCGTGACGGCTTCGATCTGGAGCAGATCCCCGCCCACTTCCGTCCAGGCAAGACCCGTCACGCAGCCGACACGATCCTGTTCTTCCGCCTGACCATAGCGGAAGCGCGGCACGCCCGCGTATTTCGCGACATTCTTCGGCGTGATGGCAATCGTTCGTTTTTTGCCGAGCATGATTTCCCTGATCGCCTTGCGCGCAAGATTGGAAATTTCGCGCTCCAGATTGCGCACCCCGGCTTCACGGGTGTAATAGCGCACCAGATGCCGCAGGGCGGCGTCGTTGATCGAGAACTCGCCTTTCTTGAGCCCGTTCTTCTCCAGTTGCTTGCTGAACAGATGGCGCTTGGCGATTTCAACCTTTTCGTCTTCGGTGTAACCGGGAATGCGGATGACCTCCATGCGGTCCAGCAGGGGCCGCGGCAGGTCGAGCGTGTTGGCGGTGCAGATAAACATCACGTCCGACAGGTCGTAATCGACTTCGAGATAGTGGTCGTTGAAGGTGTTGTTCTGCTCGGGGTCAAGCACTTCCAGCAGGGCCGAGGAAGGATCGCCCCGCCAGTCCTGGCCGAGCTTGTCAACTTCGTCCAGCAGGAAAAGCGGGTTGGACGTCTTGGCCTTCTTCATGCCGTGGATGATCTTTCCGGGCATGGAGCCGATATAGGTCTTGCGGTGGCCCCTGATCTCCGACTCATCCCGCACGCCGCCCAGCGACATCCGCACGAAGTTACGGCTGGTCGCCCTTGCGATAGATTTTCCGAGAGAGGTTTTCCCGACGCCCGGCGGGCCGACGAGACAGAGGATCGGGCCTTTCACCTTCTTGACGCGAAGCTGTACCGCCAGATATTCGAGGATGCGCTCCTTGACCTTTTCAAGGCCGTAGTGATCGTCTTCCAGTATCTTCTCCGCGAACTTCAGGTCTTTCAGGGTCTTGGAACGCTTGTTCCACGGAATAGCCACCATCCAGTCGAGATAGTTGCGGGCGACCGTCGCCTCCGCCGACATCGGGCTCATCTGCTTGAGCTTTTTCAGCTCGGCCTGGCACTTGGCGCTCGCCTCCTTGCTCATGCGGGCTTTTTTGATTTTTCCTTCAAGCTCGCTCAGTTCGTCGACGCCTCCCTCCCCCTCGTTGAGTTCTTTCTGGATGGCCTTCATCTGTTCGTTCAGGTAGTACTCGCGCTGGGTTTTCTCCATCTGGCGCTTGACGCGGCCGCGGACGCGCTTGTCGATCTCCAGCACGCCGATCTCGCCTTCCATGAAGCCGAAAATCTGCTCCAGCCTT
Organism: Pseudomonadota bacterium; assembly: GCA_043798915.1. Classification (GTDB taxonomy): domain Bacteria; phylum UBA10199; class UBA10199; order 2-02-FULL-44-16; family JAAZCA01; genus JAZDOG01. The sequence goes on along the minus strand of JAZDOG010000047.1, from coordinate 2,049 downwards.
TCGGCGACGTTCGTGATCTCCAGAAGTTTCTGGCGGTCCGGTATCTTCAGCGAAAGATACGACGCCACCGTATCCGCCAGCTTTTCTGGATCGTTGATCCCGACGACGGACGCGATGATTTCCGGCGGTATCTTCCTGTTCAGCTTGACATACTGGTCGAATTGCGTGATGCAGGCGCGCATCAGCGCCGCCGTCGCCTCGCTTTCCGCCGGCAGTTTCTGGAGGACATCGATGGTGCCCTCGAAATACTCCGGCCTGCCGGTATAGGAAACGATCCTGACGCGGTTTTGCCCCTCCACCAGAACCTTTACCGTGCCGTCCGGCAGTTTGAGCAGTTGAAGGACCGTCCCCATCGTGCCGATATCGAACAGGTCGCCCGGGGAAGGGTCGTCCTGCTGGGCGGATTTCTGCGTCACCAGAACGATCTGCTTGCCTGCCTGCATCGCGCTTTCCAGCGCGCGGACGGACTTCTCGCGCCCGACAAAGAGAGGCACGATCATGTACGGGAACACCACGATGTCCCTCAGGGGCAATACCGGATATTTGGCTCCCGCTGCAACCGTTGTTTCTTTCATTTTTATCCTATCCTTTCGCGCCGCTTCCACAGACTCCTTCTCCCCATACGGGAGAAGGCAGGGATGAGGGGTCGCGCCGAAGGCGCAAAATAATTAAGCCCTTACCCCTCACCCTAACCCTCTCCCGCAAGGGGAGAGGGGATAAAGTGAAATTTCTCTCAGCGGATTCTCAAACCGTTTTTTTATCGCCCGTCTCAAACGGCTGCTTCTCGACGATCTGATCCACAATGCCGAAAACCTTGGCTTCCTCCGCCGACATGAAGCGATCCCGTTCCAGAGCTTCTTCAATCGCCTTAAGTTTCTGACCGGTATGCTTCACATAAATATCATTCAGTCTCTTGCGAAGATTCAAAATCTCTTTAGCCTGAATCTCTATGTCCGTCGCCTGACCCTGCGCACCGCCGGATGGCTGGTGAACCATAATACGGGAATTCGGGAGACTATACCTCTTACCGGGTTCACCCGCAGCCAGCAACAACGAACCCATGGAGCACGCCTGACCTATGCACACCGTCGCCACGCTGGGTTTAATGTACTGCATCGTGTCGTACATCGCAAGTCCGGAGGTCACGACGCCGCCAGGGGAATTGATGTAAAGGTAGATGTCGCGCTTCGGATTTTCCGATTCCAGATACAGCAATTGCGCGCAAACGAGGCTCGCCACATAGTCGTTCACCGTACCGGACAGAAAAATGATCCTCTCCTTCAGCAGGCGGGAATAAATGTCGTAGGAACGCTCCCCCCGCGCCGTCTGCTCAACGACCATCGGTATCAGGGTGTTCATTTGCTCCGGAGTATGCGTCATGGGGTTCCTCTTTAATGATGGCGAAAAGAAAAGGCGACCGGTCGTCTCCGACCGGCCACCCATATTAGCAAGCTTGAAAGGTTAGTTTAAGAGATTTCTATAAGGCAAGCCCCTTTTCCCTTTTTTTGACGATATTTTCCTTTTTACCGGCATCGTCGTTCGCTGCTGCTGCTGCTGCTGCTGCTGCTGCTGCCGCCGCTGCCCGGTCGTTCGCCGCCGCCCGATGGAATTCCGCCTGTCTCGTCTCATACCGCAAGGTGGCGGTCATCATTTGCGGGAACTGGGCGAGGGCTACGACCAATTCGGCGTGGTATCTCGCGTTTTGCGCCCCGTTCCCGCTGGGATCAAGCATCGCCACCAGGACTTTCGCGAAAGACTTGGGCACATGCTTCGCTGCCGCCCCGTTGAAACTTTCACGAACCGTGAGGTGGCTTCACTTCTTCGGACAGTTTAGCGGCGCGGATAAGCTACGATCTGTTGTTTGACATCATGCCGCCAGTCTTGAGTTGATCGGTCCGTCCGGGCGACGGGCGGAGCCCGAGCCCGGACGGACAGATCGGTGACCATCATAAACTTCGTTTGGGGTTTGTCCATCGAAAGTCGAATGGGGGCGCTCTGCGTTGTAGAACGCCAGCCACCGCCCGATCTCGCGCCGTGCCTGAAGCCCGT
>JAZDOG010000043.1:0-25147 GCA_043798915.1 Pseudomonadota bacterium | reverse complement strand
GGACGAACGACCAGGCCTTCCAAACAACCATCAGGAAACGGGGGATTCATGCGGACAGCCTAGCAGATCGCAAAATAATTGGCCAGCATAAACTTTTTCCAATACCACTTAGGGGCTTACTCTACTTTGCCGAGGCCCTGGGTGTGTCATCGAGGGTCACGGAGGATGCACAGCAAAAAAAAAAGAACGGGAAGGGGCGTTCCGTTCTCTCTTGATGCTATGGCTTGCGATCCTACGATTCGGAATTCTATCTCACGACCTTGAGGAGTTCTTCAATCGGCGACACGACCCCTTCTTTTGAGGTCGGGATCTTCATTTTTCGTTGTCCATTCTCATCACTTCTTCTGCTGAGGATGTGTTTAAAAGCGACTCCACGTTCTTCGTTGATACAACCTTCAGCCTTGCCTTGGACCTGTAAGGACCTGCATCAAACCTTTTTGGATCTTTCCATCTACTTTGCAATGATTTTGGAAATATTTTTTTCATAAAAGGACCATAATGCAGTATGTTATAAGAGTCCGTCTGTTATTCGAGGCATAGCTCGGATAACTCCGAATTCGGTCCAGGTGCTCTTCACCGGCGAGCGTGGGAATAACCAGAGACATCAGGGAAACGAAAAAAAAAGGGGGGGCACGGCAACTGATTGAGCCTGTCGTGAGATTACTCCATCTGTTCGAACCACTGATCGCCCGGCTTAGACAGGAATTCCTCAAGGGGAATGCCGTCGCCGCCCACAAGGAGGAGCCTGCCGGGCTTGAAATCCCTGGCAAATGCCGCCATCCCGGGGAGGGCGTCTCTCCTCCTCCCGCCCTTGACCTCGATCGCCAGAATCTTTTTTCCGGCTGCGACGACGAAATCGACCTCGCGGCCGCGCTCCCTCCAATAATGGACAGCGCCATTCCCCCGGATGAATGAATTGACGAGATGCGCCCCGACGGCGGATTCGACGAGTCTGCCCCAGTGCTCACGGTCCTTCCTGGCTTCATCGAACGTGATGCCCGACGTCGCGGTCATCAGCGCATTGTTGAAGACCTGGAATTTGGGGCTCGAACCTTTCCGGCGAACGCTTTGCCCGGCGAATTTCTCGAGGCCGCAGAGCATCCACGCGCCGGCGAGTAGATCGAGATAGTGCGCGAGCGTCGTCGTGTTGCCGGCGTCCTGGAGCTGCCCCAGCATCTTCTGATATGAGAGAATTCTTCCGGAATAGTCGCATCCCAGATGAAAGAGCCTGCGCAGGAGCGCCGGCTTGTCGACGCGCCTCATGAGGAGGATGTCCTTCGAGATGCTCGTCTCCACGAGCGAATCGATGACGTATTGCCTCCAGCGCGTCTCGTCGGAGACGAGCCCTGCGGCGCCGGGATACCCGCCGAAATAGACATACTGCTCGACGTCGACTCCGAATGCCTCGTGCATCTCGGAAAACGACCAGTGCGGCAGGTGGACGATCTCGAACCTGCCAGCCAGGCTTTCGGTGAGCCCCTTTCGAACGAGGAGCGGCGACGATCCCAGAAGGATGGCGGAGAGCGGCGTGCGCGACGCGGCGTCTTTGTCCCACAGCCCCTTCACCGTCTCGGACCAGCCCTCGATCTTCTGCGCTTCATCGATCACAATGACGCACTTACCCCCCTCCCGTGCCTTCGCGCGTCCAATCTCCCATTGTTCTTCGATCCAGGCCCGATCGCGGATTGCGGGATCATCGGCAAGGGCATAGTGCGAGGGGAAATCTATCTCATCGAGGACCTGCCGGATCAGAAAGGTCTTCCCCGACTGCCGGGGACCGGAAATGACCTGAATGAACCGCCTCGGCTCTTTTAATCTTGAAATAATCTCTTTATAATACGGTCGCTTATACATGATATCCGAAACGTAATGTTTTTTACTCAATGTATTGAGTATTTTTACTCATAATTCGTGTCAATTCAAGAAAAATAGGAGTTTGCCCGATTTTTTGAGGATTTAGCTATCTCACGACCCTGAGGAGTTCTTCGACCAGCTGATAATTTCCGAACGGCGGGAAGATGTAGGCCCCGCCCACCCTCTCCATGGACTTGGCCGCGCCGAGCGCCTCGCGCGCGACGGACAAGCCCACATCACGCTGCGCCTCGCTCGTCGCCGCCTTGGCCATCCGGTCCATGACGGCCTTGGGTATCTGCATGCCGGGTATCTCGTTGTTTAAAAACTCCGCGTTCCTCAGGCTCGCGAGCGGCAGTATCCCCACGAAGAACGGGATGCGAGGGACATCCGCCGTCCTCTTGAAGAATTCCTCGAGGAGTTTCGGATCATAGATGGGCTGCGAGAAGACGAACTCCGCGCCTGAAATTACCTTCTGCCTGTAGCGCTCCACCTCTAGATTCAAATCGACCGCCCCAGGGTTCACGCCGCAGCCGATGAGAAATTTCGTCGACTCCTTGATCGGCCGCTCGGCGAAGTCGAGCCCCCTGTTCAAGTTCGCGACGAAGCGTATGAGGCCGATCGAATCGATGTCGAAGACGGCGGTCGCCTCCGGATAATGCCCCATCTTCGGCGGATCGCCGGTGATGAGGAGGACGTTGTTGAGCCCCAAGGCAGACGCGCCGATCAGATCCATCTGCATGCCGAGAAGATTTCTGTCGCGGCAGCAATAGTGGACGACCGTCTCGATCCCGACCTTCTCCTTTATGAGGACCGCCAGCGCCATCGGGCTCATCCTGGCCATCGCCCGCGGGCCGTCGGCGATGTTGACGGCGTCCACGCCCATGTCGAGGAGGAGCCGGGCGCCGTCGAGCGCCTTTTCTGGATTCACGCCGAGGGGAGGATCGACCTCCACCGAGACCGCAAATTTATTCCCGAGCACGGCGCCGAATTTGCCCTTTTCAGAGGGAGAGAGGAGCTTCGCCTCGGGCAGCTCGGATGGGGCGCGCGCCTTCCCGACGCCCCTCGAAGCGGGCTTGATCGCCTTGAGGAACCTCTTCATCTCGCGGATGTGCGCGGGTGTGGTGCCGCAGCACCCGCCTATCAGCGCGACGCCCGCGAGCGCATAGCGCCGAGCGTATTCGGCCATGTATTCGGGGCTCGCAAGATAAAGGAGCCGCCCCTGGACCATCTGCGGGAGGCCGGCGTTCGGCATCGCTGAAAGCGGCCGGTCGGTCACCTCCGTCATCCTCTTCACCGCCTCGAAGACGCCCTGCGGGCCGTCGCAGCAGTTGACGCCGATCACGTCCGCGCCCCAGTGGTCGATCGCTATCGCCGCGTACTCGGGCAGGAGCCCTTCGAACTCTCCCTCGCCGAGGTGCTTGAGCGAGACCTGCGCGATCACCGGGAGGGATGAGACCTCGCGCGCCGCCTGATAAGCGACATGGAGCTCTTCGAGATGGGTGAACGTCTCGAGGATGATCGCATCGACGCCCCCCTCCGCCAGCGCCTCTATCTGTTCGCAGAATATCGCGCGCATCTCGGAGGGCCCCATCGCCTCCGCGTCCTTCTTGGTCCACGAGATGGGCCCGACCGACCCGGCCACGTAGGCCTTCTCCCCCGCGGCCTCCCTCGCGATGCGGGCGCCGGCGCGATTGATGTCGCCCACCTTCCCCTCAAGGCCGAAGGCCGCGAGCGCCGGGCGGTTCGAGGTGAACGTGTTCGTCTCGATGAGCCCCGAGCCGGCCCTCACGTAGTCCGCATGTATCTGCCCGATGAGCGCGGAGTTCGAGAGGTTGAGCTCGTCAAAGCAGCGGTTGAAGTAGATCCCGCGGCTGTAGAGCTCGGTCCCGATCGCGCCGTCGGCGAGGATTCCATCTTCGATGAGTTTTTCGAGAAACGGTTTCATAAGAGCATCCCTTCCGATCGGGCGCTGAGATACGGATTGCTCTTCAGCTGTTCCCCTATCGTCGAGGTGGGAGCCGGCCCGTAGTCGTGCCCGGGATAGATGACCGTCGCAGGCGGAAGCTTGGCGAGCCTCGCCAGGGATTCGAGCATCTTCCGCGGATCGCTCCCGGGCAGGTCGACCCTGCCGCAGCCATCCACGAAAAGCGTGTCGCCGGTGATGATCGAGCCGTCCACTATGAAGCACTGCGAGCCGGGCGTGTGGCCCGGCGTGTGCATGCATTTCACATTGAGGCCTTCGACATCTATCGCAGCACCCTCTTCTGTCGGATGCGCCTCGAGCCCCTTTGGTATCTCGCCGACCTCGCTCGCGTGGACATAGATGCCGGCCCCCGTGCTCCTGGCCAGCTCTGCGACGGCGCCGGCGTGATCAAAGTGGGAGTGGGTGAGCAATATCTTCCCGATCTTCCAGCCCTCGGCCTTCGCCGCGTTGGCGATCGCGCCCACCTCCCAGCCGGGATCGACGACGGCGCACGCGGCACCGCCTTCCCGACCGACGAGGTAGGTGAAATTCATCATCTGGCCCAACGCGAGCTGTCTGATAATAGCGTGAATCATACGGGAAGTTCTTCGCTGCGGCCCATGAAAGGCCCTTCGGCGAGCCCCGCTTCATGGGGATGAAAGAAATTCAGGCGATCGTCGCCGATGCGCCAGGAGAACCAGCCCTCCCCAGCATCGAAGTCGACGAGCCAGATGCCGCGCGGCTCGCAGCCCAGCTGCGCGACCTTGACCGACCAGCGCCTGACCACCGCATCGAGTTCCATATGCAGGCGTTTCGACAGCGGCTCGTCGGCGGGCACGAAGCGCAGCTGTTCCTGCAGTTCCCCCGCGTCCGCTGCCGCGCGATCGGTGATGCGGCGCACGATCGGAAGGATCGCCTCCGCTTCTTCTATCGAAAATATTCTGCGAGAATGAATCGGAATGACATCGCCCATGTCTTCTTTTTTACGCCTGCCACAACAATTGTCAACAGCGCACTAGTTCGATTTTGCTTTTAATTCTTCCAGCCAGAGTATGACGAGGTCCCTCACGCGGCGGTCGAGGCCGGCGGGGATGCGATGCACCCTGATGACCTCCATGAAGGAGTCGAGCGCCTCGCGCGTCTCGGCCACCGTCAGCGGAATGCCGGTGGAGTGGATGAGGGTATCGCGATATTTGAGCGCGGTCCTGACGAGCATCGCGAACATGGCGCGCGAGCCCTCATCGGCACCCTCGAAGTGCTCCTCCACCCTTTTGAACAAGGCCTGGATGTCTTCGTCGTCGGTCATTTTCTTCGCCTCATCAGCTGATTTCATGCTCTCAATTCTTAAGTTTCAAGTCCAGCGCAAAAAACAATCCCCTTGTCGCCCGGGCGTCCATGCTATATGCGTATCCGGCGATGAAAGGCACGTTCATCACATTCGAGGGCGTCGAGGGCTGCGGGAAGACGACGCAGATCAGGCTGCTGGCCGACTGCCTTAAGCGCAAGGGGCAGGAGGTCGTCCTGACGCGCGAGCCGGGCGGGACCGCGATCGGCGACAGGATCAGGGCGATCCTCCTCGATGCCGCTCACGACGGCATGGCGCCCGTGGCCGAGCTCCTCCTCTATGCGGCGGCGCGCAACCAGCATGTCACAGAGGTGATCGGGCCGGCGCTCGAGGACGGGAAGATCGTCCTTTGCGACCGCTATGCGGACGCGACCACCGCTTATCAGGGCGCCGCACGCCGGATCGACCCCGAGGTCATCCGGCAGATCCACAGCATTGCGACCGGGGGCCTCGATCCTCACCTCACCATCCTCCTCGACTGCGCGGCCGAGGCGGGGCTTGCCAGGGCGCACGCTCGGAATTCGAAGGACGCCGTGGCGCAGAGCGAGGACCGCTTCGAACGCGAGGAGATGGAGTTCCACAAGCGCGTCCGCGAGGGATATCTGGCGATTGCGCTGGCCGAGCCCAAGCGCGTCGTCGTCATCGATGCGGCCCGGGATGCGGAAACAATTCACCAGGAAATCTTGAAGGCGGTTGAGAAATCGATCGGCTGAAGGACAAAAGCAAACCATGTGGTCTAAAATCACAGGTCATCCGAGGCAGATCGAGGAGCTCAGGCGCGCGCTCGCCTCGGGCCGGCTCCCGAACGCCTATCTCTTCAGCGGCCCGCGCGGCGTGGGCAAGCGCATGACTGCAAACGCGCTCGCGGCGGCGCTCGCCTGCACATCCGGCGGCGCGGATGCCTGCGGCGCGTGCGCCGGCTGCCGCAAAGTCGCGGCGCGCAACCACCCCGACGTCTTCACAGTAGAACCTGAGGCGATACAACCCGGCTGGGAGCCACCGCCGGGCAAAGATAAAAAACCGTCGGAGGAGATCAAAATCGAGCAAGTCCGCGATCTGCAATCGCAGCTCCAGTTTCATCCACTCGAGGCGCGGGCCAAGCTCGCCGTCGTCGACGAGGCGGACAGGATGACGGAGGCCACGGCCAATTCGCTCCTCAAGATCATCGAGGAACCGCCTCAGGCGACGCACTTCGTCCTCATATCGGCCGCGCCGCACGCGCTCCTGCCGACCATCCGCTCCCGCTGCCGCCGAGTGGAATTCGGCCCGCTCGCTGAGGAAGACGTCGCGCTCATCCTCTCCGAGGGCGGGCGCGCATCCTTGCCCCAAGCCATGATGATCGCCAGGCTATCGGGCGGAAGCGTCGGGGGCGCGCTCGCGATCGATCCGGAATTCGTGGTGGAGGTCATGAACCGCTTCACCACCCTTCGAGGCAAGGCCAGCGGCGCCGATATAATACAGACGGCCGAAGGATGGTCCCACAGCGAGGCCTCCGAGCTCCGGCTCATCTTCGATCTCCTCGCCAGCTGGTATCGCGACTGCCTGCGCTACCGCACGACCGGCGACAATTCGTCTCTCATTCACCCAGACGCGGCCCGGGCGGCAGAGCTGATGCCGATTCAGAGGGCGGAGCGGGCAATCTCGGAGATAGCCGCGGCGCGGCGGACCCTTGAAACGACGGCAAATAAACAGTTGATGTTTGAGCACCTCTTATTTACGCTCACGTCTTGATAAGCGCCTTTTTTCCAAGGCGCTGATTTTTATGGAAGAAACAACAAACACAGAACAAAAGACCGAGACCCCGAAGCCCGCGATGCTCGCGGTCGGCGTCCAGTTTCGCGCGGCGGGGACCATCCACACGTTCTCCACGACCGACCCCTCGATCGCCGTTGGCGAGTCCGTGGTCGTGGAGGCCGAAGGCGGGGTGGGCGTAGGCCGCGTGATGGCGAAGCCGCGCGAAGCGGCCGAGGGGGAGCTGCCGCAGAGCACGAGGCGGCTGCTCCATCGCGCATCGCCCGAGGAGATGGAGAAAGAGGCCCGCAACAGGGAGGAGGCGCTCTCGCGCTTCACCACCTGCCAGGAGAAGATTCGCGAGCGCGGCCTTCCGATGAAACTCGTCGACGCCCTTCTCGAAGAGGGCGGAAAGAAAATCGTCTTCATCTTTTACGCCGAGGAGCGAGTGGACTTCAGGGGGCTCGTGAAGGACCTCGCCACCTCGTTGCGCATGCGCATAGAGATGCGGCAGATCGGCGCGCGCGACGAGGCAAAGCACAGGGGCTCGCTGGGCCCGTGCGGCCAGGGCACCTGCTGTTCGGAATACCTGCGGCATTTTCAGCCGATCTCCATCTCTATGGCCAAGCACCAGGGGCTGGCGCCCAATCCCGCCAAGCTCATCGGCATGTGCGGCAAGCTCAAATGCTGCCTCGCATACGAACACGCGCTCTATGACGAATACAGAAAGGGCCTGCCCAAGGTGGGGCTCACGGTCTCCTCCCCCGGCGGCTCCGGAAAGATCGTAGGCCACAACGTGCTCAAACGCGAGTGCACGGTGCGCCTCTTCGCCGGCGGCGAATGCCGCTGCCCCTGCGATGACTGCAAGCCGCTCACGCAGGCCGAGCGCGCGGCAGCGCTGGAGGCGGCGAGGAAGGTTGAGGAATCGAACGAAGAGCGCTCGCAGAGAAGGGCCAAGCGCATGGAGAGCGGCCGCGACAGGAGAGAGAGACAAAAGGTGAAAAAGGGCCCATAAAATTAATCCCCCTCCTTTGTAAGGAGGGGATAGGGGAGGTAGATACAGCGTTTCCAGCAGATCTACCCCACCCTGCCCCTCCCCTTACAAAGGGGAGGGGACTTGAAATTTGCAATGAAGAAAAAATTCTACATAACCACGGCGATCGACTACGTGAACAGCCTTCCGCACATCGGGACCGCCTACGAGAAGATCGGCGCGGACGTCCTCGCCCGGTGGCACCGCATGTGCGGCGACGAGGTCCATTTCCAGATGGGCAACGACGAGCATTCGGTCAACGTCCAGAAGGCCGCCGTCGCGCAGGGCAAGACGACCAAGGCCTACTGCGACGAGATGCACGCCCATTTCGAGCGCATCTGGAAAAGCCTGGACATATCCTGTGACGGTTTTATCCGGACCTCTGACCCTCACCACGAGAAGGGCGTGCAAAAGCTCTTTGCGAAGATCATGGAGCGGGGCGACATCTTCAAGAAGCGCTACGAGGGCTGGTACTGCGAGTCGTGCGAGGCTTTCCTCACCGAAAAGGACCTCGCGGACGGCCTCTGCCCCAACCACAAGTCGAAACCCAAATGGCTCTCCGAGGAAAATTATTTCTTCGCCCTCTCGAGATATCGCGACGCGCTCCTCAACCACATCGAGAAACACCCGGAATTCATCCTGCCGGATATCAGGCGAAACGAGATACTGAGCTTCCTGAAGGAGGGGCTGCAGGACATCTCCGTCTCGCGCGCCTCCGTCGACTGGGGCATCAAGGTGCCGGGCGACCCCGAGCACGTCGTCTACGTCTGGGTCGACGCGCTGATCAACTACATCACGGCGGTGGGCTACGGCTGGGACGAGGCGAAGTTCAAAAAATGGTGGCCGGCCGACATCCACGTCATCGGCAAGGACATCACGCGCTTTCACTGCGTCATCTGGCCCGCGATGCTCATGAGCGCCGGGCTGCCCCTGCCGGAGACCATCTTCGGCCACGGCTTCATCTCGCTCAAGGGAGAGAAGATGAGCAAGACCCTCGGCAACGTCGTGAAGCCGATGGACGTCGTGGACCGCTTCGGGCCCGACCCTCTGCGCTACTATCTGCTGCGCGAGGGCGGCTTCGGCCGCGACGCCGATTTCACCTGGGAGCACTTCATCGAGCGCTACAACGGCGACCTCGCCAACGGTATCGGCAATCTGGTGAGCCGCACGGTCGGGATGGCGACGAGATATCAGAACGGCTCGATCGATCCCGTGCCCTCGCCCGATGTGAACACCGACATCGCAAGGACGACATGCGCGCTGCCGGGGAAGGTGCAGGGCGCGCTCGACCACAAGGCTGGCGAGGTTGAATTTCACGACGCGCTGGCGGCGATATGGGAGGTCGTGACCTCGGCTGACCGCCACATCAACGACCACAAACCATGGGAACTGGCCAAGGCCGGCAAGAAGGAAGAGATAGGCCGCGTCCTCTGGAATGTCGCCTCCGCCGTGCACGTCCTGACCATCATGCTCTATCCCTTCCTCCCTCGGACCGCGGAGCGCATCTGGGAAACGATGGGGCTCACCGCTTTAGGAGCGCTCGGGCAACAGACGATCGACGATGCGAATCGGCCGTGGGGCACAGTGAGCAAACAGATCACAGTCAAGGCCGGAGAAGGCCTCTTCCCGCGGATCGAGGAAAAAGGCGAAAAAGAAGAAGCAAGCAAACCGGCCAAAGCGCCGAGCCAAAAGAAAGAGGAGAAAAAAATGGAAACCCAGCCAGTTGAAACGACGCTTCTCGACATCTCCGAATTCGCGAAGATCGATCTCCGCATAGCAGAGATAGTGGAAGCAGAGAAGGTCGAAGGGGCCGACAGGCTCTTGAAGCTCAAGGTGAACCTGGGGAGCGAGACGAAACAGATCGTCGCCGGGATAGCGAAACACTACGAGCCGCAGGACCTCATCGGGAAACGGGTCGTCGTCGTGGCAAATTTGAAACCCGCAGTGCTCCGCGGGGTTGAATCCCAGGGGATGCTCCTGGCCGCATCGGACGAGAGCACGATCTCGATACTCACGCCCCTCAAAGAGGTCGCCGTGGGTTCCAAGGTTAAATAGAATTTTGCCCTTAAAAACCGCTTGATCTCATGTCCGTTGAACCTGTATAAAGCCCGTGAAAGTAGACACTTTAACCTCAAGGAGGGGGTAGACATGAAGAAAATTTTAATCTGTGCAGTAGTGCTGTGCGTGGCCGTTGCCTTCGCAGGCGTTTCCAGCGCCAAGTCGAAGGTCTCGACCAAGTCGAACGTGACGAGCAACATCGAAGCCGACTATCCGACATCGGGACCTTCGGTTTCTGACACGCAGAAGGCAACGACGCCGGCAAAGAGCAACGAAACGCTCGTAGCCAAGAAGAAGAAGGCCGACAAGGACACAGATAAGAGCGCAGTGAAGGAAGAGAAGAAAGAGAAGAAGGAAGCCGTGAAGGAAGAGAAGAAAGATACGAAGGCCGAGAAAAAAGGCGAAAAGAAAATGGAAAAGAAGGAAAAGAAAGAAAAGAAGGAAGAGATGAAGGAAGAGAAGAAAGAGAAGAAGGTCGAGAAGAAGCGTCACCACAAGAAGGCTAAGTAATCTAGACTAAAATACATAGAATCAAGGTGCCGGTCTTCTGACCGGCGCCTTTTTTTTGCTCTGTGACCGGTGGTTTCCGGACAAAAAAACCCGCCGGATTCGCTTGCATTGCAGAGGCGCGGCGGGTTTGACACCATTATAGTATCACCAATGCCGCTCCATTACAAATCTATTCCGAAAAGTGCCTTATCCTGATGCCTTTACAGGACCCTCTTTTTCAGGCGTTCTTACAGTTCCACCCGTTCAAGGGGCAATCGTCGCAGAGCTGCTTCGTGCGGCAGAAGCCCTTGCCGGTCTCCACGATCAGCGCATGATATTCGTTGAAGAGTTTCACATCCGAAGGCAGGCGATCCGTGAAGAGCGCCTGCAGGTCGTCGTAGCTGTCGTCCTCCGCGCAGAGGCCGTGGCGGGAGAGTATCCGCTTCGTGTATGCGTCGATCACAAAAATCGGCTTATCCAGCGCATAGAGGAGTATCGAGTCTGCAGTCTCGGGGCCGATGCCCTTCACGGAAAGCAGCTCCTCGCGCATGGCCGCTGCGGGGCGGCCCTGCATACGCACGACGTCGCCGTCGTAATTCTCCACAAAAAATTTGAGGAAAGCCTTAAGCCTGTCCGTCTTCACCCTGAAGTAGCCGGCCGGCCGGATGAGCGGGGCGAGAGTCGCTGGATGGAGATCCAGAAGTTTGTGCGGATCGAGCAGGCGCCTGGACTTGAGGTTGCCGATGGCGCGCTCGACGTTCTTCCAGTTCGTGTTCTGGGTGAGGATGGCGCCGACCATCACTTCGAAAGGGGTATCGCCGGGCCACCAGTGCCGCGGACCGAAACGCGAACGAAGGCGACTGAAGCCCTCCATGAGGATGTTTTTCGACGCTGGCATCGACTCTGTATTTTATGATTGCGCTTCGGCTGCGGGCGCTGCCGCTGGCTGGCCCTTCTTGGAGGCGCTCCACGCGGAGTAATGCGGCTCGCAGAGGCCGGCCTTGAACGTCGCCTTTCTGCAGTTCTCTTCCCTGCAGGTGCGGTAGCGGGGCGTGGCACCCTCGATCTCGCCGCGGCGCCATTTCTGATAGTGGACAACGCAATAGCCCTTCGCCCGATAGGGGCGCTTGCAATCTTTGACGCTGCAGGATTTCTTCGTTTCGGTCTTCGGCGCTTCCATGTCATCCCCTCCTTATGGTGTTGGTGTCGGCATCTGCTGTACAGGCTGTGCCGGTGCTGGTTGTGGTTGTGCTGGCGCAGTCTGCACCAGCGCCGGCTGCGGCGCGGGCGGAACTGCCTGCTGCTTTATCTGTTGCACGGCCTGTATTAGCGTCTGGTCCTTCGCCTGTTGCTTCTCGGTCGGGGCCGGCTGCGGAGCCACCTGTTGCAGGGCTGTCCCTCCCGCGACGGGTGCCTGCGGCATGGCCGGAAGCGCCATCTGCCCCGGCACACCCGCGATCGGCTTGCCCTTATCCAGTTCCTGCCGGACGACGTTGTCGAGCTGCTTGCGCTCCGAATCCGTCACGTCCTCGGAAACCGCCTCTCCTGCCGCCTTGAGCCCTTCGCCCACGATGGAGCGCAGGTCGTGGATTCCCTCCTTAACCGTCTTCTTCTCGAGCACGGGTTTCAGATGCTCCTGAATCGTCTTGCCTTCGATCTTATAGCCCGTGTACCAGAGAACCGCCCCGCCTATGATAGCTATAATAAACAGCCATTTGATCAGACTCCACATAGCCACCCCCCTTGCAGATTAAGGATATGGAACCCGAGGTTCCCGAAGCTATCGGACGGCAGGCACCTCTGTCAACCCATTTCCCGGCTTCGCTGGTAGACACGGGTCCCGGCTTTTGTTATAAAATGGGCATGAGCCGACAGCCCTCTATCCTGATAGTGGATGACAACGCAAGCAACGTGGAGGTGCTCAAGGCGCAGCTCAAGCCCTATCCCTACAGCATCGACACCGCCTACGACGGCGAGGAGGCCCTGCACAAGATACAGAAGAACCCGCCCGATCTTGTGCTCCTGGATCTCATGATGCCGCGCATTTCGGGATTCGAGATCTGCCAGCACATCAGGAACGACAAGAAGACGCAGTTCATACCGATAGTCGTCGTCACCGCCCTGCAGGAACAGAGCGACAAACTGAAGGCCATAGAGCTCGGCGCGGATGATTTCCTCGTGAAGCCGATCAACCGCCTTGAGCTGACTACGAGGATCAAGTCGCTGCTCCGCATGAAGCTCCTGCACGACGACCTCGACACGAGCGAGAGCATCCTCTTCTCGCTCGCAGGGGCCCTCGAAGCGAAGGACTTCTACACCAGCGGCCACTCGGAGAGGGTGTCGAAGCTGGGCGTGGAGATGGGGCACAGGATGGGCCTTGGCGAAAGCGATATCGAAGCGATCCGAAGAGGCGGGCTCATCCACGATATCGGAAAAATCGGCGTGAAGGAATCGATTCTGCTCAAGCCCGGCAAGCTCACCGAAGAGGAGATGGTCCACATACGGACGCATCCCGCGCGGGGATACGAGATATGCGCCCCGCTCAAGAGCCTTGAGCCGTGCCTGCCGATCATCCGCTCGCACCATGAGAGGATGGACGGGGGCGGGTATCCGGACGGTCTGAAGGGCGAAGAGATTCCGCTGGTCGCGCGCATAACAGCGGTCGCCGACGCCTATGACGCCATGACGACGGACAGGCCCTACCGGCAGGGCCTGGAGGGCAAGACCGCCCTCGCCATATTCGAGAACGAGATCGGCAGCGGGCAGTGGGATCCGGCGTGCGTCAA
Source organism: Pseudomonadota bacterium (assembly GCA_043798915.1). Taxonomy (GTDB): domain Bacteria; phylum UBA10199; class UBA10199; order 2-02-FULL-44-16; family JAAZCA01; genus JAZDOG01. The sequence continues at coordinate 11,888 of JAZDOG010000043.1, read as the reverse complement.
AACCTTCTTCGAAATAATGAAAAACAAACCTCAATCCTGATGAACGGCCTCGCAATATCTATCATGCATCGCCCCTATGTCTTTGCGTTCCTCGCGGCTTATCTGATCCTCGCATGGCGGCTGTGGGGATGGCGGCGGGCGATCCTGTGGCTCGTCTCCGGATACCTGATCGCGTGGGCCTCTGAATACTCATCCATCCGCAACGGCTTTCCATACGGCGAGTATCATTACATATATGAAAATCTGAAGGGCGAGCTGCTCTTCGGCGGAGTGCCGTTCTTCGATTCGCTCTCGTATCCGTTTTTGATATTCGCGGGATATACTACGGCGAAATTTATTATCAACTCTGCTCCCTCTCCCCTGGTGGGAGAGGGTCGGGGTGAGGGGGGTCCATCCATCGCCAAAACTATTTTCCTCGGCGCCCTCCTCACCATGCTCCTAGACGTGATCATCGATCCGCTGGCCACGATGGGCGACAAATGGTTCCTGGGCAGGATACATTTCTACGCGCATCCGGGCTGGTACTTCGGCGTGCCGATGACGAACTTCGCGGGGTGGTTTATCGTGGCACTCGCAGTGATCGCAGCCAACAACGCCCTCTGGCGCTTATTCCCCTCTCCCCTTGTGGGAGAGGGTCAGGGTGAGGGGGGAAGTAGACAATGGTTGTGCCCCGCCTTCTACGCCGGCATCGCCCTCTTCAACATCGCGGTGACATTCTGGATCGGGGAATGGAAGCTGGGTCTGGCGAGCAGCGCGATACTCTGCGCCATCGGCGCAGCCGCGCTCCTGCCCTCGCGCGGGCAAAGATAAAGGGGACGCTTCTCTTTTAACGTCCCCTTTATCAAATTTTCCTCCGTCCGACGGTTTTTAATTTCCCTTAAGATTTTTCAGGATCTGCAACACAGAAGAATGCTGAATCGGAAGACATGCCACCTGCATCGCTTGGCACATGATTATCAAAAATCCGGTTTCCTTCAGAAAATTTATAACCAACGCGAGTATCTGCTGCTGAAGTAATCCATGTAAATGCGGACCTTTGCCTCGTGAAATGCGATAAGCTCACAAACGGAATCTGATCAGATTCGACCATGAGCTGGACCTCGGCAGGTGTAGGGAGGCGCTTTCCCAGCCTCGCACAGTATCGTTTGGCGTCTGTCATAGCAACGGCTACTGCACGTGTTTTGGAAAATGCCGCCATTTTCAGAGTAACTATTCAGCAGTGCGTCTTTCGAAATTCTCCCTCCCTTGATGGGAGGGAGTCAGAGGGAGGGTGACCCTGCGATTTTTTCACCCGGTTGCCATCGCCACCCTCACCCCGACCCTCTCCCCTCAAGGGAGAGGGAAAAGAGACGCAGGCACGTGAATGGTTACCAATAAAGGGCAAAAGGGGCGTTTATCCTTCGAAAAAACGGATCTATGAGGCGCGCTCAGGAAATCGTGAGGCCGAATTTAGCGGGAGTCTTTAAAACCTCTTTGATGTAGCCCAAAAAAAGCTCGATATCCGCCCCGTGGTTTTTCACAACGTCATAAAGCTTTTTGGGATCTATGTCTGAATAGTGATGAACAAGGATATTCCGCATGCCTGCCATGGGAACGAGTTTCTCCGCCGCGAACTTTTTCGGGACAATTTTTAATTCCCCCATCTTGAGGGCAATTTCTTTATACTCCACGGCCCTTCCACCCGGCATGCGGGACAGGATGTGAGTCGAAATATGAAAGACGCCCTCAAGGGCCATGCGCAAATGATGTTGCGCAAGATCAAAGGCATCTCCGTCAGAGAATTTATCGAAGGGCAGCGAAGCCAGCTCGTTGAGTTTGGCGATGTTCCGGCTGATGCCGTCTATTCTTGGAAATATGGCTTCGCGCTCAAGCGATTTGTATTTCATAGCGCCTCCAAAATCGATGTGTCAAATTGATCCAGGAGCGGCCTGAAATCACAGTATAAGAGCGTCGTTTCGGCCTCAAAGTCAAGGCGGACATTCGGGTCTTTTTCGAAAAGGACAACACCATGGCGAACGACGTGGAACTTAAGTTCCAGACCCACGTCTCTCAAAAATACTATATCGATGACATCATTTTTCAAGGTCCTCTTTGAAATATCCGAGAGCAGGTCGTACAGTTCAAAGTAGAGACCGTCCCCGCGCAGATGGCCGCTTTCCGGCAGAAGAACCGCATAGTCAAAGTCGGAAAGGGGGCCGCTTTTCCCCATTGACCGGGATCCAAAGATATACAGGACACACACGCCCATCTTTGACAGGGCGCATCTGTGTTTGGATTTTAAAATGGGCAGATTCTTCATGGTCAAATCCTAACACACTGCAGCATCCTGACAAACAATTTTATTATTGCCCCTGGATGTTCTCACACTATTCCCAAATACACGTTCTTTCTGTGCCGGATGCGAAGGACAAAAACGACAACCCTGCTCTCAATAATAGAGTAAATTATGCGATAATCACCGATCCTGTATTTCCAAAGACCTTTATATGGGCCGGTGAGAGGCCGGCCCTTGTGGGGGTCAAGGGCCAGATCTTTCTCAATTATCTCAAATGCCTTCGAACGGACATCGCGCGGAAGACCTTTCAGATCCTTCACGACGCCTTTTGCGTATTCAATTTTATATTTACGCATTCAGCGCCTTTTTGAATCTGGCTGATGACAACCTCTCATCGTTCAAGCGGCCCATGGCTATCTGCAAATCCTCAAACTCTTCCAGATAAAGCTCCACGGCTTTGGCAATGAGCCATGACCTGTTTCTCTCGCTGATATCGGATATATCATCAAGTTTCTTCAAAAGATCGGAATCGATAGTTGCGCTGATATTCTGCATTGGCATAAGTCATCACCTCCGTATACATATTATGCCATAATATATGTAGTGTCAAATAATATACGAAGGAAAATTTGCGCCTCTATACCCTCTCCTCCTCGACTTCCTTGCCATCGAACAAGAGTATTTTGGGTATCCCCTCGACCACCGTATCGATGCCGACGGGGCGGCGCCAGAGCTTGTGGAGGTTCTTGAGCGTCTCGCAGGCGTAGTCGTGGCGAAGGTCCACGCCCTCGTGCGTGTGTTTGAGCAGGAGCTCGCCGCGGTTCTTGTGGTTGCCTTCGACCACGTCGATGATCGGGTGGCCGAAATTGGTGAGCTGGAAGAGGAACTGCCTCTTGATCTTCTTGAACTCGCGGCTGGCGATCTCGCACTGGTCGGTCGAGAGGTTGTAGGCATAGACGAAGAGCCGATGCTCCTGGCAGAACTCGGGAGTAAGGAACTCGTCGATGAGATTGACGTCGCTGTAGAGGCGCCGCACCTCGAAGATCTTCTGGCGGCCCAGATTGAGCTTCATGTCCCAGTTCTTCTTGGCCACCATGTCGTTGCAATCCTCATACTCCTTGCCGAACTTGCCCTTGTTCCACCGGTCCTCGATGTCGCGCAAAAGTTCCAACCCGATTTTATATGGATTTATGCGGTTGGGCCCCATCGCGACCGTTCCAGAATGATGATCCGCATAGTCGATCACCTCTGAATCATTGAGCGCCTTCTCGGTCATGATCCTGCTGTGCCAAAAACACGCCCACCCTTCGTTCAAAATTTTCGTCTGCCCCTGCGGCGCGAAGTAGTACGCCTCCTCTCGGATGATCGAGAGGATATCGCGCTCCCACTTGTCGAGCGGCCCGTTTTCCATGAGGAAAAGGAGGATGTCTTTTTCCGGATGCTCGGGGAAGCGCTTCTCCTTTTTCGCGTCCTCGTCGAGCGCCTTGCGCTGTTCCTCTATGAACTTCTCCGGGTTTATGTATTTTTCGAGATACGGCCGACCCACCTTGAGCGTCTTCACAGGGCGCCGTTCGCCCTGATCCTCCGCCGCGGGGGAGCGCCTCCTCCTGATCGCCGGGGCGTGGTAATCGATGAGGGTATCGAGCGAAAGGCACGCATCGATGAAATCCTCGACCTTGTCATGGCCGATCTGGTCGATATAGCGAAGCACGCGCGTCTTGTGGTTGGCCATCTCGTCCATCATCTTGCGGTTGGTGTGCGCGAAATAGACGTTGTTCTTGAAGAAGTCGCAGTGGGCGTAGACGTGCGCCATCACGAGCTTCTGATCGACGAGCGCATTCGAGTAGAGGAGATAGGCGTAGCATGGGTCGGTGTTGACGACCATCTCGTAGATCTTCGAGAGGCCGTAGGCATAGCTCTTGGAGAGCTCCTCGTATTCCATCCCGAAGCGCCAGTGCGGATAGCGGTTTGGGAAGCCGCCGTAGGCCGCAACCTCGTTCAGCTGGTTCCAGTCGAGGACCTCGAAGATCACGTTGAAGAAATCGAGGCCGAAATCGCGCGCATACCCCTCCACCTCCTTCTTCACCGCCGCAAGATCGGGAGGAAGGGAGGTCATGTGCTTCGGCTGCGATTTTATGATTCCCATGGCCATGATCGATGTTTATTTCCCTTTTCCAAGAAACGTCTTTATCGAATCGATGATCGCATCGCGATTCGGAATTTTGGACGTCACCAGCACCTCGTGGGCGGGGAACCTCTCATCCAGGTCCTTGAGGAACTGGCCGCTGCCGTATTCGCTCTCGACCTGCCCATAGCAAAAGAGGTTGGAGATCGGCATGATCTCCTTATCGAGGAGGTTCAGGCATTCCTCCGTGTCGTTACCGGACCAGTTGTCGCCATCGGAAAACTGAAACGGATAGATGTTCCACTCCGCGGGATTATAGTGATCCTCGATGATCTTCAAGAGGAGCTTGTATGCCGAGGAAATGATCGTGCCGCCGCTCTCCCTCGTGTGGAAGAACGTCTCGCGATCGACCTCGCGCGCCACGGCGTCGTGAATGATGTATCGGACATCCACGCCCTGATACTGGGAGCGGATCCACGTGTCGATCCAGAACGACTCGAGCCTGACGATATCCTTCTGCTCGCTCCCCATGGAGCCCGAGACATCGAGGATATAGACGATGAGGGCCCGGCTCTTCGGGCGCGTCTGCTCCTTCCAGGTCCTGTATACGCGGTCCTCGCGCACGGGTATGATGAGAGGGCGGCGAGGATCGTACGTGCCGCTCATGATCTGGCGCCTGAGGGCCTTGCGGTAGGTGCGCTTGAAGTGGCGCAGGCTCTCGGGTCCCGTGGGCGCGATGCCGGTGTATTTGTAGCTCTTCGCCTCCAGGTCCTCCGTCCCCTTGGGGACAATCCTCGGGAGCTCGAGCTCCTCGCCCAACATCTGCGCCAGCTCCTCGTAGCTCACCTCGACTTCGAGGAAGTGCTCGCCCGGGGCCGAGCCGGCCGTCGAGGCGCCCTCCTGATCTCCGGGTTGAGCGGGGCCGCCGACGTCGCCGCCGCCCTGCCCCACCCCGCCCTTCTGCTTGTCGCCGTAGATGAAATGAGGGATGTCGATGCGGGGGATGGGGATGCTGACCAGGTCCTTCCCCTTTTTGCCGACCAGCTCGCCGGTGGAGATGAACTTTCGCAGCTCTTTCTTGATCCGTCCGCGGACGATCTGCCTGAACCGGCCGACATCCTGGTCAATTTTCTGGGCCATATTTCAGTTCTGGCTTCTGCGCTCCCTTATGTCGCCGCGCGCAAAGATCGAGGCCACGAAGTTCAGCACATCCGTGGCGCATGTCTCACAGTAGCCGTAGTTCTTGACGAGCCTGGACTTCACTATGTCGATCTTCTCCTGTGTGTCCTTGTCTACGACAGAGGAGACCAGGCTCGTGAGCTTTATAGAGTCCTTCTGGTCCTCGAAGAGCTTGAGCTCGAGGGCCTTGTGGAGCCGCTCGTTCGTCTTGTAATCGAACTTCTTGCCGTCCAGCGACAGGGCGCCGATGTAGTTCATGATCTCGCGCCTGAAGTCGTCCTTGCGGCTGTCGGGTATGTCGATCTTTTCCTCGATCGAGCGCATGAGCCGCTCATCCGGCTCCTCGTCCTGGCCGGTGTAGGGGTTCTTGACCTTCTCCTTCTGCGTATAGGCCTTGAGGTTGTCGATGTAGTTGGAGCAGAGCCTCGAGATCGCCTCCTCGTCGGCGGAGATGGCGCGCTGGACCTCGTTCTTCACGACGTCCTCGTACTCCTCCTTCACCAGCGCCAGGAGCTCCCGATAGCGCTTCTTCTGCTCCTCGCTCTTTATGAGCGAATGGTGGCGCAGCCCCGACTCGAGCTCGTTCAGGACCATGAACGGGTTCACGCACCTGCCGCCCACGTCGGAGACCAGCGCGTTGGATATCTTGTCCTGGATGTACCTCGGCGAAATGCCTTCCATACCCTCGTGGCTCGCCTCCTTGCGCAGCTCCTTCACGTTGTCCTCGGTGAAGCCCGGCAGCGTCTTGCCGTCATAGAGCTTGAGCTTCTGCATGAGCGTCAGGTTCGCCTTCTTGGGCTCTTCGAGGCGCGTGAGTATCGCCCACATCGAGGCCATCTCGAGCGTATGCGGCGCTATGTGCTTGCCGCGCACCTGCTGGGGCCCATAGTCCTTCTCGTAGACCTTGATCTCCTCGTGGAGCTTCGTGATGTAGGGGATGTCGATCTTGACCGTGCGGTCGCGCAGGGCCTCCATGTATTCGTTGTTCAGGAGCTTCTTGTACTCGGCCTCGTTGGTGTGGCCGATGATCACCTCGTCGATGTCGGTCTGCGCGAACTTCTTTGGCTTCACCTTGTGCTCCTGCGACGCGCCGAGCAGGTCGTAGAGGAACGCCACGTCGAGTTTCAAAACCTCGATGAACTCGATGATGCCGCGGTTGGCGATGTTGAACTCGCCGTCGAAGTTGAACGCGCGCGGGTCGGAATCAGAACCGTACTCCGCGATCTTGCGGTAGTTGATGTCGCCGGTGAGCTCGGTCGAATCCTGGTTCTTCTCGTCCTTGGGCTGGAAGGTGCCGATGCCGACGCGATCCTTCTCCGAGAGCAGTATGCGCCTGATCCCGATGTGGTTCATCACCTGCAACCAGTCTCCCTTGTAGTGCTTCGACAGCTCTCGGTAGAGATAGCGGCAGTTGGGGCAGAGGCTGCCCTCGATGAATATCTTCTGCTCGTCCGGGAGCTTCACGTTCAGCTCGCCCATGACCTTGCCGCGCAGCTCGCCGGGAATGAGATGCAGCGGATCCTCGTGCATCGGGCAGGGTATCTGCTCGGCGGTGCCGAAGATGAGCCCGTTGTCGTCGATCCCCTGTTTCGTCCACGCATAGGTGTAGAGCGCGCCCTCAGGGGCGCGCGAGTAGGCCTCGAGCCCCTTCTTCAGGAGCCTCACGATGGTCGACTTGGCGCCGCCCACCGGGCCATGGAGCAGCAGTATGCGCTTCTCCGTTCCGTAGCGCATCGCCGCCGACTGAAAGACGTTGACGAGCTTCATGAGCGGGAGGTCGAGACCGAAGAGCCCGTCCTTGCCATTTTCGAGCGGATCCTCGAAGAAACGGAAGTGGATGATCTTCTTCTTGTACTCCGTGTATTCCTCGAAGCCGTACGAGAGGATCATGTCGTATATCCGCTGGAAAGCGGTGTGGGCCACCCTTGGATTTTTCTCGACTATGTGGAGATAGTCGGAGAATCCTCCCTCCCAGTTGAGCTCCTGATACCCCTTCACGTCGTGCAGGGATGAGATCATCTGCATCAGGTCATGCTGCGTGCGGCTTGCCATAATACCCTCCTTGTCGAATGCCTGTTGGATCCTTTGCAACGGCCTATTCTAACACGTGTTCAAAGCGATATCAAATATGCGCCTCTATTTTGTAACCTGCCTGTCGTTTTCGCTTATGGTCGAGCGTATCACCGCCCTCAGGAGCCTGTTGCGATTGGCTCGCCCCACGAGGGCCCGAAGGTCGTCATAGAGGGCCGGATCGTTGATGAGGCGGCCCAGCGTCCCCTCGCTGCGGCGCATGGCGCCAAGGATGGTTCTGAGGTCGACCGAAGCGGTCTTGATGGATTTGATGCCCTCGGAGAGGTCTGTGATCGCCCTCCCGCCGCTGGGATCATAGATGAGGGCATGCGCGAGCCCGTTTCCCTTCTCGATCTGCCCGAGCGTGTTCCTGATGGAGGCTATGGACGCCTTCAGGTCGCCCTCGCCCTTCGTCCCGTGCATGGTGCCCAGAAGATCCTTGATGGTCTCGGAGGCCTTGCCGACGTCGTCGAGGATCGAGCCGGCCTTGTCGGCAAGCGCAAAGATGGAGGTCGTCTCCTTGGAGGGGACGATGCCGTTATCGGGAATCCGGGATTGGACCTCGCTGCCCATGGAGATGTGGATGTACTTGTCGCCCAGAAGCCCCTGCGTTTCGACCGTCGCCTCAGAATCGCTGCGGATGAGTTCCTCGTAACGCTTCTGGACGCGCAGAACGACGCTCAGCTGGCGCTGCTCGAGCGTCCTGGGGACGACGGTCTTGTCGACAAAACCCACCTTCAAACCTGCCACCTGCACCGGGGCGCCGATGCGCAGCCCCGCGATAGAATCGAAATTGGCATAGAGGGTGTAGTGTCGCTCGAGGAGGCGATGTTCGCCGCCCAGCATGAAGATGATGAGCATCGCGAGGATGAGCCCCGCCGTGACGAACACCCCGACCCGAAACTCCGTCAATCTTTTGCGAATCATGTCAACCTCCGTCGCCCGTCTCCATTTCACCCCTGATAAAATTCTGCACAAGCGGATCCTTCGATGCCTGCGCCTCCTCTTTCGTTCCCACAAACCCGAAGCGATGGTGGTGAATCATCGCGACGCGGTCGGTCACCGCAAACGCAGCCGTCATGTCGTGCGTCACGACGACCGAGGTGATCCCCAGCTTCATCTGCATCTCGCGAATGAGTCGGCAGATGCGCTTGGTGTTGGCTGGGTCGAGCCCCGTCGTCGGCTCGTCGTAGAGGATGACGTCGGGATCGGTGGCAATGGCGCGCGCCAGCCCCACGCGCTTCTTCATCCCGCCCGAGAGGTCGGCCGGCATCATCTCCTCTGTGCCCGATAAGCCGACCAGAAAGAGCTTCTGCGCCACTCGCCTGGAGATCTCCTCCTCCGGGTATTTAAAGTGAAGCCGCAGCGGATACGCGACGTTCTCCTTGACCGTGAGCGAATCGAAGAGGGCCGCGCCCTGGAAGAGCATCCCGATGTGGCTGCGAATCTTCGAGAGATCGCGCTCCTTCATCTCGCCAATATCATCGCCGTGAAAGAGGATCCGGCCGCGGTCGGGCCTGATCACCCCCAGCATGAGCTTCAAGAAGACCGTCTTGCCCTTGCCGGACCCGCCGATGATCGTAAGCGTCTCGCCCTTGTAGATCGAAAGATCGGCCTCATCGAGGACGCGATTCCCCCCGAACGACTTGCACACCTTCTTGAACTCGATGACAGGCTGCGCCATAAGATCAGACCTAGAAATACAAAATCAGCTTCGTCAAAAAGAAATCCGATATGAATATCGTGATCGACGCATAGACGACGGCCCGCGTCGTCGACTTGCCGACGCCCTCGGTCCCGCCTGAGGTCTCTAGCCCCTGGTAGCAGGAGATGATCGCGACGAAGAAGCCGAAGAAGGCGGCCTTGAGGATGCCGCTCGTGAAATCGCCGGTGATGAGAGTCTTCTGGATCTGGTCGATATAAAACTGCGGCGTCACCCCAGCCTCGCGTATCATGATGATCATTCCGCCGAATACGCCGATGACATCCGCCATCACCGCAAGGACCGGAGTCGCGATGATCGTCGCCAAAACCCGGGGGACGACGAGCTTCTGAACCGGGTTTGCCCCCATCGCCTCAATCGCCAGCACCTGCTCCGTGACCACCATCGAGCCCAGCTCCGCCGCGATGCCGCTGCCCACGCGCGCGGCGACCATGAGCGCCGTAAGCACCGGCCCCAACTCGCGGAAGACCGCCAGCGCCACCACTTGCCCGACGTAGAGCTTTAGGCCGAAGCGGCCGAGCCCCACCGCGAGCTGCAGGGCCATCACGAAACCGGTGAAGAGGGCGGTGAGCGCGACTATCGAGAAGGAACGGTTGCCGATCATCGAGAGCTGGCGGGCGATCTCGCCCAACTCCGGCTTGAAAGTCCAGAGGCACCGCACGAACTCCAGCGCCAACCTCGCCAGGCCGCCGACGACATCCATCGCCGCGTTGAAGCGCTCTCCCATCCGCGTAATGAACGGGACCGGCAGGAAAATCGAATGCTCTTCGTCTTTATAATCCTGGGAGATGGGCATAGACCTTAATTACCAAAATTATCGAGCCGCTTCGTAGTGAAACTCGCCGTAGAACGCCTCAAAATCGGCCGTTGCCGCAGGATCGGCATCAGGGGGCATGACGGCGTACATGTCGAAGACGCATCCGTCCTTCTTCACGATGACAAGATCGACGACGACCGGCACGCCGTCTTCCTTCCCGCTCACGCGCTGCCGGAGCGCACCGCGGCCGTCGAGGTCGAACTTTGTTTCGCTCTGCATATGGCGGTCATCAAATGCGGAGATGATCTCGCCCCCGAGGGTTTCAAGCCTCCGCTCGCCCACGGATTTTCCGCAATAGGCGTCGGTCGCTATTGAACTCCTGAGGGACGGGTTATAGAAGCTGATCGTGCGTACGGGCGGGTGGGTGCGCTCCCAACCATCGGGGAGGATGCCAACGCGATATGTCTGATTGTGCTTCAGGAATACGACGCCCGGGCGGTAGCCGATCACGCCCTTATGCGAAGAAGGCCCCAGGACGCATCCGGCGGCAAAAATGGATGCAGACAGGAATGCCGCGGCTATAATCCTCATCCCCCTCATAATTTGGCGACTATAGCTACAATCTTCTCTGTTGACAAGGAGTTAGGTGGACATCTAGCTTTTCTCCCTCCCCTTGTGGGAGGGAGTCAGAGGGAGGGGAACTCGCGGAGAAGGCGGCCTCCCTCGCGGACCTCGCGATCGAAGAGGGCGCCACGATCGTCCGCGTGGGAACCGCGATATTCGGGGAAAGAGTTTAATGAGTTCTAAGCAGCTATCTTTTCGTAAATGGTCTCGGGCGCGACGTCCTGCCCATTGGGCCAGCATATCGTTCCCAGTTCCTTATTGAGATAGAATCTTTTGAAATATTCCAAATCGGCCAACTGGCTGAATATACCTTTCCTATCGATGGCCGTTTCAAAATCAAGCACGCCGATCTTTCCATCTTCAAATTGAAACTTTATCTTGTATCCACCCACATATTCCGCACGGATGATATCTTTTAACATTTCACACCTCTATTTTAATGGATCTATGGAAAAGAGAGGCTCCTTGCTGCGCGACAACTCCCATTCTTTCACAAGTTCATCTCTGTGAATCATTGCCCACTCCACAACGAGCCCCAATGCTCTCGGAGGCAGCGACCCTTCGATAACTTTCAGGTCGCCAATCGACCGCCAAACCCGAGTTCAGGCTATCATCTGATCAGCTGCATTTCAAGGGTTTCATTTGACCCATGTGATAGGTGGACATCTAGCTATCATTTGGCTAACGCTGTCATTGCGAGTGGAGCGAAGCAATCCCCAGGTTCCCATATGTCCAGTATAGCCGAAAATCTGAAGGATGTGCGCCGGCGCATCGAGGCGGCGGCAGGCCGCTGCGGACGCGACCCGGCGTCGATCGCCCTCGTCGCGGTATCGAAGACCAATTCCGCGGAGGCGATACGCGAGGCATATGCAGCAGGGCAGCGGCTTTTCGGCGAGAACTACGCGCAGGAGCTCGCGGAGAAGGCGGCCTCCCTCGCTGACCTCACGATCGAATGGCATTTCATAGGGCACCTGCAGAAGAACAAGGCGAAACTGGTAGCCCCGGTCGCCGCCTGCGTCGAGGCCGTGGATTCCGTGGAACTTGCCGAGGCGATAGACCGCAGGGCGGCGCGGCGGATCGATTGCCTGATCGAGGTCAACATCGGGGATGAGACTACGAAGTCCGGCATCGCCCC
>JAZDOG010000031.1:0-28333 GCA_043798915.1 Pseudomonadota bacterium | reverse complement strand
GGGGCGCGGGACGCGCCGCCGGCGGGCACACCCGCAGCCTGGCGGCACCCAAAACACGCCCGGGGAGACCCCCCCCTTCCTCGGCGGGGGGGGGGAGCCGCGGCGCACGCGGCGGGGAGGGGGTTTCCCCCTCCGAGGTTGCCTCAGAAGGAGGAGTTGTCCCGGGCAGTGGCAGTGGCTCCAGCGCAAGCCACGCAGGCGCCGGTGATCCTGCGCTCCAGCGCATCTGGAAACGGATCAACAGCTCGAAGTATTATCCTCAGATCGCCCGGAGCCGCCGCATCGAGGGCGCGCCGCGAGTGACATTCGCAATCGGGGAGGACGGCTCGGTGAAATCGGCCGGCGTCGCCACATCGTGCGGCGAGGCGCTCCTCGACGAGGCTGCGGTGGAAGCGGTCCGCCGGGCAGCCCCACTTCCATTCTACCCGGGTCCGATAACGGTGACCGTGAGATATTCGCTGAAGGATTAAATGAAGCAGACATCAGATAAAATATTTCGCCCGCTGAAGATCGGCTCGCTCAAACTCGGAAACAACCTGATCGCGGCGCCTATGGCGGGGCTATCCTCCCTCCCCTATCGCCTCCTCGCGATCGAGCAGGGCTGCGCGCTCGCCATCTCGGAGATGGTCTCGGCGGAAGGGGTGATCCGCACACAGGCGCGCACACGGCGCTATTTCATAAATGACGCTCGGGCGCGGCCGTTCGGCCTTCAGATATTCGGCGCCAACCCCAGTTCGATCGCAGATGCCCTCAAGGCGCTCGAGGACGAGGAGATCGATCTCATCGACATCAACATGGGCTGCCCCGTCAAAAAGGTCTGCTCGGGCGGCGCCGGCGCTGCGCTCATGCGCACGCCAAAGAGGGCGGCGGAAGTCATCAGGGCAGCGAGGTTCTCCACCAGCCGCCCGCTCACCGTGAAGATCAGGTCCGGGTGGGACGCGGGATCGATCAACTGCGAGGAGATCGCGCACGCCGCCGAGGCCGAGGGCGCGGATGCGGTGATCGTCCATCCCCGAACGCGACAACAGTTCTTCAAAGGCAGGTCCGATTGGAAAATCATCGCCCGCGTGAAGGCGGCGCTCAAGATACCGGTGATCGGCAACGGCGATATCAAGTGCCGCGACGATGCGCTGCGAATGATGGAAGAGACCGGCTGCGACGGCGTGATGATCGGGAGGGCGACGCTGGGAAACCCATGGATATTCCGGCAAATGCTCGATGGCGACAGCTCGCCTCCGTCGCGCCACGATCGAGGAAGGACAGCGATAAGGCATCTCGATGAACTGAGCGCGCTCATCGGAGAGCGCATGGCGCTTCTGAGCATGAGATCAACGCTCCCGTGGTACGGAAAAGGAATCAGCGGCGTGAAGAAGTTCCTTCAGAGATCCCACCGGGCCCGCGACATCGCCGAACTCAAGTCGACGATCGAGGAATTCTTCAATGGACCGACGGGGTCACGGACTTGAGCATCCTGAGGAACGTCGGCATCGATATCCCGATGACGTTTGTGAAGCAGCCCCTCACATCTGCTACGAGAGCCGCGCCCTTGCCCTGAATCGCATATGCGCCCGCGCGGCCTCTCCACTCTCCGGAGTCGATATACCAATCGATGACCTTATCGGTCATCTCCACGAACCTGACCTCTGTGCGCGTGATCTCCACGTCGAGAGAAGCGGCGGCGACATCGCGCAGGGCGATCGCGCTCACCACCACATGGGCGCGGCCGGAGAACATCCTGAGCATCTCCCTGGCATGGATTTCGTCGCCGGGTTTGCCGATTATAATGCCGTCGAGGCCGATCGCCGTGTCGACGGCGACGATCACCGCATCGAGCCCGGGAGGGACCGCGCCCTCGGCCTTGGCGCGCGCAAGCCTCAGGACATAGTCGTCGATCTCCTCGCCAGCCCTCGGCGATTCGTCGATATCCACCGCATCGGTGAGAAATTCGAACCCCGCCTCGGCCACGAGGTGTCTCCTCGCCTCCGACGCGGTGGCCAAAACGAGCTGTCTCCTGAACTCCATTATCGCCATATTTTCAATCATGCCGACCGTCTTCGGGCAACGCAAGTCGATAAACGCATCCCTGCCTAACTATAAGTAAATTAAAGAATTTTTAAAAAACTCCGGCTATCATCGGCAAAAACGACCTTATTGGCATGCAATTTGCCTACGTCTATTTTATTATACAAAAAAAAAGATTAATTTCGCACGCAACTTTTTCCTAAATCTGCCGATAACTAATAGGGATGCAAGGCAAGAAGATTTGACGAAGACACACAAACGAAACGAAGGAGGGTTTATGGGTGGCGGCGAACCTAAAGTTTCTGCAGTACGAACAATTGCAGTTGCTGCAAGCAAAACGGTGGCAAAGACCAGTCCTGATCCAAAAGCGGTCGATCACTGCGAATCAGGACCAAATTGGAATTTTTTACGATGCGCATATGAATGGCTTAAATCGATCGACTCAACCAGCCCTCATTATGCCTTTAGCAACGGCCACTATCGCGGCTGGGGCTCCGTGGATGCTCGTTAACAGACTTTTGATCACAGGTTTTACCAGCCGATAATAGAGAGGACACACGATTGATATCAAAAACCGGCGCCAATTCGGCAGCCGGTTTTTTATTTTCTATAACCGCTCAGGTATATTCAGCAGGAGCGGGGCTTCTTGTTTTTCTCAAGATAGAGGCCGATGGCGTCCCGGCCCTTGGGCGTATCGATCAGGTCGCTGTAGCCCTTTGTCCTCAGGTCTCCAAGGAGGCCTTCCCAGTCCCCGTGGTTCCAGATAGTCCGGCCCGCGAGCCAGGTATTCAGCTCCCTCTTGAGCGTCTTCGCGTCCGTCTTGTTCACAGGGACCGAAGAGGTCCTCATCACCCTCCTCCTGCCAGCCTTCATCGTCTCCAGAATCTTCATATTTCTCCTCCTTTCGATCTTGTCGATCGGTCATTTTCTCATGCGCCGCGCGTCGCCATGGGCACGAGCTTCTTCATCTCCTGGATGCCCTGCACTACCTTGGCGAGGATCTCGTCGGTCAGGGCCCTGTAGTCCTCCGCGCCGTTGGATGCGTGCGCGTAAGTGAAGATGGGCATGCCGTGGCTGGCTGCCTCCTTCAGGCGCACGTTCTCCCTGATGACAGTCGAGAGCATGACGTTGTCGAAATAACCCCTCATGTCCTCGAGGACCTCTCGCGCAAACGACGTCCTGCCGTCGAACATCGTGGCCACGGCGAACATCCTTATCGCGTGCTCCTTGCGCACGTCCTGGATGAGGCTCAACAATTTTCCGACGCCGTGGAGCGCCAGGAAACTCGTCTCGACCGTCAGGAGGACGGCGTTCGAAGCCAGGAGCGCGTTCTGCGTGAGCACGCCCAGCGTCGGCGGGCAATCGATCACGGCGAAGTCATATTGATTTTTCACACTTCCCAGAAGCGGCGCCAGCTTCAAGCTCCTCTGCGGCTGGGAATTGAGCCGCGCCTCATCGTCCATCGAGATGCCCTCCGAGGGCAAAAGCGTGAGCCCGCTGGAGATCGGGACGAGCATGTCGGCGAAGGACCTCGCCCCTTTCCTCGTCTCGAGGATCGCGTCGAAGATCGTGCCGCGCGGCTCGCGATCCTCGATGCGCAGGCAGGTCGAGGCCTGCGCCTGCGGGTCCGCGTCGACGAGCAGGACGCGATAGCCCTTCATCGACAGGCATGCCGAAAGATTGACCGCCGTGGTGGTCTTGCCACATCCGCCCTTCTGATTGGCTACGGAAATTGTATACATGATTTCCCCCCCCTCACCCCGCCCCTCTCCCACAAGGGGAGAGGGACAAGAGGCGCATTCACCCGAACAGCTGTTAAAATATATTATACAGTCACAAACGACAACTGGATGTTATCTCATCTTCCTCGTCTTCGCCAGCAGCTTTTTCCGAATCCAGAAAATCACCTATCTCCTCGTCGGTCAGAAGTGAGCGGATGTACACGGGACGCGGAGATCTGGGCGGAGTTTTTTCTGCCGAAGCCACAGCCCCCCCCATCCCTGCAGCCTCGTGCTTTTTGATAAAGAGCCACTCCTCATCCGCAAGGCGGAGAGGGCTGCACTCGAATACCTCGGGTGAAGCCGAACCCATGCGCCTGAGCATGGGCCCCACCTCTCGTGACACGGAGCCGGCAAAATGCCACGACCTCGTATCCGGGCCGGCTGAGATGCCTGGGAAGATGTGCTCGACCACCTCCCTGCTGTCCACAATCCACTCCGCCCGCGCGAAGGAAGCGCAGAGCGCCTGCACATCAAGCCTGTCATGGACGCTCACGAGGAGGGCCTTGCCATTCCGGTCGATCGCGATCACGTCTATCGTGCCGGCGCCCGGGACGGGGAAATTGTACCCGACGGAGCGAGCGCCCTCTTCTATCGCGGACATATCGTATCCCACCGCCGCAAGCACATCCTCCTTCATGAAAGCGGAAGCGCCGGAGGCCATGCACACCT
The DNA here is from genome assembly GCA_043798915.1 of Pseudomonadota bacterium. Classification (GTDB taxonomy): domain Bacteria; phylum UBA10199; class UBA10199; order 2-02-FULL-44-16; family JAAZCA01; genus JAZDOG01. The sequence goes on along the minus strand of JAZDOG010000031.1, from coordinate 23,861 downwards.
TGAGCGCCCGCGCCTGGCGACTGGTCATCTTCGTTGGACACACGATCCTCATCCGCCACCTCTGGCCCTATTCGAAGACCACCCGCTCCAGCCTTGAAGAAAAAGAAGGGGCGGCCGAACAACTGAGCTTCCACGCCGCGTGCTCTGCGCCTATGCGCCCCGCCATGTGCTTGAGGCATAGCGTCACGAAGCTCCGAGGATGCAGCGTCACCACCGGCTGGCGCCGGTCGACCGAATCCTGGATATACCAGTTATGCGGCACCCAGCCGAAAAAAGATATATCCGCGGCCGTCAGATGCCGAGAGGCCACGGCCTTGATCTTCTTGAACGCGGCGACCGCATCGCTCCTCTGCCGGGCGCGGTTTACGACGAGCTTCACGCTCACATTCGCATCCGCCTCCGCAAGAGACTTGATCGTAGCGTATGCGTCGAGCATCGCAGTGACATCCGGCGTCGTCACGAGGATCACGTCGTGCGCGGCGCGGAGGAACCTCATCACCTGCGGGCTGATGCCGGCGGAGAGATCCACCAGGATTATGTCCGCGCCCTCCTCGCAAGCCTTGAGCTCTGACGCCAGATGGCGGAGTTCCCTGTCCTTGAGCTCGGAGAGCTCGCTGAATCCGGAGCCGCCGGAGACGAGGCGGACCCCCGCGGAGCACTCGCAGATGATGTCGGTGAGTTTCATCCTTCCATCGAGGACCGAGGTGATGTCGTTGGCCGGCGAAACGCCGAGCAGAAGATGGGCGTTGGCGAGCCCCATGTCTGCATCGAACAGGAGGACGGAGAACCCCTCCTGCGCGAGCAGGACCGCGAGGTTCGTCGTCACGACCGTCTTGCCGGTGCCGCCCTTTCCGCTGGCAACGCAGATCACCTGGCTCTTCGCTGGGTTAGGGCGCGGCACGATGCTCAAAGGCGAAGGCTCGAGAACACGCTCCAGATGCAGATCCTCCGCCCTGACGGTCGTCACGTCGCGAAGCGTCCTTCCAAGCAGCCGGCCGCTCACCGATGTCATCGGCTCCCCTTTTCGACAATGCTTCTGATTTCCGTTTATCACGCGACCAGCAAAAAAACAAGAAAAGGAGTTTCAGTTCATCGTCTCTTTGAGCAGAACTTCATGCAGGCGGTTTCTGGGCCTCGCCCCCGTGACCACCTTTACCGGTTCGTTGAGACTGGATGTCGTGATGATATGATAGAGTATCCGTCGCTCCTCGCCGCGATGGGGGATGAATATCCCGCCGCAGGAGAGGACGGTCGAATTCTGAGCCGACAATCCCTCAGTGTCCGGCGCATCGCCGAGTATCACGTCGCCGATCGCTCTCTGACCCTGTCCCATGGCTCGCCCCTCCAAGCCATTTAACAAGCAAGAGTCATGCCAGGCTGGAACGGGGAGATGATCGCTCTAACTTATTGAATATGCGTAGGCCGGATGACTTGCAGCGGCTGGTTTATTATCATTCTGATCAGGAACGCGCAAAAAGCGTCAAAAAACGGTCAGTTCGAGGGACGGATGGATCCGTCTTTGAAGGTCAGCACCCGAAGCTGGCGCTCGGCGTTGCGGTCGGCGGTGACCGTCGTCTTCCCGGCAACGCCTGGAAATCCGGACGTGCGCGCAATGGCAGCGCGCAGCGCATCGCGACCGGCAGCTCCCTTCTCCAGGACCGCGGTGGAGATCATCCTCGCCGAATCGTAGCCCAGGGCCTCCAGGAGCGTCGGCTCCGAACCGTAGGCCTCCCGAAAACGAGAGACGAAATTCGATACGTGCTCTTCGGGCGCATCCATGTAGAACGAATTTACGAATACCGCGCCGTTGAGAGATGAATCGATATGGCCCTCGTGCTGGTGATCTCCCCAGCGCGAGATGCCCAGGACCTTGGCCTTGCTCGATTCCAGACGCTGCGCTATGTAGGACGCCATGCTGAGCGAATCTGGTATGAAGACGGCGTCGTAGTTTGCGGTCGTCGGGGTTATGTCGATGCTCTTCCCGCCCTCCTCCCTATTCTTCTTCTGCTTCTGCTGCTGAAACTCGGCCCGGCCCCTGCCGCGGAGCTCGTCGCTGACCTCGACCATCTGTCCTTCCGAATATCCCTTTACATCTACGACGCTCCCGCCCTGGGCCCTGATCGCCTCTGAAAAGAGACCTTTGTATTCGATCGCCTTCTTGCTGCTGGACGGATAGAGGATGTAGAAGCGCTTGAGGTGCATGCGGTTGACCGCATAGTCGGCGAGCATCGACATCTCGGATGAGTCGGAGACCGAGTTTCGGAAGATATACTCGCCGGTCTCGGCCACCCCGCCGCGCTGCGATAGCGAGATGATCGGGATGCGCAGCTCCTGCGCCCGCGCCGCAGCCTCGAGCGCGTTGGTCGAAAGCAGGGGGCCGACGATGCCGACGACGTTTGCAGCGGCAAGCTCGTTCACGGCCGCCACCGCTTCGGCGGGTGTCGAGCCGGAATCGCGCACGACGATCTTTATCCCGCCCGGTCCTACGCAAGGTTCGAAGACGCCAATGGCGCACTCGACGCCATGAAGGGCGGATTCGCCGTAGATGGCATATTTTCCCGAAAGCGGCAGCAGCGCGCCGATGGAGGTGCCGGCCCCCTCGCCTATCACGCCACCCAGCTCTCCCATGAGAACCCTCGCGGCGCCGTAGTATTCGTGTTTGGGATATGTGCTGACAAAAATCTTAAGCTGCTTGATGGCCTCTTTTGTGTCGCCCGTGCTGTGGAGGATGAGCGCCAGCTTGTAGGACGCAAAACCGCCGGAGCGGTGGCCCCTCATCTCTTTCGTCGGAAGCGCTTCCACCTCCGCGGCGGTGACGGTCTTGTCGCCCACCCACCGCTTCACTTCGGAGAGTGCGGCGTCTTCGGAAACCAGCTCGTCCGGCCCTATGCCCGAAGGACGGACTCCCTGCGACTCCGGGTAGTTATCGAGGAGGCGAAGCTGCCATACGATCGAAATATTGGGCGAAAGGCCCGCGGCCTTGGAGGCGCGGACGCCCAGCGAATCGGTGCGCAGCCGAAGCACCACGCTGGCATCCCTGCGGGATATTGCCTCGAGCTCGGAGAGCGTCTCCTGCGCGTGGTTCAGCCGAAAGAGGCAGAGCGCCGCTTTGAATCTAGCCTTCGGCGCAACGGCAGGGGATTCGATCTGCGAGTACGACCCGCGATAGAAACCGAGGGCAGCGTTGTAATTCTTGTACGCAAAGGCGATCTCGCCCCTGCGGAATCTCGCCTCGTCGGTCAGCTGCGTGTAGGGGAGCTCGGCTATCAGCTTCGCAAAGGCGGCGTCCGCTTCCGCGAAGCGCTTCGATCTGTAGAGGGAATCGGCGGCATCAAAGCGGCCCTGCGCCTCCGGCGTCACCGCGTTGGGGTATCTCGCCTTTCCAGCCAGGCCTCCGGCGCATCCCGCCCCGGCCACCATCGCTAGCAGACACCACACTATCATGCGTTTCATTGATCCCCCTTTGCCACTGTAACCATAGCAGGCCTCAACAGCCTGTCACCAAGCCAGTAACCCCTTCGGTGGACCGAGGCGACTTTCCCCGGCTCCATCGCCTCGCTCTCCACCATGGCGATCGCCTCGTGGCGGGAGGGATCGAATGCCTCTCCAGCTGCCGGCACCTCCTTGAGCCCGAAGCGCTCGAGCACAGAGAGGAGCGACTTGCGCACCATATCGACGCCTTCCGCGATCGCCCTGGTCTCGTCGGACGCGGCGGGCGGGACGTGATCGAGCACGCGGTCGAGGTCGTCCAGCGCGGGGAGGAGCTCGGTCAGGAGCTTTTCGTTTGAATATTTGAACTGCTCCTCGCGCTCCCTCGCCATACGTTTCTTGAAGTTTTCAAACTCCGCCATCACGCGAAGCAGCTTGTCGTAGTGGCCCTTGGCCTCCTCCTCCGCGGCGAGGATCTGGCGGGTGAGCTCGTCTTCGGGTTCCGCCGCCTTTCGCTCCGCAGCCTCGGGCGCAGCCGGCCCTGCCGGCGGCTCCTGCTTCTTCTTCAGCGCATCGCGCAGCTCGTCGACTTTTGTCCTGTTTTTGTGTGACATGATGATCCGCTTTATGTTTCCAGCGCGTCGCCCAAAACCTTGGCAGTGAAATCGACTATCGGCACGACGCGCGAATAGTCCATCCGCATCGGCCCGATAACGCCCAGCGCCCCAACCATCTTGCCGTCCTTGAAATATGGGGCGCCCACAAGCCCTATCGTATCCACGCCATCCATCTCGGCGTCGGCCCCGACGAAGATGCGCACGCCCTCGCCTTCACGGCATCGTTCCAGGATGTGAAGGATCCCCTGCTTCTCCTCCAGCATGTCGAGAATCTTTCTGAATTTCTCCGCCTCAGCGAACTCCGGTGCGTCGAGAAGCTGGGCCTCGCCATCGACGACGAGTTCCGAACCGGACGCGCCATCCAGCACCTGTTTGGAGAAGAGCATCGCCTTCTTGAGGAGGTGGTCGTAGTCGGCCCTCTCATCCGAAAGTTCGCGGCCGGCCTTCTGTATCGCCTCGTCGAGCGTCAATCCTGCGAAGGCCTGGTTGCAATAGTTGGAGATGCGTTCGAGCTCGGCATAGGTGAGGTCCTCGCCCGCCTCTACCAGACGGTTCTCGACCTGGCCGTCCTGAGAGACGAATATCCCGAGGATCCTCCGCCTCGAGAGCGGAACGAAATCGATTTGTTTGAAGGCCACGCGCTCGGCCGCCGGGGTGGCGACGATCCCGACGTAGCGCGACACAGCGGCGAGCATCCTCGAAGCGCGCTGGAGGACGATCTGGATCCCGCGCTCGTCGCCCATGCACCGCTCCCGGATGGCGCCCATCTCGCCCTCGGAGAGCTCGCGCCTCTTGAGGAGCGAGTCGACATAGTAGCGGAAACCCGCGTCGGTGGGCACGCGGCCCGCGGAGGTGTGGGGCTGGGCGATCAGCCCCATCTCGGTCAGATCGGCCATGACGTTCCTGATCGTCGCTGGCGAGAGGTGACCGGGATGCTGCTTGGCGATCGTGCGCGACCCGACAGGGTCGGCAGTGGCGATGTAGTCGGCGACCAGGATCCGGAATATCTCGCGGTCGCGGTCGGTGAGTTGGCTATTCATGGCGAAGGGGGTGTATCAGACGGGGTTCAGGGTTGTCAATGGAGGGGAAAAACTGCGAAAAACTTTCACAGCTCGAACTTTTCCAGATATTTCGGCACCACGACCTTCCAGCCAAGCTCGCCTTCGATTCGCTCCTTCAGCGCATTCGACGAATCCGGTTCGCCGTGGACGAGGAAGGTGGTCTTGGGCGGGCGCGTGAAGCCGGAGAGCCAGCGGAGGATGTCGTTGTAATCGCCGTGGGCGGAGAGGGACTCGATGAACTCCACATCTGCGTTCACCGCGACGGGAGCGCCGTGGATCTTGACCGCCTTCGCGCCGTCCAGGATCGCGCGGCCGCGCGTGCCGGCCGCCTGAAAGCCGGTGACGACGAGCGTTGAGAGCGGGTCGGGCAAGTAGGCCTTGAGGTGGTGGAGTATCCGGCCGCCCGTCATCATCCCGGAAGAGGAGATGATGATGGCCGGCTCGGACAGCGCATTCAGGTGTTTGGACTCCTCGGCGTCGTGGACGAGGACGAGCCGCGAGGGATGAAAGGCCCGCGTCGGCTCCGAGCCATTGGTGAAGAAGTTGTGCTCGCTCGCAAATTTTATGTAGATCTCCGTGGCGTCGATGGCGAGCGGGCTGTTCAAGAAGATCGGCACGTCCGGCAGACGCCCGGCGTCCTCGAGCTTCTTGAGTATGTAGAGGATCTCCTGGGTGCGGCCCACAGCGAATGCCGGGATCACGACCTTGCCGCCGCGCCCGAGCGTGCGGTTCAATATCCCCTCGAAGCGGGTGAGGATATCCTCCTCAGTGTGCAACCTGTCTCCGTAGGTCGACTCGAGCACGAGATAGTTGACCGACTTGACCTTGCCTGGGTTGACCGCGATCAGGGCGTCGTAGGTGCCGATGTCGCCGGCGAACATGATGTTGAAGTCGTGGTGCTTCTCCTTGACCGACACGTTTATGAGCCGCGAGCCCAGTATATGTCCGGCGGGACGGAGCATTATGCGCACGTTCTCCGCAAGGTCCACCCATTCTCTGTCGGGAACTGCCTTCAGGTTCTTGGTGGCTTTGACCGCGTCGTCGTAGGTATAGAGGGCGATGGGATTGGCGTGTTTGGAGAAGCCCTTCTTCGCGGCGAACTTCGCATCTTCCTCCTGTATGTAACCGGCATCCGGCAGCAATATTTTGGAGAGCTCGACGGTGGGTTCGGAGGCCAGCACCGGACCCTTGAAGCCGTTCTTGACGAGCAGCGGCACATAGCCCGTGTGATCGATATGCGCGTGGGTGAGGATGACGGCGTCGAGCTTTTTGGGGTCGACGGCCAGCGGCTGCCAGTTCCTGAGGCGCAGATCCTTGAGGCCCTGGTAGAGGCCGCAGTCCACCAGCCAGGAGTTGCCGTTTTCAGCCAGATGAAATTTGGAACCTGTGACCGTCTCGGTGGCGCCCAGGAATTGAAGTCTCACGGTGGTTTGAAACCCCCCTCTCGCATAACCTGCATGTATTATCTGCGATTTTTTGACAGATGGCAATGAAAAGAGAAGCGCCTAAACGAAGTTCTCGAAGACCTGATTTGAAAGTTCCACACCTCTCTGCGTGAGGGAGAATCGGTTCGAATCCTTGAGGAGGAGTTTCTCCGCGACCAGTTTTTCAAGAGGGGCGCCGAAGACGGATTCGAGCTGAACGCCGAAGAGTTTTTCAAACGCCTCCGCTGAAATTCCCTCCGAAGCCCTGAGACCAAGGAAACAGAATTCTCCCATCGCGGTGCGGGGGTCGATGTCTTCGGCCTCGACCAGCTCAGAAGTCCCGGCCATGTATCTCGCGACATCGCGGATCTGGGTGAAGCGTTTTGCAAAAAAAGGCAACTCTGCGAAGACAAATGACGCCGCCCCAGCGCCGAGACCCAGGTATTCTCCGTATCTCCAGTAATTGAGATTGTGCCCGCACTCGAGGCCCGGCCTTGCGAAATTGGATATCTCGTATCGGTTCCAGCCGCCGCGCGAAAGCATCCGGGCAACAGTGCGCATTTGTTTTAACTGGTCGTCTTCCGGAAGCTGTCTCACGCAGCGCGTCGCCAGGGGCGTCCCTTCCTCGATCGTCAGCTGATACGCCGATATGTGCCCCGGCTGGAACGCCATCGCGGTGCGGACGTCGTCCTCGAGGTCATGCATCGTCTCGCCAGGAATCGCATACATGAGATCGACGCCTGCGCCCTCAAAACCTCCCTCCTGCGCCTCCGCTATCGCTCGCATCGCATCCTCGGGCGAATGAATGCGGCCCAGGGACTCAAGAAGAGCGGGGTTGAATGACTGAACGCCGATGGAGACCCTGCTGATACCTGCTTTACGAACCTCGCGAAACCATCTCCCGTCAACGGTCGCCGGGTTTACCTCAGAGCTTATCTCAGCACCGGGATCGAGCGAAAAAACTCTGCCGATCTCTGAGAGGATGCCCTCGAAGAAAACGGGCGGCATGAGGGAGGGCGTGCCGCCCCCGAAGTATACGGTGGCGACGCTCGCACCTTCGAGATCATGCGCGGCGGCATCACGCCTGAGCTGTCCCGCCAGCGCGCGGAGATATTCTTCGTGCGGCACATCGCCCCGGGCAGAGGACACCGAGAAGAAGTCGCAGTAGTCGCACTTCCTCAGACAGAACGGGATGTGGACGTAGATACCAAGACTAGACGTCGACTGTCTCCTCATGCCCATGGCCGATCGCCTTCTTGAGGGGTTTCAAAACCGTGAAAATTCCAAGACCGGCGCCGCAGCTGAGCAGCGCGAGCATCAGGAAAAAATCCGACTTGGGCATCTTCTCCCAGAACGTCCCCAGGAAACCGCAGAGATAATTGCCGCCGAACATTGCAAAGAACCACAGCCCCATGAACATGGAGACCATCCTTATCGGCGCTATCTTCGTGACGAGCGACAGGCCGATCGGGGAGAGGTAGAGTTCGCCAAACGTGAGGATGGCGGTGTTGAGCACGAGCCACAACACGCTGGCGCTGCCATGGTCCGCGTATGCCCCGGCCGCAGGGATGAGGACGAGGAACGAGAGTCCTCCGAGGATGCAGCCGATCGCCATCTTGGCGATGCTGGAGGGCTCCTTCCCCCTCTTCGCCTGCCGCGCCCAGAACATCGTAAGCAGCGGCGTGAAGGCGAAGATCATGATGGGGTTGAACGACTGGAACCAGGTGGCCGGCATCTCCCAGCCAAAAATATGCCGGTTCGTGTTTGCGTCCATCCAGAGGGCCAGCGTATTCCCCTGCTGTTCGTATATCGCCCAGAAGACGATGTTGAAGAGGCAGAGGACGAGGAGCGCGACGATCTTGCTCTTGTCGTCGTGGGCCATAGGCCCAGCCTTCTTCGCGGCTTCGCCGGCCGCCTTCTTTTTCATTGTATTGTCGGGCGCGAGATATTTCTGCCCGCACAGGTATATGATAAGGCCCAGGATCATGCCGAGGCCTGCGGCGCCAAACCCGTAGTTCCATCCGTAGAGTTCGCCGATCGTGCCGCAGATGAGCGGAGAGATGAATGCGCCGACGTTGATCCCGACGTAGAAGATGCTGAATGCCCGGTCGCGCCTGTGATCGCCCTGCGCGTAGAGGCTTCCCACCTGCGTCGAGATGTTGGGCTTGAGCGCGCCGACTCCCAGGATCAGGAAAAACAGCCCCGGGAAAAAGAGGCTCTTCGACATCAGCATGAACTCGCCGACCGCCATCAGCGCGCCGCCGAGGATGACCGCCTTTCTCTGGCCGATCACCCTGTCGGCCAGGATGCCGCCGAAGAGCGCCATGAAATATGTGAGCCCGGTATAGAGGCCGTATATCTGCGAAGATTTTTCCTGGGAAAAGAGGAGGGACTTCGTCATGTAGTAGACGAGGATCGTGCGCATTCCATAGTAGCAAAACCTCTCCCACATCTCGGTGAAGAAGAGGACGTAGAGGCCTTTCGGATGCCCTTTTTTGACGGCCGGAACCCCAACTGCGCAAGCGGCAGCCTCGCTGCTCATCAGTGCCCCCCTGGATCATCGAACCGGTTCGATTCTATACCCAACCGCGCAGCTTCATCGCCTCCGCCACGCGCTGCACGGCGACGAGATAGGCCGCGAGCCGGTTGTGGACCTTGTGGCTCTCGCGCATGTTGTGGACTGCCCTGAAAGCGGCCGTCATCTTCTCGTCGAGGCGCTGGTGCACTTCCGGGAGCTCCCAGTAGAAATTGTAGCTGTTCTGAACCATCTCGAAATAGGAGACGGTCACGCCGCCCGCGTTGCACAGGAAATCCGGGATCACGAACGTCCCTTTTTTGTGGAGGATCTGGTCGGCCTCCGGCGTGGTCGGCCCGTTGGCGAGCTCGGCGATGATCTTTGCCCTTACGTTGCCCGCGTTCTGCGCCGTGATGCAGTTCTCAAGGGCCGACGGGAAGAGGATGTCGACATTGAGCTCCAGGAGCTCCTCGTTGGTTATCGGCTTCGTGCCGGGGAACCCCTCAAGCTTGCCGGTCTCCAGCTTGTACTTGACGACCGAGCTGGCATCTATCCCCTCGGGGTTGTAGACGCCGCCGCGCGAATCGGAGACTGCGAGCAGCTTCCTGCTGCCCAGGATCTCGTTCATCAGAGTCGCCGCATACTGCCCGGCGTTTCCAAATCCCTGTATGGCGTAGGTGGCCTTGGAGGCGTCGATCCCCAGGACCTTGGCCGCCTCGCGCACGCAGTATACGCCGCCTCTGGCGGTGGCGTCGTTGCGGCCCTTGGATCCGCCGAGCGGCAGCGGTTTGCCGGTGATGACGCCGGGCTCGTTGTACCCCTTCTGCCAATAGTATTCGTCCATCATCCACGCCATGATCTGCGGCGTGGTGTAGACATCCGGCGCCGGAACGTCCTTATCGATGCCGATGATTCGCCCGACCTGTCTCACATACTGGCGCGAAAGGCGCTCGATCTCGCCGGGACTCATCTCCTTCGGATTGCAGATGACCCCGCCCTTGCCGCCGCCAAGGGGGATGTCGACGACGGCGCACTTCCACGTCATCCACGCCGCCAGGGCCCTCACCGTGTCGATCGTCTCGTCCGGGTGAAAGCGGATGCCGCCCTTGGTGGGACCGCGCGCGTCGTTGTACTGAACGCGGAAGCCCTTGAAGACGCGGAACTGTCCGTTGTCCATTTTCACGGGCAACGAGACGTGCAGTTCGCGCAACGGTTCGCGCAACGCCGCATGCGTGCCAGCGTCCAGACCCAGCAACTTCGCCGCCTCGTCCAGCTGCTGCTGCGCAATCTTGAATGGATTCTGTTTCTCGATAGCCATGGCAGCCCTCCTTTGGAATTGATGGGGAAAAGCTGAAACGGAGGCGTTCGTAGCACCAAAACGGACCGGCTGTAAAGAATTTCATGCGGGAAATTTCAGAAGAAATCCGCGCTGCCGAAGGCCCTGATCTCTTTGAATATCCCGGATATCTCATCGCGGGGAACGGAGAGTTCCTCGAGGATATAGCGGCCCATCTCTATCCCGCCCTCCAGTTCCTCGCAGACCACGACGTCCGCCCCCGCGTCGTAGAGGAGCTGAACCTGGTCGCGGTACCGGCTGCGCGTGATGATGTATATCTCCTCGTTCATCCTGCGCGCCTGCGCGATTATCGCGGCCGCATTCAGGTGGTCCGGGACTGCCACGGCCAGCAGCTTCGCGCTCCCGACGCCGCTGTGGTGCAAGAGCGAACCGCTCGCCCCGTCGCCGACGTAGGCGCGGCCGCCGCCCTTGCTGACGCGGTCCGCAGTCACCGGATTAAGCTCGAGGACGACGTACGGTATGCCTCGACAGCTGAGGAGTTTTCCCACCGTCATCCCTAGAGGGCCGAATCCACAGATGACAGCATGCCCGGAGAGGGCGCCGTCCTCGTCCGGCAGATGCATCTTCGCGCCCCTTCCCAGAAATTTTAAACCTGAAGATACGGACGCAAGCTTTTCGCCAAGCGAGGGCGCCATCGCCACTGCAAATGGCGCCAGGACCATCGTGATCGCCGACGCATCCACGACGAGCTGGTAGAAATCGAAATGCAGAACGCCCGCCTGCCAGCCGAAGAAGACGAGCATGAACGAGAACTCGCCCACCTGGGCTAGCATCAGCGCACCCGATGCCGCGATGGCCAGCGGATATCCGAAGGCGACCACGGAGCCGGCCACGATCACCGACTTGGCGATCAGGATGACGGCGACGAGGAGCGCCACCGAAGTCCAGTGTCCGGCGATAAAGGAAGGGTCGACGATCATCCCCAGCGAGACGAAAAAGAGGCCGTTGAAGCAATAGCGGAACGGCGCTATCTCCGAGAGTGCGTGAAAGCGGAAGTCGGTGTTCGAGACGAGAAGCCCGGCGAGAAACGCGCCGAGGGCAAACGAGAGCCCCATGCGTTCGGTCGCATAGGCGGCGCCGATGGCGATCCCGACGATGATGACGACGAAGAGCTCCTTGCTGCGCGGTTTGGAAACATAACGCAGGATAGGGCTCAAGAACCATCGCGACATGACTGCTATCACGAGGGCAAGCGCCGCGAGCTTCGCCGCAGCCACGACGATCATCCCGCCGCCCAGACCGCCCGGCACCATGAACAGGAGCTTGAGCAGCACCATCATCGGGATCACGGCCAGATCCTGAAGTATCAGAATGCCGGTGACGATGCGTCCCGCCGGGGCGTCGAACCATCGCTTGTGGGAGAGGACGGCCATGACTATGGCGGTGGAAGAGAGGGCAATCGCGCACCCGAAGAAAGCGCTCTCCGCCACGCTCCAGCCGAGTGCCAAGCCGGCGACGAACCCCACGGCCGCCGTGATAAGGACCTGCAGAGCGCCCATGCCGACTATCGGCCTCCCCCAGCCCTTCAGGCGCTCGAAGCTGAACTCGAGCCCTATCGAGAAGAGCAGGAGCGCGACTCCCACCTCGGCCAGCACCCTTATCTCCTCGATGTCCGGGACGAGCCCCAGAAGATGCGGACCGATGACGAACCCGGTGATCAGAAAGCCCACGATGGACGGGAAACGGAGGCGATGGGCGATGAGGACGACCGGCACCGCCACCGCAAAGATGACAAGGACATCGCGAAGGATAGCGTGGCCCATGTCGCTTCTTTACCAGACGCGGAGGCTTTTGCAAAGCCGGCGTGTGGCAACGAGAATCTTAAATCTTGACGATTGATGTCCATTTTCTATATAATTCTATAAGGTTCTAGAATGGAGGAGAATTATGGGCAAGACGGCGCTGGCCACACAGGTTTCAGAGAAGCTGAAGGATGACCTCGACTCCATATGCGAAGAGCGGGGTTTGACGATCAGCCGGATCGTCGAAGAGGCCCTGCGGGAGAGGATAGACGAGATGCGCGAGGAGGAGGCGCTCGTCGAGATGGCCCTGTCGAGGCTTGCCGAACCGGGCGAGCATTCTCATAAAGAATTTGAGCGGCTGCTCTCCAGGGGGCATTGATCGGAGCCATGTCCTACACAGCCACCTACAAACCTGGTTTTTTCAAAGACGTGCTGAAGCTCCCCAGAGAGGCCAGGGAGAGGCTGGCGCTGGCCGTGGAGCATATTCGAAAAGATCCGTTCGCCGTGCCCGCAAGAAAGTTGTTCGGCCAGGCCCATCTCTACAGGTATCGGATGGGCGACTACCGCATCGTCTATTACATCGACAACCCCGCGCGCAAAATCATCTTCCTGGTCGCTGCGCATCGCAAGGATGTCTATCGCAGACTGGACAAGAGAGGCTGAGTTTGACTCCGAGGCCGCGTTGTGGTTGATATTGGACATGTCCCGCCTCCCGTTCATACTTCCGCTCGAGGGTGTTTCGTTTGAGAGGGCCGCGTCGGCGCTCGCCTCCGACCGTGGATTCGTCGCGGTGGATGCGAGGTCGTCCGGCGGGGCGCTCGCGCGATGCTCGATTGTCGCATCAGAGCCTTCCCGCGCGTTTTCTTTCACGGGCGCATTCGTGACCGTCGACGGCCACACCGCCATAGACAGCCCCGGCGAGGCGCTCTCCCGTTTCATCGAGCCCGTCTTAAATCTCGCAAACGATCCGTATCTGCCGTTCTCCGGCGGGTGCATCGGCTATATCGGCTTCGAGGGCGCAAGGGCGCTCGGCGGGTTCGAGCCGGCGCGCGGCTTCTCGCGCTATCCACAGTGCTCCTTCGGCATCTATCACACCGCTGCCATCTTCGATCATATCGAGGGGACCTCCTTCATCGTATCCTGCAACCCCGATCCGAAGGCGGCCTCAAGGGATGCGCACATACTCCTCGATCGCGTCGAGGCCGCGCCTCTGCCTCCGCAAACCGAAGCGGCCCCGCCGCATCTCCCTTCTGAAATGCGCGCCGCCCCGGCTGGGAGGGAGTTCAGGAAGCAGCTCGAAAGCGCCTTCTCGTGGCTGCGCTCTGAAAAGCTCACGCGGCTGCACGTCGCGCGGCGCGTCTCGCTGCCCTCTTCGAACCGGACGCCCGTCGGCGAACTCCTGCTCTCCGGACCCGGCGGGTCGGTGCGCGCGATGTTCACAAACGAGGACGCGCACGCCATCCTCCTGTCGCGCGAGACCATCCTGCAATTGAAGGGCAATGTTCGCCCATGCAAGATCGTCGACATGCTCGCCGACGCCCTCCCCTCCGCCACGATGGCGGGCGAACCGGTCGACCGGGCGATCGCCTTCATCGGCGAGAACGAGTCCGAGCATCGGGCCTTCTACGGCGGCGCATTCGGCTCAATCGCCCCCGGAAGGACGAAGTTCATGATGGTCAACCTCGCGACGACATTTTCTGACGGAGCGATCGGATTTACGGTGGGTGCGGATATGACGGCCGACGGCCATCCTGTCGAGCTTGCCTCACTTGGATGGAATGTCCCTCAAACACCTTTGTAGGCGGACACTGCCTTGATTCCTTCATTTTCGGTTGCCTCGTCTATCGCCTTTCTAAAAAGGATGTCCGCGCTCTTTATCAGGGCTTCATCCGCCTTCTTCATATCTTCGTCGATCTCCGCGCTTTGGGCCTGTCCTCCCGGGCCCATGCACAGGCGCTCGCAGTATGACACCGTTCCTCCCTTAAACATGTAGAGCCTCAAGTCCTTATCCACATCTCCAACGACGCACCGATTTCTCTGGATTGTAACCGTCTCGCCAGGGCCCATCGGGACATTGTATGTGGCCTCGATGTGATCACCCTCAGGTTGAAGCACGAGCGTATCGCCGCCCGGCCCCCTGAGGCAGAGGGCGCTCCCCCCGTCCGGCGGCTGATGTTTCTCGAGAATTTTACCGAGTTTCTGCGGATCGATCCCCATGGCATCCCCCTTCCAAGCCCTATCCTGCACACAAACCCACGACGACTATTACGGAGCAAAATCCATGCCATGAGAAATGCGTTCAAATGCTCCTTATAATGAAACGCGGCGGGTTCGAAATTACCCTGCAGTGTCGGAAATATGACGGTGTGGGTCAGGAAGCCTTTGAAATATACCAGGCGAGATATTCCTTGGCTCTGGTCACGGCGGTGACGAGGTTTTCGCCCTTCGCCAGATGGACGGCGATCGCCGAGGCGAAGCGGCAGCCGGTGCCGCGCGGGCTTTTTCCCGCGATGCGGGCTGCCGGAAAGGAATGATATTTCTCGCCGTCGAAGAGGACATCTATGGCATCGCCCTCGAGGTGCCCCCCTTTGATGATGATCGCGAGCGGTCCGGTCTTCGCGCCGCCCCTGAGATTCATCATCTCCTTGTGGATCACCTCCGCGGCGGTCCTCATCGTGTCCAAGCCGGCCACCTGCATGCCGGCGAGAGCCGAGGCCTCGGGGAGGTTGGGGGTGATGACGGTGGCGAGCGGCAGCAGCTGCTGCCGGAAGAAGTTGAAGGCGTTCGCCTCCAGGAGCGCGGTTCCCGAGGATGAATGGAGGACCGGGTCGATCACCACGTGCGAAACGGCCGTGCATTTGAGAAACCAGGCAATCGCGCGCGCATTTGCCTTGGTGGCGACCATGCCGATCTTCACCGCCGCCAGTTCCTTCCCGCTGCACGCGGTGGAGAGCTGCTGCGTGAGGACGTCTGCCGGCGTGGGGTGGATGGCCAGCACCGCCCCGTCATCCTGCGCGGTGATGGCGGTGATCGCCGAGATCCCGGCCACGCCCAGGTCCGCGAAGGTCTTGAGGTCCGCCTGGACGCCGGCGCCTCCTGACGGATCGGACCCGGCAATTGTGAGGACTACCTTGGTCATCTTTCGATCGCCTCCACAAACCACCTCGTCTCGGCCGCGATGTCGGGGGCTTTGGACAACGCCGTGATCATCGCGACCGAATCTGCACCGGCCTTCAGCACATCGAGCACGTTGTCGCGCCCGATCCCGCCGATGGCGACGACGGGGACATCGACTGAATCCGTGAGTTCCTTCAAACGGGAGAGCCCCTGAACCGGATGGCCTGGGCCCTTCGTGCGCGTCGGAAAGATCGCGCCGAACGCGACGTAGTCCGCCCCTGCATCCACTGCGCGCCAGGCCTCCTCGATCGAGTGGGAGGAATATCCCACGATGAGCTTCGAGCCGAAGCGGCGCTTGATATCGGCGACCGGCGTGTCGTGTTCTCCCACGTGCACACCGTCTGCGCCGACTTCAAGCGCTATGTCGGCGTGGTCGTTGACAATGAAGGTGAACTCCCTCCGCTCCTTGAGAAGAGCTATCTCCTCCGCTGTTTTCCGCATATGTGCCGCCGCAGCGGATTTCATCCTGAGCTGCACGAGGCGGCATCCGCCATCCAGAAACTTCAGCACGAGATCCGGAAGCGTGGCGCATGGATTCCAGCCGCTGTCGGCAATGGCGTATAAACCGGCGATCCGTGACATCGAACCCTCACCTCTCATTATTGATCTTCAGCTCGCGCATCCGCTTTCTCAACGTGTTGCGGTCGAGCCCCAAGACCCTCGCAGCTTTGAGCTGGTTGCCGCCAGCCCACTTCACGCATTCCGCGATCAGCGGCCTTTCGACCTGAGCCAGGACCGCGGCGCGGACATCCCTCATCTCCACCTCGCCCAGCTTGCCAAAAAAATGCGCGATCTTGTGCCGCACGACCTCCTCGAGCGCGAGGCCTTCGAACTGCGCCCTGGTATAGGCCTCGTGGTCCTGCTTGAAGCGCGGGGGGAAGTGCGCCGCTTCCACATTCTTTCCGCTTGAGGTGAGCGCGGCGTAATAGATGATGCGGCGCATCTCGGAGGGATCCCCGTCCCAGGAGCGCTTTGCGACCCAGTCCTTTCCGCCCTTTCCCAGCACCTTCTCGCCGAGGATAAGCTGCTCGGAGCACTCGCGGAGCATCTCCTCAGCCCTCCTCACCGCCTCTCGCCTCTTGCCCCACGGAAGCAACGGCATGCCTTAAAACCTCCCACAAAACTGCTATCAGCTTGGTCAATGCCATTGCAAGGCCCAACTCCTTGTGGTCTCTTATAAACTCCTCCCCTTTGTAAGGGGAGGACGGGAGGGGTAGATCCGTGATGCAAAACGATCTACCTCCCCTGGCCCCTCCTTACAAAGGAGGGGATTATAATAAACATGTCATGGAATCTCAAAATACGCCTTCGCGAAAGGCTTGCTTCCGAGGACGGCGCGATCGTCAAGGATTGGGGCGGGAAGCGGTCCGTCGCGCTCGTCTATCCGAACACCTATGCCGTCGGCATGGGAAACCTCGCGGTCCATACGCTCTACGGCATGCTCAATGAACGGGAGGAGATCGCCTGCGAGCGAGCCTTCCTCCCTTCAAAAGCGGAGATCGCTGAGCACAGGCGGACGGACACGCCGATCCTCGCGCTTGAATCACAGCGTCCGCTCGCCGAATTTGACGCCATCGCTTTCTCGATCTCGTTCGAAAACGATTATCTGAACCTCCTGCCGATCCTAGACCTCGCGCGCATCCCGCACAGGGCCGCCGACCGCAAAGAGGACTCTCCGCTCCTGATAGCCGGCGGCGCAGCCCCGACGCTCAACCCGGCCGCGACATCGCTGATATTCGACGCGATCGTCTGCGGCGAAGCGGAAAGCTATGCGGATGACCTCGTCCCGCTCTTGGCCTCGGGGCTTCCGAAGGCCGAAATGCTCGCAGAGCTGAACAGGATGGACGGCATATTCGTGCCGTCGGTTTCAAAGGAAACAAAGGTAAAGCGGCGGCATCTCAAAAACCTCGACGCCTGGCGGACTCAGACGGTGATCCACAGCCGCGAGGCCGAGTTCAGTGGGATGCATCTGATCGAGATCGCCCGCGGCTGCCCATTCGGCTGCGCCTTCTGCGCCACGCCCGGCTTATATCGCCCGGCTCGGCACAGGGGATTCGATTGTGTGATGTCGATGGTCGATGAAGGTCTGAAGTTCAGAAAGAAATTCGGTCTCATCGGGGCGCACATCCTCTCGCACCCCGATTTCGTGGAGATAGCGCGCGCTATCCACGCGCGCGGGGCAACATTCTCGCCCTCGTCGGTCAGGGCCGCCGATATCGACGATGAGCGCGCCGGGCTGCTCGCCGAGTCGGGGCATCGCTCCGTGTCGCTGGGCATCGAGGCCGGCAGCGAAAAGCTGCGCGATGCCATCGGGAAGGGATTGCCGGACGAGCGCCTGATCGAGGCCGTTGCAACGCTCGCGCGCCGCGGGATCGCCCGGATCAGGCTCTATTTCATGATCGGGTTTCCGAATGAAACGGAAGCGGACATCGAGGCGATCGCAAGGCTCTCCCTCAAGATTTCAGCCACGATCGCCGCGCACGCCCCGAAGGCTGCGCGGGCCGCGTCAGTCGATCTCACGATCTCGCCCTTCGTGCCGAAGCCCGGCACGGCGCTCGCCGGTGCGCGCTTCGCCGGAGAGGCCGCGCTGAAATCGAAGATCAACATCGTCAAGCGCCTGCTGGCAAAGGAGCGCGGCTTGAGCGTAGGAGCAGACGCCCCCCTCTCCTCCGCCATCGAAGCGTACCTGTCCCAATGCGGCATCGACGCGGTGGAGTTTCTCGAAGAGGCCTTTGCCACCGGCAACGTGCGAAAGGCGCTGGCGAAATTCACCTAACGCCGATTGACGCGTTCGGGCTGGGGTGTTAGTTGTGCCGGCCTTATGCAAATGGGTCGCCGCACATTGTTCGTGGCAGTTGTCTTTGCCGCCTTCTGCTGTCTCTCTCTCCGGGCGCAGGCGGCAGAGATTCGCGATGTCTATGTCATCCACTTCATCCTCGACGGCACGAACCTCAAGGCCTTCGATCGCGCCTTGAACGAAGGGAAGCTGCCCACGGTCAAGAACCAGTTCATCGATGGAGGGGCCAGCTTCACCCACGCGCTATCGAGCTTTCCGTCGACATCCACGACCGTCTACCAGAGCTATGCCACGGGCCTTCTCCCGGGAAATTCCGGGATACCCCATCTCGAGCGCTTCGACAGGCAGAAGGAAAAGGTGATCGGCTACCTGACCGTCGGCGGGCACGCCAAGGTCAACAGCGACCTCATCAACCTCCGCGCCCTGACAAACCCCGATGTCGCGGAGATCGATCCGCCCACGGCGATATTCGAACTCCTCAAGGGCCATCCCACAGCCGCGATCTACTCGTCGTTTCAGCGGGGCGCGACGTACGCGTCTCCGAAAAGCGCCCCAATCGGGGCGCTGTGGGCCACCTACGTGACCGGAAACATAGAGCATGTGAACATCCTCGCGATGAAGAAGGTGATGACGCTCTTCAAGGGCCGCGAAGAAAATATCCCGCGCTACTCGCTCGTGGGCCTCTACTCGCCCGATATCCTTGGCCACCACTTCGGCCCCGACAGCCCCGAGGTGCAGGATTCCCTCGTCGGATTCGACCTCTTTCTTAAGGATTTCCTGGCGCTCCTCGAAAAGCGCGGCATCGCGGACAAGACGTACATAATCGTGTCGGCGGACCACGGCATGCATGAGAGCGGCGACATCTTCGAGTTCCAGAAATCGCTCGAGGAAGGAGGCGTCGCGGTGAAACCAAAGGATCCGCGAGCCAAGGACTACACGCTCTACGCCGCAAATCGCGGGGTGGTCTCATCGCACATCTATGTCAGACACGACGGCGGTTTCGCGCCGCTCACCAACCCTGAGATCCTGCGCAAATGCCCCAGAATTGGCGGCGGCACCGTCGACCTCATCGACCTGATCCTCAATCTGCCCGCGACCGACCTCCTGATCGTCCGGGCGGGCGAGCGCAGGGCCCGGATATTCAACCGGGACGGAAAACGCGCCGACGTTGCATGCTACGCGCTCGATGCGACAGACTATTGCAGCTATTCCTTCGACAGGAAGAGCGGCGATCCTCTGGATTACTCCTCGGATCCGTCGCTCAAGGGCCTCCTCGACGGCGAACCCCACCCAACGCGGCAATGGCTCAACGCTACGGCGGGCGGGCATTATCCGGACGCCGTGACAGGGCTCTCGCAGATATTCCACGACGGCAGGGCCGGGGACGCATTCATCACGACGCGCGGCAGATGGGGCTTCAGAAAGATGAAGGCGGGCAACCACGGAGGCGCGGCCGAAGACGACATGCGCGTTCCGCTCCTCATCTCCGGGCCGGACGTGCCGCGGGGTACGTTTGGCGCAGCGCGCCCCGTCGACATCTATCCACTCCTGCTCGAGTGGTTTGGGCTTAACGTCCCGGGCGAAAACCACGACGGCGTGGACCCGTTCGCTCCGGCAAAGCACGAAGATGCCGGCTGGCAGAAGATCGCCGCGCTGGAGCATCTTTTTGACGGTCGGCCGCCTCTCATCAAGATGATCGGCGTGGGCGATTTTGTGACGAAGTATGTGCATGCCATCGTGAAGCCGGACGACTTCCCCAGGCTCCGCCCCCCTGCAGCGCAGGAATCAGCCCGCCGCGGGAAGATCACATTGAAGCTGCGCGCGCTCCTCGCCGCCCTCGAAAAACAGAAGGCCGACAGCAAGGCCCCGAAGGTGGTGTCGAAAGAATATCTCGACGACCATATCGAGATCGTGCGCCGCACGCTAAAGTGGGCACTGGAGGCGCAGCACAGGATGGAGGATATCTCGGCGATCCTGTCGCAATGCGCAGATGCAGGATCGAGCGAATGCCGCAAACTATGATTTCATTTTTCTTCAACCGCGCGAGCAGAATGGTCCTCATCATGGAGGCGGCGGGCATTCCTCTCTTCGCCGCAGGGGTCGTGCGCCTGCTGGCGCGGGGTCCGGGCACGCTTTCAGCCGCCCTGGCCGCCTTCGCCATCTTCGAATATGCCTTCATCAGGTTTTGCGCCAGCCGCCGCTGGTACAGCGGCGTGCCGCGCTGCTCCGGAATCGAACTGCAGTTCAAGAAGGCGCTGGTGCCCACCTCCTACATCCTGGCGCTGGCCGGGGCATGGCTCCTCATCCTCCCCAGCCTCACGCCGCTGGCCATCTCCGCGGCCCTTCTGGCGCTCATCGCCCACGTGAATGTCATTCTGATCTGGTTCCACCGGAAGGACCGCGACACCGAGCCTGTGAATTTCTTCTCGGGGGGAAACGGGAAAAGGGACTCCTAGACATCAATTGCCCTTTTTGCTAGTCAGGTTTCATGCCATACTGGAGCGAATTCTTCACAAACTTCGGCCTCAAGGAACTGCTGGTAACCCTGCTCATCGCAGCCGTCATCGTGGTGGCGCGCGAGGAGAAGAGGATATTCAGGAGGAAAAAGAGATGAAGAGCTGCGCAAAGCATCGGCACTGCCACCATGTTCGGCCGGCCGACATGGACGAGACGAAAGATCACATCATGGCAGCCGGCAGGGAGCTTCTGCTGGCGGCGCATGGGGCGCTCTCGTTCTGCAAGGAGTACGTGGAAAACTCCATTCCGGAATCATCGAGGCCAAATCTCCTTTGCTTCTTTCAGAAGGCGATCGCCGTCGCCGACGATCTCTCGAAGGGTCTGGCGAGCGTGTCAGACATCAAGCGCGCAGCCAGCGGGTTTGCAAAGCCGATCCTCACCGCAATAGAGAGAGAGATGCGAGGCGAGGCGGATGAGGCCGCGCACAAAAAGGCCCCCGCCAGAAAGCCCGTGCGTGCGAAGCACAGCTCCAGATCGAGGGCCAGGGCACGATAACAGGTCGCTCCAAGCCGATCACGCGGGGGAAAAATGTCCCAAAAGCACCCCAAGATAATCAAGCGCTACCAGAACCGGAAGCTATACGACACCTCCGACTCCTGCTACGTCACGCTGGAGGACATCAGCGACATGATAAAACAGGGCGAGGAGGTCCAGATCGTAGACAACACCACGAAAGAGGACCTGACCGGCGTCACCCTTGCGCAGATCATCTTCGAAGAGCAGAAGAAGAAAACGCATGTGCTCCCGATGGGGACGTTCCGGCAGATCATCCAGGGCGGCGGCGAGGCGCTGCGCGATCTCGTAACCCTGGGCGCAAGAGAGATCGGCCACGTGAGGGAGTTCGTAGACGACAAGGTGAGGCCGGCCGTCGAGAATATCCAGAGCATCCCCACCGTCCAGGCCGAGATCGAATCGCTCAGGAAAAAGATCGAGGCGCTGGAAAAGAGACTCGGCAGCCGCGAGCGCAAGTGCAGATAGAACAACTCCGAGATGACCATCCGTTTTGCATCAATCATTGCAGCGTCGATCTTGATCGTGTCGGCAAGCCTCACAGCCCACTCATATCGCCTTCCTCCATATTCGATATCGGACAGCGACAGGGCAGCTGCGGCGGAGGACGTGCTCTCCGGCTGCAGATCGAGGATCGAGGAGCTGGGCTTGTCGGTCGACCTGATCCGCCTTGAGGAACACTCCAAAAATTCCAGGGTGAGGCTTGCGGGCAAAGAGCGCTCCGCGGCAAAGCCCTATAACAATCTCAAAAAAGAGATCTCGTTCTGGGAGCAGGTCGTCGCACTCAAAAAAGATATCATCGGACTGCCCGGCAGCGAACCGTCTTTGGAAAACGCAGCGGAGGCCGACGCTATCGCGAAGACCGTGATCGAAACGCTCTACACCCTCTCGCAGAAGTGGAAGATCGGCAACTCCGCCCTCTTCAACAACTTCCTCATCAACATCGGGGCAAAACAGAAGGGCTTCTGCTGGCATTACGTGGACGAGCTGCGCAAGGCGCTCTCATCGCGGGAATGGCAGCGCTTCGACATCCGCCGCGGCGTCGCATGGGACAAAGATTTCCGCGAGAACAACGCGCTCGTCATCACCGCGAAGGACAGGCCCTTCAAAGAGGGGCTGGCGATCGACCCATGGCGTACCGCAGGCCGCCCCTTCTGGACGCCAGTCAAAGGCGACCGCTTTCCATGGAAAGAGGCGTTCGGAGTTGAAGTGGAATAGGGCTTGTCCATACAGACTCGCTGTGATAATTTTAAAGCCATGAAAATTGGAGGGTTATCCAAAGAAGAGCGCTCCGCCGTCGCGCAATTTACGGCAAGACTTCGCGACCGTTTCCCCCGCGAGATTGAAGGAATCCGTCTTTACGGTTCCAAGGCGCGCGGCTCTTCGCATAAAGAATCCGATGTAGATGTTCTCATTCTCGTCAAGAAGCGGACCGGCGCTATCGATGAAGCCGTGATCGACATCGTATGTGATATCCTGGACGAATCTGGTGTCTTTATCGAAACAGTCACAATGACCTCATCCGACTGGGGCAAGGCCAAGGAAGGCCAGTTCCCGTTCGCCTTGAACGTCGAACGTGACGGTATTCAGCTATGAATTTCAAAGCGAACAATGCGAAGAATTTGATCGAAGTTCACATCAGGAAAGCGGAGCAGCGCCTCAAATCTGCAGAAACGCTGCTGGATATTGGAAATTATGAAGATGCCGTGTCACGCGCTTATTATGCCATACTTGATGCGGCAACAGCCTGCCTCGTTAAGAAGGATGTCATTCCACAGAGCCATGCAGGCGCGATCAGGCTTTTCAGCCTCCATTACATCAAGCCTGGAACGGTCGACAAGAAGCACCAGCGCCAATTTGCCAGAATCGAAAAAGCCCGAATAGAAGCAGACTATACCCATTTAAGAATTTTCAGCCGGGAAGAGACTGCTGAGATCATTGCCAGCGCACATGAATTCGTGAAAATGGCAAAGGCGCTGGTCGAATAACCCTGAATCACTCTGAAAGAAATTCTTCCAATCTCTTTCGCGCGACATCGGATAGCCCTGCGAAGCGCACGCCCATGCCGGACGATTTCGGCCCTTCGCCGGCGGTGCGGCGCACGACCTCTGCCGTGGCGCGCACCGGCCGCTTGTGCTCCGGGAGTTGAAACGAAAGGAAGAGAAGGCTGCCGACTTTTGCAGGTATGTCGGAGGCGAGAAATATACCGCCCATGCTCAAGTCCTCCGAATAGACGTAGAAGAGCCCGTCGCCGAATTCGTCTTCGAAGACGACCTTCGTCCTGTACTCCCGCCTGCTGTGTATCCGTCTCTCCCTATCGCTCTTCATCTGAAACCTCCCCGCCGATGCCAGCCACCTTTCTGACCAGCGCGGCGAACTCGTCGGGATGAAAGGGCCTGATCACGACATGAGAACCCGATAGCCCGGCCAGCTTTTTCCGCCACTCCCCTTCCGCTTCCCCCTCCCTGCATATGAATATTTTTTTCGCTTTCCTTGTCGGCGGCTCCTCGACGATGCGCTGCACTATATCGTCAAACTTCTTCCCGAACATGTTGGAGTTGAAGATGGCGAGCCGCACGCCTTCGCGCCTGAAAAAATGGGGCCTCGCCTCCTCGAAGCGCTTGCAGACCAGCGGCGTCACGCCGAGAGGCGCAAGCAGGAGCCTGTATATGTTGCCCGCCAGCTCAGAACGATCGACAACGAGGATTCGCGCCT
>JAZDOG010000010.1:0-2332 GCA_043798915.1 Pseudomonadota bacterium | reverse complement strand
AAGGTGCTTCTGCTCCTCACGGCTATCGTTTTTGCCGTGGGGATCATCCGCTCCTATTTTTCACCCGAAAAGACGAGAAAGGCGCTGGAAGGGAAACCATTGTTTCTAGGAAACATCATGGCGAGTTCCCTCGGCATCGTGACGCCCTTCTGCTCCTGCTCGGCCATCCCGCTGTTCATCGGGTTCATGGAGAGCGGCATCCCGCTCGGCGTCACCTTTTCCTTCCTGATCGCCGCGCCGATGATCAACGAGGTGGCGCTCGTCCTTCTCTTCGGCCTCTTCGGCTGGAAGACGGCGCTCCTCTATGCATCGACGGGGCTGCTGATCGCCATCGCCGCGGGCTGGGTCATCGGCAAGCTTAAGGTGGAGCGGTTTGTCGAGGCATGGGTTTACGAGATCAAGCCGACGGAACGGTTAACCGTAGAGCGGGATACGCCTTTTTCCGAACGAATCCAGGCCGGGTATACGGCGGTCGTGGAGATCGTCTCGAAGGTCTGGATCTATATCGCGATCGGCATCGCGGTCGGGGCGGGCGTCCACGGCTATGTGCCGGAAAATTTCATGGCTTCGCTGATGGGGAAATCCGACTGGTGGTCCGTGCCGCTGGCGGTGCTGATCGGAGTGCCGCTCTATTCGAACGCGGCCGGGATCATCCCGATCATCCAGGCCCTGCTGGAGAAGGGGGCGTCGCTCGGCACGTCGCTTGCCTTCATGATGTCGGTGATCGGCCTCTCTCTGCCGGAGATGATCATCCTGAAAAAGGTCGTCAAGCTCCCGCTGATCCTGATTTTCATCGGCATCGTCGCCTCCGGCATCATGGTGGTGGGGTATCTGTTCAATCTGATTTACTAACCGCTATGCACGCGTTTTCAAGGGCACAAAGAATGATGAAAATAAATAGGAGCATTTTCATAACATCATAAGGAGTCGGAATGATGGAAAACACTCCAGAAGCTGAGAATGAGCGGGGGAAACGGGTCCTTTTCGTCTGCACCCACAACTCATCCCGGTCGCAGATGGCCGAAGGGTTGCTCCGGGCGCTTAAGGGGGATCGCTGGAAGGTGTATAGCGCGGGCACGGCGCCGACCGGGGTCCATCCCGGCGCCATTGCAGTGATGGCGGAGATCGGCATTGATATCCGAGGTCATCGCGCCAAGGGGCTCGATGCATTCCAAGGCATCGCCTTCGATGAGGTGGTGACTGTTTGCGATCATGCGCAGGAGAGCTGCCCGGTCGTTCCGGGAGGCGGCGTGAAACGCCATCAGAGTTTCGAGGATCCGGCGGTGGCAAAGGGGACGGAGGCGGAGGTTCTTGCGGTTTTCCGGCGGGTCCGGGACGAGATCCGGGACTGGATTATGGAAACCTACTGAAGCGAAGAGGACCCGAACGTCGGAGAAATGAATCCGTAAGCTCTCGCCTATGCTTGGGGATCCTCTTATAAAAGGAGATGAAACGATGGAAATCAAAATATTGGGACCCGGCTGCGTCAATTGTCAGAAGGTGGAGAAACTGGTTCGGGATGCCGTCGCCGAGGCGGGTGTCGCAGCCGATATCGAGAAGGTCAGCGACATCATAAAGATCGCCAAATTCGGCGTCTTCGGCACGCCGGCGGTGGTCGTGGACGGCAAGGTCAAATCCGTGGGGAAGATCCCCAAAAAGGAAGAGATTCTGGCCTGGATTGTCAAGGAGACGCATTAACGGGACGGATGAAACACTACTTGATGCTCGAGTGAATTACCCATAGCACCGGCGCCTCGGACGAAAAACTGCGGGAAGAGGGGTTCCGAGGATTTCCGATTGGGAGGCCAGCAACGTATGAACGGAGAAATTCGCCTGATTGATCGGCCGCAATATTCGGATGGGGACGCGGGACTGAAACCGGCCTGCCCCAATTAAAGGCGCCAGGGAGGAGAGATATGCTCAAGGTAAAGCCACATGCAGATTATCCGATCGAGGAAGGGCGTTATCTCCGGGGCAACGATTTTTCACCCGTGGCGGTAGCGATCATCCTGAATCAGGATGACGACAAGATTCCGCCTGAAATCCAGGCGCTCGTGCGGGCGGGCGTGGAAAGCGGCGCTGCTCTTTCCGGAACGATCCAGACCCCCAACATCGGTTTCGAAAAGATGATCAGCAATCTGGTTGCCAACCCTAATGTACGTTACCTGATCTTGGGCGGTCCGGAATCGGCGGGTCACTTGACCGGCGAGGCATTGAAGGCGCTGTTCCTCCATGGAGTCGATGAAAAAAAGCGGATTGTGGGGACGGAAGCGTCTCACGCCGCCCTGTTCAATCTGCCAAAGGAGGCGATTGAACGCTTTCTCAAACAGAT
>JAZDOG010000104.1:0-6348 GCA_043798915.1 Pseudomonadota bacterium | reverse complement strand
GCACGCCTTCGCGCCTGAAAAAATGGGGCCTCGCCTCCTCGAAGCGCTTGCAGACCAGCGGCGTCACGCCGAGAGGCGCAAGCAGGAGCCTGTATATGTTGCCCGCCAGCTCAGAACGATCGACAACGAGGATTCGCGCCTGTGGACCCATGCCCGAACCATAACCCACATCCTGAGCCCTGACAACCTGCAACCTTGACAATCCCGCGGCTGCTGGCTTAAGAAGTGGTCATATGCCCATCTATGAATTCGATTGCAGGCAGTGCGGAAAGCGAAGCGAGGTGCTCATCCGTCAGTCGGAGGAAAAAATAAACTGTCCGGCCTGCGGGAGTTCCGAGCTCACGAGGCTGCTCTCGACCTTTAGCGCCCGGGGCCGAGATGGCGAGGCGCATGTCCATGCAGGCGGTGGCTGCTCGTGCTGTCCATCTGCCCTCACCTGCCCACGCAGCTCCGGCGGTTTCTAGGCAAAATACCAAAAAAACCGCAAAAATCCGCAATAATGGCACTTGACTTTTAGGGGGGTATCTCTTAGCCTGTCTTTGCTTAATGGGGGAATTTCTAGAAATTCCACTTTGAAATCAACCATTTTAAGGAGGGAAGTCATGAAGAGACTGACAGTGGCGGTACTTGCAGTAGCATGCGCGTTCATGGTCTTCAGCTGCGCACAGAACAGAAAGCCGAAGGCAGCGAAGACGACAGAAGGTCTGCAGAAGATTCACTTCGACCTTGACAGGTCGAACATCAAGGCGGAGTTCGAGCCGGCCCTCAAGGCCAATGCCGCGTGGATGACGGCGAACTCGGGCAGCAAAGTCACCGTCGAAGGTCACTGCGATGAACGCGGCTCGACCGAATACAACATCGCCCTCGGCGATCGTCGTGCGCATTCAGCAAAGGGTTATATGACCAAGCTGGGCGTCGCGGACGGCAGGCTCTCCACGATCAGCTACGGCAAAGAGCGCCCGGTGTGCGCACAGCACAACGAGAGCTGCTGGTGGCAGAACCGCCGGGCAGAGTTCGTAGCCCACTGAAGCGGTCTTGAAATCTCGTATTGTATTACACAGCGCGTTTCGTTATGGAACGCGCTGTGTTTTTATCAGGAGGCTATCGGGAGGCTATATGAATCGGTGGGTCACAGCAGCTCTGTCGGTCCTATTGTTGCTCGCTTCAAATCCTTCGTGGGCCAGATCCGCCGATGATCGCATCGCGGATATGGAGCGGCAGCTGGCCGATATCCAAAAGACTTACATGGTCAACAACCAGGATTCTGCGGCGGCGGTGGCCCGCATGAACGAGATCGCCGATAGTTTCAATTCGGTGAAGGGCCAGAGCGAGGCCGCCGCGCACCAGATTGAATCGCAGCGGGAAGAGCTGATGCGCCTCATCGCGGACCTGCAGGCGCGCGTCCAGGCGATCGAGGACCGCGCGGGAATACTCTCAAGCGGGGTCGCCAGCGCTCCCGGGAAGATGCCCACTTTCACCGCATCGGATGCGGCGATTTATCAGCAGGGGATCGATCTCTACAACAGCACGAAATATCTCGAGGCAGCATCCGCCTTCGAATCCTTCATACAGAAGGACCCCAAAGGCCAGTATGTGGCAAACGCGCGCCGCTGGATCGCAGAGTGTTTCTATGCGTCGCGCGATTACAAGAGGGCGATCAAGGAATACCAGACCTTCATAGAAAAGTTCCCGAAGGACCCTAAAATCCCGGAGGCGATATTCAAACAGGGAAACTCCTTCTATGAGCTGGGGATGCTCGATGAATCCAAACCGTTTTTTCAGAAGGTGATATCGGTATACCCCAAGAGCCCTGAAGCGGCACAGGCAAAGGCAAAGCTCACGCGCATCGAGGAGAAGAAGAAGGCGCCTGCCCCCGCCCAGCCCGCGGTCCCTGCGGTCAAACCTGCAGCTCCGGCAGCGAGTCCGGGCGCCTCCGCAGCATCTCCGACACAAGGAATGGGTTCCTATCCCACCGAGACGATCGAGCAGAAGAGGCAGAAGATGAGCGGCGCCCCGCCGCCTCCGCCGCAGAAGGACCCGGCGAAGGCAACAGCCGCGCCGTATATCCCTCACAGGGATTTTTGACCGATCTTAAAAACATCTGACAAAATGCGCATCCTTGGAATCGAAACATCCTGCGACGAAACCGCGGCCGCCGTCGTGGAGGGCAGCCGCATCCTGTCGAGCGCGGTGGCCACGCAGCACGACGTCCACGCGCGCTTCGGCGGCGTCGTTCCGGAGCTCGCTTCGCGCCGCCACATCGAGAACATCGTACCGGTGATCAAAAGCGCGCTCGCCGATGCCGAGACAAAACTC
Source organism: Pseudomonadota bacterium (assembly GCA_043798915.1). Taxonomy (GTDB): domain Bacteria; phylum UBA10199; class UBA10199; order 2-02-FULL-44-16; family JAAZCA01; genus JAZDOG01. The sequence continues at coordinate 4,032 of JAZDOG010000104.1, read as the reverse complement.
GATGAGATCGGCGGCGTCGCCGTCACGTGCGCCCCCGGCCTTCTCGGCTCGCATCTCGTCGGGCTAGCCGCCGCAAAGGGAATCGCCTACACCCGCAGGCTTCCTCTCATCGGCGTCAACCACCTCGAAGGGCACTTGAACGCCGCCTCCCTCGAATTCGGCGACATTCCGCTTCCATACGTGGGGCTCGTCGTATCCGGCGGCCACACGAGCCTCTATCTCGTGCGTGATTTTGGCGACTACACACTCCTCGGCGCCACGCGCGACGATGCGGCCGGCGAGGCATTCGACAAGGTGGCGAAGCTCCTGGGGCTTGGCTATCCGGGCGGTCCGGCGATCGACGAGACATCAAAAAACGGAAACCCCGTAGCGTTCAAGTTCACCCACCCCAAGTTCAGGTCGGAGGCAGGTTTCGACTTCAGCTTCTCGGGGATCAAGACGGCCTGCCTGCTCCTGCATCGCAGGGAATCCGAAAAAGGTCCGGCAGGCAGCCAATTCACAGCGGACCTCGCCGCCAGCTTTCAGGAATCGGTGGTGAGAATCCTGGTGGATCACCTCCTCGCGGCCGCAAGGGCAAGGGGCGCCAAAGCGGTGGTGCTCGCCGGCGGGGTCGCCGCAAATCGCAGGCTGAGGCTCCTCGTAAAGGAAGAAGCCGCGGGCGCAAGGCTCGCCTCCTTCATCCCTTCGATGTCCCTGTGCACGGACAACGCGGCCATGATAGCCCATGTCGGCGGACGCCACATCGCTGCGGGAAAGAGGAGCGACCTCTCGCTCAACGCAGTGGCAAACCAGGAGATCGCAACGCCTGCCGTGAGCTGAACACCCCTCCTTTGTAAGGAGGGGCTGGGGGAGGTAGATCCTTCGTTGTCTACCCCACCCTGACCCTCCCCTTACAAAGGGGAGGGAAATGAGTATCCATTGCTTTTGCGAAATAGACTATGGCGCGAACATCGATCCATTCCCTGATAAAAAAATACGGCATCGCGCCGAGGAAGCGCCTGGGCCAGCATTTTCTCTCGGCCATGCCTACGATGGAGAAGATCGTCGCCTCGCTCGAAATCGAAGAGGGAGAGGACATCGTCGAGATCGGCCCCGGTTTAGGTGTGATGACGCAGCTCGTGGCGGAGCACGCGCACCGCGTCTTTGCCGTCGAGACGGACGAAGAACTCCTGAATATCGCGCGAGAGGAGCTTGCCGGTGTCTTCAATATCTCGTGGATAAAAGGCGATATCCTTGGAGAGACCATCCCCTCGATCGTCGGACGCAGCAAGCGCAAGATAGCCGTCATCGGAAACCTGCCGTACAACATCTCATCGCCGATCATATTCTGGATGCTGGACAACAGAGAGATGATCTCGCGCGCGCTGATCATGGCGCAAAAGGAGGTGGCAGTGCGTCTGTCGACAGGCCCGGGCGGCAAGGAGTACGGCATCCTGTCCGTGCTCCTGCAGGCCTGCGCGGACTGCAAGAGGCTCTTCGATGTCTCCCCTTCGAGTTTCATCCCCGCTCCCAGGGTCTCGTCGTCGATCGTGCGGATAGTCTTCAAAGAGAATGTCCGCCTCGCCTGCGGCGAGGGGTGGTTCAAGGCCGTGGTGAAGGGCGCATTCGGAAAACGCAGGAAGACGCTCAGAAACGCCATTCTGGGCGCACACGCCCTCAAAATCGACCCCGCCCCCCTCGATGCAGCTCTCCTGGAATGCGGTATAGACGGCCGTCGGCGACCGGAAACGCTCTCTGTGGCTGAATTTGCCGCGCTGGCGTCGCGGCTCGAATGATATCCCAAAACAAAAAAAAACCACGCAACATTCTCCTCAATCTTCCGATAATGTTATAAGCAGCATATTGATTGAGAAGGGCACATCATGCGCTCGGCCGGACAAAATATGGTATTGCCTCCTGTCGTTGCGGGCGCCGCATCCGGTGTCGCGATCTCCGAGGCCGACGTTGCCGGGGCTGAAACCCAGTCCGAGGACCGATCGACCCACAACCACGTGGCTGCGTTGCACAAGCTCACGCACAGTCACAAACACGCCGCCGCCGCACAAGCGCCCCGCGGACCCCACTGCGGCCTTTTCATCCCCAATGAAGCCTCGGCAAGCGAGGCCACAGCAGGGGCTCAAGGGGTTGCCTCTCCCGCCGGAGAGGGAGCAGGTCAGGCAGCGGTGAAGGGGGGAAATGGGGAAGGCCCCAAATACTACTCAAGAGAAGCATATTCCTTTAGAAAAGCCGGAGAATACGAAAAAGCGTTGGAGCTCTTGCACCAGGGGCTTAGGTTGTACCCAAATAACATTTATCTCCTCTGCAGCGTGGGAAAGGTATACCGGAGCATGGGGATGTATGGCGAAGCCCTCGTTTGGTTCGAAAAGGCCAAAAAGGTGGACCCAGGCAGCGCGAAGACGCACATCGCCATCGGAAGAGTTTATCTGGAACAAAGAAGGTTTGCAGAGGGGCTGGCCGCATTCCGCACGGTACTCGAAATCGAGCCTGGCAGTCGGCACCCGTTCGCCATTATCATAGGCAGAGCAATAACCCATAGGGAGGCCACTCGATACAAAGAGGCGCTGGAGCTTTTGCAATTAGGCCTTGAGCTGTACCCGAATGACGTTCGTCTCATGTGCGGCGTGGGGAAGGCGTACCAATTCATGACAGAATACGATGAGGCCCTTAAATGGTTGGAGAGGGCCGTCAAGTTGTATCCCGGCGATAAGAGGGCGCACACCGCCCTGGGCCAGGTCTACAGGGCACTGAATAGGGAAGCGGAAGCGTTGGCAGCGTTTCGCAGGGCTCTCGAAATCGACCCTGACGATCGCCTGGCGCGCGTTTCCATCGAACAAGCCCCCGTGGTTGCCCGCGCTGGTGGCAACGACGCGGACGACGCGGAGGCAAAGCGTTGCTCAGCGGAGGCAGCGGCATACAGAAAAGCCGGGCGGTATACAGAAGCATTGGGACTTTTGAAGCGCGAGCTTGAGCTGTACCCGCATGACGGTTTTCTCCTTTGCGGCATGGGGGAGACATACCGGAGCATGGGAAAACTCGATGAGGCCATCAGATGGTTTAAGAAGGCCGTCGAACTATATCCCCGCAACAAGGTGGCGCGCACCGCCCTCGGGCAGACCTACTGGATGCGAGGGCAGATTGACGATGCGCTTGCTCAGCTCAAAATAGCGCTTGGTCTCGATCCTCGCGATCGACGTACGCTCGCTGCTATCAGACGAGCTAATCTGGCACGGAGCCGGTTAGAGGATCCTCCGGTTGCCAGCGCCGGCGGCAGCGAGGCGGAAAACGCGGGGGGCCGGGCTGGGGGAGACGATTCCAAGACTTACTCGTTGGCGGCAAGGGACCTCATGAAAGCGGGCCGGCACGAAGACGCGTTGAAAGTTTTACAACGCGGTCTTGGGTTGCATCCGAGGAATGCTTACCTCCTTTGCGGCATGGGAGATGTTTATCTAAAAATGAGGATGTTCGCTGAGGCCGTTGAATCTTTTAAGCAAGTTGCCGACTTGGCCACCAACGAAGAAATGGCGAACAACGGCCTCGGGCGATCTTATCTGGCACAGCGCAAATTTGTTGAAGCGCTTGCTGCATTCGATGCAACGCTTAAGATCGATCTCCGCAACCAGGGAGCCCTTATCGGCAAAGGAAAAGTTTATCTGGCGCAGGGAAAGGTTGAAGCGGCAAAAATTGAGTTTCTCAAGGCACTTGCAATAAATCCCTCCAATCCATTCGCGCGCCACTGGTTGACAAAGGCTCAGAAGGCCTCCGGGGCCCGGTGAAAAATGCAGACTGGACAAGCGCAGCGATCGGCGATAGGGGTCAAAGCTGAAAAGGGGGGCCGATCATGCTCAGCTTTTCGCGGCAGGCGTTCTTGCTTGCGACGCTTGTCATCGTATCCTTAACGACAGGGGGCAGGGCCATGGCATTCGAATTCAAGAGCAGCGCGTTTGCAAACGGCGCGGCGATTCCCGCGAAATACACCTGCGACGGCGCCGAGGTTTCGCCGCCGCTCGCCTGGAGCGGCGCACCGCAGGGGAC
>JAZDOG010000100.1:0-98121 GCA_043798915.1 Pseudomonadota bacterium | reverse complement strand
CCTGGACTTCCGGCCCATCCGAGCTATCTTGTTCATGGCGGTTCCTCCTTTTTCGGTAGTGGTCGGTCTTCGCAAATCAACCCCTACCAGGTTTGGAACCGCTTTTCTTTATCCAATTTCAACTAGCTTTAGCACACGCTCATCGGATTTTCACAAGTCCTTTTTATTGTGGAATTATAGAGTATGCGGGCAAAGAGTATGAAGGCAAACACAAAGCAATGGTAACACCTGAAGAATTTGACCGTGTTCAAATTCTTTTGGGCAGGAAAGGGAAGCCCAGACCTAAGAAGCATAAATTTCCTTTCACAGGCTTAATCCGCTGCGGCGAGTGCGGTTGTTTATACACGGCAGAGACAAAGACGAAGCACATCAAAAGCACAGGAGATATCAGACAATACACCTATTACCATTGCACCCGTAAGAGAAAGGACTACGACTGTTCACAGAGAGATGTCGTCAGGGCAGAAGATTTAGCGAGCCAAATTGCAGATGAAATTAATAAGTTCACCATCTTGCCAGAGTTCAAGGACTGGGCATTGGATGCACTCCGAAAATCAAACGACAAGGAGATTGCAGAGCGAAGCCAAATTCACGAGACACAGACAAAGACCATCTTAAAAGCCCAGCATGAACTCGATAACCTCACCAAGATGAGGTATAGGGAACAAATTGACGATGATACCTTCATGAAGGAGAAAGACCTCCTGCAAGGGCATTTGCGTGAGCTTAAAGGGCATCTACGAGAGACTGAAACAAGGGCGGAGAACTGGCTGGAATTGACCGAGCTGGCCTTCAATTTTGCAACCCACGCACGAGAGGCGTTTATCAAGGGTGACCTTGAGACAAAGAAATCAATCCTGATGGCGATAGGCTCGAACCCGATAATCAAAGACGGCAAACTCACTATTCAAGCGAGTCATTGGTTGCAACCCATTGCAGAAGGCTATCCTGCTCTTGAAGAAGAATACAAAAGGTTAGAACCAGCGCAACTTGCCGATATAAAAGCAAGAACGGAGGCGTTTGCCTCCGTTCGTTCTGCTTGGCTCAGGGACTAGGATTCGAACCTAGATAACCAGCTCCAGAGGCTGGCATCCTACCGTTGGATGATCCCTGAATATGAGCTTTCAGCTACCTGTTTTCTGCTTTCAGCTCAACCTTTTCCTGTCCAAATTATCGAAAATAAGTTGCCGCCGAAAAAAACGTGGCGTCAGGTAACATCGTGCCCGGCACATTGTCAAGTATTATCAAGCAGTTAAAGATGATAAATAGTTAGCAACTTTTGAGTTGTTTCTGCCGATAACAATGATAGGAGCGGTGCCCTTGGGCATCAGCCCATCTACGACATGTTCAACTTCGATCCGATAGAACAATTCAACCTCTTGGTAGACCGCCTTTGGGGCGCTCCTCCGAAACCTGATCCTGCCAAGGATGAGATAGAGCAGGTAAGGATTTATCTCGAAAACCGCTTCGGCGTTGCGCTGAAGGCCGCTCACGAAGACAACGGCGCCGTCGTTTTCAAAAACGGCGATGTGCCGGTTGCTATCCTGACTGTCGGCGGCCCGGTCGAGGTGAATCGCGACGGCGGCAATTTTATCTTCAGCGTCAAGGAGATCGTCGCTGCACAATCCTCAGGGCACAAGCGCTCAGAGAAGAATGGCAAGGCCGAAAAGCTGTCCAGCGCCGAGAGCGGGTATTGCTCCGAGGAGCAGGCGGCCTGCGTTATGCCTAGGCGCCATTATGAGGAACTCGTCTGCAGGGACAGCGCTGCGGAGACAGAGAGGAACGCGCAACGCTTCGCTGATGCGAGCTCCATGACTGCAAAGTCGAAATCCGATTCAACGAATATTCCGAAAAAAGATTCAGCTGCTGCCGATAAACCTGGAAGGAAAGACGATGCAGCGCCTGTCGCTGTGGATAGGGCGCTCAACGCGGTTGCAGAAAAACGGCTTGTTCCCGAAGCGCCTGGCGAGAAGGCGCTTGCGGATGGCGACAGCGCGATCGACGCAATGGCGACCGCTGAAAAACTGGAACAGCAGGCGTTTGAGTCTGCCGCGGCGATGGGGCAGGGTGCCGCGGGAGCGGACGCCCAGCAGATATCGGCCAATCCCTTTTCCGCCGGTGCTGTGGCTCATGACAACGACAGGACGGCAGCGGCAGCAGTTCCGGCTTCGAGGGGGGCGGCAGGGAGCGACCGGACAGCTGATATCGCAATCGATGCAGGGTTTGCATCATATGCGTGGTTTGTCCCGTTCCTTGAATTCGAATCCAACAGCGTGCCTGACGTTCCCTCGCCGCACGGCATTCGTCAGGGTCAAATCGCAGGCATCAGCGTGCGCGGCGATGGCGAGCGAAACGATCTCGCGGCTTTTCTCAGAACGAAGTCCCACTCAAAGGCTGGGCCAGGGCACACGACCGAAGGACATCCATTCGCCTCTGGCAGGAAGCGCGCCTCGGACGGCGTGGCGTTCGACGGCGGCGTTGCCCACAGGAACATCGAGCCCATTGCCTGCTCGACATTCTGCGGCGATATGGATGCGTTCGACATCGCATATGCGCAACGGGGCGTGGGGTGCATGCCGCCTCTCGCACAGATCATTGCCTGGATCGGCGCGGATCGCCATTCAGATGCCGAGATGCGCCGGAGAGGCGACATCGAGCCGTCGCGGGAGCGTGGATATTCCGGAGATGAGCAGCATCGTGGCCGCGATGGGCGTGAAGATGATCGGGAAAATGGCCAATGGGATGTGATTCCCGAGCTGGAACTGGATGCATCCGAAGCACACTCCTGACACCTTTTATTATATCAATTCCACAATGAGAATTTCTCACAGCTCTTAGGGATAAGTCTGTGCATAACTGACGATTGCCCTCCAGATATTTGACCCAAAAGTGCCTTTGTCCGGGTTGCCTAATTATTAGGCACTATAAATTAATAAAAATTGAGGTGTTATGGTTAGGTTTGACGAATCTGAAATGTTCGATCGAAGGGGCCGTTTTTTCCACAGATGTGAATAAAAGGTGGATTATTATCGAGTCAGAAGAGTTCAGAGGATTGTTTCAAGTTCAGCTTTAAGTATTTTAGCGGCTTCCTGGTCGCCCGATGGGGTATAAATGTTTCGGCGCTTCGTTCCCTTCGCAGAGGGCTCTCTGGAGAGGACATTATGTATTACAAGCGCGCGCAGGGCGTTTTCAAACGCGGCCTTCGTGATCGCCTCGCGATATTTCACCTGTTCGAGAAGGAGCAGGTCGTGCCCGGTCCTCATCATCTCCGAGACGAGCGTGCGCTCATCCACGGCTGCGTTCATCTTCTCCGATGCGTGGCGGAGGGCTATCCACAGCGTTTCGGCGAACGGCCGGATCTGGGATGCGAAGAGGGCGCAGGTCCATTCGCCGCCGGGCGCCAGGCGGACGATCGAACCGTCGGCGCGCGCGACTGCGTTTCTGGCGACGAGGTAATCGATTGCGCCTTTCACGTGCTCCTCGACCGGTCCCCGCGTGGCAAAGCTGAATTCATGTGCGAGGAGGCGCCTGCAGATCTCGAACTCCGCGACGATCTCGTGCTCCCTGCATCCGGCGGCCCCGCGCCGCGCGATCAGGTGGCTCGTGACGCCGATGGTGGCGAGGAAGTGAACCACGCCGTTTCTGAAGAAGGCGATCGGCACGCGCCTCTCCTCGCCTACAGAGACGAAGGGTTCGACCGAATCGCGGCGGACGGACAGGAGTCTCGTCCCGGCAAGCTGCGCGAGCGCCTCATCGAGCGCGGTGTCTGGCGATGATTTGATCCTCTCGGATATATCCACGCCCTTGCCGCTCAAGTATGCGAGGACCGCATCCCAGTTTCGCTTTATCTCCCCGATCGTTATCCCGCGCCTTGCGGGCGCGAGCATCGCCGCGGCAGCGACGGCGGCTGGCGTGGCGACGGCATTCCTGTTTATACGGAGGCATATCTCCTGCGCGACGTCTGCGACGGCCGAGGCGTTCGAGATGTCCTGCGCAGCCGGTACCGCTTCTCCAAAACGCACGTATATGGATCCGTAGCGATGCCGCTGCCGCCTTAAGAATTTTGTGAGGCCCAGGAGATGTCCCGCGCCCTCCTCCTCCTTCTTTTCACCCTCGAGTTCCCTCATGTAGCTCTTCTGCTCGATCACGCGATCGTAGGTGATGGAGACCGGCACGAAGTGGAGGTTTGCGACCCCTCCCTCGCGCGCCGCCTCGTGCAGCATGGAGAGCATCCCCATCCGCGGCCTGCAGAGCTTGCCTGTTCGGCTGCGCCCCCCCTCGATGAAGAATTCCTGGCTGTAGCCCTCCCGGAGCAGCACCTTGAGATAGGTCGCCAGCACGGCGCGGTAGAGGTCGTTGCCGCGGAACGCCCGGCGGATGAAGTATGCGCCGCAGTGGCGGAATATCCCTCCTACGGGCCAGAACCTCAAGTTGATGCCGGCGGCGATGTGAGGGACGGTCATCCCGTTGTGATAGAGGATGTATGAGAGGAGGAGATAATCGACGTGGCTCTTGTGATTCGGAACGAAGACGATGGGCCCTTTGGAATGGAGCTCCTTGGCTTTCATCAGGCCTTCGGTGTCCACGTTGAATGAGTCGTAGAGGCGGCTGAAGACGTGGGCTAGCAGTTTGTCCAGGAGCTCTATGTAGGTGTAGTCGACATCGGCGGCTATCTCGCGGATGTAGCGTGCCGCGAGATCGCGGACCTCGTCGGCTGATTTTCCGCGCTCGGCAGCGATCTCGCAGATCCGGATGTCGAGCGATTCGTCGCCGATCACGGCGTCTTCGAACCACTTGCGGGGGCGGGCGGCCGGGCCCGTGATCGCGCGCCGCTTTGCCTTGAGGGATTCCATGAGTTTGGATCTGAGCCTCATCGCCGTATCCTGGACGTTTGCCTCGGGGCTCTCGCCCACAAACGAGGCGAGGTCGAGCGGCCGTCCGACCGCCGCCTGTGCATGCCCCTTGTAGTTTCGCCAGAAGAGGACCGTCTTCCTGATGGCGCCCGGCGATTCCTTTTCGCCGAAGAGGATATCTACGAGCGAGCGCTCCGTGTTCTCCGGGCGGCGGCTCCACAAAAAGTCGAGCGTCACTATGGAGATGGGTCTCTCGCTTCTTTTCTGCGCTTCTATGAGGTCCGCCAGCGTGTGGAGCGGCCCCGTTTCAAAGAGGGCGTCGTCAAAGAGCGCCGATGGAGGTATGACCAGGAGAGCGCTCTTTCCCCTGGCGATCATCTCCGCGAGGAGTCTGTCACGGAGCGGGTCCGCGGGCCGGCCCAGTTTGCTTATCTCGCGCGCCTGCGCGCCGACGGATTTCCAGAAGTCGCGCCATCTCATCCATCTGCGGAGCGTGAGGGCGTTCGTGTAGGATGCGAGCGGCAGGCCGCGCTGGACAAAGAGATCGTTGAAATAGTTGTATTCGAGCTGGCCCAGCCCCTTGGCCACATAGACGATCGTGGACCTCGCGGCCGCTGCCGCAAGTTCCGAGACGGCAGCCTCGTCGACCGTGATCTTCCGGAAGAAACGCGGCAATATCATCCGGTAGAGCCAGTTTGGGTCCGCGAGCATGGCGGAGGGGTGCGGGACCGCCTCTACTTCACCGGACTGTTTTGCGAAACAGCCGGCCAGCCACGCGGCGAGGGGCCTTGTCGCGATCAGGACGCGGTCGAAGTTGCTGTCGTTCTCAAAAAATATCTGGCTCATGATACCTATGCTGTAATGTTCCAATGTTTTGAGCAAGAAAATTTTGTAGAAAGGACCCGGCGGCCATGCTAGGCCTGCCGGATGGAGGCAACATGGGCATCATAAGGGAACTCCCCAGGGAGGTCGCGGAGCGGATCGCCGCGGGCGAGGTCGTCGAGCGGCCGGCATCCGTCGTCAAGGAGCTCGTCGAGAACGCGATCGACGCCGGCGCGTCTTCGATACGCATCGATGTCGAGGATGGCGGCAAGCGCCGCATCGCAGTCATCGACGATGGTTCCGGGATGGATGCGGATGATCTGGGCCGCTCCATCCTCCGCCATGCGACCAGCAAGATCGCTGCCGAGGCCGATCTCTGGGCCATCCGCACGATGGGGTTCCGCGGCGAGGCCCTTGCCGCCATCGGCGCGGTTTCAAGATTTTCGATCGAGTCGAAGCCAAACCGCCCGGATGCCGTGGAGGGGGCGAGGATCGAAGTGGACGGCGGCAGGGTATGCGGCCCGGTTGTCGCCGGATGCGCCGCCGGCACGAAGGCTCAGGCCTCGGATATCTTCTACAACGTCCCGGCGCGCCTCAAGTTCCTGCGTTCGGCCGCCGTCGAGTATGGCCACGTCTCTGAGGTTGTGATGGGCCTGGCGCTCGCATTCCCTGACATCCGCTTTGAGCTCTCGGGCGACGGGAAACGCCGGTTCGTATCGCGGGCGGGCGATCTGAAGGAGCGCGTCGCCGCCGTCATGGGAGAGGATATCCGCGGGCAGCTCGCGGAGGTGGGCGAGAAGGGCGGCATCATCGCGGTGTCCGGATGGGTTGCGGACAAAGGGAGGGCCGGCGGAAAGGACGTGCACATCTTCTTGAACAGGAGGCCGGTGCGCGACAGGCTCCTCATGCACGCGGTCTCCGCGGCCTTCGGCGAGAGGCTCTCGCGCGGGGAATATCCCGCCGCCGTCCTCTGGATCGACGTCGATCCATCCGAGGTCGACGTGAACGTCCACCCCGCGAAGCGCGAGGTCCGGTTTTCAAACGGCAGCGCGGTGCATGATTTCGTCATGGCGGCGGTGAGAAAGGTCGTTCAATCCAATCTTTTGTCGACAATCGCTCCGGATATCACCCGGTCAGGCGTCGAATCCGCGATGTTTCGATACGAGCAGTCGCGTCTGACCGACAGCGATTCGAGTTCTGGTTTCAAAACCCTGCGCAGGGCAACTCCCCCTTGGGAGGCTGGGGAGGGGAGCCGCCGCGTGAGCGGCGGGGAGGGGGTTTCCCCCTCCGAGGTTGCCTCCAAAGGGGGAGTTGCCCGAGAGCAGGGTTTTGAAACCTGTACGCGCGCAGGAACTCTGCGCGTGCTCGGCCAGCTCGCCTCCACTTACATCGTCTGTGAGAATGCCGACGGCATGCTCGTCCTCATCGACCAGCACGCGGCGCACGAGCGGCTGGGGTTCGACGCCTTGAAACAGGGATATGCGGCGGGCAAAGTGCCGCGGCAGAGGTTGCTTTTGCCGGAGCGCGTGGAACTCGGGGTCAAGGGGCTCGCTTATGTCGAGGAGAATTTCGGTTTGCTTACACGCGCGGGCTTCGAGATAGAACCGTTCGGCGGCGGAACGCTCCTCGTCAAGGAGGTCCCGGCGATCCTGGGCGACGTCGCCCTATCGCCTCTCTTTGAAAAGCTGGCGGCGGAGCTGGAGGAGATCGGCGGCTCGAACTCTGTCGACGAAGCCGCCGAGAAGATCTTCGCGGTCGTCGCCTGCCACAGGCAGGTGCGCGGCGGCGACGCCCTTTCAAGCGAGGAACTCGCAGCGCTCGTGCGCGACATCGAGCGCGAGAACGTCACCCACTGCCCCCACGGCCGCCCGGCTATCGTGAAAATAGAAAAGTCTGAGATAGAGAAGTGGTTCAAGAGAAGGGGATAGGTGATGCTGTTCATTTCGATAGAATGCGGCCGCTCCACAGCTCTTCCAGAAAGACCCGCCAAGGCAGGATTTCTATCCATCCATTCAGCGATCTTTTTTCCTCTTCCAGCGACACGATGATGTGCCTCTTCGCCGGCGCGTCTTCCTTCAAAATCTTCATCGGATAAATATCCCCCTCGTGCACGCGCCTGGAACCCTTGATCTCAATTGCCGCTTCCTTGTCCCCGAGGATGAAATCAATTTCTTGCCCCGAGCTCGTGCGCCAGAATGATATTTCGAGATCGGGGTCCCGGTAGGCCTGATAAGCCTTGAGCTCCATCAGGATGAAATGCTCGAACGCCTTTCCGAAATCCGGACTCCCGATCGCCGGGTGCCTCTTTGCGAGATGATTGGCGACGCCGACGTCGAAGAAATAGAACTTCTCAGTCTCGATCATCCGCCTGGTTCTGGATTTTGTCCAGGGAGGTATCCTGAATCCGAGATATGTGTCTTCAAGGATGTCAAAGTATCCCCTGACGACTTTCGATGAGACGCCTGCTTCGCGCCCGACGTTCGTGTAGTTCAAAAGTTCGCTGCTCGTGATGGCGGCCACCTTCAAAAACTCGCTGAACGACGGGATGTTTCTCACGAGCGCCTCCGCCGCGATTTCCTCTTTGAGATAATCCGCAACGTATGCCCTCAAGTCCTCGATTGGATCGGGGGAGAGATAGTGCGGAGGCAGGAGCCCGGAGATCATCGTCCTTTCCATATCTATCGAATCCACCTCCATGAAGGAGAGCGGTGTCATGATCCGCCGCCACGCGCGCCCGCCCAGCAGATTTGCGTGCCCATGTTTCAGTTTTCTCGCGCTGGAACCGGTGAGCAGAAAATTGGCATCGCTGTTTTCGATCAGCCAATGGACCTCGTCCAGGATGCAGGGGATCTTCTGCACCTCGTCTATCACGATCAGCCCTTTGTGCTTTCCGTATCTCTCCCTCAAGAGGCTTGGCCTTGATGAATATTCTGCGAATATATCGGTCTTCAAAAAGTCGATGATGACAGCGTCTTTTAAGTGGTGTTTGATCCAATATGTTTTGCCGGCCTTCCTAGGTCCCCAGAGAAAGGCGGATTGCCTTTTTGGAAGGTTTATATCGATCAGTCTCCGAATTATCTTTCCCATAGAGGCATTTTATCCTGATAAACAGACCACGTCAATAATCAAATATGTCTTCATGCTGACGAAGGGGATAGATCAGCGGTACACCTCGCGCCTGTGGCCGACCTTGTCGATGGATATGACGCGATCCTTGTCGGACACGGTGTAGACAATGCGCCAGTCGCCCTGCCTGATCCAGTAGCTTGTGTTGCCCTTGAGTTTTTCAGAGCCGTGCGGGCGCGGATTGGCGGACAGTTTGCGGATGCGCGCGACGATCCGCTGGCGGTCTGGTTTCGGAGCGGAGATGATTTCCTTTTCCGCTCTTCGGCAGATGATTATGCTATAGGAGGCCACTTTTGGACATCTCCTGGATGAACTCCTCAAGCGAGCGGCGCGGTTCCTTGTGCCGGGAGCGGATCGCTGAGAGGTCTATGGCGTCCTCCCGGATGCTCCTTTTCACCGCTTCGTTGACGAGATCCGATATCGAGCGGTCGCTCTCGGCGGCCTTGAGCTTGAGCGCTTTATGAAGATGCGGCGAGAGATATATCGTGGCCCTTTTGTTCTGCTGGTCCATTTGGCACCTCCTGTATAAGAATAACGTCATAACGTTATGACGTCAAGGAAGGTGGTGGATGCGCTTATATAAGAACTTGAAATATAAGACTATTTTTTACAAAAAAACTAGTATCAAAATCCGCTAAATAGCGATAATAAAGCAGTGGCTACGTAGGCAGACCACTTCAATGTGGCAGGAGGTGTGAGATGATCGGAGCAGGCGATGCGAAGGTGACAGTCAGGTGCACAGACGGGATGGTGTTCATCCCCACGGCCAAGGGGTCGGAGAATAGCGACAGCGACGAGCGGCCGGTCGGGAGAACCGAGGTGAGCGGCTTTTGCATGGAGAGGCATAAGGTGACAAATTCCGAATACTCCGCGTATGAAAAGAAGAACAAAGTCCCAGTACCCCGGATAACGGAGAAGGGCTCCGACGGCCCCAGACAGCCGGTCGTATTCGTTGGCTGGCAGGATGCCCGGAACTACTGCGCGTGGAAATACCCCGGCGGAAGGCTCCCAACGAAGGCAGAATGCAAACAAATGGCTCGCGGAAAATCCGGAATGGGCGACTTCGGCATAGCGAGCGACCAACTGAATGACGGCGAGGTGCAGTATAATGCCGATATAATGGCCAAGGCCCGTACGCACGGCAAGAACAGCCTGGGGTTGTACGACATGGCCGGGAAGGTCGGGGAGTGGACGAACGGTTCGTCTTTGTTGAGGCTCGTCGGGACACTTTACGAGAACGCATCGATCCAGGAGGAAAATCCTGAAAGGACCAGTAGGGAAAGGGAAAGGGAAGTAGTAGTAGTTTACGGCGGTTCCTGGTTCAGCCACGCGAACAATCCCCCGTTCGTCGGTCTGCATCCCGTGAATTACAGCCTCGTTGATTCCGATAAGCGCGACAGAAATATCGGCTTTCGTTGTGTTGTCCCGCTCCAGCCCGCCACTGAACCGACGGTGGGCGAACTGCCGGACTCCAGGGAGTGATGTAGATTTTTACTTTTTTGGTAACTATTCAGGTGCTTCTGGTTTGTCATTCCTGCGAAAGCAGGAATCCATTGGATCCCAGCTTACACCCGCTGGGATGACAACCTGGCTAAGCGGACCTGAATAGTTACCTTTTTGTTTTTTACCCTTGGTCCGCCCTTAAACAGGCGGACCAGGTTTTATGAGTGCGCCCGGCAGGGCGCACCCGATTCAATGCTATCTGGTGAATTTTTCGCGCAACTTTTCCGCCGATCTGCCGACAATCAAAAGGAGAGGAATACAGGATATGGCGAGATGTGAAATGCCTGGAAAACCGGCGGACTGGATCAGAAATGCTTACGCTGAACGCGGCCGCATCGATGGGGAATGCTTAAGGCAAGCATTGCCCTCGGAGGAGTCCTCGGCTGTTTCTATGCTGGCGGATGCGATCAACAAAAAGAGCCCCGGGTTTATCGATGACAGTGAATACGCTCAGCTGAGTAAAGTGTTTTCTGCTGATAATAAGATCCTCTTCGAAGACCTGAGAAGATCCCCTCCTTATGTGGCAAGGATGAGATTTTTTTCTGACCATGCCGCAGATTCGGCTTATTTCCGGAACCAAAATCTGCCCGGCGCAAATTTTTCTGCAAGCATGAGATACATGGACACTGGAGAGGGTGTGGCCTTTTGGGCCAGGAACGCCCCCCTCGCACCGGCTTCTTCTCTAAAAACCCTTGTGACCGCCGCCGCATTGGTGACGCTTGGAGAGGACTATCGTTTTCATACACAGCTCTATCACACGGGTGTGATCGCGGGCGGCACCCTTTATGGAGATTTGGTCCTCGCCGGCGGAGGAGATCCAACGCTCGGGTCAAGCATGGTGAACGGCTCGCAGTCTATGGACGGGGTTCTTGCCCAGCTCAGTCGTTTTGTTCACCGTGCCGGGATCAGACACATTGAAGGAAGTGTCAGAGTTGATAACAGCCGCTTCAGCGGCCCCTCAGTGCCTGCCAGCTGGACCGACGATGATCTCGGCAATTATTACGCCGCTCCGGTCGACGCCCTCTCCATCAACAACAATGAGTTTCGGCTGATTTTTAAGCCGGGGGAAAAACCGGGTGATCCTGCCGCACTTCTCAGAACAGAACCGGAAATAAAGGGATTGCAGTTCACAAATAACATGAAGACTGGGGAGACGGGTTCCGGAGATCATGGCTATGTGCGCCGTCTGCCGGGAGAATACCACGACGCGCTGGAGGGGACGGTTCCGGCCGGTGTCAGGGAGTTTGCAATCAAAGGATCAATTCCAGAGCCCGCTCTCTTTGCAGGGCGTGCTTTGAAAAAGAAGCTCGAAGCGGATGGAGTCACGATATCGGTAAGTTCGATATATTATTCGGAAGGCAGCGATCATAACACGCAGCAGCTCGGCGATATTGCCTCGCCACCGCTCAAGGATATCATCCGCGTGACGAACAGCAAAAGTGTGAACCTCTATGCCGAAATGTTGGCGCGCGCATTGGCAGTCGAAACAGGTCATGAGGGGAGCCTCCAGGGAGGCCTCGATGCCATCGTAGAATTTCTCCGGGCATCAGGGATCGATACCTCCAGCGTGACGCTTGCTGATGCAAGCGGGCTCTCGCGCATGAACAGCATTTCCTCCGAGGTTCTGTCGGAGCTGTTGGGCTTCATGTCGACTCAGCCAGTTTTTGGGAGCTTTCAACACTCGCTTGCCCATTCCGGAGGGGGAGGTGGCCCCTCAACTGCACGGGCATTCGGAGGGGGGCGGTTCAGAGGGGAAATATTCTTCAAGTCGGGCTACATTCATGGGGTAAGGAGTTACTGTGGTTATGCGATGGAAAATGGAGGTCGCCCGATCTCTTTTAGCTTCATCTTTTCCTTCGACCGTTTTTTAGGTGGGCATCAGGCTGAAACATTCGTTGAAAAAGCGCTCATGGCAGCACAGAAAAAAGGCCGTTAACCATCCGTCCCGGAGCAAATAGGGACAGAGCAAACTGTGTAAAATGCTTCGGAACCCCAGTTGCTTTATCGGAGCAGGCGATGTGAAGGTGGCAAGCAAGTGCCCAGACGGGACGGTGTTCCTCCCCGAGACTCCAATAAGTGATGTAGACTTCTACGCTTTTGTCCTTTACCGTTGGCCCGCTCGTTTAAACTGGCGGGCCAATTTTTTATGACGAATGCGCTGCAAAAAATCATAATCATCTGTGGGCCGACCGCCTCTGGAAAGACGCGGGTGGGTGTCGAGCTTGCGCGCAAATTCGACGGCGAGATCGTCTCTGCCGATTCAGGAGCGGTGTGGCGCGGGTTCGACATCGGGACGGCCAAGGCGGCCCTCACCGAGCAGGGCGATGTGCCGCATCACCTCATCGACGTGGCCATCCCGGGCGAACATTTCGACGCCTCGCGGTTCGTCGCGCTTGCGGATGCGGCCATCGCCGATATCCGCGCGCGCGGCAGGGTCCCATTCATCGTGGGCGGCACCGGCATGTATATAAGGATGCTGGTGCACGGCATTTGCGATGCCCCGCCCCGCGATCCGGATTTTCGCGCTGAGCTCGATGCAGAGATGGAGAAACACGGTGCGCCCATGCTGCACGAGAGGCTCTCGGCCGTCGACGCCGGGTCCGCCGCAAGGCTCCACCCTAACGACAGGGCGAGGATCGTCAGGGCGCTCGAGATCCACCATCTGACGGGGATGTCCGCTACTGCCATCAGAAAATGCCACGGGTTCAAAGAAAGGCGCTATGACGCCTTGAAGATCGGCCTGAAGGTCGATCGCGCCGAGCTCTATCGCCGCATAGATGAGCGCGTGAACCGGATGATCGGGGGGGGGCTTGTGGAAGAGGTCCGCTCCCTCATCTCGCATCACGACTCCGCCTCTCAGCCCTTTTCCGCTGTCGGCTATCGTGAAATCGCTGCGTATCTCAAAGGGGAAATGGATTTGAAGGAAGCGGTCCTTCTCATGAAGAAGAACAGCCGCCATTTCGCCAAGCGCCAGATGACATGGTTCAGCGCCGACCCGGAGATCATGTGGTTTGATCCGGAACGGCGTGATGATATTGTCGGCGAAGTCGAGCGCTTCCTTTGTTGACACCATCCCCTCCCCTTTGTAAGGGGAGGGCTGGGGCGGGGTAGATCACGATCTACCTCCCCTGACCCCCTCCTTACAAAGGAGGGGAAACTTTGAGGGGAGATCCAAATGGGCAGCATCATCGATGTGATAGGGAGAGAGATACTCGATTCGCGCGGCAATCCGACGGTCGAAGTCGATGTCCTGGTCGAGGGCGGCATCCTCGGGCGCGCGGCGATCCCGTCGGGCGCGTCGACCGGCGTGCACGAGGCCGTGGAGCTCAGGGACGGCGATCCCAAGCGGTATCTCGGCAAGGGCGTCCTCAAGGCGGTCGCCAACGTCAACACCGTCATACGCAGTGCTCTCAAGGAGAGGCCGGTCACGGGCCAGCGCATGATCGACAGGGTCTTGATCGAGCTGGATGGCACGCCCAACAAGTCGAAGCTCGGGGCCAACGCGATCCTCGGCGCCTCGCTCGCCGCGGCGAAGGCGGCGGCGGGCTACCAGAAGAAGACGCTGTGCGATTACATCGCCTCGCTCGCCGGCGTCACACATCCCTCGCTCCTCCCCGTCCCCATGATGAACATCTTGAACGGCGGGCAGCACGCGGACAACAACGTCGATATCCAGGAATGGATGATCGTGCCTCTCGGCGCGCCGAACTTCCGCGAGGCCCTGAGGATGGGCGCGGAGGTCTTCCACAACCTCAAGAAGGTCTTGAAGGACAAGGGATACAACACCTCCGTTGGCGACGAGGGAGGCTTCGCGCCGAACCTCAAATCCAACCAGGAGGCGGCCGACGTCATCATGAAGGCGATCGAGTATGCCGGATACCGGCCCGGCGAGCAGGTGGCGCTCGCGATCGACTCCGCGGCGTCCTCATTCTATGAGAACGGTGTGTACATCATGAAGGCGGAAGCGAGCCCCAGGAAGAGCGCTGCCGAGATGGTGGAATGGTACAGCGCGATCGTCGACAAGTATCCAATCGTGTCGATAGAGGACGGCCTGGCCGAGGACGACTGGGATGGTTGGAGGCTTATGACGGAACGGCTCGGCGGAAAGATCCAGATCGTCGGCGACGACATCTTCGTGACGAATCCCAAGAGGCTCAAGCAGGGCATCGAGAAGAAGGTGGCCAATTCAATCCTCATCAAGTTGAACCAGATAGGCACCTTGAGCGAGACGCTCGACTGCATACGCGATGCCCACAGCGCGAAATACACGACGGTCATCTCGCACCGCTCGGGCGAGACTTGCGATTCGACCATCGCGGATCTGGCGGTCGCGACGAGCGCCGGGCAGATAAAGACCGGATCGGTCTCGAGGTCCGAAAGGGTCTCGAAGTACAACCAACTCCTGCGCATCGAGGAGCGTCTGGCGTCCCACGCAGTATACGGCGGCAGAAAGGCCCTCGCCCGGTGAAGGAGGAATCTCCGACTTTCAAAGCGGGTTCCCTTAGCATCGTGCCCTATGATCCTGCCGATCTCGATGAGATGATGGAGATCGAAAATCTCTCTTTCACCGCACCATGGTCGAGAAATTCATACGAGGAGCTCTCCCCGCTCGACACGATCCATATCTGGATCGCGAAGCTCAAAAAGCGCGTGGTTGGATACATGCTGTTCCAGAATCTGGGCGAGGACATAGAGCTCCACACCCTCGCCGTCGCCCCGGCCCTGCGGCGAAAGGGGATCGCGAGGAAGCTCATGGACCACATGATTGCGGAGGGGCGGCGCTTCGGCATCAAACGGATATTCCTGCAGGTGAGGCCCTCGAATGCCTCGGCGCGTCCGTTCTATGAAGACCTAGGCTTCAAACCCATCGGCTTGCGCCGTGCCTATTATCGCGACGATGGCGAGGATGCGATGGTGATGAAGCTGGAACTGAAAGGATAAAGACACGTCCGACGCGACAAAGCTGATGACAGAAAGATGGAGATTTGTTAGCTGTCCAAGGGCTCAGGGTGAGGGGGGCAAGTGAACAAGGAAATCCGCTGGAAACAGCGTTTTCAAAATCTGCAAAAGGCCTATTTCCAGCTTCAAAAAGGACTGAAGATAGCCAAGCCCGGTGAAATTGAGCGGCAGGGAATAATCAAGAGCTTTGAGTTTACTTTTGAACTGGCCTGGAAAACTTTAAAAGATTTTCTCGAAGACAGGGGTGTCGAGGTTTCTTTCCCCAGAGATATCATAAAAGAAGCGTTTCATCATGGCATAATATCCGACGGAGAAATATGGCTGGATATGCTTGAAAACCGAAATCTCCTCGCCCATACGTATGATGAAAAAAGAGCAAAAGAGGCAATGCGGCTCATTGTCTCTGCCTATCAGCCAGCCATGGCAAAACTGATCGCCTTTTTCAATAAAGAGAACAAGTGAATGAAGTTTGGACTTTCGAAATGCCAGATTTCCGAATTGGCCGCCATCTTTGCGAGTTTTTCGGAAATCGCTGATGTTATAATTTTCGGGTCGCGCGCAATGGGCAATTTCAAGAAGGGCTCGGACGTGGATTTGGCTTTGAAGGGGCGGATCAGCGCTGCTCTGGTTGGCCGTCTGTCGCGCAAGTTGAACGCCGAGACAAACCTGCCATACAAATTCGATGTGATCGATTATGATAAAATTTCAAATTCAGAATTGAAGAAACATATTGATGCTTTTGGATGCAGACTATACCGCAGGCGTAAGGCGTAAGGGTGTTCCTTGCGCCTTAAGCCCTGTGCCTTATGCCAGGGTTTTAGCGGCATTTCATCGCCGCTTCCAGCTCCCCCAGCATCTTCCAGACGGCCATCCATCTGTAGGCCAGCACTGAATAACACTGCACCGCGTCCGCTCCCAGCCGGAGCAAATCAAATACCTTCCGGCCGTGGTCGATGCCGCCCGAGGCGATGACAGACAGATCGGGATAATTCCTTTTGACGAATGCCACTCCGCGAAATGTGTTCGCATAGAGACACCGGCCGGAAATCCCTCCCAGCCCGCCATCCGCGGTGACCGGTTTCAAATTCTGCCGCTCCCTGCGGTGAAATTTGAGATGTCCCCCCAGTTCGCCCGGAAGGGTGTTGAAGAGGATCACGCCGTTGATCCCGTGTTCCTTGACGATGTCGAGGACCGCGCAGAGCCTGGGCTCGCTCATGTCCGGAGAGAGCTTGGCATAGACGGCCTTCCGCGAGAGATCGTTCCGCCTGATCTTCATTATGCCCGACATCATTTTTTCAAGGTGGTGGAGCTCGGAATCTATGCGCTCGCTGCCCGTGTTGGGGCAGGAGATGTTGACCTCCACGTAGTCCGCAGCGCCGTAGGCCTTTCGGAATGCGTAGAACATGTCTTCCAGCTTTCGCGCCGGATCTTTCTCGTCGGGGTCTTGGGCCACGGACAGGCCGACGCAGAGATCGTTCCTCCTTACACTGTCCATGTTGAGTTCTATGGCTTCGGCGAGGCGGTCAACGCCGGGATTGTTGAGTCCCATGCTGTTCTGGATAGCGCGATCCTCCGGCAGCATCCGTATCCTGGGCCTGAAGGGATTGCCTTCGCGCGCATTCCGCGTTGCGGTCCCGACGGTTATTGCCCCGAAACCAAAATTGGCAAAATGTTGCAGGTTCCTTGCAAATTTATTGCCCCCTGCTGCCAGCATGATCGGGGAGGACAATTCGATGGGAAGGCTTCCGTCGCGATATTTGATCAGCCTTCGCAGGCGCTCGCGGCGGATGTTGCAGGGCTTGGGCAACCAGCGGGACATCCTGGCGAAAAAAGCCAATTGGTCGTGTCTGGTTTCAGGATCGGCAACGACTTTTTTATAGATGTTGAGACAACGGTCTCCAAAGGTTGTGCGGTAGTCGTGATTTATAAAATCGATTGGGCCTGGGTTGGACATGATGCGCGGAAGGTTTTTTACTTGCTTCAATGAGCTTTGTAAACATAGAATGAAAAGTGTGATATAATACAAGTGAAGGAAGCGGAATATTTATGTTATCGAGCCAGGTCCTGGTCCTGAACAGGTTTTACATGCCGGTCAATATCGTTACGGCGCGGCGGGCTTTCTGCATGCTCTTTGCCGGCATCGCGCGAGCGGTGGATCGCGAACATCGCACGTTTGACTTCATGAGCTGGACGGAGCTGTCCGCGGCGGTGCACGACGACACAGTCGGCATCATCGGAAAGGCGGTCCGGGTCCCGCGCGTCGTGCTGCTCTCTTCATATGACAGGTTTCCCAGGCGCACCGTGCGCTTCTCGCGCCTGAACATCATGCTCCGCGACCGCCACACCTGCCAGTATTGCGGAAAGAGATTTCCCCGATCGAAACTCAACATCGACCACGTCATCCCTCGCTCGCGCGGCGGCGTCACCGCCTGGGACAACGTCGTCACGAGCTGCCATCCATGCAACCGCAAAAAGGGAGGCAGGCTCCCGCACGAGGCCGGGATGAAGCCGCTTTGCCTGCCGGTGCGCCCCAAATCCACGCCCTTCGTCGACTTGATATCCGGCCCGATCGAATACGACGAGTGGCGGCCGTTCTTCAACATGATCGACTTCAGCTATTGGAATGTGGAATTGGATAAGTGACGGCGTTTTCCTTTGCAGCCACCCTTCCTTTCTGGCAATATTACAGACATGGAATATGGGGTATCCCACAGTTTTGAAGACGAGTCGCTTGAAGCCAAGGCTCGCTGGTTTCTTGAAAAACCGATCGAAGAGCGTCTGAAAGAGGCGTTTGAAGGGATGATTCTCTACAGAAAACTATGCAAATCCGAGCCGCCAGATGATCATCAAACATTCAAAACTGTTCGAGTGCTTGAACAAGCACGGCGTTGAGTACATTCTGATAGGCGGCACGCTTGCGATCGCCTACGGCATCCCGCGCGTCACGAAGGACATCGACATATTTCTCAATCCAAATCCTGGCAATGCAGCCCGCCTGCTCGATGCCCTGAAGGAATTCGGCATGGGGACCGCGGAACTTACGACGCCGGAAGATGTCTGTGCGACCGAGGTAACAATTTTCAAGGACGTCGTCAGACTGGATGTGCTGACGGCAGTCAAAGGATTGGAATTTACGTCTGCGTGGCAAGGCAAAGTCTTTCTCGAACTGGATAAAGTTCTAATCCCCGCACTTTCAGTCGACGACCTTATCAGAGCAAAGAAGGCGTCGGCCCGTCCCCGGGATTTCGAGGATATCAAGGTTCTTAAGGCGATTTATCCCAAGAAGTGAAACACTTGTGAACCCCCGCAAATCTTGTTAAGACTCCGCTTTCAGCTGGAGGATGCATGGATGACAAGGTCGCCGGCGCTCTGAAACTCAAACGTTCGGGAAATCCGCGCGGCGCGATCGCCCTGTTCGAAGAGGCGATGGACGAGCTCGGAGAGACGCCGTTTCTCCTGTCGAATCTCGGCCATTGCTATTTTCTCGCAGGCGATCTGTCGCAGGCGAGGCCGCTCCTTGAAGAGGCGATCCGCCGCGACCCAAAGAATGCCTTTGCCCTCTCGTTCCTCGCGCGCGTCGCGGAGAGGGAAGCTCTTGCAGCGAGGGAGATTGTCGATGCCGGCGGGGGTGGCGAGAAAGGGTGCCTTGAGCCGGCGCGCGCCGGCAGCGAAGAGATGCATGCGGCGCTCAAGAAACACTTTGGTTTCGATTCCTTCCGCCCCGGACAGGAAGAGGTCGCCCGCGCAATCGTCGGTGAAAGGCACACGCTTGCGGTGATGCCGACCGGCCGCGGAAAATCGCTGTGTTTCCAGCTGCCGGCGCTTATGGGCAGCGGGCTTTGCATCGTCGTGAGCCCGCTCATCGCCCTGATGAAGGATCAGGTGGACGAGCTTTCTCGCCGCGGCATACCGGCTGCGGCGCTCAACAGCTCGCTTGCGCCCGACAAACAGGAAGAGGTCATCGCAAGGGCCGCCGAAGGAAAACTTCGTTTCCTCTACGTCGCGCCGGAACGATTCAAGGTCCCGTCGTTTGTCGAAATACTTCCGCGCCTGTCGCCGAACATCTTCGTCGTCGACGAGGCGCACTGCATTTCACAGTGGGGGCACGATTTCAGGCCGGATTACATGCGCCTCGGCAGGGCGATTTCAAAATCCGGCGCAAGGCAGGTCGTCGCCATGACCGCAACGGCCACGCCGGAGGTGCAGCAGGACATCGTGAAACAGCTCGACGTCCCGAACATGGTGACATTCGTCACCGGCTTTGAAAGGCCGAATCTCGCATTCGCGGTGACGCCGGTTTCAGGCGAGGAGGAGCGGAGCCAGCGCCTGGCCGCGCTGTTCAAAGAATCGGATGGCCCCGCGATCATCTATGCGGCCTCGCGCAAGCGCGCGGAAGAGGCGGGCTCCATGCTTTCCGCCCGGGGGATCAAAACCGGCGTATATCATGCGGGCATGGAACACGGCGAGAGGACCGCCGTGCAGGAAGCCTTCATGAAGGGCGAAATCCGCGTCATCGCCGCGACCAACGCATTCGGCATGGGGATCGACAAGGCGGATATCCGGCTGGTCGTCCACTATCAGATGCCCGGTTCGGTCGAGGCGTATTACCAGGAAGCCGGCCGCGCGGGGCGCGACGGAAAATATTCGCGCTGCGAGCTGTTGTTCTCGTTTGCAGACAGAAGGATACAGGAGTTCTTCATCGACGGTTCGAATCCGGGCCCGGAGCTGATCCGCGGCGCCTACAGGGCGCTCCTGGACGAGAAGCTGGATGTCATCGAAATCTCCGCGAGGGCCATCGCCGCGCGAATAGAAGGGGCGTCGGACATGACGGTGTCGAGCGCGTTGGGCATCCTCAGGCGGATGGACGTCATCGACAGGAGTTCTGCGGGAGATTCGCCGGGGAGAGCTGTGATAATCAGCCGGCGCATCGATCCGAAAGATCTGCCGATCGACTGCGATGCGCTCGCGGAAAAGCGCCGCCGCGACGAAGCCAAGCTCGATGCCATGGTGAGATATGCCATGTCCCGCAGCTGCCGGCAGATGCGCCTCATACGCTATTTTGGCGGCCGGTCCTCCGCGTGCGGGCATTGCGATGTGTGCAGCGGAGAGGCGAAGCCGTTCAGAAGCAAGCCGGATGCCCCGGCAAAGGGCAGGCGGCCGCCGCGCGCCGATCCTGCAATTGCGCCGTCGGATCCGCTCTTCGAGCGGCTTCGCGCGTGGCGGTTTCTCCGCTCGAAGTCTGAAGGGGTGCCGCCATTCATCATCGCGAGCGACCGGGCGCTTCGGGCCGTCGCCGCAGCCGGGCCTGCGAACATCGCGGAACTTGGAGAATGCTTCGGCTTCGGCGCCGTCAAGCTCGATCGGTATGGGGAGGAAATATTGAAGGTGATCGGAAATTCTGCTGGAATTACAGTGTGACAAAAACATCTCGTCTTGCTAAGGAGTTCTTATCACACTATTCATCAGACTTTTGGTGATACGATGAAAGAGAACGGCATAAATGTCAGACTGCGCAAGCTGGCTGCGGATTTCGCGCGGCTCGTTATCGAGCGGTTTGCCGGCAATGCGGTTTCCATCGTCCTTTTCGGATCGGTGGCGCGCGGCGAGGCCAATCCATCGTCGGATATCGACCTAATTATCATCATGCGCTCTTTGCCGGACGGCCGCCTCGCACGAAACCGGATCATGGAACCGATCGAGGAAAAACTGGAAGGCGAGTTTGATGACCTCCGCCATGAAGGGATATTTTCGGAGTTAAATTATTTTCTCAAGACAACCGCTGAGGCAAGGCATGTGCGTCCCCTGTTTTTCGACCTCACGGAGGACGCCGTTTATCTCCGCGACGAAGGCGGCTTCTTCAAGGGAATTATCGGCAAGCTCAAAAAAAGGATGGCGGATCTCGGTTCGAAAAGGAAAAAAATCGGTTCCGTGCGCTATTGGGAAATAAAACCCGGTATAAAATGGGAGGAGGAATTCACGATATGACAAATCAGGAGATGAGCCGGCATTACTTCGACCAGTCCGCGCTGATCCTCGATGAGGCGCGCAACTATTTCAAAAAATCCTGCTGGAATATGGTCGTTCGCAGGGCGCAGGAAGTCGTTGAACTCGTCACGAAGGCGGCCCTCAGGCGCATCGGGGTGGAAGTGCCCCGCCTTCACGACGTGGGATGGCTTTTGGAGCAAAACGCGGACAAACTCCCCTCTTTATGGAAAAAAGAAATAGAATCCGTCAAGCGAATCTCCCGTGTCCTGCGCAAAGAGCGTGAGACAAGCTTCTATGGCGATGACGAAACGGATCTCCCGCCATCGGAGCTCTACTCCAGACTCGATGCAGAACAGGCGATCAAGGATGCGGAGTTCATATTGGGTCTTGCAAAACCGGCAGGCCGCCCGAAGAAGTGAATTGCGGCACGAAAAATTGAGGTCTCTGTATCGCCGCTGGCGAATGGCGCATCCCAATATCGCAGGGACAACCCTTGACAATAAAATCGGCCGAAACGCCCCATGCCCGTGCGGCAGCGGGAAGAAGTACAAGAAGTGCTGCATGGGCAAAATGGCCAATTAATGAGGTTTGTAAAATATAGTGACGAAGAAGCTCGTTATCAATTTCCCCTCCTTTGTGAGGAGGGGAAAGGGGAGGTAGATCGGCATTGAAACAGCGGTCTACCCCACCCTTACCCTCCCCTTACAAAGGGGAGGGTAACGTCGCTGTATTATGCAGTCATCAATAAGTTACACGCAATGATCATTATCACAGTTGACTTTTCCGCCGTCCGTCCCTATGCCACGCGCACAAACTACAGGAGACGCCGATGTCCACACAACAGATGAATCAAGACAAGCCTGTCCGCGCGATCGCGATGCAGAAGACGGGCATACCCTCCGACATCCGGGATTTTGTGTCATCCGAGGTGTACAAGCGAGGCGCCGCGTATTACAGGGATGGCCGCGTCATTTCATTCGAACTCGACGACGATGACACGATACATGCCGAAGTCGAGGGTTCTGAAATTTATGAAGTCGATATCTCATGGGACGATGGCGAACCGATAGTCGATTGCGCCTGTCCCTACGATTGGGAACCGGTCTGCAAGCACGCGGTCGCGGCGATTCTCTATTGGCAGGGCGATGGGGAATCGGAACGCAAAATTGATAAAATCGATACAGAGGAACCGCCGGAATTTCACTTCAACCGCGACCGGCATATATCAGAACTTGCCGAATTGGAGAGAAAGAAACGGCGCTCCAAAAAACTCCTCGAATCGCTGCGAATCCTCAAAAAGCCGAAGGGAAGCCTCCATGGCGAATATCTTGTCGCCTCGGGAACGGCCAATGGCAGTTATTCGGTGATGGTGAGAGATGCCCGCGATTTAAACCGGACGACATGCGATTGCCCCGATTATCTGATCAACGAACTTGGCACGTGCAAGCATATCGAACTGGTGAAAGGGCATGTCGGCGGAAAGAAAAACAAGGGCAGCGACTCGCGCATCTGGATTTCGCTGCAGCCGAAAGACACCTATGCCGGCGGCGGGCCGCCATTCGGGGAAATTCACATCCATGCGGGCGACGAGGGAATTCGCGGCAGGCTGTTTGCACGGACGGCGCCGGACGCGGATTTCTGGAATCCGGACGGGTATCTGCGCGATGCAACAGCCGGGACGGCGGCCGGCGAAAGATTTTCCGGTGCAATCGAATTCATCAAACGTTGTTTCGGCAGAAAAACAGCTCCGGAGATCGTCATAGCGAATCACGTGCCGAAACTTCTCCGTGAAATCGACGCCGACCGTTCGTGGAAGACCCGGATGGAAAAAATTGCAAGCGCCCCGCGACAATCCGCAGAATGGATGGAACTCAAAAACTCGCTGCCGATAAAATTGTACGATTACCAGGAAGAGGGGATTCTTTTCGCCGCGAGCAGGCGAAAGAGCTTTATCGGCGACGACATGGGGCTTGGCAAGACGGTTCAGGCGATCGTCGCGGCGCTTCTCATCAAAAAACTTGCCGGAATAAGCAAAGTTCTCATCTTCTGCCCGGCTTCGCTCAAGTTTCAGTGGAAAAGGGAGATAGAAAAGATCTCAGGTGAAAAAGTGCAGATTGTGCAGGGGAACAGGTTCATAAGGCAAAAACTCTACGAGGGAACTGACGCGATGTTTCTGATCGTGAACTACGAGCTGATATTCCGTGACGAAGATCTATTGCACGAACTGAAACCCGACATGATCATCCTCGATGAGGCGCAGCGGATCAAAAACTGGGAGACGAAGACGGCAAAGGGAATGAAGAGGCTGAAGAGCGAATTCTCGCTGATCCTCACGGGCACGCCGTTTGAAAACAGGCTCACCGAGCTGCATTCGCTCTGCGAATTCCTGCACCCAAGGCCGCTGGGGCCCATGTGGAGGCTTTTGCCGACATATGGAAATCTGGATGTGAACGACAAGTTGACCGGTTTCTCCAATTTGTCGCAGTTGCGGTCAAGGATCGCCCCGTTCTTCATCCGGCGGGAAAAGGAGGCCGTGCTGGGCCAGCTCCCCGGCAAGATCGTGAATGAATACACGACGGAGATCACGGACGCACAGCGCAAACACCATGACGACTACGAGGCGGCGCTTGCCGCAATATTGGGCAAAGCGAAGAAACGCCCGCTCACGCCGGAAGAGATGAAACGCGCATTCATGTGTCTCAGCGCGATGCGGATAATCAGCAACGCGCTGGCGCAACACGACTGGAAAAAATTCCAGCCGATTGTGGACGAACCCGGCGCGCTGACGCTTGCGCAGATACGCAGTTTTCATTCTCCAAAACTCCTCGAATTCCGGTCGGTCATGGAGGAGCTGCTTGAAAATCCCCGCGAGAAATTTGTGATCTTCAGCCAGTGGGAGAGGATGCTCCTTCTGGCGGAGGCCTCAATTCGCGATCTGCTTATGAAAGATGGGATGGAGTCGGTGATCTTTTCCGGTTCCATTCAAACCGCGGCAAGGGGAAAGGTGATCGACCGGTTCATCAACGATCCAAAACTTCGCATATTTTTCTCGACCGACGCCGGCGGGCTCGGGCTCAATCTCCAGGAATCGGCAAGCTGCGTGATAAATCTTGAGATGCCGTGGAATCCCGCCGTGCTCGAGCAGCGCATAGCGCGCGTGCACAGGCTGGGCCAGAGAAACACGGTGAACGTGATCAACTTCATCTCGACCGGATGCATCGAGGAGCGCGTCTATCAGGCCGTCGGCAACAAGAAGCTCCTCTTCGACGGCGTCTTCGACGGCAAGACCGACAGCGTGGCGTTTGAAAAAGGTTCGGCATTCATAGAGCGATTGAAGGGCATCATTTGCGATGCCGATGATTGCAAGGCGGCGGGCGAGGTCAAACCCGAGGTAATCGAAGACCTGCAGATGGCCAGTGAAGACAAAACTCCTTCGCCAGCCGAAGTTTCTTTGCCCGCGGCACAGAGGGAGATCGACCTGACCGGCTTCGTGAAGATTCTGGGATCCCTCGTCGGTGACAAAAAGTCCGCGCATATTGAGCCCCAATCATTCAAAGTTGGAATCGAGGAGAGGGATGGCGAGGTGAGTCTCAAGCTCAAAAAACCTCCAAAGGAGCTGATCTCCGGCGCCCGGAGGTTCCTCTCCGGGCTTCTGGCCGCGCTGGATGGGATGGAGGCTGGATAATGTGCCAGCTCATGCCCCTTCTGATGCGCGAAACAATTGATGTTCCGGTCGGCGAAGCCATCGCCTCCGCCGATTCCAGGGATGCCGGCATGCGACTCGATGCGTTTGTCGCGAAGTCCGTGCGCGGCCTCTCGCGCTCGCAGGCGAAGCGCCTGATCGAGGATGGCTGTGTGCTGCTCAATGGCGCGAGCGCGAAGGCTGCGCGCGCGGTTGCGGCGGGCGATCGCGTGACGGTCGATGTGCCTCCTCCCTCTTCGCCCAGCGCAAAGCCAGAGGATATCCCGCTAGACATCATCTATGAGGACGGCGACATCATAGTCGTGGCGAAGCCCGCCGGGATGGTCGTGCATCCTGCCGCGGGCCATCCGGGCGGCACTCTCGTCAACGCGCTCCTCGCGCATTGCGGCGATCTGTCCGGGATCGGCGGTGAGTTGAAACCCGGGATCGTGCATCGGCTGGATATGGGGACGAGCGGCGCGATCATCGCCGCCAAAAACGACGAGGCGCACCGCTCGCTTGCAGCGCAGTTCAAGGCACGGACGGTGACGAAGATCTATCTCGCGCTCGTCTTTGGCGCGATGCGCGCCGATAGCGGCAGCTTCGATCAGCCGATCGGCCGGTCGACAGGCGATCGCAAGAAGATGTCGGTGCACACGAGGAAGGGCCGCGCATCGCTCACCGAATGGCGCGTGGCCGAGCGCTTCGGCTCGCATCTGTCCTGGATCGAGATCGAACTTCGCACCGGCCGGATGCATCAGATCCGAGTACACTTCACAGAAGCTGGCCATCCCCTCGTTGGCGACCCCCTCTATGGCGGCGTGAGAAAGGCGGGCCGCGTCCCTGCCGGCCCACTGCACGACGCGGTCGCGGATTTTCCCCGCCCGGCGCTCCACGCCTGGCGCCTCGGGATCGACCATCCCAAAAGCGGCAAGCGGATGGAGTTTGTCGCCCCGTTGCCAGAAGACATCGAAGACTTGCTGGCCGCATTGCGTGCCGCGCATTAATCCTCGTAACCCGCTGAAAGATGAGGCAATCTGACTTCTGGTATAAAAACCACGCAACAATAATAGCGGGCTGCCGATAATAGAAGGGAAGGGGATATGCGTGAAGATATGCTCGGACATGCCGGAGCTGGAGTGCCTGGGTGAGCTTCAGGGTGACTATGACAGCCTCCATCGTCAATTGGACGAACTGTCATCCCGTCACGACAGCTACCTTGGAGAGCACACGAGCCCCATCCGCTGGGGCGCGGAGAAATTCTCCAATTCGGCGAAGTACAGGGACACCTACGACCACGATTTCAATGCAGCGCAGGCACTCCTCAGGGATTACAAAACCAGGATAAATACCGCACCGATGGCCGAGCTGGAAGAACTTGTAAGGAAGGCGCGCACCTACACCGAAAACGCGGCTTATTACTGGAACAGCTACATGAGGTGGACCGAGGCGGGCGCGGACCCCGTGCAGATGTCTCCATTTTACCTTATCCCAATCATAGGCACCCTCGTGGCAATCGGATCGAAGAAGATAGGGAGGGACAAGGTCGACAGCCTCAACTCTGAGGTCAACGAACAGATCGACTGGAAAAGCGGCGAGGGGCTGGACGAAGAGAAACTTGCGTCCGTCGCCAGGACGGCCCTCAGGGAATGGCGCGCGGACCGCAAACTTCAGCACGACACCGCGCGCTTCGGCATAGCCGCGGAGGTGGCGCACACCACGCCGAAATCCCTGGTGGGAGAATATCTTGCGGCGCTCTTCGAAAGGCTTGAAAAGGAGGCGGGGCCGGCGCGCGATGCGTTCGCAAAGGGGGTTCCTGTTGAGAGGGTGATACGGGAGCAAATCCTCGCGCGGGATGTCTATCCGAATTACAGGCAGGTTTATGATCGAGACTACGGCCAGAGCAGAAATTGCTTCGAGGGGACAGGATGCAACTGCGACGGCGAACGCGACGTGATCCTCCTCAAGATGGCCTTTGCCGGCATAAACACTTCTGGTTTAAGCATCGCAAGATACAGAGATCATGCCCCCGCGGTCATCTATGACGAAAAAAATCGGACCGTCTGGGATTTGAGGGACAACGAAACCAATCCTCTCGATCCCTGCTATCCCAGGATATACGATGCTCACGTCAAATACGATGCCTTTCTGGAAATGAGAGGCGAAGACTCCCCCGTCGTTGAAAAGGACGAGCTTGTGATCGCCGATCCGTCAAGACTCGGAGCCTGCAGTGAACAAACCGTGTCAAAACAGCGTCCACGACAGAGCGATGCAATTGCTACAGGCACGATATACGCGTTTCCCCCCGGCGCCAGGGATTACTCCGACGAAAACACTATTGAAAAATACGCCAGCTACAATCCATTTGAAAAGGGGAAGGCGCCCGCAATACCCACACCGCTGATCGCATTCGGCAACAAGCAAGACGATGAAAGACCGA
Source organism: Pseudomonadota bacterium (assembly GCA_043798915.1). Taxonomy (GTDB): domain Bacteria; phylum UBA10199; class UBA10199; order 2-02-FULL-44-16; family JAAZCA01; genus JAZDOG01. Next base: position 70,751 of record JAZDOG010000100.1, on the reverse strand, counting down.
GAGTGGATGTATTTTTAAAATTGAGCAAGCCTGAACAGATAAAGGCACTGGTGGAGTCGCTAGACTCCTTTCCGGATATGATTGGCTCAAGCTTCGTGGTGCCGTCTGTCATGAACCGTTTCGGTTGGGGGGGCCTCGTCTTTCGCACACAGGAGATGGCCGATTATTACACGTCACTGCCGCCGGAGAAGCGTGAATCCTTTTTTCTGAAGCTTTTAAGGGATGGCGTGAACAGATCGATCGATCCGGCAGGTATAGAAACCGCCCTTTCCTTCCTCGACAACCCAGGCAGCGGACGCCGGATCCCAGAAAAAGAGTTCAGAGAGATGATCGTCTCCATGATGAAATTCCTCTGCGCGATCCTCAACGGCAGACGGATGGCTCCAGATTATGTTAAATTAGATTCTCCTTATACTTATAGTGATGATAGCATAGCTGTTTGGGGTATTTATGATGAAATCTTGTGTGGAATGAACCCGATCGCCGCCAAGCTCGGCCGGTCCCTTGATAACTGGGTCGGGAAAATCTCCGGCGACACAAGGCGATGGGTCAAGAAAGTGGATTCACTGGGCGCGCAGAAAAGAAGGATGTACCTAAAGTTGTTTAATTTGGTTCTGAGTATGCGTTCGCATCGTCGTTCAATCGATGAAAAAATCAGAAACACAGACGTGCGCTGGATATCACGCCGGAGAGAAGGTCAAAGGCCGCCTTCTGAAAAGGTGAAATATACAGTGCCCGTGACTGTCACGCCGACACCAATTTCCACAGCTGCCCGTGAGGCGCCCCCGTATGATGGACCGATCTTTGTCGAACCTGCCACCTATATTGATTTGCTGCAGTTCTCGGGCTTCAAGGATTACAGCCGCTACATTTATCGCAAAGAACTAATGGCCCTATTCTCGGAGGAGAACGCTTCAGGTGCCTATGATGGATTACTTTTCCCTCTGCTTTGCAGTGCGGTCTATTACAATCGACCCAAAGTGAGTCCGATATTGGACGTCTGTAAGCAGAACTTTCCTTTAGGGGCCAATCCTCCCTTGCCCGCTTTCACATGGCCGCCCATAAAGGACATGGAAAAGAGGTTCGGCGAAATTCAACGCACCGGAAAGAAACCACCCGGCTGGAGCGACGACCCCCTCTTACGATATTACGGTGAAAAAGTAATCTACGAATATTACCGGCATGATGGGGCAAGCCGCAAACCGAGGCGATGATCTGGGTCGGTTTTTCGGCGATTGCTTTTTCTGACCCTTTTGTTATCTTCCCCCATATGTCTGCACGGCGCGCAACAGATAATGATAAAGGCCGCTATGGGCAGGCGGGCTATCCGGCGGTTGAAAAGCTCATCGATACCGAGGACTTCGGAGAAATAAACGCGGCCTTCGAGATCGCCTACGCCGATCTGATGGATATATCCAAGAGCAAGAAGGGCTTGAAGACACAGCGCGAGGCCAGAAAGGCGATGCACTCCCTGGAACTTACGCTGGACCTCCTCCGCGAGCTCCTCGCCATCAAGTATCGCCTCAACGAAGAAGCCTCAAAGCGCGCGACCCACAGGCAGTAACCGCCCGTCCCTTCAAAATTAGTCTTATATATCAGCACATTGAAATATAATTCGTGCGGCGCAACTTTTTTTCAATATGCGCGCAACTTCGGGTAGTGCCCCTGCCGATAATATGAGTGGAAGGAAAAGAGTGCGGAGGCAAAATATGACCATTGAGAAGATCAATCCCCAGTTGGTTCCACAGCTTGGTGCAAATAAAAAGGGCACCAAGATGAAGGGCATGAGCTCCGGCCCTGATTTCAACTCCATGATGGACGCGATAGGCGCGATGGGGCCCACCGCCATGACGGCGGGGCAGGTGTACGGAGGCACCAATTCCGCGGCGGTGCTGAGCGCGGCGTTTTCAGGCATAGGCGCAGCGTCGGGATCAATCGGCGGCGGTGGCGCCTACGGTGCGTCGGTGGGCGGCGGGATGTCGGGCGGTGCGCCGTATCTTGCGGCCGGCATGGGCTACAAAGGCGATTCTATAGGCGCAGGGGGTCTTAGCGGCACAAATGCCGTCGCCGGCGCGAATGGCATGTCGCAGATGGACATGATCAACACGATGAACAGCAACAACCTCCAGCTGCTCGAGCTGCAGGCTGTCATGCAGAACAACATGCAGTCGTGGAACACCAAGTCGAACATCCTCTCTGCGGACCATCGCGCCCGCATGTCGATGATCGAAAAGTTCCAGGCAAGATGATAGGCTGAAATGATGGTTGGAATTCTCCCCGCGGATTGCATATAATGCAGTCCGCGGGTTTTTTTAGAGCTACGGGGGTATTGTGGGGTATTGTTATGATCTCAATTGATCGCCAGCACCTGGCAGTGATGATGGAGGCGGGCTACATCTACATGGGCATGAAGAGGTTCAAGGAGGCCCGCGAGCTCTTCGAGGGCCTCTCCGTGATCGCGCCCGACAGCGAGGTGCCGCTTGTTGCGCTCGGGAACGTCGATTTCTGCGAAGGCAAGCTTGCAAAGGCGATGCGCTATTATACCAATGCTCTCAAAATCGATTCGAAGAGTGTCTTCGCCAGGGTCTATATGGGAGAGGCGCTCTTCTTCTCAGGAAAGCGCGGCAAGGCGATGGAACTTCTGACGGCGGTGGCGAAGGAGGATCGCGGGGGCGCTGGCGAGTTTGCCAGGGCGCTCATCGACGCGATCAAGAACGGCCTCGTGCCGGCGGCTGGCGAAAAGGGAGGAAAGGCATCATGAACAGGTCAAAACTCATTCCTGCGCTGATGGTGGTGTGCTTCGCAATCGTCCTCATCGTGTCCGGCTGCGGCAGGATAGAGCTCTATCAGAACCTGTCGGAGGATGAGGCGAACGACATACTCGTCCTCCTCTCCGAGAACAACATCAAGGCGATCAAGAAGAAGGTGGTCCTGCAAAACGAGGTGAGCTACTCGCTTGAGGTGAGGGATGCGGACATGGTCAAGTCGCGCTCGCTGCTCGTGCAGCACAACCTCCCGCGGCGGAAGGAACTGGGCCTCACCGGCGTCTACAAGGAGAAGGGGCTGATCCCCACGCCGGATGAACAGAAGGCGCGCTATCTCCTGGCGCTCAAGGGCGAGATCATAAACTCGCTGCAGCGCATACCCCAGATAGTGAGCGCCGACGTGGTCCTCAACGTCCCGACGAAAGACGAGTTCGGCGATGCCGAGAGGCAGAAGCAGCTGCGCCCGACGGCGTCGGTCGTCATCCGTTCAAAGCCCGATATCAGCGGCATCGAGTCGGTCACGGAGCCGAAGATACAGCAGTTCGTGGCAAACTCCGTCGAGGGGATGAACCCGCGCGACGTCACGGTGATCATCAGCTATATCACGGGGGATGAGAAGGCGCTCCGGCCCGGCGATGTGAGGACGCTCCCCACGGAGGCCCCGGGCCTCCCGCCGCCTGCAGCAGTCACTGCCGCGATGAGCCCGTCCGAGGAGCTGATGGGGCTCAAGCTGGATTCTGAGTCGAAGGACCGGCTCAAGGTGTACCTGCTCATATTCTTCCTTCTGCTCGTCGTCATATCCGCCGCCCTCATCATATTCATAGTGCAGGGGAGCCGGGTGAGGAGGACGCTGGCTGCCCTCCAGGGGCCTGCCGGAGGGCACCCGGCAATAGAGGGTCATATCCTCGACGAGGGTTCTCTCCCGCGCCTCGGCGGCGGCACTTCGGATGACGAATTATAAGTTGTTTAAAATCAGATAGTTACATGGCAGCCGATAGCTATCAACTATCGGCTGTTTTTTTAGCAACTTCAGGGTCCCTCCCGGCCGATAATAATGATGAGAGCAGTGAAACAATCATTCGGGAGGTGCGCTGTGTCACTCAATTCCATTCAACCTGACCTCGTGAGATTCGAGATGCGGACGGTCCAGGGGCAGGATCCCCATGAGCGCGAACAGAAGAAGCCCGGCTGGTTCGGGCGTTTTCTCTCCGGCGCCGGCAGGGTGCTGGGCGCCATAGCTGCGCCCCTTTCGTTCATCTTTCCGCCAGCGGCGATCGCGGCGGCCGGCATGTACGGCTTGGGCTCTATTGGAGACATGTCGCAGGCCAAGTCGCAGGCCAAAGCCGCAGAGAAACAGCAGAGGGAAAATCCGACGCAGGTATCTTTTCCGGGTTTGAATCTTGGAGGATCGTCTCCGATCGAGCCGGCATCTTTCGATATCTCCGCCAGCGAAGGCGAGATCATGAAGGTCCTTGACGCCCGCGCCGGGGCCATGTCAGGAATGGCGCAGAGAATATAAGCGAGGTGATGATGCTGACACCGATCGGATCCACTCGTCAAAATTCAATAGAAAGCATTGCACCGCAAGGAGCCAGCAGGACTGAGGCTCCCAGTGCAGCGCCGAAATCCGGATATGGTTCGCCCGCAATTCCCGACGCGAACTTTGCCAGTGAGTTGGCGATGTTAGTGGGTCGCAAGAGCGAGAGCCTCCCTCAGGTGCGCGAACAAACCCGCAAGGCGCTTGAAGCGATGATGACGGTAAAAGGAAGGGAAAATCTGGAAAAGCTGACTCCCGTCTGGCAATCGAATGTCGAGAAGTCCCTGGGGACGTTTCCTGAATCCATCCGTGACCATGCCCGCTATGCTATGACGGATGCGATAATGAAGAACATCCCGGAGGCGAAGAAGGCGGGTTGATGTCATCCTGCTGGTCGTCCACACAAAAAAGGGAATTTTTATGGGCGGGTGGGACGAGTTTATCTGAGGTTTGAACTGCGCTCTTAGGGGTTCCATCATCATGGCCAAATTTGCTTTGCTCATCAATGGGGATACGGAGGAGAGACATCTCGTCAATATCGGCAGAAGTTTGACCAATTATTTTGAGGCCCAGGGTGGCGAAGATTGGGAAACTTATGTCGCCTCTCCCGTCAAACCCTCCGCTCCGCACGACCATTATTATGGGGCGACACCGGAAGACATCCAGAAGATGGTCGCCGATCTCAAGGGTAAAATGGGCCCGGAAGATGAGCTCTTCATCTACACCACCGGCCATGGCGATAAAGGCGGGGCTGACGGGAAAGGGGCCACGCTTTGCATGGGGAGCGCCTGTCATGATCTGGCCGGCCTTTTGGACGGCATCCCCTCGTCGAGGCGCCGTGTCGTCATGGATCAGTGTTACAGCGGAAACTGGAACCGGGTCTTCATGGACGATCCGAAGACCCTTTTTATCTCCGCAGGGAGCAAAAACGAAACGGTCTGTTGCGGGGAAATGGCGCCAAGGCTCTGGGCGCCGGCGAGCGAGGTTCCCGACTTGAACGGGGATCATGCGATCAGTTGGGATGAACGGTATGCCTACGCAGCGGCCGGCGTTCGATTGTCCGAGCCGCAATTTTTGGTCTCCCCCGGATACAGGCAGGAAGGGGCAGCCCCTTTTGAGAATCGGGTGGTGGAGGTGGCCACCCCGGGTGAGTTGAAAGGACAGACGAAAAGACTTCATCCCGGCCAGTACGCCATCATCACCTTTTCCGCCGACTGGTGCGGGCCCTGCAAAGTATACGCCCCTGATTTTGACCGGATGGCGAGGGAAGGAGGGGGGCAACACCTCTTTCTTCGAACAGAAAATGAAGAGCTGGCAAAGGCGTGGGGAGTTCAATCCTTTCCCACCGTTGTGATAATAGACGCAAGCGGGCAAAGGAGGGTGGTTGACGAGCGCTACAAAATAGAGTGGGAACTGGCCGGGTTTGAGTTAACGGCAGAGGAGCGCTTTCTTAAAAAAATTACCGACGCCGAGAAGATCACGGATACCTCCGCTCTCCCCTTTGTTTTCGAATCGATTGCCAAAGATTTGGTAGAGGCGGGATTGAAGGAAAAAGCGATCCCCGTCTTCGAACGTCTCATTGCCGCCGCCGAGAAGATCACGGATGGCGAAGACTGTCCCTTTGCTTTCCAATTGATTGCCGTGAATTTGGCAAAGGCAGGATTGCAGGAAAAAGCGGTTCCCCTCTTTGAACGTATCATTGCTGCCGTCGAAAAGATCACAGACGCCTTCCCTCGCTCCCTTGGTTTCCAATTGATTGCCGAAAGTTTGGCAAAGGCAGGATTGCAGGAAAAAGCGGTCCCCCTATTTGAACGCTCCATTGCCGCCACTGAAGAGATCAAAGACCCCCACCACCGCTCCTTTGTTTCCCAATTGATTGCCGTAGGTTTGGCAAAGGCAGGATTGAAAGACCGCGTGGCGCTACCTCGCAATTGATGAACAAAAGGACAAAGGGAATGTCCCCTTTATCTATATTTACCTCCACGAAATGCCTATCGCTCATTTGAGCCCAGAAATTGGGGTGCCGGCTTTTTATTCTGGGGTTTCCTCCCCCCAAAAATGGCTGCCCCGATCCCTTTGATTTGCTCCGTCTGACGCTTTGTCCGATCGATAACCTCCTTAAAAACAGTGCGTTAGGAAAGTAGGCCCTCAAGCCCCCCGGGCTGGCACGCTTTCTGCATTCAAATTGGACGGAGCATCACTGAACGCATTTATAAGTCGGAGGTTTTTCAAGGGGGGAAAGATGTTCAAGGCGGCGCCGAAAGCACTCAGGAAGCCCACCCGTCAGGAACTCGAGCTGCGCGCGCGCCAGAGGGCCAGGGAAGAGGCGTGCAAGGCGGCGGAAGCGGCGAGGCAGAGACAGGCGGGCGGCCGGGAGGTAACGAAGAAGGAGTTCGCGGCGCTCAAAAAACGAGATGATATCATCAACCAATACATGCCCTATGCTGCCTCGATCGCCAACCGCGTCTGCCAGAGCCTTTCAGCAGCCGTCGACTACGAGGAGGTCCTGTGCAACGCGAGGCTTGGGCTCCTCGAAGCGGCCAAGCGGTTCGACGAGGCCCAGGACGTCGACTTCAAGACATTCGCATACTACCGGGTCAAGGGCGCGATATACGACGGCCTGCGCCGCAGCGGCTGGCTGCCGCGCACGCTGTACGCGAAGATCAAGTTCGATGAGGCCGCGAACGAGTACCTGCAGAACAAATCCCTCCATGGCGGCGGGACGGTCGCCAACAAGAGCAGCGTGTTCGAGGGTGACGAGAACGTCATCGCCGAGACCGTCAACAGCCTGGCATCCATCTACATCATCTCGCTCGACGCATCCGAGGACTCTGACGTCGAGGACACGAACGCAACGAACGTCGAGCAGCGCACCGAGTTCATGCAGGTCAGGCGCCACATGCGCGACGCCATCGGCACGCTGCCGGAGAAGGAGAAGCAGCTGATCATGATGTACTACTTTCAAAATCGGACGCTCGAGGATGTGGGGACGAAGCTGGGGCTCTCGAAGTCGTGGACATCGAGGCTCCATGCGCGCGCCCTGTCGCTGCTCTTCAAGCGCATCCGCGGTCGGTCGGCAGCAAGGCCGGAAAACGAAGGGGGAGACGAGGAGTAAATCATGGCGATCGAAGCGATAGTCAGCAAACTTTCGAGCGAAGCCCTGGCCAAGGCGTCCATCAAGTCCGATGAGATGGCGAAGCCGCAGATGCAGGGATCCAATTTCAAGGATATGCTCGCGCAGATGGACAGCGGCGCGGATTTTGCCAACACGATGGGAGTCGGAGGCAATCAGGACATCAGTCCGACATCCAGCGTCGAGTCCTTGGGCGGTGACGGCGTCGATTTCACGCCCGCGACGGACGCGACCGACCTCTCGAAGCCGGCAGCATCAGAGAAGGTGCTGGACATGCTGGGCGAGGTCAACAAGGGTCAGATGCAGATGGACAGCCTCGTCAATCACGTCCTCTACAGCGGAAAGAAATTCTCCAACCAGGAGCTGCTCGTCATCCAGGCGCACGTCTTCCATTTTTCCCAGATGACGGAGCTCACGGTGAAGGTCACTGAAAATGCAGTCTCTTCGGTGAAGAATGTGCTCAACACGCAGGTGCAGTAAATAAAGGCACAAGGAGTTTATGGATAGCCACTTGAGCAACAGACAGCGGGTTCTGGCGGCGATGGCTGTGCTCCACGGCGGTGCGGATGCCGCGGAGATCGCCGACTACATGTCTGATTCCAACCGCGGCGTCTGCGGGGATCTCATCGCGCTATATTCGGAAGGGGCCGATCGCGAGAACAGGGCGCAGCAGCTCATCAGGCAGGCGGTCGCCGCCGAACGCTTTTCGAGTCTCGCCGAGGTGCATCCGGCCTGGATACTCGAGCGCCTCTGCGAAGAGCCGCCGAGGGTGATCGGCATTATACTCCGCTCGCTTCCGTCGCAGCACGTGCGCTACATCTTGAAGAACATGCCGCCGATGCTTCGGGCCCAGCTCCCGAATATGGTCGAATCGTTCGCCGTGGCGGCCCCGGTCCTCGAGGTGATACGCCGCCGTTTCGAGCGCCACTTTCTGCCGATGCCCGTATCGCGCGCCATCGGTAAATTCGATTTTTCGAAGCTCTACTATCTCAAGGGGGAGGACCTCGAGGAGGTCATCCGCGAGGCAGGCCTTACGGAGCTCGGCATTGCCCTCACCGGCATGGCGGGCAAGGTGTTGCACGTGGTGCTGAACCGCCTGGAGCTCAAGGATGCGAAGCGCCTTCAGGGCCGGATGAGGGATATGCGGGGCATCTCGCCAGAACTCGTGCGGCAGGCGCGCTTCACAGTCCTCGAGGTTGAGGGCAGGCGCGTCGGCCCCGACGGAATGCTGATGAGGTTCGGGCTTGCGGCCCTCGCCAGCGCGCTCGGCGATGAGCACACAAGGCTCGTGAGGCTCCTGCAGCAGAGGCTCGATCCCTCGGATGGCTATCTCCTGAAGAGGTTCATAGACGAGCGCCGGATCTGCCCTCGCCGCGCCCTCGCGGCCGAGCGCAGGGACATGATCCTCTGGATCGTGGCGTCGCTCGCTGAGGATGGCCGCATAGACCCCTCATGGGGCCGCTTTTTTACCTCTGAAACACCTTCTCCAGACTCTGGGGAGCCGGCTTCCGGGGGGATTTCCGACGAAATAACTGCCAGCCTGTCCAGCGTCCAACAGTTGGCATAATGCCCGCCGTGTGCTACAAACACAGATAGAAATTCCCCCTCACCCTGACCCTCTCCCACCAGGGGAGAGGGAAAAGAGGCAAAGGAGTTCGAGATGGCTGCGAAGATAATAAAGGGCGGCGGTGCTGACAAGGGCGGCGCGGCGCATGCGCGCCATGTGGCCGATGCGATCCCCGATTCCGGCGGCGTGGTCCACAAGCGCGTGATGGATGCGCAGGGCCAGGCGGACAAGATACTCGTCGCCGCCGAAGAGGAGGCCGGGCGCATACGCGATGAGGCCAGGCGCGTCCTCGAGGATGCAAAATCCGGGCGCGATGAGGCGATCCGCAAAGGATATGCCGAGGGAGAATCGAAGGGGCTGGCCCAGGTGACCGAGAAGCTGATCATGCTGGACGAGCTGCGCCGGAACTTCTACGACCAGGCCGAGCCAGAGGTCATAAAGCTCGTGATGTCGATAGCCGAGAAGGTGATAGGTCGCGCGGCCGCAGAAAATCCGGAGCTCATAAAGGGCGTGGTGCATCAGGCCCTCGAAAAAGCGCTGGGGGACCGCATCACCGTGAAGCTCAATCCCGAAGACTACAAGTCGATGATGTCAGGCGAGCATGAGTTCCGCGATCTCCTGGACAAAACCCGCCGCCTGCTCTTCCGTGAGGACGGGGCGATTGCCAAAGGGGGCTGCGTCGTGGAGACGGAGGTCGGAACGATCGACGCGCAGATCGAGACGCAATTGGCAGCGATCAGAAAAGCGCTCGGGGTGAATAATGGATAAAAAGGGCGACCTGCCGGTTGTCGACTTTCACAAATACCACCATCTCCTCTCGGCGGTATCGACCTACAACATCAAGGGAAAGGTGACGGAACTCACGGGCATCGTCGTGCGCGCAGTCGTGCCCGGCGTCCGCATCGGCGAGCTCTGCTTCATCATCCCGCATCACGGCCGCACGCCCATCAAGTCGGAGGTCGTGGGGTTCCGCGACCAGGAAGTGTTGCTGATGCCCCTGGGTGAACTCGAGGGGATTGGCCTTGGCAACGACGTGATTCCTACGGGCCACACGCTCACCGTGCGCGTGGGGGACGGGCTCCTGGGCAGGATACTAGACGGTCTGGGCGACCCCATCGACGAGAAGGGGCCTCTCGAGTTTTCAGCGGAATATCCTGTCACGGCCAATCCGCCGGAGGCGATGAAGAGGGAGCGCGTGACAAAGCCGATATCGGTCGGCATCAAGGCGATCGACGCGGTGCTCACCGTGGGCGAAGGTCAGCGCGTCGGTTTTTTCGCGGCAGCGGGTGTGGGCAAGTCCACGCTCATCGGCATGATCGCCCGCTTCACGGAGGCCGACATCAACGTCATCTGCCTCGTGGGAGAGCGAGGCCGCGAGGTGCGCGACTTCATCGAACAGGATCTCGGCGAAGAGGGGCTTGCCCGCTCCGTCGTCATCGTCTCGACCTCAGACCAGCCCTCGCTCGTCAGGCTCAAGGCGGCGTATGTGGCGACGGCGATCGCCGAGTACTACCGCGATCAGGGCAGAAAAGTGATGCTCATGATGGATTCGATCACGCGCTTTGCGAGGGCCTTGCGCGAGGTGGGGCTTGCGGTTGGCGAGCCGCCGGCGAGGCAGGGCTACACGCCGTCGGTCTTTTCCACGCTCCCGAGGCTCCTCGAGAGATCCGGCAACTCCGACAAGGGTTCAATCACCGCGTTTTACACGATACTCGTCGCGGGCGACGACATGAACGAGCCGGTGGCCGACGAGACGCGCTCGATACTCGACGGGCACGTCATCCTCTCCAGGGCGCTTGCGGCGCGCAGCCACTATCCGGCGATCGACGTCTCCGAGAGCATCAGCCGCGTCATGGACTCGATCGTGGATGAGGACCACCGCGACGCCGCGCGCAAGCTCCGCGAGGTCGTGGCAAACTACGAGAAGGAGCGCGACCTGATCCTCATCGGCGCGTATGAAGAGGGGAGCGACCCAAAGGTCGACTACGCCATCGAAAAGATCGAGGAGGTGAATAACTTCCTCAAACAGAGCGTCGACGAGCCCGTGTCCATCGAAGACTCGATAGCGATGCTGAAGGGGATATTTGAGTGATGTGACTATGGCGAAGCAAAGATACAGGCTGCAGGCGCTCTTGACCATCAAGACCCAGATGAAGAAGCGGGCCGAGTCCGTGCTCGCCCGCGCCCTCATCGCCCTCAAAAAGGCGAAGGACCGACTGAAGGAGCTGGAGGAGGAAAAGGATCGGATCGTGGAGCGCTGGAAGAAGGCCCGGACCGAGATGAAGGGGAAAATGGCCCGCGGCGCTCACGTCGGAGAGGGCAATGTCCATGTGAATTTCTTGAGGAGCCTCAAGGATGACGAAGAGGCCAAGAAAGAGGAGATAGAGGATCAGAAACAGGTGATCGAGGATTGCACGGAGGAAGTGGCCCGCGCCCGCCGAGCCTATATCGACGCCGCAAAGGCGCTCCAGATAATGGAGAAGCACAAGCAGCTCTGGGAAAAGAAGATACAGGGCGAGTTGAACCGCCGCGAGGAGCGCGAGATGGACGAACTCGGCGGGACGATCCATCAGCTCAGAAGGTGGCGGGGGGAGAAGTCGGTGTTTGAGAGGTAAAGTGAGGCGTCCATGACCATCGACGATACCAAAAAAGTTGATATGGCGCGCGAGGACAGGCTTCGCGATATGTCGAAGGAGCCGGTGCGCACTCCCCCCAAGGATGCCGATTTCAACAAGATCCTCGAGCGGAGCCGACTGGCATCGAATCCGACACAGACCACCCAGCCCCAGTCGAAGACCGTCACCGAGGAGGCGATCCGGGAGGCGGCCAGGCACGATGAACGCCATGGCGAGGATCGCCGGCGCGATGAGGATGACGGCAAGGGGCGCAGGGATTCGCGCCAGAAGGGTGAGCGCGCGGAGGCCAGATTTGCCGGCCATAAGGTGATGTCCAAGGCGCAGACGAAGCAGCATGGCGGTTCGGATGGCTCCCGCCAAGGGGGCTACGGCACAGCCGGCAGGCGGGAACTCTCCCGGGCGCTCTCCAGGTCCGCCGCGAAGTCGGTCCCGGTCGACCTGCAGGGGAAGTTCGCGGCCAAGCTCGAGTCGTCGCTCAAGGGCGCCGATGCTGCGCATCAGCCGGCGATCACCCAGCAGATCCTCAACAAGATAGTCCAGTACGTGCGCATCGGCATCAACCGCAAGGGCGAGAAAGAGATGCAGATGGACCTGCACGAGAACGTGTTCAGGGGCTTGAAGCTTCGCGTCACCTCGCGCGACGGCAAGGTCAGCGTCCACTTCAGGACCGCCGACAAGAAGGGCCGCGCGGTGTTCGAGAAGAACGCCGGGGCGATCCGTGACGCCCTTCAGAAGAAGGGCATTGAGGTTGATGAGATCATCGTAAGCTGATATATTCCGTCACGCATCACGCGATACGACATGGCCACCAAACCTTTCCATTTCAGGCTCAAGAAAGTTTCCAGGCGCGAACAGGAACTGTTGCGCGCCGTCCACGAATATCTGCCGGCCACTGGTCTCCGCGAGGGTTTTGCCAAGGGCGTCGGCGAGGCCATAGCGCGGCACGTCGGCGAGGAATTCTCGTTTCAGCTATCGGCGGTTCACCAGGAGACCTATTCTTCATTCCTGTCGAAGATACCGCAGCCGGCGGTCATGGCGGTCGTGGGGCTTGCCCCACTCTCGCGCGGGGCGATCGTGGAGATCGATTCGCCGCTGGCCCAGCTTGCCGTGGAGCGGCTCCTGGGCGGCCGGACGGAGACTTATCCTGAGCCGCGCGTCCTCTCGGACACGGAGCAGGGGGTGCTTGAATATCTGATCCTCCAGATCATGGCGCACATCCACAGGCTCTGCGGGAAGGACGCGCGCGTCCATTTCCGCTTCGATCGCTTCGCCTTCGGGCCGCACGAGATGCGCGATCTGGCCGGGGCGGAGGACGGCGTAGCGGTCCTCACCTTCCGCGTCGCGCTGGGGTCGCATTCCGGTTTCGTGAGGCTCGCGCTTCCGGATCCGTTCGTCGAAGAGGGGATGCTCTGCGTGGAGGCTCCGGGCGAGATCAGAAAGGGAGAGCGCGACTGGAGGGCGGGGCAGCTTGCCCGTTTCGGCTACATCCGCTCGCCGCTGTGGGCGGAGGCCGGCAGGACGACGCTTGCCGCATCTGACCTGGCCGAGCTTGAGGACGGGGACGTGATCATCTTCGATCAAAGCTCCATGGTGTTCGAGGACGGCCGCCCGTCGGGTTCGGTGGTCCTCAGGGTGGGCGACGGCCTGCACGGCGGCATCGATGCTCAAGTGGCAGTCGACGATAAGCGCGTCCTCTGCAGCATATCCGGCATCCATAAGGGAGATTGACATGAAGAAGAGCAACGAGAAGACATCGGAAACGCTCGAAAGCCAGGACTTCGAGGCCTTTGAGGAAATGGAAGAGGACGCGAGCCTCCCTGCCCCGGCACATGAGGAGGAGGGCCTTCTCCCCGGGAATACGATAGTGGGTGAGAATGAGGAAATGACTGGCATGGACGAGCCGATCTCCGGCCTTTCGCCGGAGGTCCGCGCGCAGCCGCCGGTATCCGATGGCACAACCGCCGCGCGCACGCTTGCAGACGAGCTCGCCGAACTCGCCCCCGATGTTCCAGTGAACCTCGTGGCGGTGATCGGCAAGATGACGACCGATGTGGGCGCGCTCATCAAATATCGCGTGGGCCAGGTCGTCGACCTGGGGCGGGCGCCCGGGGAGACCGTCGATCTCGTCGCAAACGGCAGGCTTATCGCCCGCGGCGAGTTAGTCGAGATGGAAGGGAAGATGGGCGTGCGCATTCTCAAAATGGTGCGTTAATGATCTTTAACCAATAATGGGCACGTATTTTGTCATTCCTGCGAAAGCAGGAATCCCATTGTATCCACGGGATTCCCGCTTTCGCGGGAATGACAGCTGTGCCATGTGAGATAACCGATGAATATAGCTTTGATGCTGGCTCAAATTCCTACGGTGGAGCCGACCGGCTCGAACGCCGTGGATTTCACGTGGCTCTTCATCAAGATGCTCCTCGTCCTCGGGATCGTTAGCGTCTCTGCAATCCTGATCCTCAAGTACGCCGCGCCGCGCATCGGCGCCATGAAGCGCTTCCAGCAGGGGCGCTATTTCAATATTCTCGGGCGCCACATGCTGGAGCCGAGGAAGTCGCTCTACCTGGTTCAGGTTGGCGGAAGATATTTGGTGATAGGAGTTGCGGATCATGGTATAAGCCTCGTCGCTGAGATTTCCGAGTCGGAGGCCAAAAACGGCAATCCGATTAACGCTCGATGAAAGCGAACAAGAAAAAGAAACTGGTGATTTGCTCCCTGACGTCGCTCGCGGGTTTGGGGCTGTCCGGGGTTGCGTATGCTCAGGCCGGTTCCGTGGGCATCTCGAAGCCGCTGGTTTTGCTCATAGTGCTCGCAGTCCTGGCGATGGTGCCGATCCTGATCATGATGATCACCTCGTTCGTCAAGATCGCGGTGGTCCTGTCTCTCATAAGGAATGCCATCGGCACTCAGCAGGTTCCTCCCAACATCGTCATCACGGGGCTGGCGATGATCCTCACGATCTACATCATGGTCCCGGTGGGCTACGACGTCTACCGCGCCGCCGGCGAGACGATAAACCAGGGGACGAATCAGCCCCTCCTCTCGCAGGTCTCCATCCAGCTCCTGGCCAAGGGCGCGGGAGAGGCCAAGGAGCCGGTGAGGAAGTTCCTGCTCAAGCACGTGCACCCGGCCGAGCGCACCCTCTTCTACAGCCTGGCGCTGAAACTCCGGACCACGGACGAAGACAGGGCGGAGATCACCGATCAGGACTTCATCAACATCGTGCCCGCGTTCGTCGTGAGCGAACTCTCGGAGGCCTTCCAGATAGGCTTCATCATCTTTTTGCCGTTCCTCGTGATCGATCTCGTGATCGCCAACATCCTGCTGTCGTTGGGCATGTTCCAGATCTCGCCGATCACGATTTCGCTGCCGTTCAAGCTGCTGCTCTTCGTCCTGGTGGACGGGTGGCATATCATCGCAAAGGGCCTGATCCTTGGGTATGTTTGATCGCTATGCCTGAATATTTTATCGCCGTCGCAAAGCAGTCGCTGTTTCTGGCGCTTGTCCTCACGGGGCCGCCGGTGCTGGTCGCCATGCTCGTCGGCCTCACCATCAGCATCCTGCAGGCGACGACGCAGATCCAGGAGCAGACCCTCACGTTTGTGCCCAAGCTCTTCGCGATCGTCGCGACGCTGGCCATCGCGGGGCCATGGATGCTCGCGCAGCTCGTTGCATTCACCGCCTCGATCTACGGCTCCTTCGCGACGTATGTGCATTAGCTGACAGCCAAAATCATGCAAGACTTCCTCGGCAAAATCGGCGTCAATATCAATGTTACGTTCCATCTGATCTTCCTGTCGCTCATCTGGGTCAGGGTGCTCATGATGGCGTCGGTCATTCCATTCCTTTTCGGCAAGCCGGTGCCGAAATATGTCGTGGTCGGGGCGTCGATAGTGCTGGCCATCTTCGTTTACCCGCACATCGTCCCGAAGACCCCTCCGAATCTCTCGCAGGACCTGCTCGCCCTCGTGGTCCTCTATCTCAAGGAGATATTCTACGGCCTCTCGATAGGCATGTCCGTGTCCTTCATCTTCCACGCCTTCGCCGCCGTGGGACAGATGATCGACAACCAGCGCGGCATGTCCATCGCGCGGCTCCTCATACCCCAGCTCGGGGAGCAGGCGTCGATGTCGGGCGTATTCCTCTTCCAGCTGGGGGTAGTCCTCTATCTCGTCCTCGGAGGGCACCTCGCCTTTCTGGATTCCTGCTTCGGCAGCTTCAAAACTTTGCCGGTGCTCGGCTTGCCGATCGCTGGCCCCGGGTTTTTCCCGCTGATGGACCTCTTCATGAGGATCACGGGCGAGGTGATCTACATCTCGCTGCAGATGGCGGCGCCGGTGATCATCGCTATCTTTCTTGCAGACATAATACTGGGCATCGCAAACCGCGTCGCGCCGCAGATCAACGTCTGGGAGCTGGGATTTCACGTGAAGGGGTATGTCGGCATCCTCCTGCTCTTCATTTCGCTCACGATCATCGGCGACCAGATCCATTTCTATGCCGTCAAATCCAACAGATATGCCGATCAGGTGATCGAGCTCCTCCAGGGGAAGGTCCCGCCGGGTGCGCCCGAGGCCCCGATGCCCGAGGATGGGCTGCCCGCGCCTGAAGATGGCGCGCCCTCTGTCCAGACCGTTCCCTGACCCCATAAACGGGGGGTCCTCACCCCAGTCAGTAAGCCAGCCCCGGTTTCTATCGACCGCATACTTTGCTCCGTCTGACGATAACTAGATTAAAAACAAGGGTTTATTTGGGTCTCCGTCTTATCGTTGACCGGGGAAGACTTGGCATCCCGCTTGCATATAAGAAGGTCGACGGTGGTAAAATATGCCACCGGCCGGATAGAATCCGGCAGCAGAAGGAGGACGATATGTCAGACATTCAGGTTCGCAGCGCTCAGATAGATACCTCCGGCGATGGCAGGATCGACGATCAGGAGTGGAACAAGTGGTATACGAAACTTACGAACAGGGATCCTGCTGCGATTGTGAATATCACGGACGACCAGGGCCGTGTCATATATACGGCAAAGCTCCAGGATTTGATCAGTAGCATGAATGGGCAAACACAGCTTTCAGACTCTGCCGGGGTTGTCGATCTTTATGCCAAAGCCGCGGCTACCCTCAATGGGGAGATGTCTTCACTCCTCGCCAAGATCAAGGATGCGCAGAAGAACGGGGTTGCGGAGGCCGAGGTCGAAAAAATGCAGGAACAGCTTCGCGGGATGATCGACAACGCGAATAAGCTTTTTACAAAGGCGGGCAACAAGTCGCTCTTCGACCTGACCGAGTTCAACAAGGCCGCTGCGATGGAAGAAGGCAGCGGCGCGAAGGCCTCGACGATCAACACGCAGTCCGGCGGCGAAGGCTCACAGGCCTCGGGCGCCAAGGCCCAGACCACGGGCGGCGGCGGCAGCGCGGCGACGTTCCCGCCGGCCGGCTGGGCAGCGCAGACTGCGGGCGGGCAGCAGTTCAATTCGAGCGCATACCTTCAGTCCCTGAACGTGCAGGACAACGTCATGAACTCCTGGGATGCGATCAATCAGGACACCAACAAGGGCAAGCAGCTCATGCAGCTCTTCTTCTACTTCGCAAAGATGGCGGAGTCCGGGGACATGGGCTCGATGTACCAGTTCATGAAGTTCATCACCTACATAATCTCCAAGGACAAGGCCAAGCAGCAGATCGAGATGGGCCAGAAGCTGATCCAGCTCCAGGACCTCTCGCGCTCGTGGACCAACAAACTCATGGGCATGTCGAGCAACGCCAACGACCCAAACGCTTCGAACGAGCTCATGAAGACGATGACCATCGTCAAGAGCGAGACGGACTCGATCGCGACCTCTCAGAAGCTCATCAGCCAGATGATGGAGGAGTTTGCGCAGGTGGTGGAGACGCTCACGAATACCACCAAGGCGGCCCTCGAGACGAACGGCAGGATCCAGAGGACGGTATCGACGATAAGAGGGTAGGATGACGACGGCAGCATGATGCGACGCTAAAAGGGGGCCTCGCCTTAAACGGCGGGGCCTCGTTGTCTCAGGGAAAAATCTTGCTGGAACAGGGTGTTTAATGTATTTTATAATTATTCAGGTGTCTGCGACTCTTTTCCCTCTCCCTTGAGGGGAGAGGGTCGGGGTGAGGGTGGTCACCCTCCCTCTGACTCCCTCCCATCAAGGGAGGGAGAATTTCGAAAGACGCACTGCTGAATAGTTACGGATTTTAAAATGGCCGATAATAAACGCGCAAAAAAAGGCGGCAGGAAGAAATGGGAGTTTCCCATCGGCATCGAGCCCATGACGCGGGAGGACGCCGCGGCCGAGATGGAGCGTTTTTTCAAGGCCCTCGAGGATCAGTACAAGGACATTCCGCCCGATGAGATCGAGCGCGGCGCCAGAAAGATACAGGACTTCCTGGGCGGCAAGATGAACTGGGCGGAGCTCTTCAACTTCACGCCCGAGATGCTCTTTCAGATGGCGGAGTTCGGATTCACGCAGTTCAAGTCTGGGCGCTACGAAGATGCGGAGCGCATCTTCAAGGTCCTCACGGTCCTCGATTGGAACAACGCCTACTACCATTCTGTCATGGGATCGATCCTGCAGCGGCAGCGGCGCTATGGAGAGGCCATAGCCGAATACACGCAGGCCATCGAGCTCGACCCGAACGACATCGTGAGCCGCACCAACCGCGGCGAGATATTCATGCAGCACGGGCTCTTCGAGGAAGCGGAGGAGGACTTCAAGCAGGCGATCGCGCTGGACAAGGGCGGCGCCGACAAGTTCGCCAACCGCTCGCGGATGCTCATGCAGCAGATGGAGCGCGTGCGCAAGGAAGAAAAGGGGAAGATCAAAAGGGGCTGAAAGGGTGTGAACCGTGGTTGACATCGGCAGGGCATCCCGCGTCCAGGAGAAAGACGTCAGAACGCAGCTCGATCGGTCGGACATGGTCGAGGCGCTGCGCCATGGCAACATCTACGAAGTCTTCGCAAAATCGAAGAGCTTCAAGATAGGCGATTTCAGCGACTTCTTCGCCAACCAGTGGAAGTTCTGGAAGGGCCAGATCGTCCAGGATCAGGAGATAAAGGCGCAGGAAGCCTCCTATCCGGAGCCGAACATCAACCAGCTAGCCGTCCACCATAGAGGGGCCTCCATGAGCAAGGAGGAGGGCGAATACTTCAGCGGCCAGATGAGCGATTTTCTGAAGGGCCAGGACGGCAAGTTCAAGGCGATGAAGGTGGATGCGGTGACATCGGCCGACGGGAAGACCGGCGCGACGACCTCGCAGGACCTGGACGCGACAGCGCGGGGCACGCTCTCCGACTGGCAGCAACTATTAGACGACAGCTGGAGCCAGATAATGGACGCCCAGATGATGAGCGACTATAAATCGAAGTCGGAAGAGGTCCAGCGGCAGACAGACAGGATCGTTGCGCTGGTCAAGCAGGGGCTTGCGGCTCCGGAGTTTGCCGTCATCGCGCTGCTCAAGGTCAGAGCCACGAAGGACGGCGTCATGATGACGTGGCTCGGCAAGAAGATGTCCCATGTCAACGACTCGATCAACAATATTGCAAGAGATCTGAATAAACTCTCGCCCGGCGATCCCCGATATGCGGCGAATCTGACGGTAGCGCAGTCCAAGACGCGCGACGGCGCCTTTCAGCTCAATCTTCTGACGACCGACATGCAAAAGGTGATGCAGGACGCGGCAAGCCTCATCGAATTCGGCAAGAGCACGATAGAAGAGCAAAACAGGGGGAGAGGGCAGATTGTCGCCAATATGCGCATGCAGTAATCAGGCACAATTTTTATGACCGACGAACGCACAATCGAACCACAGAAGCGGACTCAGATCATCGATCCGACCCCTGCCAGGCGCAAGCACCTGACCGAGCTCCTCCACGCGTTCCTGGAGGACCGCGTGAGCCTGGCCGAGATGAAGGGAATATCGCGCGAGCAGCTCTTTGCCCTCTCCGAGGCGGGACACGTGAAGTTCAAGCACGGCAGGCTCGATGAGGCGGAGAAGATATTTCAGTGCCTCATCATCCTCGACCACAGGAACGCCTATTTCCACGCGATGATGGGCGCGGTCCATCAGAAGATGGATCGCCCGATCGAGGCGATCATGGAATACTCGCAGGCGCTGAAGCTCAACACGAAGGACGTCCCGACCTATGTCAACCGCGGTGAAATATATCTCAGGCACAAGAACTACCGAAAGGCCGCCGAAGATTTCAGAAACGCCATCCTGCTCGACATGTCTGGCATAAACCTGTGGGCCAACCGCGCGCGCTCTCTGGTCATCGCGATCAAACGATCGATCGAAGCCGACCGCGGGGCGCGCCGCTAATCTTCATCCTTGGTAGGTATGTTGTATTTTTTGAGCAGATTGCGCAGGTGTTTTCGGTCGATCTGCGCCTCGCGCGCGGCCTTCGAGAGATTGTGGTTGTAGCGCTCCAGTAGCTCCACGAGGTATTCCTTTTCGAAGTCCTCCACGATGCGCTGCTTGGCGTCCTTGAACGGCATGTCGGCGTCGACCTTCATCCTTTCGGTGTGCTCCTCACCGTGGGCCATCTCAGCGAAGACGAAGTCGAGGTGCGACTTGGTTATCGTGTCTCCGTCCACGAACGACACGGCCCGCTCGATGACGTTCGAGAGTTCCCTGACATTTCCTGGCCACTGATAGCGCGCGAGCAACTTGAGGGCGTCATCATCCACTTTGAGCACCTTGAGTTTCCCGTCCTCGAGCCGGTTGAACTTGCCCTCCGTGAGAAATCGCTCCACCAGGACCGGGACGTCCTCGGGCCGGTCCCGCAGGGACGGCAGGGAGACCTTCACCACCGACAGGCGATAGTACAGATCTTCGCGGAAGCGGTTTTCCTCTATCTCGCGCCGGAGATTCCTGTTCGTCGCGCAGAGCACGCGGACGTCGATCTTGACCGGCACGTTGCCTCCAACGCGCTTGATCTCGCGGCTTTCCAGCGCGCGCAGGAGCTTCGGCTGCAGTTCGGAAGTGAGCTCGCCAATCTCGTCTAAGAATATCGTCCCGGTGTTGGCCTCCTCGAAGGCGCCGCGGCGCGCCTTGACGGCTCCGGTGAACGAGCCTTTCTCGTGGCCGAAGAGCTCCGACTCGATCAGGTTAGGCGCAACGGCGGAGCAGTCGAAGACCACGAAGGGTTTGTCCTTGCGCTGGCTGTTCTCGTGGATGGCGCGGGAAACCAGGTCCTTGCCGGTTCCGGTTTCGCCCTCGATGATGACTGTCGCGTGCGTGGGCGATATTTTCTCAAGTATCGAGAAAATCTGCCTCATCTTTCTGCTCTTGCCGACCATGAGGCCGAATTCCTCGCGATCCGACGGTTCGATCTTCACCTTCTCGTCGAAGGCGACAAACTCCATGGTCGTGTTGCCCACCTTTACGAGGTCGCCCGGCGAGAGATAGGCCTCCTTGACCTTCGATCCGTTGAGGAAGGTGCCGTTGGTCGAACCCAGGTCGCGCAGCAGGAAACTGTCGGAGGCGTACTCGATCTCCAGGTGATTCCGTGAGACCGTCTTGTCTGTGACCACCATGTCGTTGGTCTCGCGCTTGCCGATCTTTGTCAGGTTCTTGTTGAGCGTGAGCTTTTTGCCGCGGCTCGGGCCGTCGACGACGACCATCTGGCACTTGCGCAGCGAGACGACGTCCGGGATATCGTCGATCTTGAGAAGCTCGGTTTTGCTCTCGATGTCTTTCTCCGCCATGTGAACTCCTTTTTCACTGCTGCTGCAGCGTTGCGCTGAAGGACTTGTTCCCTTCGTCCATAGAGAAACTCTTGCTCCAACTCCGGTAGCCGGGGAGCTGTATAGTGACGGAGTGCTGCTGGTCGCGGCGCACGCGGCGCACCGTGACCGGCGTCGGGGCCGGGATCGCCTGCCCGTCGAAGATCACCTGTGCGCGCGGCGGATCGGAGGAGAGGCTCACCTCTCCGTAGAGATCCCCTAGGTTGATGTCGGTGAGGTTCACCGTCTGTCCGGGTTTCACGGTGACCTGCCTGCTGACCCTTGCCGCGCCCTCCTTGTTGATCAGGACGCTCACGGTGCCGGAGGGCACGGTGACGGTGATCGGCGTCCGGCCCTTGAGCTCTGAATTGATGAAGACATCGGCGCCGGAGGGATTGGACGCGACCCTGATCGTGCCCGTGCCGCCCTTCGCCGCAGTCTCGGGCTCGGGCTTTGCGGGCTCGGGTTTCACAGGCTCGATCTTCGCGGGTTTGGGTGTCTCCGCTGGCGGCGGGGTCTCGATCCTCGGAGTTTCCGGAGGCGGGGCCTTCTGCTCTTCCTTCGAGAGCTCCGCATAGAGGGTGTCGGACGGTTTCTGAATGGATTTTTTCCGGGTGACGCTCTTGTAGCCCTCGAGATCAAACCGGATATTGTATGAAGAACCGATCTTCAGGTCTTCGATCACCGCCGGGGTCCTCCTGCCAGTGCTGCCGCCGTTGAGCAGGACCGCCGCGCCCGCAGGGTTCGATGTCACGCGCAGCGAGCCCTTCCCGGCGGTAGCCGCTTTTTCAGCTTCGGTCGGGGCCGCAGGAGGCGCCGTCACGGGTTTTTCAACCACGGGCGGGGTTGTGGGCGGAGTCAAAGGCGGAGTCGTAGGTGGAGTCAAAGGCGGAGTTGCAGGCGGCGGCAGAGCGGGAGGCGCGGCAGTCTTCATGAGCAGCGCATCCACCGGCACCGTCTGGTCCGCCCCGACGTCTAAATTGCCGCTCCATCCGTCGTATCCGTTCATGGCCAGCTGTATGACGTATTTTTTTGGTTCGAGGTTCGCGATCGTCGCCGGTGTGGTGCGGCCGATGTCCTTTCCGTTGATCCAGACGGCTGCTCCCGCGGGCGTGGACGTGATCATGAGCTTGCCGCTCTGGGGGACTATGGACTTGAGGTGCGTGGATATCTTCTGCGGCTTGGTCGTGGTGAGGTTGACCACCTGCTCGAAGTCCTCGTAGTCGGGCTTCGAGAGCGTGATCCGCTGGTCTTTGCCGAGAGGCAGGTTTTCAAGCGCCGCAGGCGTGTTGAGGCCGGTGAGCCTGCCCTCGATCATGATGGCGGCCCCCGGCGGATCCGTGATGATATTGAGCATCCCCTTCGGCTCGATGAGTTTGAGGGCAACTTCTACGAGTGCGCCGCCGGTGATCGCCACCCTTTTCTCGGCTGGACCGAAGTTCTCCATCTCGGCGCGGATCGTGTGTTCACGGCCGGCAGCGAGACCCTCCAGGATCGCGGGCGTGGTCTTGCCCGTGGCTGCGCCATTGAGGATGATCTGCGCCCCCGGAGGCTCGGATGTCACGCTGGCGTTGCCGGCGGTCGCGTTCACGACGGGAGCGACCGGCAGAAATTTTTCCCAGAAACGCAATTCGGGGACGAAGCGCTGTGCGGCATAGAGCCCGGCCGCCAGGATCATCATGGCTGCCAGCGCTTTAAATATTCCCCGGCCTTTCTTGCGAACCCTGCGGCGATCCGTATCTGCTTCGCCGGCGGCGGGAGGCGCTGCCCGGCGATCGGCCGGCGACATCATGGTCTGGAGGAGAGCCTCGCCCGGGCCTTTCGCTCGAGCGGTATCACCCACCTGCGGAAAGGAGGACTCCCTGTGGACGATCTCCAGCTGTTTGGCCCTCTCGTTGAGGCTCATCGATGAGGTCTGCTGTTCGACCGCGGCCTCGCGGGCGGACTTCACCTGTTCGCCGCCGACTTCCCTCGTGAACACCTCGTGGATGAAGGCGGCGAGCTTGCGGGGCGAAAAATCGCTGTAGGTGGAATAGAGGAACTTGGTGAGTTCGATCTGCAGGTCGCCCGCGAACTGGAACCTGGCGTCGATGTCGTATGCGAGGGCCTTCGCCACGATGGGCTTGAGCGGCGCCGGGATCGTGTTCGGGAGCGTCTCCGGCGTTATCCTGGTGGTCCTGATCTTCTTGAGCACCTCGAACTGGCTCTCGCCCGTGTAGAGCTTCTGCCCCGCGATGAGCTCGTAGAGGAGAATTCCGGTGGAGAAGATGTCGGTGCGCCTGTCTATCGATTTTCCCATCGCCTGTTCCGGCGACATGTAGGCGATCTTCCCTTTGAGGATGCCGGCCATCGTGTGCGAGATGTTCATCGCGGCCTTGGCGATGCCGAAGTCCACTATTTTCACCTCGCCCTCATAGGAGAGCAGGACGTTCTGCGGGCTTATGTCTCGGTGGACGATGTTCAGAGGCTTGTTGTCATGCGGGTCGGTCTTTCTGTGGGCGTAGTCCAGGCCCTTGCATATCTCAGAGATGACGTAGACCGCGAGGTCCACGGACATCTGCACTTTGTCCTCGCGGCAGCGGTACATGAGGTCGCGCAGGTTCACGCCATGGATGAACTCCATCGAGATGAAATAGTCGTCGTGCACCTTGCCCAGGTCGTAGACCTGGACGATGTTGGCGTGCGAGAGCATGACCGAGAGCTTGGCCTCGTCGATCAGCATCGTTATGAAGTCTTTGTCGGCGGAGCAGTGCGGGAGGATGCGCTTGATGGCCAGCTCCTTCTCGAAGCCGTCTACGCCGAAGGTCTTGGCCTTGTAGATCTCGGCCATCCCTCCCACCGCCAGCTTTTCGAGAAGGTAGTATTTGCCGAACTGTTTTGGTTCGAACTCGTCCATTTACCGCCCCATTTCCACAACTACCCCGAACGCAACAACCGCGAAGAGGAAGATGTAGAGAACTAAAATGCCCCAGTTGATGCGGCGCCCATCGCCCTTTGTGAGCCCGATTGCCGACAGCCAGCGGGCGGGACGGCGGGGTTTTTCATGCGCGGCAACAACCCTGTTTTCCATCTCAGGGACCGCGCTGCCCGCGGCGGCCTGTATTATCCCCAGTTCCACCGCCGGCCCCCGTCCCCAGAATTCATCCGGGACCTCTTGCCCCGGGAGAAACTTCTTGAGCCGGATGAAGTCCTCCAGGCGCGAAAGCAGGATGAGTGCGCCCGGGGTCTTGCGGCCGTCCCTCCAGTGCACGTCCACCGACAGGATCGCTACGCCGCTGCGGAGATTGGTCCCCCTGAAGAGGCACCTGAGTATCTGATCCCTTGCGACGCGCACCGGCTTTATCGTCGTAGCGTGCCTGTCGAACTTGCTCCATTCTTTTTCCTCGATCTGCTTCTTGTATCGCTTCTCCTGGTCTTCGCGTTCATCCGGAGGCTTGTGCTGATCCTCCTTGGCGTCCTTGGCCCTCGTGATCTGATAAGGGTTCGGAGCTTCGGGTCTGTCTACCTTTTCAACCATGAGTCACGGATTTTTTGGCGGCGGTTTGTCCGCCTTTTTTTCGTTCTTCTTCTGGCTGGATTCCTTCGTCGCTGACTCCCCAGGTTTGGAGTCGCTTTTTGCTCCAGCCGGTTTAGATGCATAGCCATCTTTGTGCCATCCTCCTCCCTTGAGGGAGAAGCTGGTCTGAGAGATAAGCCGTTTCGCTTTTTTTCCGCAGTCCGGGCAGGCGGCGAGGTTGGGTTCGGAGAGCTTCTGAAGGACCTCAAAATCTTTTTTGCAGGACTTGCAGTGATATTCGTAGATCGGCATCGCGACTCCTGGGATTGGATTCCCCAGGTCCCCCTGTGGACTTTTGTCACCATTTTAACCTACTCGCCCATAAAGTAAAGTTTTTTCAGCGCCGCCTTTTTATCTATGCCGCTGATAAATAACAGTTTTTTTCTTGAACGCCCGCCGCGAACGAGCCCGACGCGTGATGGCGATATGGAGAGGAGTTCGGCGATGAACCGAACGAGGATCTCGTTTGCCCTGCCTTCGACCGGCGGGGCGGCCAAGGCGACGAGGAGAGCCCCGTCGCGCACGCCCTTGATGGCGCTCCTTCCAGCGCGCGGGCTCACGATGCATTCGAGCGTCAGACCGCCATCTTTTTCATGAATCTGAGGTTTCATCAACTGGATAGAAATTACAGGGAACCCGCCGAAAACAGCGACCTTCATGCCGCGGTATGAGTCAGCGGAATTCCTTTCATCTTTTTTAAACACATCCACAGGTCGTCTTCCAATGTGCACAATTACTACATTTTCCGACATTTTCATACCTGAAATGAAAAACCGGTCAGACGGAGCAAGTCGTGGCTGGTGGTCTGTTAATAATTACTTGCTAACGTTCAGGACGTTAGCTATTCTAACTAGCTGTTTTTACTTATAAGTTTTTAATGTGAGAAGTGTTCCGACCAAATTAACTCCATTTGTTGATATGGTCTTGACCAAATCAACGCTATCAAGAAGCGTCTGATAGCTGACTGTTGATCACGGAGGCAATATGTCGGTCTTGGGTTATCTCATCATCGCCCTGGCGAAAGTCGTGGGCCTCGTCATCAACATCTACACCATGATCGTCGTCGTCGCAGCGCTGATCTCATGGGTGAACCCGGATCCGTACAACCCGATCGTCAGAATCCTCTTTGGCCTCACCGAGCCGGCTTTCAGATTTGTCCGTCGCATCCTTCCGGCCGCTCTGCTTCGCATACGCATAGATATATCGCCAATCATCGTTCTGATCCTGCTCGTCATCCTGGACACGGTGGTGGGCGGAATCCTCCTCGATATCGGCCGTGGAATGCTGCGTTGACCAAGAGGAATCGCGTCTGTAGGCGCGGGGAGGGGTAGTGACTTTCAAGCAACGATCAGTTTTCATTGGGCGCATATTCTTTCTGGCGTTTTTTGTTGCCGGGGTGTTCTCTCCGCCTGCAGCTCTCGCAGCTCGCGGCTCCGTGGCGGTTTCCCTTCGCATCATACAGCCTCTGCGATTGGCCAGTTATCACTTCCCCAGGACCAAAACTCCCGTCACGGCACTGGAGGGCTCAGTTGAGGTCGCGATTCAAAATAAGGGTTTAGATGAGATATCTCTCAGAAACTTGGGTGAGCATGGTTTGGTCTTTACCCGCGTGCCCTCCGGTGGGCGCCGGGTAATGTTTCACTCGTGCCAGTGTGTTATGGACCAGGAGAATCCTTCACAAGCCGTGCTGAAACTCAAACCAAATGAATCAAAAACGATGGTGTTTCGTGACTGGGGTTGTAGCGGGGGATTCTGGACTCCGCCCGAGTCCGGCACATACCGCGTGGATTATCGGATTCTTCCTTCGTCCCCAGCGGTCGTCGCGCCCACATCGGCACCTTCAATCAAGGATAGTATTGAGAATTGTCGTCGTGACTTTGAATCGGACGCGTTCTGGGCCCCAGCGTTTGTATCAGCACCACTGGATGTTGAATTGAGAACGCCGGTCAGGAAGAACATGAGATAAGGGCCTGTTGCGCAAATTTCGCCACGCTCATCTGATCTTCCTGAGCTGCTTTGCCCTCTTCGTCGCCACGCGCACCGCGTCCTCCATCGTGTTCCAGAACTTCTTGCGTTTGAGGTGCTTCATGGCCGCCCAGGTCGTCCCCTTTTTGGAGGTGACGCGGCGCCTGAGTTCCCTGGGGCTCAATTCGGTCTGGAGGGCCATCTCGGCTGCGCCCACGGCCGTCTGCAGCGTCAGCATTCGCGACATCTGGTCAGTGAGCCCCAGTTTTTTTCCGGCATCTTGCAGCGCCTCCATCATTGCAAAAAAGTAGGCGGGGCCCGTTCCGGAAAGGCCGGTGACGACGTCCATGAGGCGCTCTTCGCGCACGTCCACCGTCTGCCCCACCGCCTGAAATATCTGGTGCGTGAAACGCCGGTAGCGCTCCGGCATCCTCGGCCCGCAGAATATGGCGCTGATGCCCTCGTCGATCACGGCCGGAAGGTTTGGCATGACGCGTATAAGCCGGGGCCTGGGTCCCAGCATCTGGCGGAGCCGCGCGAAATCGACGCCGGCGGCGATCGATATCACGAGGTGGTCGCCCGTCATCGCCGGTTTGATTTTCTCGCAGACCCCTGCGAGGTCCTGGGGCTTCACCCCCAGTATGATTGTGTCGCTGGCGGACGTGACCGCGAGGTTTTTCCGCGTCGTGTGGATCCCGTATGTCTTTTCGAGAAACCTCACTCGTTTCGCTGTGTGCGCAGAGGCGATGATCTCATAGGGGCGGACGAGGTTCGACCTGAGCAGGCCCTTGACCAGCGCCTCACCCATGTTTCCGGCGCCGATGATTCCTACGATGTAGTTGTCTTTCATGTTGTCTCCTTTTCGACCATGGGTCCAGGCGACTTCAGGCTATGGCCGCGGCCCAGGTAGAATATGAATCCCATTATCGTGATCGGAAAAAACTGCACGGCGTGATACATGAGC
Source organism: Pseudomonadota bacterium (assembly GCA_043798915.1). GTDB lineage: Bacteria > UBA10199 > UBA10199 > 2-02-FULL-44-16 > JAAZCA01 > JAZDOG01. Next base: position 42,874 of record JAZDOG010000100.1, on the reverse strand, counting down.
GTTATGCCTCCGGCCGTCTCAGTATGGACCCCAAGCCATCCGTAGGCGAGCACAGCTGCGGCTTCAAAGGGGCCGATGCCGCTCGGGGCGGACGGGACGATGATAGCAAGATTTATGGCGACATAGACCAGCGCCGGGACCCATACATCGAGATGTTGCCCGAACGCGATCTGGCAGCACCAGATCGTGGCTACCTGCAAAAGGCAGATGAACACGGAGTTCACCATCGTGGCGGCGACCAGATTTCCGCTCGCGAGTGCGCTCATCCCGGAGCCAAAGCGGCTCGCCAGCCGGCTGAGCCTCCCTGTGTCCTTCTGGTGGTCGGAGCGCAGGCGGCGATGATGCAGGAGCAGGATGATGCAGATGGCGAGCGAAACGGCTATTACTATCGATACGATCATCGTCCCGCGCTGCACCCATGCCGGGAACGTCGAGTGAAACGAAAGGAAGCCGAAGAGGATGAGGATCGCGAGCCCGTCGAACAGCTTGTCCAGCCCCATGACCGATGCCAGCATCGCCTTGCCGGAGCCGGCCCACTTGTCGATGAGGTATATCTTCATCCAGTCGCCGCCACGTGCTGGCAGGACGTTGTTGCCGGCCATCCCTATCACCGTCGCCTTGAATATCCCCCCATAGGGCACATTTTGCCCCGTCTGCATGAGCTGTTTCCAGCGCTGTGCCTTCAGAGCGACGACGGCGATGTTGATGATTGCCGCGGCGGTCAGCCAGAACCACGAAGCCCCGAGCATTCCGGCCCATAGCGTGCTGAAATCCATCCTGGTGGCCAGCGACGCCAGAAGCGCGATGGAGATGACCCAGCCGATGATCGTGAGTGCGGTTTTTTTCATGCTATCGAGAACATTTGAGTATCTGTTCGTAGTATGCGAGCTGTCTGTCGGCCACGCGCTTCCAGTCGTATCGGGCGGCATCGGCTGCGGCCGTGCCCCCTAGCCGCTCGCGCAACACGGCATCGTCCGCAAGTTTCGAGATCGCAGATGCCAGCGCATCCTCGTCTTGGGGCGGGACGAGAAGCGCGCTCCTCCCATGTGTGACGAGCGCGCGAAATGCCTCTATGTCGGATGCGATGATCGCCTTTCCGGCGCTCATCCCCTCGAGGATCGTCACGCCGAACGACGCGATGGAGGGGAGAAAACAGAATACGTGGGCCGATGCGGCGTAGTCGCGCCGCGCCTTGCTTGCGGAGCCTTCGAAGGAGACGTCGTCGCGGATATCAGCGGGGACGAGGCGTTTGAAATGAAACGCGAGGGGACCGTCCCCCACGACTATGAGCCGCGTGCGGGGGTTTGTGCGGTGGACGCGCGCGAACGCCCTGATGAGCGTGTCGAGGCCGTTCCTCTTGTCGGGACGGCCCAGGAAGAGGATGTTGATGCGCCCGTCGTCGAATTTGCGGATCTTCTCTGCACCCTTCGACCACCATTCCGTGTCCACGCCGTTCGGGATGATGTCGAAGCTCACATCGAACGCTCGTTCATTTTCTTGCGCGCAGCATTCCGAGACCGCGATGCGGCCCGTCATCCTTTCGAGGTAAGTTCTCAGCTTTTTGCGATAGAGCTTATAGTAGATGAGTTCTCCGCTCGTGCAGGTGTGGAACGTACCTACGATCGGCGCATCGGTCTGCATGTTGGCGATGACTGGGAGAGTTGGAAACATCGGGGAATGGGTGTGGATGATGTCGAAACGCTGTGCCCTCAAGATATCCCTGACGCGCCTCGACAAACCTGTCCCGACGGTGAGACGGCCGCACGACTTGTTGAAAAAAACAGGGATATTTCGGCCGACAAAGATCATCCTGTGTCTGATTTCCGGATCGATCTCAGCCGGTTCTCCCCGAAAACCCGTGATTATTCTGAAATCATGGCCGCGCCGCAGGAGTTCACGCGAAAAATGGTGGATATTTTCGGTTATTCCACCCAAGGTGGGAAAAAAATATTCTGTGACGATGCCGATTTTCATAAAATTCATGCTGTTATGAGCAAATACGGCATCTTTGTCAATGTTTGGACAGCCCCTGTTCATCAGTTCCTGGCTGACAGCCGATGATCGATGTTTTTTTTAGCCTATCTAGTTGGTCCCACAGCGTTTTTTTATTGTCATCTTCTGGTGGCGGGTATAGCATCCGCCGGCTTTATGGCTACCTCACATCTATCCACGGGAGAGGTCGGGGAACGGAGTGACTTCAGCGGTCTCCATGAAGGGGCTCGCGCAGGATTTCCCGGCATCGTCTCCGGCGTCAAAGCGCGCACGACGTATTGGCTCGCGACGATGGGCTTTGACCTCGCCATCCTGATCGCCATGGCGATCGCCCTCATCGGCTCCGTGTTGGGGCTGGGCGGTCATGTGCGCCTCTGTCAGACGTCGGTGCTTCTGCCCATGATCTGCATGGCCTCGGCCATGGCCATGAGGGCGTGGCAGAGCCCCGCCAAGTGGCGGGAGGATATAAGCCATATCCTCAGGGACTGGGTGCCCTTTCTCCTCATCGTCTTCATATACGAGAACCTGCACGATGTGGCGGGCCAGGTGACCGATTTCGATTTTGCGAGGACCTTGATGGGATGGGATGTTGCGATATTCGGCGTCGAGCCCACGATCTGGGCCCAGAAGTTTTTTTCGCCCATTCTCACCGATCTGCTTTCAGTCTCATACGGCATGTATTTTGCGCTGCCCCTGTTCATAATGTTCCTGCTTTCGCTGTGGGGGCGGCGGTTCGATTTCCGCCATATGGCGCTGACCCTCACTCTCGTATTCATAATGGGATTTGTGGGATATGTATTCCTGCCAGCCTCTCCGCCCAGGTATTTCATCGAACAGATGTACACGACGCCTGCGAGGCTCCACGGCCTTTTCCTCTTCGACCGGCTGCAGGGTGCGTGGGACGGCCTCTCCGTGATCAGCGGCGGCGCCTTCCCGAGTCTGCATGTCGGGATTTCCACCGTGGCGCTCATCTATGCCTTCCGCTTCCGCCATCTGAACCGGATGTGCAAGGCCGTGTGGTATGCATGCATCCCGCTCGTGACCTGCTTATGGTTCTCCACCGTTTATCTCAGACATCACTGGGTGATAGACATTGCGGCCGGATGGGCGGTTGCCCTGCTGGCCTATGCCTTTGCGGTGCCCATGATGCGGGCGTGGGCGGAGCTTCGCCGCCGGCACGGGTTGATTTTTTAGCTAAACTTCGCAGGAAATAGACAATGACCCCGATAGGACATTTTGCCTGCGCGTCGGCTGTTGCCGGCACTGTCGATCTCACGACCGGGAGGGAAACCGCGCTTTGCCTCTCATACTATCTCCTCTTTCTCCTCGTTTTCTCCGCTCTGACAATTTTTTTGCCGCCCGGCGCATGGGCGATGCACCTCCACGATACCTTTGGAAACGCCGCCCTGCTTTTTTTTCTGATCTTCTGGAACAGGAAGGAGGACCGAAAGAGTTATTTTGTCTGCCTCCTCATAGGCGGGCAGATACTCTCGGCTTATACGCATGTCTTCGATTCGATCCTGCTGAACATCACTGGCTCGATCCCCGAGGGGATGTGGAGGCCGCATAATATATTTCACACTCCCTTTGCGGCCGTCGCCATACCTCTCATCGTCCTTCCTCTGGTCAGACTGGCGATGGGCAGGATCAGCTTCAAGGGGGCATTCTTCTATCTGTCGCTCGGTTATTTTCTGCATATCGTCGCCGACACGTTGACGTACAATTATCAGATATATCCATTCTGGCCGGCAAGTTCGTTTCACTTTTCGCTCGCCTCTTTTTTTCAGCAGCCCGATGCATCCGGCAGGTTTTTGGGAAGTCCGCTGTATGTGTTCAGCGAGCCCAACGCGGCCAATATCGACGGCTTCATAGTGTACAGGGCCGAACTGGCGGTGAACCTTCTTCTGGCCGCGCTTTTTTTTGTGAAGGGTGCATCCGTCCGCATCCTCAAACGGGAGTTTTGAATGGGCAGCGGGCTGGAAATTTTTTTCTGCAGGTATCTGCGGTTCGCTAACCGCCATCGCTGGCTCTGCTGTTTCTTTGCCGTGGCCCTCTTCGCCGCTTCGCTGCTGGTGGCCGGAGGGCTTGAACTCCGTTCGAGCCTCAAGGAGCTCCTTCCGCCGAATTCTCCCGCCGTGGTTTGGCTGGACCGCATGCTAGATCGGGTCGGGGGCATATCGGTTCTCACCGTGACCATCGAGAGTCCTGACCCGCAAGCCAACATGAGGTTCGCCGACGACCTGACGGCAAAGGTGTCGGCGCTCCCCGAGGGTGAAGTCCGGTATGTCATCTCGAACATCGGCCAGATAAGGCAATTCTACGAGAACAATGCCCTTCACTACATCGATCTCAAAGATCTCGGCATTCTCTACGACCGCGTGAAGATGCTCGTAGATTACGAGAAATTCAAGAGGTCGCCGCTCTTCTTTGATCTTGGCGAGGAGGAGCGGCCGGTCACTTTGAAGATCGACGACATCAGGGAGCGCAATGAGAAGAACGTCCGCATGCCGCTGGCCACCTATCAGGGCTATTACGGCGGCGAGGAGGGTCGGTTCCTCATCGTCATGATCAGGCCCCAGGGCGCGGCGATCGCGATAGACAAGGCGAGGGACCTCATTGCGAAGGTGAAGGGCATCGTGGATGGGCTGGGACCGGCTTCCTACGATCCCACAATGAGCATCGGCTATTGCGGCAATGTGATGACGACCGTCGAGGAATACGACACGCTCAGGTACGATATGGTGTCGACGGCGGGGCTGTGCATCCTGCTTGTCGCCGCCGCCATAGCGGTCTATTTCCTGCGCATACGCATCGTGGCCTTTCTCGGGATGACGCTTCTCTTGGGCATAACGCTCACCTTCGCGGTCACGAAGATCGTGATCGGCTACCTCAATGCCCAGACGGCTTTTCTGGCATCGATCATCATAGGCACCGGCATCAACTACGGCATAATACTCGTGGGGCGATACCTGGAGGAGAGGAAGGCCGGGCTCGATCCGAGGCTCGCGATGGAGCATGCCCTTGCCAATACGGTTTTGCCGACGTTTCTGGCTGCAGGGACGACAGCCGCCTCCTTCGTGATTCTCATGATCGCCCGAGTGCGCGGGCTTTCCCAGTTCGGGTTCATCGGGTCTGTCGGCATCATGTCCTGCTGGCTCGTCACGATCCTCTTTTTGCCGCTCATGGTCGTGATGTCCGAGAGCGTCCTCAAGATATTCCGGAAGCTTTCGAGCCCAAAGCGCAAGAGCGCGCTGGTCGCGGTGATGGAGAATCTGCTCAATCATTTTCCCGCCGGAATCGTCATCATTTCGGCGATTATGGCTCTTCTGGCGGCATTGGTAGTCTGGCGCTATGTTCCCAATTCCATCGAGTATGATTTTTCCAAATTGCGCAACAGGATCTCCGCCGTGGAGGGGACCGAGGCCCTCGAGCGTCGGGTCGCCAAGCTCTGGGTCGGGTCGATGACCCCGGCGGTGGTCCTCCTGGACAAGCGGGAGGACGGCCCCGCCGCGTGCGACTCGGTGATGAAGCAGAACGACCTCCTCGCGCCGGACGAGAGGATGGTGGACAGCTGTTTCAATGTCTATGACCTTCTGCCACCCGACCAGCAGGCGAAGATCCCGATGCTCACTCGTTTTGACCGGCTCCTCTCGGAACGCTGGATCGGCGAAGTGGAGGGCGACCTCGGCGCGCAGGTGCGGCGCATCAAGCGTTCCCTGGAGAAGAAGGTGTTGGATGTCTCCGATCTTCCGGACGATCTCGTGCGTAACTTCAAGGATCTGGATGGGGACGTGGGCACGTTTGCCTATATCAACCCGCGGTCGGGGCGCCCGCTCACGGACGGGCGCAACCTCATGCGCTTCACATCGACCGTCCAGGATATCGGCTTGCCGGACGGACGCGTCCTGCATGCAACGGGTGAATCGCTGATCTTTGCAGACCTCGTGAAGATCGTGAAGGAGGAGGCGCCGATCCTCACTCTCGCATCCTTCGTGGCGGTCGCCGCCTTCGTCCTCTATTTTGTGAGGAAGAGGAAAGAGAGCTATGTCGTCCTCGTGGCGCTCGTCTGGGCGGTGCTCATCATGGTCGCGGCGATGGCCCTTCTCGATATCCGCATCAACTTCTTCAACTTCATCGCCCTCCCGTTGACGTTCGGCATAGGTGTGGATTACTCGCTCAATATCGCCATGCGCCTCTATCGGGAGGACAAGCGCGAGGTCTCGGAGGTCATCCGCCACACCGGCGGCGCGGTGGTCCTCTGTTCGCTCACGACGACGATCGGTTACTTCGTTCTCACCCGCTCGACGAACCAGGCCGTGGCCCAGTTCGGCGTGGTCGCCATCATCGGCGAATTCACCTCCATCTTCGCTGCCATGTTCCTGGTCCCGGCGCTGATCATCATGGGAAGGCACAAAAAGGGCCGCGTCTAGAACTCGTTTCACCGGACTGTTTCGACTGCCATTTTGGTTTTGCCGCTCGCTGAAGGATGTGGTAAAAGGCGAACGTGTCAAACTCACCCCGCGCTGAACTGCTCGCCATCCAGAAGAGGCTGTGGCGCTGGAACAGGGAGGTCATCGAGCGCTCGATACTCGTCAAGGAACCGGGTTTCGGCCGCTACGAGAGGACCTACCGCCGCGCCGTGTCGGGCTACAAGCGCGTGGCCGACCAGGACGAGATGATCCGCGCGGTCCTCAAGTCCGGCATCATCTACGTCGGCGACTACCACACCTGCAATCAGTCCCAGCGGTCGTTCCTCAGGGTCCTCAAGGAAGTGATCAAGCGCGACCGCAATTTTGCCGTGGGGCTGGAGCTGATCCACAGGCGCCACCAGCCGATCCTCGACGATTACCTCGCGGGCCGGATATCGGAGGGCTCCTTCCTTCGGAAGATAAGGCTTAAGGAGCACTGGGTATTCGACCTGTGGGGCAACTTCAAGCCGCTTTTCGATTTCTGCTGTTACCACCGGATCCCCATCTTCGCGATAGACGCCGCCCCGGAGGATTCAAACGTCCGCGCCCGCGACGCCGCGACGGCCAAACTCATCGGCTCTATTGTGAGACAGGCCCCGGACAGGAGGTTCTTCGTCTTCATCGGCGACCTTCATATAGCCCCCGAGCATCTGCCGGCCGATGTCGATGGGGCGCTCGGGCGCCTTGGGATCGAGAAGCGGAGCCTCATCCTCTATCAGAACAGCGAGCCGATCTACTGGAAGCTCGCGGGGGAGGGGATAGATGACCGCGTCGAGGCGGTGCTCCTCAAGGGCGGCGATTTTTGCCGCATGCACACTCCTCCGGTCGTCTGCCAGAGATCTTACTTGAACTGGCTCGAGCACGAGGAGGGGGAGATCGACTATGCAGACGCGAAGGCCTCCTTCCTGGAACTCGTCGACAGGATCTGCGATTTCTTGAGCATCCGGCTTGGGGCCATGCAGGATGATGTGGAGGTTTTCACGAGCGGAGACTTGAGCTTCTTGAAGCGCCTCGGAGAGCGGGGCGATTTCACGAAGCGGGAGATCATGGCGATCAAACGCCAGATAATGGCCAGCGAGAGCTACTACATAGCGAAGGCCAAGTTTGTCTATCTGGCCAACCTCTCCATCAACCACGCCGCCGAGGAGGCCACCCATTTCATAAAGAGCGTTTGTTCCGGACCGGAGGAGCCGAGGGCGGTCGTGGACGCATTTTATGCAAACGTCCTGCACGAGGCCCTGGGATTTTTCGGGTCGAAGCTCATAAACCACAAGCGCAAATGCTGCCACGAGAAGGACTTCGAAAATCTGATGGCCTATTTCGAGACGGTGCGGGTGCCGGCGGATCGCCGCCTGGAGCATGAGACCGCAGACCTGCTGCTGGAATACTTGAGGCTCGAGCGGAAGGGCGCATATCTCTCGAGGACGGACATCTTCCGCAGCCGCATGGATATCTTCCTCTCGCTCACGCATGCGCTGGGTTATATGCTCGGTGACAGGCTCTACTACGGGCTCGTCGGACGCGTGGTGAAGAAGGCGGAGATCCGCGATCTCTTCACGAACCCGTGGGCCGAGGAGGGAGAGCCCCTTGAGGCCTATATGGCCCTGCGCAGGAGGCTTAAGAAGGTCAGGATACCGAAGAGGATGTGATCCCGGTTTTTATGCCTCGTAATATTCCCTGCCCAAATGCGTTATCTGATCCTCTCCCATCATATAGCGCAGCGTGTTCTTGAGCTTCATCTCCTGGATGAAGAGGTGGTGCTCCGGGTAGAGGCCGTCGGCCGTCATCGGGGACTTGAAGAAGAAGGAGAGCCACTCCTGCGTCCCGCGCATCCCGGCGCGCTTGGCCAAGTCCAACAGCAGCGCCAGGTCGATCACCAGCGGTGCGGCGAGGATCGAATCGCGGCAGAGGAAGTCGACCTTGATCTGCATCGGATATCCCATCCAGCCGAAGATGTCGATGTTGTCCCATCCCTCCTTCGCGTCGCCGCGCGGCGGGTAGTAGTTGATCCTGACCTTGTGGAAAATGTTTCCATAGAGGTCGGGGTTGAGCTCGGGCTGCAGGATCGTGTCGAGCACCGAGAGCTTGCTCTCCTCCTTCGTCTTGAAGGAGCCCGGATCGTCGAGCACCTCGCCGTCGCGGTTGCCGAGGATGTTCGTCGAGAACCAGCCGGAGAGGCCGAGGAGCCTGGCGCGCAGTCCAGGCGCCAGGATGGTCTTGAGGAGCGTCTGCCCGGTCTTGTAGTCCTTGCCGCAGACCGGGACGCGGTGCTCGTTTGCGAGCTCGCGCAGCGCCGGCGTGTCGACCGTGAGGTTGGGTGCGCCGTTGGCGAAGGGTATCCCGAGCTTCAACGCGGCATACGCATAGAGCATCGAGGGCGCGATATTGGCGTCGTTGTCGTCCAGGCCCTTATCGAAATTCTTGAGCGAGCGATGGACCTCGCTTGTCTCCGTGAACGTCTCGGTCGATGCGCACCAGATCATGACGCAGCGCGAGACCCCCCGCTCCTTCTGGAAGGCGCGGATATCCTCCGTGATCTGATCCGCGAGATCCCTCTTGTTCCTGCCCGTTTTGACGTGCGTCCCTTCGAGCTTCTTGACCCAGTGCTGATCGAACGCGCCGCGCAGGGGCTTCACTTTTTCAAGCGCTGTGCGGGCCGCCTCTAGATCGGTGGGCGAGAGCACACCGGCTTTTTTGGCGGCCGTGTAGCCGTCGTCCGGGAAGATGTCCCAGGCGCCGATCTCGATATCGTTCAAGCCCGCCAACGGCGCGAAGTCCTTGATGAGGGGGCTCTTGTGATCGGTGCGCTTTCCCAGCCTGATGGTCCCCATCTGGGTGAACGAACCGAAGGGCTTGGTGCGCCCGTTCCTGATGGCGTCGAGCCCGGCGATGACCGTGGTGCTGATGGCCCCGAGGCCCACGAGCATTACGCCGAGTTTGCCTTCTGCCGGCCCAATCGTCTGCGGTGCGGTTCGTTCTGTCATTTTTTCCTCCCTGTTTGTTGAAAGCGTCTGAAGTTCCGCTTGCCTTAACAGGAGGTTGTGATATTAGTCAAATTAATTGTATTACTGAATACTATTAATAATACTACTTAACCCACGCTATGGACATCAGGCGGCTCAAATTGTTCTGTGAGGTCTGTCGCCAGGGGAGCTATTCGCTCGCGGCGAAAAAGGCGGGGCTCACGCAGTCCGCGGTGAGCCAGCAGGTCCGCGCCCTCGAGCGCGACTTGGGGGTAGCGCTCTTCGACGCCGACGACAGGTCGCGCCCTACGGCGGCTGGCGACTTCCTCTTCCGCGAGGGAGGTCGGCTGCTCGCTCAGATGGACGACGTCGAGAACGGCATCCGGCATGTGGCTGGCGTGGGCGCAGGGACTGTCCGCTTCGGGATGATCGATGTAGCGGCGATCTGGCTCCTGCCCGGCGTCCTCACCCGGTTCAAAGAGGCCTATCCCCAGGTGAAGGTCGAGGCGGTGGTCAAGACGAGCGGGGAGCTGATCGAGCTGGTCGAGCGGCATGCCATAGACTTCGCTATAGTTGTGACAAACCGGATACCCGACTCCCTTGTGAAGAAGGATATCTACGAGGACTCGATCGTTGCCGTCGTGCCGCGCCGGTCGCATCTGAATCGCAGGCAGATTTCAGTCCGGGATCTCCGGGGAGAACCGCTGATCTTATATCCTGCCTCTTCATATTCGAGGATGCTGATCGACGACATCTTCCGCGCGAACGGCGTGGTGCCCGCGGTCAGCATGGAGATGCACTACCCGGCGGCGATCCTGTCCCTGGTGCGCCAGGGCATGGGGGTGGGACTCGTCTCGGAGCTGTCCGCCAGGGAGATGAAGCTCAGGGGCCAGGCAGTCGTCCGTATAGAGGAGCTGGAGGGCAAAAGGGAGATAGGCATAGTGAGCCACAGGGGCCGGAGACCCTCGCCCCAGGCGCGGGAATTGGTTAAAATGATAGAAAAGCTGAAATCCAGCGGGCTCTGAAAAAAACCTGAAAAAACTCAAAAAAAGACGCAACTTTTTCGGCGAAGATGCGATACAAGGTATGAGAGGATGCTGGCGGGTGGGGGCGCAAGGCGGGGTTTGAAAAAGGGAGTGGGCTCAAGATGATCCTCAAATGGATACAATCCGTGAGCAGGGCCGTAGAGACAAAAGCCGCCGAGCAGGGAGAGGCGGAGGACAGGAAGGCCCGGCGGGATTCCAAGCTGATAGACCTCCCCCATGAGGTTTTGTCCGAGCGCGCCGCAAGGGATCGAGATACGCTCGATACCTTGGTGAGGCTCGGCTGGCCCCACGTCATACGCGAGCGATTCAAGGGCAAGGTGCGCAAGAAGGTCTGGGAGGTCGTGAGCGACGAGGCAGAGGTCGCCGACCCGGACATGGTAGAGGATATCACCGAGCGCATCGTCGACGCCGCCGAGGTGGATCAATATTACAGGAAGATGTTCGGGGGCGACGAGTCATAAACAGGCAGCCATAGACTGACGTTATCAAAGGGCCAGGTGATTTCACCCGGCCCTTTTTTGCATGTCTTAGCATTTGCACCCAGGCCACCTTTGCGATATCCAAGAACCCCCAAGGGGAGGTCATCATGCGCTTCTATCTTTTGCTGGCGTTTGCGTTGGTCATCACGGCGGGGGTTTCGGCCAGTTCCCACGCAAAGGGAAAGGACGGAAAGATGCTCACAGCGGAGGCGAATGCCGTCGTCGAGGAATATCTCTCCAGGTATAAGCCGCTGGATATCGAGGTTCGCAAGGCGTGGTACAAATACAACACAACCGGCGACAAGAAGGCCTCCGAGCGCGAGGCGGAACTGGAGCTCGCAATCAGGGAGTTGGCGAGCGACAAGGGGCGCTTCGAAAAGCTCAAGGCCCTGTATAAGGACCGCAAGGACATAGATTCGCCGGTGCTCCGCAGGGAGGTAGAGGTCCTCTACCTCGGCCATCTGCCGAACCAGGTGTCGAAGGAAAAGCTCAGGGAGCTGACCGAGCTTGAGAAGCGGCTCCAGGAGGGGTTCAACGACTACCGCGCGGTGGTGGATGGCAAGAAGCTGACCCCCGTCGAGACGGCCCATATCCTCGCCGAGTCGACCGACAGCGCGAAGCTCGAAAAGGTCTGGAAGGCGGAGTATTCGATCGGCCCGGTCCTCGAGAAGGATTATCGCGCGATCGTCAAACTCCGCAACGAGATCGCGAGGGAATTGGGCTTCAAGAACGCGCTGGAGCTCTCGGCTGCGACCGATGAGCTGGATCTCAAGATGCTCGACCGCTTCTACGGCGACATCACGAAGATCACGGAGAAGCCCTTCCGCCGCCTGAAGGAGGAGTTCATCGATCCGAGGCTCGCGAGGCGCTACGGGATATCCGTTGCGGATCTCAGGCCCTGGCACTACCAGAACGCCTTCTTTCAGGAGGCGCCGACCGCGATATTCGGGAAGGTCGATCTGGATGAGCTGTATAGCAAGACGGACGCGAAGAAGATCATCGGGCAGACCATCGATTTCTACGGGAGCTTGGGGCTGGACATACACGGGATCGTGGCGAATTCGAGCCTCTTCCCGAAGCCCGGCAAAAACCCGCACGCGGTGGCCTGGCTCCTGAACCCGGATAAGCCCGGAAGCTCCATCCTTATAATGAACCTGCCCGATCCGCCGAAGCCGCCGAAGGCGTCCGAGGCCTCGACGCTCGTCCACGAGCTCGCCCACGACATCAACTACGAGGCGATCCTCAACAACAAGGCGGTGCCTTATCTGTTGCGCGATCCAACGATGCTCACGGAGGCGGTTGCGATGCTCTTCGAGAGACAGACGCAGACCGCGGAGTGGTTCAAGCACCTGGGCGTGGCGGATGCGAAGGCGAAGGAGGTTGCGGACGCCGTCGCGCAGATCGACTATGTCGATCAGCTGGTGTTCCTGCGCTGGTCGGCGACGATCTACTGCTTCGAGCGGGGCTTCTATGACGACCCGGACCGCGACATCGGCGACCTCTGGTGGGAGTGCAAGGCGAAGTATCAGTTCGAGCACCGGCCGGAGGGCTGGAAGAGCCCGGATGCGATGGCGAAATACCATATCACCAACGCAGAGCCGCTCTATTATTCCAACTATGCGATAGGCCGCATCGCCAACGTGCAGTTCGCCGACCTCCTTGCGAAGAAGATCGGCGAAGACGTGCGCGGCGCGAGCTACTTCGGCAAGAGAGAGCTGGGCGACTGGCTCATGGCCGATTTTCTCGCACAGGGCGAGCTCTATCGCTGGGACGATTTCCTCGAGCGCTCGACCGGCAAACCCCTCTCGGTCGATGCCTGGAAAAAGTATTACATGGATTTAGGGATCGAAGAGAAGCTGTTTGCCAAGTGAGAGGTTGTCATTTGCCGCTTATCATAATTCCACCGATGATAAGGAGCGCCACTCCGAACAGGCGCTTCATGAGCTGGTGCGGGAGCTGCACGGCGAAATGCGCGCCGAGCGCAGCCGCGAAGAAAAAACCTACGGCCAGCGCCAGCGATGCGCCGATCTTCACATTCCCGGCCTGCCAGTAGCGCCATGCCGCAAGGAGGCCGATGGGCGGCAGGAGCATCGCTAGAGACGTCCCCTGCGCCGTCTGCTGTTCGAAGCCGAAGACGTAGACAAGGGCGGGGATGATGACGACGGCGCCGCCAAGGCCGAAAAAGCCGGAAAATAAGCCCGCTGTAGCGCCAACGAGTCCCAAAAGTATGTATTGCATGACTCCTCCCGTTTTTTGTTTCAGTAGCAGCCGATTTTATTTTTGAAAAGGGGTTTTCAAAGCCTCTTGCGCGCCGCCGCAGGCGATGCTATAGGGCGACATCGTTGCTGAGCGGTTCTAATGCGGGCGTAGTTCAATGGTAGAATGCGAGCTTCCCAAGCTCGACACGTGGGTTCGATTCCCATCGCCCGCTCAAACGAAAGGGGCCAGTTTTTCGGCCCCTTTTCTCTTTGAAACGATAAAATGCCGGCGAGTGTGTGCGCGAGCCGGCGATTCCCATCGCCGGTGTTGCTTATGGTTTTGCAGAGGAAGGGTTGGTGGTTTGCACATAGATATCCAGGCGCGTCTCGGGGTCGTCGCTCGCAACCGTCTCAAAAAGATGAGGAAGGATATTGCTGAGCTCAGGGATGTTGTTGACCGGATAGTCGTACACCGGAAAGGATATTTTGTCGTAATACACCCTGGTCAGCAGCCTGTCGAATAGAGGGTTTGTGTATGCGAATCTCTTGCGAAGAATTATTACGTCAGGAGTCATGGCGGCATCCTTCTCCACGTTGTTGCCGACATAGCCCATTATGACCCTGCTTTTCAAATAATACATATAAGAACTCTCTTCATAATTGGTCGCGATCACCAGCTCCTCGGGATGCTTGTAATTCTCGATGATATAAGGGATAGCGAAATCGAGCGGACCCTTGTACTGATGATCCATCTCGTACAGATGGCCTTTGATGTATGGCATCTTGGTCTGCAGGCCCTTCAAAAATACGCAGACCAAAAAAACTGATATAATAAGAGCGCCAGCCCTTCTTAAAATATTATTTTTAAGGCAGGAAATGGTGTCGCAGATAATCGACAGATCCAGCGCCAGCGCCAGCATCGCCGCCGGCTGCAGCACTATGAAATATCTCTCGAATACAACCGGCAGCGGCATGCGCGCAATCAGGAATACATAAATGATGCAGAACAGGCTCACGAACAGCGAAAAGTAAAATCGCCCGGCTAAAAAAACAATGGCCTTGGCCTCTTTTTTATTCCTGAGCGATGACAAAGCATAAGCACCCATGGCCAGCGCCATCACCTTTGCTGCCAGCAAGGCGGCCAGAAACTCCTGGGTCATAAAATAATCGAAGATCGTTGCGGCATGTTGCCGGGCAAGCTCAGGCTGGATATCAAAAAATCTCCTGAACTCGCTTGATATATGCAGCGTATCAAAAAATATCATCTCCGGGACGACCAGCATAAAAGAAACGCACGGCACGACGATGCCTGAGATGTTGCCTCGCAGCCTCTTCGCGATGAGCATTCCGGACAGCTCATACAGCCCGACGGAGGCGATGAAGGCGAAATAGGCAGGTGGAAATGTGTTGAACAGAAGAAGGGAAGCGATGATCGTGCAAAGGGCATACGGCTTGAAGGCTATCCTTTTCTGGAATTTGTATCCGGCGTACAGGAAAAATAAAAAACTGACGAGGAACACCACTATCGAATAATATCTCACTTCCCGCAGGTGCAGCGCGAGGGAGACGGACAGCGCTTCCATCGAGAGGAAGAAAAAAGCAAACAGCAGCGCCATGGTCAGCCGTTTTTTGAAAAACAGCGCGCCGCCCAATGCCATCAGCATGACCCCGAACATCCCTGCCGCGGCAAACGGGATCCTGAGCATGGCGGTCTTCGTGTAAATATCGTCTGTAAACCTGGCGAGAAGCACGCCCGCGGCCGCGGCGTAAAAGTGCCCCCAGACCGTACCCGTGTACGCGCCGAGCGTCCTGTTTATGCCGATGGTCTTGTCCGGCAGCTCCAGGTTATATATTATATTCTTCCCGTCAGAGATTTTAGGATATCCATACTGCAGGACCCTCTCGCCGTACATGACGGTCTCGGCCTCGTCGTTCCAGACGAGCGGGTACTGGATATTTTTAAACAGGCTAAAGCCAAGCGCCGCGCCCACTATTATCGTCAGCGCCAGAAGGATTTTTTGCCTCAGGGTCATTGTCATCATCTATGCCTTTTCCGCGATGACCAGCAGCACCTCGCCCCGTTTTGAAAAATAAAGAACGACATTGATTAAAAGGCACAGGGGCATGAGCAGCAGCACCAGAAGCACGTCGGGTATGGCCCTCAAGCTGAACCGGGGCGCCTGCAGCGCGTTGAAGAAGAGATGCTCCGACCTGGTGAGCAGGCTCGCAAGGCTCTGCGCCGACACGAACGCCGAGTGCTCCAGGGAAAACGTGTGCAGCATCCCGACTTTGAAATCGTGTTTTTTGAGAAGCGCTGTCAGCGATTCAGGCGTGAAAAAATACAGATGATAATTCAAATCCAGGCCGAGCCAGTGCCTGCCCGTCAGGCGGCTGCTCCACGAGCCGAAATTAGGGACTTCGATGACCAGCTTGCCGCCGTCTTTCAAAAGCCATCGCACCCTTTCGATGTAGCCCTGAGGGTCGGCCAGATGCTCCAGCACATGCAACATGGTTATTATGTCGAAACTGTTTTTTTCGAAAGGGAGATCCAAAAGGTCCTTGTCGTATATCTCGAGGCCCAGCTTGTTCTTCGAAAACTCATATGCGCTGCTCGAGATCTGTGTCCCGACCGTCCTCTTGTATCCATAGTATTTCTTGAGGTAATACAGCATGAAGCCCCTGCCGCTTCCTATGTCCAATATCCTCCTGGCCCTGGGGTCTATCGTGAATATCTTGAAGGCTCGGAAAAAACGAAACGCCCTTATGACGAGTTCCACGAAGGGGCCGAACCTCCCCCCGATCTCGTTCCGGTAATAATAGTAATTTTCATACAGCTTCCTGGGGTCGAAGGACTCGAGAGCCCTTTCGGCGAATATGACTTTGCACTCGTCGCACTTATAAAGTGTTTCCGAGCCAAAGGTGTCCAGTATCTTGCGGCTACCGTGACGGCACGTCATGCTGCGCTCCCAAAATCTTTCTGCCGAGAAAAAAAAGCTCCATGCCGAGGATTTCCTTTTTTAAATATATTTCTTCGAAAAATGCCCTGCAGTGCTCCCGCAGCAGGTCCGGCGTATACTGTGTGGGGTGGACGTTTCTGGAGTAAGGCTTGCACGGCCCTCCGAAGAAACGGTGCCATGTATGCTCGAGGACAATCCACAGGGGGTTTTTATAATTCATGGTGCATATCAAAATCGGCGAACCCGGTTTCAACACGCGGGCCAGTTCCTTTAGCGCACGCCGGGGTTCGACCAGATGCTCGATGGCATCGAGAAACAACGCGAGGTCAAACGTATCGTCCTCGAATTCCAAGTCGCATACGTCAGCGCGCATGTATTCGCCCTTGTGATGACCCCTGCAATGCTCGATGGCTGGAAGCTGCTCGTCGACACCGACTATCGAGTAGTCCTGGCAATATTTGGCCGTGATATGTCCGACGCCGCAACATGCGTCCAGCACCAGAGAGCCCGGCTTGAGCTGCCCGAACGCATCTGCCACCATGCGATGTTTGGCTTGGTGATATACGGACTGCGGGAATCTGTCGGTTTTCTTCAGATAATCGAAATAATACTCGTTCTCTGGCATGATGTCCGGCATTTTATTACGGCTGGCTGCGAAGGACAAGGCAAATCCCGGCGCAATTCCCCAAAAAACACCTTGTTCGGCAAGGCAGCCGATGGTATTCATGGAATATTCAGATGACTGAAAGCTCCTTCATCAGCGCGAGTGAAATCGAGGGTGTCGTCGTGAGAAAGCCTTCCCGCCACGACGACAGCCGTGGCTGGCTCGTGGAGTTCTTCCGCGATGATGAGATCGAGCCAGTTCATCGCCCGGCGATGGGATATCTCTCCGTCACGAAACCCGGAAATAGCAGGGGCCCCCACGAGCATATCGATCAGTCTGATTGTTTCTTCTTTCCGGGACCCGGCGAGCACCTTTTAGTTTTGTGGGACAACCGCAAGGAGAGCCCCACCTATCGCCACCGCATGGTGTTCTCCGCGGGCGGCGAGATCCCCCTGGTCGTCATCGTCCCGCCGCGCGTCGTGCACGCATATTGCTGCGTCTCGCAAAAGCCCGGCGAGGTGATAAACATCCCCAACCGCCTCTACCGCGGCGAAGGGCGGTCCTCCGCCGTCGACGAGGTCAGGCACGAGGACGACCCTGAATCTCCCTTTACCGTGGATTTCAAGAGGCTCATCGCGGAGCGCGCCGGCGAAGGAGAGAAGCGATGATCCACGGCAAAAAAGTCGCCGTAGTGATGCCCGCGTACAACGCCGAAAAGACGCTCCGGCAGACCTTCGGAGAGATTCCTCACGATATAGTGGACGATGTTCTGGTCGTGGACGATGCGAGCCGCGACCACACGGTCGACGTATGCAGGGAGCTGGGCCTTCCCTGCATACGCCATGAAAAAAATCTCGGCTATGGCGCCAACCAGAAGAGCTGTTACCGGGAGGCGCTCTCCCGCGGGGCCGACATCGTCATCATGCTTCATCCGGACTACCAGTACACGCCGAAGCTCATCACCGCGATGGCGTCGCTGGTGGGGCAGGGGCTCTACGATGTCGTGCTGGGCTCGCGCATCCTTGGCGTCGGCGCGCGCCGCGGCGGAATGCCGCTCTACAAGTACATCTCCAACCGGTTCCTCACTCTCGTCGAAAATTTTCTGGTCGGCTACAAGCTCGCTGAATACCACACCGGCTACCGGGCTTTCTCGCGGCGCATTCTCACTACACTGCCGCTGGCCGCCAACTCCGACGACTTCGTCTTCGATAACCAGATGCTTGCACAGACGATCTACAGCGGCTTCGATATCGGCGAGATCACATGCCCCACGAAATACTTCCCGGAGGCCTCGTCGATCAATTTCTGCCGGAGCTTAAAGTACGGGTTGGGAGTGCTGGCCACGGCGATCGTCTTTCGCCTTGCCCGCTGGGGAATAGTCCATCCGAAGATATTCAGCACGGATCCAATGCTCCGCATTCAGGCCAAAGCCTGACGAGCCATGGCTCAGGGCAGCCTTTCCATGCATGAAGCCAAGCCCTCCTCCCACGTCGGGAGAGAGACGCCAAAGACGCGCTTTGCCTTTTCGGTGTTGAGCCTCGAGTTCTTCGGGCGTTTCACTCGCTCGCCGTATTCTTTCGTTGAAAGGGACTCCACTCGGTGCACCTTGAGGGGGATGCCCCTCTTCGCGGCTGCATCGAATATCGCCTTCGCAAATCCGAACCATGTCGTCTCGCCACTGTTGCAGAGATTGTAGACGCCGCTCGGAAAGCGATCGCTTCGCATGGCTTGCTCGTGGACAGCGACCACCGCTTTGGCGAGATCGGGCGCGAAGGTTGGCGAGCCGAACTGGTCGTCGACGACACGCACGACCTCGAGTTCTCCGCCCAGCCGGATCATCTTTCTTAAAAAATTATCTCCCCTCCAGTCATAGAGCCATGATGTCCGAAAGATCAGGGATCTGCCGCCAGCGGCGGCGATGAGTTCGTCTCCCTTCGCCTTCGACCTGCCGTAGGCGTTGACGGGCCCCGCAGGGTCGTCTTCGGTCCGCGGCCTGTCGCCCTCTCCGCTGAAGACGTAGTCGGTCGAGAAGTGCACGAATGTCGCACCGCTCTTCGCGCACCATTCAGCTATTTTGCCCGGCGTCACGGCGTTGATGAGAGTGGCCTTCTCTTCCTCGTCTTCGGCTTTTTCGACCTGCGTGTAGGCGGCCGCGTTGAACACGGCATTCGGAGAGAGTTCCTCGATCATCCGCAGCACCCGGTCAGGATGACAAAAATCAGCTTCTCCGGAATTGACGGCGATCGAACCGGGCAGGAGCGCGGAGAGGGCGCTGCCAATCTGTCCCCTGGCCCCGCACACGAGAATCCTTTGAGAGTTTTTGGAGGACATGTCGGGTATCAGGGCCGCGCCTTGTCGATGAGGACGTTTCTGAGATACTCGCCATGGCCGCTGTTTCTGGAGCGTTCGGCCAGTTTCTCAAGCTGTGCCCGGTCGATGAATTTCATGCAGTAGGCGATCTCCTCGACGCAGGATATCATCAAGCCCTGGCGCTGCTCGATCATCTGCACGAACTGCCCCGCGGTTATGAGCGAATCGAAAGTCCCCGCGTCGAGCCAGGTGTATCCCCTGCCCAGGAACTCGACCGAAAGCTCGCCACGCTCGAGGTAACGGTTGTTGATGTCGGTGATCTCCAGTTCACCCCTGGCCGAAGGCTTGAGGCCCTTTGCAATCTCGACGACCGAATTGTCGTAGAAATAGAGCCCGGTGACGGCCCAGTTCGACCGCGGATCCTTCGGTTTTTCGACGAGCTTCAACGGCTTGCCCTTCTGATCGATCTCGATGACTCCGTAACGAGTCGGATCTTCCACGTGATATGCAAAGACGACTGCGCCACGATTCAGGCCATTGTGCTTCTGGAGGATCTGCGGCAGGTCGTGGCCGTAAAAGAGGTTGTCGCCGAGGATCAGGCAGACGGAATCGCCGCCGATGAATTTCTCGCCTATGACGAATGCCTCCGCTATCCCCCTGGGCATGGCCTGTATGGCATACGTGAAGGAGAGGCCCAGTTCGCTGCCGTCGCGAAGCAGGCCCTGGATCGGCGCGATGTCGCCCGGCGTGCTGATGACAAGGATGTCCCGGATGCCTGCGAGCATGAGCGTCGAGAGGGGATAATAGATCACCGGCTTGTCGTAGACCGGGAGGAGCTGTTTGCTGACCGACTGCGTGAGCGGGTAGAGCCTCGTGCCCAGACCTCCGGCGAGAATGATGCCCTTCATGCGGAGCCTCCTTTTGAGAGCACCTTCGTGCACCAGCCCTGGTTTTCGACATACCATTTTACCGTCGCTGCGATGCCATCGCGGAACTCATGGCTGCAGGAAAATCCCAATTCGCGCCTGGCCAGGGAGTCGTCGATGGCATAGCGGCGGTCGTGCCCGAGGCGGTCCTTCACGAATTCAATCCCCTCCTCGTGTCTTCTCCCGTCGCTGCGAGGGTGCAGGCGGTCGAGCTCGCCGCAGATGAGTTTGACGAGATCTATGTTCGCCCACTCTTCGCCGCCGCCGAAACAATAGCGATGGCCGGGCACGCCTCGTTCAAGCGCTAGGATGAGCCCGCGGCAGTGGTCCTCGACGTGGATCCAATCCCTGACATTTCGCCCGTCGCCGTAGACAGGCAATGGCCTGCCCTCCAGGGCCTGCGTGATCATGTGAGGGATCAGTTTTTCAGGGTGCTGCCTCGGCCCGTAGTTGTTCGAGCAATGGGTCGTGATTACAGGCAGGCCATAGGTGCTGTGCCAGGCGCTCACGAGGTGGTCCGCGCCGGCCTTGGACGCTGAATAGGGCGACCGAGGCTGCACAGGCGATCTCTCGTCGAATTTTCCAGCCGACCCCAGCGAGCCAAAGACCTCGTCGGTGGAGACCTGAACGAAGCGGAAGGCCTCTCGCCCGGCCTCATCGAGGCTCTCCCAGCAGGAGAGGGCGGTGCGCAGCAGATTGAACGTCCCAACGACGTTGGTGTGGAGGAACAGGGCTGCGTCCTCTATCGACCTGTCCACATGGGTCTCGGCGGCCAGGTTGATGATCTCGTCGACGCGATGCTTTTGGAAGAGTTTCGAAAGGAGTTCGGCGTCCCGAATATCGCCGTGGATCAGGTGATAATCATCCGATTCCGGGATGTGCTCAAGATTCTCCCTGTGGCCGGCGTAGGTGAAGGCGTCGAGAACGACCACCCTCCTGCCCGTTCCGATAGCGAGCTCGACGAAATGGCTGCCGATGAACCCGGCGCCGCCCGTGACCAGGATCGTCTTTTTCCTCTGTACACTCATGCAGTGAACTCCTTCGCCTTTTTTCCCTCTCCCTTGAGGGGAGAGGGTCAGGGTGAGGGTGACAATGTCAACCGGGCGAAAGAAATTCGCAGGGTCACCCTCCCTCTGACTCCCTCCCATCAAGGGAGGGAGAATATTGAAATACGCATTGCTGAACAGTTACAAATGTTAAGCAAGAACGCAAACGCAATAATCAGGCTTGACCTGTGACACAGGCGACTATAAAACGACTGAAGATGTCGCCGCCGGCAATAAAAAACAAATCGCCCGAAAGCTTCGAATCCGTCCTCACATCCTCCTGGTACCCGTACGCGATCCTCGCGGCGCTGATCTTCGCGCTCTACTCGAAGGCCCTCTTCTTCGGCCTCACTTATCTCGACGACGACGGGCTCATCATCAACAACTCATACTTGATCGGGCGCCTCTCGAACATCTTCGAGGCCTTCAGGCGCGACGTCTTCAGCTCGCACCTGGGGGAGGCCTTCTACCGCCCCATCTTCACCATATCGCTCATGATCGACGAGGCCCTCGGCGGCGACATCTTCGTCTACCACCTCACGAGCGTGATCGCGCACGCGGCCTTCGTGTGCCTCCTCTTCAGGGTGCTCGTGTGCACGACCCACCGCCCGGTCCCGTCGTTCGCAGCGGCGCTCATCTTTGCCGTCCACCCTGCGATGTCACAGGCGGTGGCATGGGTGCCCGGGCGAAACGACTCGCTCATGGCGATTCTCGCCCTCGCCTCCTTCCTCTTCTTCATCCGACACCTTGGCTCTAAGCGCTTTGGCATCTTTCCGCACCTCGTCTTTTTCGCGCTGGCCCTCTTCACGAAGGAGCAGGCCCTGTTCATAACGCTCATGTGCCTCATCTACGCCAAGTTCATTCGCGGCAGGCGCATCTTTTCGATCAAGATCGTGACGCCGATGATCTGGTGGGCCATAATCATCGTCGCCTGGCGCTTGATGCGCGCGGCGGCCTTTTCGCACCCGATCCCATACACGATCGACGCCATAGCCATCTCGCTCGGGCAGGGCCTGCCGCACCTCATGCTCTACCTCGGCAAGCTGGTCCTTCCCTTTTCGCTGGCGGTGCTGACCATCCCCCGGGATGAGAACCTGCTGCTGGGCGCGATCTCGCTCGCGATCGTCTGCGGCCTCTTGATTTTTTCGCGGTCGAGGAGGAACTCGTTCGTCGCGTTCGGGACGCTCTGGTTCGTCCTGTTTCTGTGGCCCACATTCATCCAGCCCGACCCGGATACGCCGACCTACCTCATCGGCCACCGCGCCTACCTGCCGGCCGTGGGGCTCGCCTTCGTGCTCCTCGAGGTCGAGTGGATACGCGACATCGACCTTGGGGATTTTGCGCGGATCAAGGAGGGAGTGGCGCTCCTCCTCGCCGCGGCGCTGGCCGTCGGGACTTTCTTCTACATGGACACCTTCAAGGACGGGCTCAACTTCTGGGAGAACGCAGCGGGGCACTCGCCGCACTCGCCGCTGGCGCAGAGGGGCCTCGGCGCGATATATTACTACCACAGCAGGCTGGACGACGCCCTGGCGCTCTTCAAGAAGTCGATCGAGTTCAATCCCGAAGAGAAGATGGCTCATGGCAACGTCGGGCTCATCTACGCGACCAAGGGGATGATGGCCGAGGCCGAGGCGGAGTACTTGAAGGAGATAGAGCAGAACCCGAACTACGACGACGTCCACTTCAACCTCGGCAACCTCTACTACAACACGGGCAGGGCCGACGATGCGGAGAAGATGTGGAAGCGCACCATCGAGATCAACCCGGCCTACTTCTCCGCGTACGAGCAGCTTGCCGATGCCGCCCGCAAGCGAGGTGACCCGGCCACCGCCGAAGACTGGCTCGAAAAGAGCCGGCGCATCAGCGCCGGGTCCACTCAGAAATAAGAGGGCGCAGCGATCCGCAGCAGGCCCGGCAGAACCCCACAGACCGGCTCAAAGCGAGGCGTTGCGCTGTCTCACCCGGCGGTGTATGAATTGCTAAATTTATCAAGGGGATGACATTGATTGACATGGGGGGTGAATAACCATTCATTTGTCCCCCTCACTGGAAAAGTTTTATTGAATACCGCTTGATAAGTGAACGGCAGGTTCCTTATAGAACTGCTGGAAAGGTGCTTTACCCGCCAATCTCATGAAACAAGTCACCATCGAAAATCCGATTCTGAATTCGCCGTACGAAGAGCCGAAACAACATTTCCGTTTCACCGAAGACGGCATTACAAATGAAATTGTTGAAGAACGCCGGATCAGCGCCTATTTCATCCCTGTCGCCCGCCCAAAGAAATAAAGGGGTCAAGTCTGTAAAGGGGTCAAGTCTGGACATAGGACAGTTCTCATGTCAGAGCCGATGAAAACCACGCTTTTGACTTATATCACCGAGGTAATAACCCAGGCGCGAAAAAAGGTCGCCCGTGACGTGGACACAACGCAGGTTATTGCCTATTGGCACATTGGTCAGGGCTTTCGGATGATATTCGAAACATTGTAAAGGAACTTCATATGAGGCTCGAGGAATTAAGTCTTACGATCAAAGAAGGCGAAGGTTTGACGGTCGAGCTCAAGGAAAAATACACGTCCAAAATTGATCGCGATATTGTGGCGCTGGCCAATTCGCGCGGACTTGTTTCACCGCATGGACAAGATGGAGCGCATTGGTTCCGGCATAGGAAGGATGCGCTCACTCATGAAAAAGTCCGGCCTCAAAGAGCCGGTGTTCAAATCGGACACCTTTTTCCGGGTCAAAAGTTAAAGGGGTCAAGTCTGGACATGGGACAGTTCTCATGTCGGAGCCGATGAAAACCACGGGCACGAACCACCGGTCATGGAGTAATGGCGCATAAACTCGAAAAGAAGATCAGGGATGACTGGATAACTATTGTATAAAAACTTATGAAAAAAATACCAGATAATCAGATCGCTTTCTATCAATCTCCGGACGGCTCGGTAAATATTGAAGTGTTATTTGCCGAAGAGAATATTTGGCTGACTCAGAAAAAAATGGCCGAGCTTTTTGATTGCTCGACAGATAATATTTCACTCCACTTAAAGAATATATATAAGGAAAATGAGGTTGATCAAAAATCAACTACCGAGGAATTCTCGGTAGTTCAAATAGAGGGCGAAAGGGAAGTTGCCCGGAAGGTCGCTTTTTATAGCCTTGAGGCTATTATTGCTGTTGGTTATCGAGTGAGCTCCGAGCGAGGCACACAGTTTCGCCAGTGGGCGACTGGAATTTTGAAAAATTATATTCACAAGGGCTATGCTCTGGACGTCAATCGGATGAAATATGGCTCTCGTTTTAGCGCCAGATATTTTGATGAGCTTTATGAAGAAATCAAGGACATCCGCACCAGTGAGCGCAGGATTTATCAAAAAATCACCGATATTTATGCGACAGCAGTTGACTATTCGCCAAAAGCGTATGAGAGCAAGCAATTTTTCGCTACCGTACAAAACAAACTTCATTTTGCTATAACCGGCAAAACTGCGGCAGAAATTATCACGGATCGCGCAAACAGCAAAAAAGACAAAATGGGATTAACCTCTTGGCGGCGCTCCCCGCAAGGGAAAATCATGCCAAGCGATACAGTGATTGCCAAAAATTACCTGGACAAAAAAGAGCTTGAGCATTTGAACCGCATTGGAAATATGTATCTTGATTATGCCGAGATGCAAGCCGCTCGTGGTCGGGCAATGACGATGAAAGATTGGATTGTAAAATTGAATGCCTTTCTCAAATTCAGTGAATATGAAATTTTGACGAATGCTGGAAAGATAAGCCACGAAGTGGCGGAAACGCTGGCACTGAAAGAATATGAAAAATATCGCATAGTGCAGGACAAGAACTACGTGTCCGACTTTGACCGCGAGGTAAAGAAGCTTTTGGAGATGGAGAAAAACGGAGGGTAATTCCATGAGCCAGAATATCGAGATGATCGAGAACGAGGTGAGGGCCAAGGCGCCGCTGCTCGCGAAGATCGTGGAGGAGGTGGGGCGCGTCATCGTCGGGCAGCGGATGATGGTGGAGCGGCTGCTGATAGGGCTTCTGGCGGACGGCCACGTGCTCGTGGAGGGCGTGCCGGGGTTGGCCAAGACGACGGCGGTCAAGACGCTTGCGCAGGCGATGAGCTCGGAGTTTAAGAGGATACAGTTCACGCCTGACCTTCTGCCCGCGGATGTCGTGGGCACACAGGTCTACAACCCGCACGACCACTCCTTCAGCGTGAAGAAGGGGCCCGTGTTCGCGAACCTCGTCCTCGCCGACGAGATCAACCGGGCGCCGGCCAAGGTGCAGAGCGCGTTGCTCGAGGCGATGCAGGAGAGGCAGGTGACGATCGGAGACGCGACGCTCAAGCTCCCGAAGCCGTTCCTCGTGATGGCCACACAGAACCCGATTGAGCATGAGGGGACCTATCCGCTGCCCGAGGCGGAGGTCGACCGCTTCATAATGAAGATAAGGGTCGATTACCCCTCGCGCGACGAGGAGATCCAGATAGTGAGGAGAATGGAGTCTGGCGGCGAGATAGCTGTGGCTCCGGTGTTCTCGCCAGAGGAGGTCATCTCGATGCGCGAGGTGGTGGCGAGCATCCATGTCGAGGAGAAGCTGTACGGCTATGTTGCGGACGTCGTCTTCGCCTCGCGCGATCCGGAAAAATTCGGGCTCGCCGAATTGAAGCCTCTCATCCAGTACGGGGCTTCTCCGCGCGCGTCGATCTATCTCATCCAGGCGGCGAAGGCCTTCGCGTTCATGCATGGCCGGGGGTTCGTGACGCCGCAGGACATAAAGTCGATCGGCCTCGACGTGCTCCGCCACCGCGTCATCATTTCTTACGAGGCGGAGGCGCGCGACATGAAGCCCGAGGAAATCGTCCAGAGGATATTCGACAAGATCGATGTGCCGTAGAGGATATCGAGGTATATGAACGATACCACACCTCTAAGCCCTGAACTCCTGGCACAGATGAAACGGATCCAGTTCCGCATGCGATCGCTCGTGAGCGAGCTCTTCGCGGGCGAATACCAGTCCGCGTTCAAGGGGCGCGGGATGGAGTTCGAGGAGGTGAGGCTCTACAACCCAGGCGACGACGTGCGCGCGATAGACTGGAACGTCACCGCGCGGACCGGCGTGCCGCACATCAAGCTCTTCCGCGAGGAGCGCGAGCTCACGATCATGTTCATCGTGGACGTCTCGGCGAGCATGCGGTTCGGCACGAGGCGCCGCTTCAAGAGCGAGGTGGCGGCGGAGGTCGCGGCGCTGCTCGCCTACACGGCGCTCAGGAACAACGACAAGACCGGCCTCATCATATTCTCGGACAAGGTGGAGCATTACGTGCCGCCCAAGAAGGGGCACGGCCACATCTGGCGCGTGATCAGGGATATCCTCTCCTACAAATCGACGGCGGTGGAGACCGATTTGAGCCTGCCGCTCGATTACCTGAACCGCGTAGCGAAGCGCCGCCTCGTTGCGTTCCTCATCTCCGATTTTCAGGGAGAGGGCTATGACAAGCTCCTCAAGCGGACGGCGAAGCACCATGACCTGATCGCCGTGAACGTCACAGATCCGCATGAACGGGAGATGCCGGACGTTGGCCTCATCGAGCTCCGGGACATGGAGGGTGGCGATCAGATGCTCATCGACACCGGCCTCGAAGGCACGAGGGCGATCTGGCGCGCCGAGGTGAGGATGGAAAAGAAGCGCAGGGAGTATCTCTTTCGAATGGCCGGCGTGGAATTCATAAACGTGGAGACCGGCGGATCGGTGATAGATCCGATAATAAGATTTTTCCGGCAGAGGGAGAAGAGGGGGTAGCGTGGGGGAGGCCGCTCAAGGGGCGATGGAGTTGAAGGATATAAAGGGGCTCGAGCACTTCCAGTATTCGCCGCTTTTGTTCGCTGCCGGCGCGCTCATCCTGGTCCTTGTCGCCATCGCGCTCTTTTATTGCTTCAGAAGGAGGAAACTGGCCGCGATTCCGGAGCCCGCTGTGCCGCCGAGGCCTGCCCACGAAGTTGCGTTCGAGGCGCTCGGCGCGCTTGTCGCGGATGATGATTTCAACCCCGTTTGCGAGAGGCTGTTTCACTTCAGCATCTCCGAGATCGTTCGCCGGTACCTCGAAGCGCGCTTCGGGATATCCACTACGGACATGACCACGGAGGAGATCGCGGAGAGGCTTCCCGGCACGTCGATCGACAGGAATGAGATCGGCGCGGTCCTCGCGATACTCATGAAGGCCGACTGCGTGAAGTTTGCAGAGATGCTCTTCGGGCGGGAGGCCGCGATCGGACTCAAAGGCGAATCGATCGGGTTTGTCGAGCGCACGCGCGAAATGGAGCGGGTCGCGGTGGAGGCAGGCTCATGAGGTTCGCGCATCCATATCTGCTCCTGCTGATCTTCCTGTGTGTGCCGGTGCTGCTCATCCTCAGGTCGCGCGGCGCGGCGTTCCACTTCTCGAGCCTTGCGCACCTCAAGGGCCTGAAGCCGCTCACGGAGCTCGGCATCGGAAATATCTCCTGGAAGCGGACGCTGCCGCTGATCCTGAGGATCGCCGTGGTTGCGCTCGTGATAATCGCGATGGCCAGGCCCCAGCACGGACGGAAGGAGACAGAGGTCGAAAGCGTCGGCGTGGACATCATCCTTACGCTCGACACCTCCGGCAGCATGGCCGCGCTCGACTTCACCGTGGGCGACAAGCGCGCCTCGAGGCTCGATGCGGTGGGGAGCGCCGTAGCGGATTTTCTGGAGAAGAGGCCGGGCGACCGGATCGGGATGGTCGTCTTTGGCGCCGAGGCCTTCACCCAGGCGCCGCTCACGCTCGATCACGACCTCCTGAGAACCTTGCTCTCCGATCTCGAGGTGGGGATGGCCGGCGATTCCACGGCGATCGGCGACGCGATAGCCGTCGGAACGGAGCGCATCAAGAACCTGAAGGCGCAGTCGAAGGTCATGGTGCTCATGACCGATGGCCGCAGCAACTCCGGGCAGATAGCGCCGGAAAAGGCCGCGGAGATCGCGGCGGCCTTCGGCATCAAGGTGTACACCATAGGCATAGGCACGAACAAGCCGGCGCCGTTCATGGTCGACACGGTTTTCGGAAAACAGATGGTATACCAAAGGGTGGACCTCGACGAGGATACGCTCAGGAAGATCGCCGAGATCACCAAGGCGAAATATTACAACGCCTCCGACACCGGGAAACTCGCGAGTATCTACGGCGACATTGACAAACTCGAGAAGAGCGGGGCGAAGGTGAAGGAGTATGTGGAGTACGACGAGTTCTTTCACCTGTTTTTGATCCCGGCGATCATCATATTCCTCGTCGAGATCCTGCTCTCGAGGACGAGGCTTCGGAAAATACCATGATGAGATTTGCGGATTCGACATATCTCTTCCTCCTGCTGATCCTGCCTGCGCTCGCGTTCTTCCTCGCGTGGGCCTGGGGAAAGAGGAGGATCGCCTGGCAGAGATTCGCCGAAGCTGCTCTCGCGGAGAGGCTCGCCGATGAGGTCGTGCTGTCCAGGCTGAAACTCAAGGAGGTCCTGGTCGCGCTGGTCGTTCTGCTGATGCTCCTGGCGCTCGCACGACCGCAATGGGGATTTCGCTGGGAGGATGTGAAGCGCCGCGGCGTCGATATCATGATCGTCGTCGACGTGTCGAAGAGCATGCATGCCGCTGACGCATCGCCATCCAGGCTCGTTGTTGCGAAGAGGAAGATCGAGGATTTCCTGAACATCCTCGAAGGGGATCGCGTCGGGCTCGTGGCCTTCTCCGGCAGGGCCTTCGTGATGACGCCGCTGACTCTCGACTACGGGGCGATCAGGCTCTTCACGAACCAGATCGAGACGGGCCTCGTCCCGTCCCCGGGCACGTCGCTCGCCGACGCGATCGACATCTCGATAAAAGCGCTTTCGAAGGGCAAGCCTGAGAGCCGCGCGATACTCCTCATCTCCGACGGCGAGGACCTGGGCGGTGATGTGGACGGCGCGATAGCGCGCGCGAAGGAATTCGGCGTGAAGATCTACACGCTGGGGGTCGGCACGCCGGACGGCGCTCCGATACCGTCTCCGGGCGGCGGATTCATGAAGGACGGCGGCGGGGCGATGGTGCTTTCGAAACTCGACGAAGCCACGCTCAGCAGAATTTCGAGCGAGACCGGGGCGTTGAGCTTTGGGGCGACCGCGAACGACAGCGACATCACGAAGATCTACAGGGATATCCGAGGGGGGTTGAATGAGATGGAGTTGAAGGGCGGGAGGCAGAAGCATTTCATAGACCGCTTCGAGTGGTTGTTGTTCGCGGCGCTCGCAATGCTCATGGCCGAGGCGCTCATGTCTGCGAAAAAAGGGCGAAGGCGATGGCCGAAGCTTCCATGGGTCGCGATGATCGCCCTGCTCTTCATCAGCGGCGAGGCGATGGCGTTCGGTGTGACGGGGAAGGCCAGAGAGGGAGAGCGGTTCTATAATGAAGGAAAATATGCGGAGGCGCTGGAGAGCTTCCTGTCGGCCCAAGTGGACGATCCGAACGACTTGAGGCTTTCGTACAATATCGCGAACAGCTGCTACAAGCTCGGAAAATTCGACGAAGCGGCGAAGATGTACTCGGGCATGTCGGAAAAATTGAAGGGTGCGCTCAAGGAGAGGAGCGTATACAATCTCGGCAACTCGTTCTTCAAGGGGCTAAAGCTCGAGGACGCCGTCAAATCTTACGAGGATGCGCTTAAACTCGATCCGAAGGATGCGGATGCGAAATACAATCTGGAGCTTGCAAAAAAGGCGCTGGAGTTGAAGAAGCAGCAGCAGCAAAAAGGCGATGGCCAGGACCAGCAGAAGAAAGAGGATGAGAAGAATAAAGAGGGTGAAAAGAAGGAGTCCCAAGGGAAGGCGGGCGATGAGAAGATGAATGCTGAGGCGGCAGGCCGGGATGATGGGAAGAAGGCCGAGGCCAGGGCAGGGGAGATGAAGGAAGAAGGGACGATGACGAAGGAAGAGGCGAACCGCTTCCTCTCCGCGGTGCGCGAGGGGAAGATCAGGATAAATGCGGATGACAAGCGCGGGCTGGGAAAGCATCCGGGCAAGGGCGAATGGTAGCCGGCACCAATGGAGTCCGATATGTTCATCAGGCGTTCTCTCTGTCTGGCGGTCATGACATCGCTGTGGCTCTCTTCTGCCGTCGCATCCGCTGCGACGCTTGCCATGACCGTTGACCGGACGACCGTGGCAGCGGGAGAGCGGGTCGTCGTGGAGATCAAGGCGGAGGGAGGGATAGATTCTGAGCCGAAGATTCGGAACGTCGAGGCTTTCAGCATTGCAGGAACCCTGCAGAGCTCGCAGTTCCAGCTCATCAACGGGAAGATGAGCTCGTCGAAGGTGTATCAATACAACCTTGTGCCTCAGAAGCCGGGGCAGTTCACCATAGGGCCTGCGGTCGCCTCGGACGGCGGCAAGGCGATAGAGAGCAACGCCGTGACCATAACTGTCATGGCCGATTCGAATGCCGCCGGGGGTCAGGCCGGCGCCCCGGAGGAGCGCGATGCGTTCATCTCGCTCGAGGTCTCCAATCAGCAGCCGTACGTGAACGAGCAGGTTATTGCGAAGCTCAAGTTTGCCAGCAGGGTGCCTGTTCAGAACGCGCAGCTCGAACCGTCGAACTTCGAGGGATTCTGGAAGGAGCAGATCGGCGATATGGTCCATCGCGAAGAGGTGATAGGCGGGCAGCGCTTCGGCGTGAACGAGATCCGCTGGGCGCTTTTTCCCGCGAGGGCCGGGAAAATCAAGATCACCCCAATGAGGATAGTGGCAGACATGGTCGTTCCGTCGAAGCGCCAGCCTTCATCCGTCTTCGACATGCGGCTCTTCGGCGGTGTCGGGGAGGCGCAGAGGCGCGCTTTCTCCACGAAGGAGATGCTTCTCGATGTGAAGGAGACGCCGGCGGAGGGGAGGCCCGTGGACTTCGCGGGGCTCATCGGAAAATTTCAGATCGAGGCCAGGGCGAGTGCGCACGATGTCAAGGTTGGCGATTCGGTTACCTTGACCGTAACGGTGAGCGGCAGCGGCAACGTGCGCGACGTTCCGGAGCCTGCCCTGGCGAATTCGGAGCGCTTCAAGGTCTACAAGGACCAGCCGGTGACAAAGGCGGCGCCCGCAGAGGGCGGCGTAGGCGGGAGCAAGGTCTTTACGATGGCCGTCGTGCCGCTTGCCGAGGGCGATATCGAGATTGCGCCGTTCTCCTTGAGTTTCTTCGATCCGGAACAGAAAAAGTATGGGACGATCGCCACTGGTCCCACCAGGCTCAAGGTCTTCCCTTCAGAAAAACCGCTCTCAGCGCAGCCCAACGCCCTGCCTCCTTCGGGAAAGTCGAAGAGCGAGGTGAAGCTGGTTGGGCGGGATCTCATGCCCGTCGTTCGCGATATGGATGGAGTCAGGAAGGACGGTGTGGATGGATCGGCGAGGATCATCTTCATGGTGCTCGCGCTCTTTCCGGTGGCCGCATTTGCCGTCGTGCTCGTGATGAGGTCGAGGATGATCGCGAGGATGGATGTCGCCTTCGTGAGGAGAAACGGCGCCATGAAATTCGCGAGGAAGAGGGTTCGCGAGCTTCGCGGAAAGGGCGGGAGGGAGTTTCTGGAACTTTCGTCGGGCATCCTCCGGGATTTCATCGGAGACAAGGCGAACATCGACGGCCGCTCCATCACGCCGAACGAGGTTGAGGAGAGGCTTGCCGCGCTCGGATTTTCCGCGGGGACGCTCCGGATGGCGGCACTCTTCCTCGGCGTTTGCGAAGACGGGCTCTATGGAGGAAAGATGCCTGACGATAATGGACGGCTGGCGATGGAGAAGAGGCTCATGGACCTCATAAAGAAGCTCGACCGGGAGGTCCTATGAAGAGGTTCGCGGCTCTCGTCGCAGGTCTTGTCGTTCTCGCATCATGGACCGTTCATGCGGAGAATCCGGCTCGAGAGGTCGGGTCTGCCGCGGATCTGTATGCGCAGGAGCGCTATGCGGAGGCGGAAAAAACTTACAGAGGGCTCATCGATGAGATGGGCCCCTCATCAGGTCTTCATGCGAACCTCGCGCGATCGATATTCAGACAGGAAAGGCTCGGCGAGGCGATCTACGAGATGAGGCTCGCGCATGAGATTGCGCCGCGCGATTCGGAGATCGATGCTGACCTCGCCTATCTCAGAGGCGAGGCCACAGACCAGATCCAACCGGCGAGACGAAATATCCTTGTGCGCGCGTTTATCGCGGTCGAGAGCGGCATCGGCCCGCGCGGCGCCTGGGTTCTCGTCGTGATCGGAATGTTTTTGACCGCCGTCTCCTCATCGGCGAGGCTTTTCTTGAAGAGGGGCTATTTGACCATCCTCCTGTGCTGTTTTGCGGCGGCGACCATATGTTTCTTGTCCATCGTGGTGAAAAAGGAACTCTTCACAAGGCCGTTTGGGGCGGTCATCGCAGCGGAGTCGAACGTCTATTCGGGCCCGGGCGACTCGAACGTCCTCCTCTACAAACTCCATGATGGCGCGGAGTTCGAGGCGATCTCCGGCGC
Organism: Pseudomonadota bacterium; assembly: GCA_043798915.1. Classification (GTDB taxonomy): domain Bacteria; phylum UBA10199; class UBA10199; order 2-02-FULL-44-16; family JAAZCA01; genus JAZDOG01. Next base: position 10,340 of record JAZDOG010000100.1, on the reverse strand, counting down.
GCAAGACGGCTGGAGGAAGATCCGACTAGCTGATGGGAAGACCGGATGGATAAAGGCATCGGACGTCGTCTGCGGGATGAAATGATTTCGACCAGAATCAATATTGACTATTGCAGACCGCTGATATAGATATACAGTCGCTTGGCGGTTTGTGGCTCTTTTGAAGACAAGGTGATCGGAGGATTCTATGGCGCTTTCTGATGGACAAAAGATTGGCCCTGGCCAATTGACCATGCCCGAGCTGATATCGATGCTCGACCGTCGGATTGAAAAAAACGGGCCGCTGACGATCGATCGCAGCTTTATCGATGGCGTGGATGCGGGCATCAAACGCGACGGCGATCCTAAAGAGAAAGAGATGGCCTATGACTATCTCACATCCATATGCAGGGCGAAGAGCTATCGGGGCATTTCTGTCCTGTGCAACAAGGATGCGAAAGAAATGCTGGGGATGGAACTTGATACATGGAAGTTTATAAAGGAGTTCTCTGGCATGCTGGGTGGTGTTGCAGTGGTATCCGCTGTCGTTCTTTTCTTCGTTCTTTGATCCTGTTCTTCCAGCCCGCTTAAACTCAAGGCCAGCGTCAGACCGCCCTGCCAGCCGCAGAGCCGGAGGCCCATGCCCATTGGAGATTGAATCCGCCGAGTTCGCCCGTGACGTCCAGGACCTCGCCGATGAAATAGAGGCCCGGCACCTTTGACGATTCCATCGTCTTCGATGACATCCCGTGCGTGTCGACACCGCCCACCGTGACCTCCGCCTTTGCGTAACCCTCCGTGCCTGAGGGCAGGACTTTCCATCCGTGGAGGAGTTTCGCTATATTTTTCAGCTCGGCTTCCGAGCAGGAGCTGATCGGGCGCGACGGTGCTGTTGCCCTGCACCATGCGTTTGCAAGCCTCTGCGTCAGGCGGCGGGCGATGATCGTCTTGAGCCCGGCCTTGCCCCCGGCCCGGTTTTCTGCAGAGAGGAACTTGAGCGCGTCCTCGCCGGGAAACAGATCGATCGCGATCCTCTCTCCCTTCCTCCAGTGCGAAGATATCTGGAGTATCGCCGGGCCGCTTAAGCCCCTGTGCGTGAAGAGGGCGCCGCCTCGATACGACTTGCCGCGGCACGAGACCGAGGCCTCGAACGATATGCCGGCGAGCCCCGCGTATCTGGCCCTGTCATCTGTGCCGAAGATGAGCGGCACGAGGCCGGGCTTGAGTTCCGTGACGGCTATGCCGAACTTTTTCGCAATCCGGTGGCCGAAGCCGCTCGCGCCGAGAGAGGGATAGGAGAGCCCGCCCGTGGCGATCACGAGCCTGCCCGCCTCAAAGGTTCCGTGGCTGCATCCGATGACGAATCGGCCCTTTTTTTCGACGGTGCGCACGCGGCATCCTGTAGCGATCCGGACGCTTGCCCCCCTGCACTCCTTCTCTAGCATCTCCACCACATCCCTCGACGATCTCGCGCAGAAGAGCTGGCCGTTTTCCTCCTCGCGCCATGGTATGCGGTGTTTTTCGAGCATGGCGACAAAGTCATGAGGGGAGAAGCGCGCCAGCGCGGATTTGGCGAAATGGCCGTTCTCCGAGACGTAGCGTTCGGCCGAGGAGTTCAGGTTTGTGAAGTTGCAGCGGCCTCCGCCCGAGGCGAGGAGCTTTTGCCCGATGCGTTCATTGTGATCGAGGACCAGCACGCTGAGCCCTCTCTTCCCTGCCTCGATCGCGCACATGAGCCCGGCCGCGCCGCCGCCTATTATCGCCACATCGCAGTTCATTCGGGGATAATATGGCACCCGGCCGGCAATGGCAACGCACTTGATTTCATCGTGTATTGCCGATAGATAAAGGTCATGCCGATCGTTGGCACAAACATCCCCCGCCTCGATGCAGCAGACAAGGTCACCGGCCGCGCGCTCTACGTGGACGACGTCGCCATGCTAGGCATGTGGCATGGCGCGGTTGTCCGCACGACGATACCTCATGGGCGCATCGTGAAGGTCGAGCTCGACCCGTCGTTCGACTGGAGCCAGGTCGTCGTCGCCGACGCAAAAGACATCACTGGCAAAAATTGCGTTGCGATGGTCGAAGATGACCTCCCCCTCATCGTGACCGATGTCGTAAAGCACATAGGCGAGGCGATCCTCCTGATCGCCGCCCCGACGCGCGAACTGGCGCTCGAGGCCAGGACACACGTGAAGGCGACGTATGAGGAGCTGACACCCGTCCTCTCCATCGAGGATGCGAAACTCGCGCGCATCAAGATACGCGGGGATGACAACGTCATCGCCCGGCACACGATCACCAAGGGCGACATAGAGAAGGGGTTCGAGGCGGCCGATCGCATGGTCGAGGGCACATACACGATGGGCCATCAGGAGCACATGTACATCGAGCCGCAGGGGATGATTGCCGCGCCTCGCGAAGGCGGCGGTTTCACGATCATCGGATCGATGCAGTGCCCCTATTACATCTCCAGGGCGATGATGGTCCTCTTGGGGCTGCCGGAAGAATCCTTTGCGATCCGACAGGCCTGTGTGGGCGGCGCGTTCGGCGGCAAGGAGGATTATCCCTCGATCCTGGCCGGCTACTGCGTCCTCCTTGCTAAGAAGTGCGGCCGGCCGGTCAAGATCGTCTACGACCGCGCCGAGGACACCGAGGTGACGACCAAACGCCACCCGGCGATCGTCCACCACCGAACGGGCGTCGCGCGCGACGGGGCGATCACGGCGATGGACATACGCATAGAGATGGACGGCGGGGCGTACGCGACGCTCACGCCGGTCGTCCTCTCTCGCGGGAGCATACACAGCGTCGGGCCCTATCGCTGCGACAACGTGCTGATCCATGCGGCCGCCTACGCCACAAACACGCCGCCCAACGGCGCGTTCAGGGGTTTCGGAGTGCCGCAGACGGCCTTCCCGCTCGAGGTCCACATCGACCGCGTGGCGGGAGCGATAGGGATGTCTCCGCTCGAGTTCAGGCGGAAGAACTGCCTCCGCATCGGAGACAGGACGGCGACCGGCCAGATCATGAAGGAGAGCGTCGGCAGCGAGGCGGTGCTCGAGGAGGCCTCGCGGCGCTCTGATTTTGAGAGGAGGAGGAGCGAATTTGCCGCGGGCGATAGGGGGAGCAAGCGCCGCGGCATCGGCATGTCGTTTTTCTTCCACGGCGCAGCCTTCACCGGCTCTGCCGAGGCGGTGATGAAGGGCAAGGCGGGCTTGAGGCTCGATCCCGACGGAAGGATCACGGTCCTCACCGCATGCACGGAGATGGGGCAGGGCGCGCATACGGTCCTGCCGCAGATGGCCGCCGATCATCTCGGCGTCGATATCTCCTGCATCGGCATCGAGACGCCCGACACGTCGCTCGTGCCCAACAGCGGGCCCACGGTCGCGTCGCGCACCACGATGGTCATGGGGGTCGTGCTCGGCAAGTGCGCCGGGACTCTCAAGTCAAAGCTCTTTGCCTACGCCGCAGATAAGTTTTCCGTCGATCCCAAAAAAATTTCGTTCAAGGGCGATTCGATCTTCGGCGACGGCAGAAAACTCGCGGATGTCGCGGATGTCGTGAAGGGTTATCTCGACGAGGTCGGTCCGCTCGCCGTGATCGATCACTACGAGCTGCCGCCCGGCATCGTCTGGGACGAGACCTCATACAAGGGCGACGCCTACCCCGCATTCTCCTGGGGATGCGATGTGGCGGAGGTCGAGGTGGACATGGAGACCTTCGAGGTGCGCATCGTAAAGATGTGGCTCGCGCAGGAGATAGGCAAGGCTATAAATCCCAAACTCGTTGAGGGGCAGATAGAGGGGGGCACGCTCCAGTCGGTAGGATGGGCGACGATGGAGCGGCACGAGCTGGACGGCGGCCGCTTCCGGACGAACAGGTTCCAGACCTATCTCATCCCGACCGCGCTCGATGCGCCGGAGATGGAGAGCGCGATCGTCGAGGAGCCATACCCGCACGGGCCGATGGGGGCCAAGGGCGTGGGCGAGCTGCCGATGGACGGCGGAGCGCCGGCGATCGCAAACGCCGTAGCGCATGCGACCGGGCTTTTGATCTCCGACTTGCCGATCACGCCGGAGAGGCTCTACGAGGCGTGGAAAAAGGAAGGAAAGAAATGAGTTCCAGTGTTATGCGCAGAATAACTATCAATGGAAGCGAGCGGGCGGTCGAAGCCCCGCCGGAGTCGCGCCTCATCGACGTCATCAGGGAGAACCTCCGCCTCACCGGCACGAAGGAGGGCTGCGGCGAGGGGGAGTGCGGCGCGTGTTCCGTGCTGCTCAATGATGAAGTGGTGAACTCGTGCATCATCCTCTTTGGGCAGATAAACGACGGCGACATAATCCTCACCGTCGAAGGGCTCTCTGAGGCGGGGCATCTCTCGCCGATCCAGGGGTGCTTCATCCACGAGGGCGGTGTGCAGTGCGGGATCTGCACGCCGGGGATGCTCGTTGCCGCGCACGCGCTCCTCTCGCGAAACCAAAATCCAACGCGCGAAGAGATCGCTGCCGCGATCTCAGGAAACCTCTGCCGGTGCACTGGCTACACGAAGATCATCGACGCGGTGGAGGCGGCGGCTCGCATGATGCGGGAGGGCGGGTGAATCCAGCTTACGAAAAAGCCAAATCCGTCGCCGAGGCCATAGCCCTCTTCTCGATGAATTCCGGCAGGCACCCGATCCTCGCGGGAGGGACCGACATCGTCGTGCAGTGGAAGTCCGGCCTCATCTCCCCCGAGGGGTTCGTGGACATATCCGCGCTGGACGAGCTTAAGGCTATCGCGGAGGTTGGCGATTCGATCGAGATCGGCGCGCTCGCCTCGCACTCGATGATAGGATCTAGCAAGGTCGTCCGACGGTTTGCGCCGGCGCTCGCCGACGCATGCGGGACGATCGGTGCGGTGCAGATCCAGAATCGCGGCACGATCGGCGGAAATATAATGAATGCCTCTCCTGCCGGCGACACGCTGCCCGTGCTGGCCGCGCTCGACGCGGAGATTCTGGCGCAGGGTCTCACCGCAGAGCGCTGGATCGGCATCCGCGATTTCTTCACCGCCTACCGAAAGACCGCGCTCGCGCCGGACGAGGTCCTCACGCGAGTCCGCATCCCGAAGATGGGCAAGGACGAGATTTCCAGGTTCTACAAGATCGGCACGCGCCGGGCGCAGGCGATATCGAAGGTCGTGATGTGCGTGCGCGGCGAGATCCTGCACGGCGGGATAGTCAGGATCGCCATAGGCATAGGCAGCGTCGCTCCCACAGTCATCCGCGCGCCGGGAACGGAGGCGCTGCTCAAGGGGCAGGTCATTACGAGCGCGACGATGGATAAGGCGCGCCGCTCCATCGAGGACGAGGTCCACCCGATAGACGACCTCCGTTCGACCGCATCATACCGCCGGCATATCTGCGGCGTCCTTCTGGTGAGATTCCTGCGCGAGGCGTTGAAGCGAAAACCTGAAAAGATCTAACTCTTGCAGAGCCTTATCCAATCTTCCTGATCGTTTATGTTCCGGACTACATTCGCATCGTTCACCGGCAGTCGGAGGACGTCCTTCGCCAGGCCCATCTGGCGATCGAGCCTTGCGTCTTTGTCCTCCGGATCGAGAGAGGCGATTATCCTGCAGAAATTTATCGACATATAGACAGGATGGCCGCCTTTGGCGTCGTATTCCGGAATGATCGCATTCAGGTGGGGGTTCCGAAGCGCGGTCTCGATGACGGTCTGGACCACTTCAACCGACACTCCCTCGCAATCTACCGGCAGGACGAGGGTCCCTTCGGCATCCGTCGAGAGAATTTGCGATATCCCAGCCTGCAAGGAAGAGAACTGGCCCTTCTGCCACTGGGCATTCTCGACCCACTCCACGTCGAGGTCCGGGTGCTTCGATCTGATCTTTTTAGAATCCGAGCCGACTACGACCACCGTCTTATTGCAGCCCGCGTCTTTCAGAAGCGCCGCCTGCCGCGATAGGAGTGTTGCGCCGTCGCCGAATTCGAGCAGAGCCTTGGGGCTTCCCATTCGGCTCGACGCGCCGGCGGAGAGGATTATTCCAGCGATGGAAGAAAATGGCTTCATTTTGCGTGAAGCTGGATGAGCTCCGCGACTATCGCGACCGCGATTTCAAAGGGCGTCTCAGCGCCGATGTCGAGGCCGATGGGCGTCGAGACTCGCCTGATCTGCTCATCCGTCACGCCTTGAGCGCGGTACCGCGCCTTGAACTTCTCCCATTTCGTCCGGGAGCCGATGCAGCCGAGATATTTAAAAGGTTTGTCGAGGCAGAGGCGGACGATCTCCTCGTCGTGCTTGTGCTCGTGAGTGATCACTATGATGTGCGTTTCGTCGTTGAATTTGATGCGCCCGAAGACATCGGATGGCAGCTCATTCCATTTTTCCGGCACGTTTAAAAAACAGGGGAGGCCGATCCTGTCCGGCCTCTCGTCGATGAGTGTCACGCTGAAGCCCACCTCGGCCAGCATTGGCACCAGCGCCTCCGCTATGTGCCCGGCGCCAAATACATGAACGGGTTTTGGGGGAATCACGGGCTCCATGAAGAGATCAACCTCTCCGCCGCAGCACTGTCCGAGCAAGGGCCCCAGTGGATAGCTCCGGCATTCGGGTGTGCGCCGGCGCATCTGCTCGCGCGCGTCTTCCATCGCCCTGTGCTCGAGCGCGCCGCCGCCGATCGTCCCGAAAGAGCCGTTGGAGGTGACGATCATCTTGGCGCCTACGCCCCTCGGTGTCGAACCCGAGGACTTCACGATCGTCACCCAGCAGAAGGGCACATTCGATAATTTTAGCTCGGCTGCTTTTCCACCGAGATCCATGCATCCCTCACACGTTGAACCGGAACGATATGATGTCGCCGTCCTTCACTATGTATTCCTTGCCCTCGAGCCTCAAGAGCCCGGCCGCCTTCGCCCCCGCGAGAGTGCCGCCCTGCGCTATGAAGTCGTCATATGAGACCACCTCGGCCTTGATGAAGCCGCGCTCGAAGTCCTTGTGTATCGCGGCAGCGGCGCTCGGGGCGGTGGAACCGGCCGGTATCATCCACGCGCGCACCTCGTCTTCCCCGGCCGTGAAGTAGTACATGCGGCCCAGGAGCGCGAAGGAGGTGCGTATGATCAGCTCAAACGCAGCCTCCGTGGCGCCCATCGCCTCCAGAAAACCCTTGCGTTCGTCCGGGGGAAGCGTGGCGATCTCCGCCTCCATCTCGCAGCAGATGCCGATGACCGGCGAGCCGAGCTTTGATTTGCCGGCGAACTCTTCGGCGAGCGAGCGGTTGTCCTCGCGCGTGTTGACGACGACGACCTCCGGGCGAAGCGTCCAGAAGGCGAAGCTGCGCAGCGCGTGGATCTCATCGGCGGAAAATTCGAGGGATTTGAGCGGCTTCCCCGCCTCGAGGGCCTCCTTCGCTCGCGGCAGTATCTCGGCGTGCGCTGCCTCCTCCGGCTTCATGGATGATTTTGGAATCTTCATGATCCGGCCGAGACGGTTCTCCACGACCATGAGGTCGGAGATCACCAGTTCGTCGGCGAGCTTTGCGTATCGGTTCGCGACTTCGTCCGCGTCGTTCGCTGTGAACCCGTCCACGACGTGGATCAATCCGTCGGCTGCGCTCAAGGCCTTCCTTATCGCATCCCACTGATTTTCGCCCTGCGCGCAGGTATCGATGAAAGGGACCGACGCCGGCGTGATCTTCGCCGGCTTGAAGATGCGGACGAGTTCGTCGAAGCGCCTGTCCGGGACCTTAGCCACACCGCGCACGGACGGCTCGCCGAAGATATCCCGGCTCCTTATCCCGGTCATGATCTCGAAGAGTGTGCTCTTCCCGCTCTGCTTGAGTCCCAATATGCCTATTTCCATGTGAACACCTCGCGTGAGGCGCCTTAACTAGCAGCCGGACGGCACTTTAGGCAAGCCCATATTCGAGCGAGTACAAAACTTGAGCATCCAGCCAGGGAGTTGTCTGTTGCTGGACATAACTTCGGAGGGGGAAACCCCCTCCCCACGCCTGTCGGCGCGGTTCCCCTCCCCATGTCCTGCAACAGACAACTCCCCGACTGGATGCAAATTTGATCGTTCGATCCTTGAGTTTTTTGCGGCGGGCGGGCAGGTTTGGCACCATGAAAATAAAGAATTGCTCCGTCTTGAGCTTTTTCTTTTGCAAATTTCAGTATAGCAATTTCTGCATTTCTTCGACAAAGGAGGCTGCTTCCTCGATAGCCTGTGAAATCTGCTCGGCTTCAAAATTCACCAACTCCAGATAATCCCCTTCCTGGCGATTTTCGAACAATCGGTCATACAGCTTGCCGAACTCCGATGAAAGAATCCCGGCCTTCACAAGCTGCTGATGAATGGCTGCCCTTACCCCGGAATGTTTGGAGAATTTGTGCCCAAGTTTCAGCAGGACGGCGCTGGCGGAGTAGAAACACGCATAGTACGACCTGTTCATGGCAAAGGCGAAGCGCCCGGCTGCAAATTCCGACCGCGCTGAATCCAGCGCCTCGCGGGATTTTTCCATCCAGTATTTCGCAATTTCAAGCACGTCATTTGTGTGGCTCATGCCGCGATGCCCTCTCTTTCGATGATCTCATGGATCGGCAGGGCTGTTATTAAGCCGTTTTTCCATTCGTCATCAGAAACGACCAGGAGGCTTATCACTACATCGTGTTTAAGTTGTATGTCGTAGAGGGCGTCCGTCATATGGTCCCTCTCGCGCCATGTAACTTTTCCCGGCGTTATGACCAGCAGGTCGATATCAGACTCGATCGTGTCATCGCCCCTTGCCTTTGAACCGAAGAGACGCACCTCGATCGCATGAAAATCCCGCTTGAGCAAAGCGGCCGCTGCTTCTATGGCCTTGACGTCTTTTTCAACGAGAGAGGCGGTATGTAGAGATTTCATAAAAAACCTTTATTATATGAGATGTTATAGGCTGAAAGGATGGTATACGATGTCCTTCAAAAAATCTAGCAACATTTTTGGGGATGTGGCGATAATAGAAATGACAGCCGCGAGCTGTCATTGCGAGTTCCCAAAGGGAACGAAGCCTGCCTACCGGTAGGCAGGCAATCCTGTGCTGATAAATATGGAGGTGTGAGATGACAGGAGCAGGAGAGACAACGAGAGACGTTCAGGGAATGCCATTCATCTGTCTGCCCACTGAAAGAGTGGTGATAGACGGCAAAAAAATCAAAGTCCCTGCGTATTGCATGGGAAAGACCGAGGTGACGATTGAAGATTATTTTAGATTAATGCCTGAAGACAAACTAATCATCGAGCTGCCAGAGGGTTTTGATGGTCCGAGGCAGCCGATGGTCAATGTGGACTGGTATCATGCGAAGCGATTTTGTGAAAAGATAGGCGGAAGCCTTCCAGATAAAACGCAATGGTACAGGGCGGCATTGGGTCCGGGCAAGGGTTACGGCAGATCCCAAGAATATGCGACCAATGACAGCACGCTGAAATGCGGAGTCAACGCTCAATGCAATGCTGACAAGACCGCAAATGTAGGCAGTTTCCCTGATGGCCCCTTTGGTTTCAAGGATTTGACTGGTAATGTTTGGGAGTGGATGATGGACCAAGACGTTCGCGGCGGGGCGTGGAATGGCCACGGCTACGGCGCGTGGGCCCTGCGCGCGGATTACCGCCTCGACGACAACCCTGGTTATCGCCTCACCTATTTCGGTTTTCGTTGCGTCGTTCCTGCCCAGGACTCCTCCGGGAAATAAGGCAAAACTCGTTGATTTTCACGTCCGGGTCCGTTAGGTTCTCATATGTAATGACAACGAGAGATTTGAAAAAGTTGATCCGCTATTGGTCGGATCAGGTGACGGATGCGCTGGAGACGGCGAAAGCGCTGTTTCGCTCCGGGAAGTTCCACTTCTGTCTCTTCTTCTGCCATTTGGCCGTCGAAAGGATGCTCAAGGCGGTCGTGGTGAGCGTCACGAAAGACCATGCGCCTTACACGCATAACCTCGTCTTCCTGGCCGGAAAAGCCGGCCTTGAACTTGACGATGACCGGCTCCACTTTTTGGAGAGCCTCAATGAGTGGTGTCTCTCGGCCCGGTATCCCGCGAGCCAGCAGGCCCTCTATGAAAAGGCCCAAAAGGGCTATGCCCTGGGTCTCTTGAGGGAAACGGAGAAATTTTTGACATGGCTGAAAAAACTCTTGTAAAAAAACTCTTGAGGTATGCCGAATCGATACAGCGGGAGGGCATCCCCGTCGATGCTGTAATCCTGTTCGGCTCGCGGGTCTCTGGAAAAGGCGGCCGCGATAGCGACATAGACGTTTGCGTTGTTTCAAAGAAGTTCGGTGCCGACCCGATCGAGGAAGGATGTTTTTTGCAGAGACTG
>JAZDOG010000018.1:0-7087 GCA_043798915.1 Pseudomonadota bacterium | reverse complement strand
GCTTGGACGGCAGAGGAGGCGCGGACTGTGGGGCCTCCGAATCAAAGGAGGAGAATGCGCCGGGGTCGAAGGCAGGGACGTCCTGCCCGTCAGACGGGGCGCCGTAGGGGAGATCGGCCGAGGTGAAGGGAACAAACCCTTTTTGCACCTGATCGCCTATTTTATTGGCATCTCCAGCGCCGAACATACACCCCCCCCGAATAAACTTGTGGTCGGTAGTATTGGTTGCAATAGACGTGCCAGGAGGTCTTGTAATATAACCCTTTGATATTACATAGATATTATTGCTGCGCCAGGATTGTTATACAACGAAATAGGTGAGCGGAGACCTCAGTGAGAGACTTGAGCCTCCACCCTGAATGGATTTCCAAATTTGTAAAATAACCGATCTACAAATTTAGAAGTCACAAATCACCTGCTCATCGCTTGCGGGAAGAGTGGGAGAAATGAGCAAGCCGACGCTGATTGATTACTGCGACATGACAAAAAAGCGCCGGGGTTTTGAGCCGGCGCTTCGATGCTGAATTCAATATTTGTCTACTTCGCCTTCTTCTGATGCTTGTGATGCTTGTGGTGCTTGTGGTGCTTTTGCTTGGCCTCCGGTTTCGACTCAGGGGCCTTCTTTTCCACGGCAGGCTTGGCCTTATGCTCATTTTTATAAGCATACGACGTCCCTGCGAATGCCACTGCGATACAGAATACCGCTAAACCGATCAAAATCTTTTTCATGTTATCCCCCCTTTGATCAGAGTGTTGTGATAATACAAATACTTGCGTATTATAAACTCAACTGTGAAGCGAGCAAGTATTTTTTAATTTCATTTTTTTAGGCTTTACCGCCGGCCGCGCTGGTGGTAGAAACACCGGAACTCAAGAGGCACTCAACAAAGGAGGCAATATGAAGAAGCTTGTGGCTGGAGTTGTGGTGGTCGGTACCGCGATGATCGCGGCAGCTGCGCTGGCGTGGAACGTGGGCGGGGCGGGGGGATCGTTGGACGTCAATACAAAAAAGATCGCTGACAAAGGCATCCAGAAGGCATTGCAGACGACGCTCAACAAGCAGATCAGCAACCAAAGTTGCACGTTCAAGGGCCCGACGGCGGACACCACCTGCGATCTCAAGAAGATCGGCCAGGATCTGGCGGCTGCCTATACGGGAATAAAGGAAGGGGCAAATTACACCGTCTACGTCAATATCGAGGCGGATGATGCCGGGGCCGCCGGCAAGGGCAAGAAGGCCAAGGGCGGGATGTCGGGATATGACCGCGCCAGCAAGGTGAAGGACAAGCTCCTGAGCAGCCCGCTTGCCAAGGTGGCCGACTCATGGCACTACAACCCAACATCGTCGAACAACAAGGGCAACAACCTCAAGATATCGGTCGAGGTGAAGTAGGTTTTCTGACAGACAACAAAGTTCAAAAGCCCCATCCTCGCGGGTGGGGTTTTTTTTTGCCAAACGAATAGCCACACAAATTGTGGCCGCTGAAAATTATAACATTGAGATTCCTCTGCCGATTCGCTAAATTGCGCAGCCATGGTGCGCCTTCCTAATGTTTCCCGCCGGTTTCTGTTTGCGCTTATGTCCGCCGCGGCGGTGTTCTTCACGGCAACATCGGCCCGCGCCGCCGTCTTCGACCCCAGCCTTCACTGGCAGACGATCCAGACGGAGCATTTTCGCGTCCACCACCCCGAGCGGATCGGCGAGATAGCTAAGAGGACGGCGAGCCTCCTCGAAGAGCTCTACCCGCAGGTCACCGAGAAGTGGAATTGGAAGCCGTGGAACCGCACCGAGGTGATCCTCGTCGACAACACCGACGATTCGAACGGCCTCTCGTCGGTCCTCCCGTACAACTGGATGCTGATCTACGCCGTCCCGCCCCAGCCGGACTCGCCGTTGGCGCATTACAACGACTGGCTGAGGACCCTGCTCGCGCATGAGTTCACGCACATCGTCCAGATCGACGCCTGCGGCGGCATATGGCGCGTCTTCAGCGTGTTCCTCGGGAAGACCGCTTCTCCTTCCGGGGTGAACCCCACCTGGATCCGCGAGGGTGTGGCGCAGTATGACGAGACGTTCTTCACAAATGGAGGCCGCGGCAGGGGCAGTTACAGCGAGATGGTGGTCCGGTCGGCCGTCCTGGACGGCGCCTTTCCGCCGATAGATGAGGCGGATGGTTCGAGCTGGCGCTGGCCGGGTTTCAGATCGGCCTACGTCTACGGACTCAAGTTCATCGACTGGCTCGTGGAGACCTACGGCGAGGACAAGTTCATGGAGTTCGACCGCCGCGTGCGCTCCTCGATAATGCTGACGATGGTCAACCACCAGGCGCGGAATGTCTATGGCAAGACGTTCTACGAGCTGTGGAGGGAGTGGCACCAGGTCCTGACAAAAAAATATGAAGGGCAGCGCGCTTCGATCGCGGCAGCCGGGCTCACTGAGCCCGAGGTCATCGTGCCGAATGAGCGCGATGAACAGCTCTCCGCTCCGACGCTCTCGCGCGACGGAGAGAAGCTCGTCTTCACGGTGGCGTCGCCGCACACGAAGCCGGAAATCAGGATGCAGGATATCGCGACCGGCGAGAAATGGAGCCTCAAGAAGGGGCAGGAGGCGACGCAGTTCTCGTGGAGCCCGGACGGGACGAAGATCGCCTACGCGGCGATGAACTCGTACAAAAGGTACAACCGCTATTTCGACCTGTGGCTGTATGACTTTGACGTCGACAAGGAGAAAAAGAGGGCGAAAAGGTTGACCAGGGGGCTCCGCGCGCGCGATCCGGATTTCGATCCCGCAGGCGGCTCGCTCGTCTTCGTCGTCGGCAACGGAAGGGACGATGCTCTCAAGCGAATGGACATCGGCAGCGGCAATATCACGACCATCACCCCTCAAGTTGCGCCCTATACCCAGTTCGCCGAACCACGCGTCTCGCCGGACGGCAGACACATCGCCGTGTCGGTGTGGAGGCCGGACTATGGCTGGCGCATCTGGCGATACAATGCGGACGGCACGAATCCCGTCAGGCTGACGAAGGGAATGGGCCTCGTGATCGAGGCGAGGCCGGCGTGGACGCCGGACGGCCGTTTCATCATGTTCTCCTCCGACGAGGGAGGGATCAGCAATATCTACCGCGTCCCGTCGGGCGGCGGAGCATCGGAGCGGGTCACCAACGTCCTCACCGGCGTTTTTCAGCCGGCGACCGCGCCGGGCGGGGTCATCGCGCAGCACTACACGTCGAAGGGCTTCGAGATCGCCAGGTTTGCGGTTTCGCCTTCGCCGGAAGAAAAAGGAAAGGGCAGGTCCCGCGGCCGCAAGGGGCGAAAAGGCGCGGTTCACTCTTTTCCCTCTCCCTTGATGGGAGAGGGTCAGGGAGAGGGTGAAGCAGTCAAACTTGGTCACCCTCCCCTTAATCCCCTCCCATCGAGGGAGGGGAAAAAGAGTATTGTGACACAGTCTGCTAAGGGAGAAGAGGGTGCAGTTGAAGAAGATAGCGGCTCTGCACCAGTTTCAGAAGATTTCAAATCGAAAAAATACGTCGCCTTCGGCAAGTCGCTTTTCCTGCCGAGGTTTGTCGTCCCCAATGCGGCGTACACCGGCAACTACTTCTTCTTCTCCCTGACCACCGGCGCCGCCGACCCCTTGAGATGGCACAACTGGTTTGCCAGCGGCAACTACAGGACAGACGCTAAATTCTTCGGCTACGGCCTCCAGTATTTTTACAACCGATACAGGCCGATCTTCGGCGCGGCGTTCAACGACTACGCGGTCGATTTCGGATACCTTGCGCCGACGCTCCATTTCTTCGAACACCGCCGGGGAGCGAACGCGTTCTTCGCGATCCCGATTCAGAGGCACAGGCTGTCCCTCGCGTATTTCTTCGAGGACCACATGCCGAAGACCTCCATCTCCGCACCGGTGCAGTCCTTTCTGAATCTGGGACATTTCGCCGGCTTTCAGGCTGATTACCGCTACGGCGACGCCGAGAAATACCCGGCCTCCATCAGCCTCGAAAACGGCAGGTTCATCAGGCTGACCGCGAACGTCACGAACCACATCTTCGGCAGCGCGTACAAGAACGAGCAGATCATCTTCTCCGGCGACTGGCGCGAGTACGTGAGGCTGTGGCATCACCACGTCCTGGCGCTTCGGAGCACGGGCGGAATAACCTGGGGCAAGCCTCTCGTGCAGGGCACCTTTGGTCTCGGCGGCGCGCTGGGGGAGGGCGCCTTCGGCGGCGGCGGGGCGTACAACTATTTCCCCCTGCGAGGCTTGCCGGTCTCGGCGTTTTCTCGGACGCGCGCGATGCTCTTTTCCAGCGAATACCGCTTCCCTATCCTCGACCCTCTCAGGGGCCTCGGAACCGTCCCTGTGTTTCTCAAGGACATCAGCGGCGCGGTCTTTGCGGACTACGGCAACGCATGGAACGCGCATGAGAACGGCAGCGACAGCTTGAGGCATTTCTTCGGCCAGTTCATGCTGGGAGTGGGAGCGGAGCTGCGCGGCGACTTCATCGTCGGCCACGGGCTTCCACTCCACGGCAGGGTCGGCTACGCAGTCGTCGTCTTGAACCGCGACCGCCTCGGCACGCTGACCGATCCGATCCTCGGCGACAGCATAAAGAACGGCATGCTCGTCCTCACATTCGGCACGTCGTTCTAGGAGTTTTCGCATGACCTTCCAGGTTCGCCTCATCACATGCATTATCCTGACGGTGTTCTGCTTCTCCGGCACTGCGTGCGCGGCAAAGCGCGTGGCGGGCGGCGCCGCGCGCCCCGCTGGGAAGGCGCCCGCTGCGCAGATGCCTGACTCGTCACTCGAAGACGTCGCGGCGGGGCTCTCCGACTTCGAGAAGCGAGCGTCGCACTACAGCAGGGACGAGTGGAACTTCGTCCTGGGCTATGCGCACTATCGCCATGGCCGCTGGAAGGATGCGGAGGAACTCCTTCACAATGCCGCCGCGAAGCTTCCGGCGGTCGCCGACCACGTCGTATTCTATCGCGCCGTCTGCGCGCTCAATCTCGGCCGTCCCGCTGAAGCGCTTGATCTTCTGGACGAGCTGCAGGGAGATCATCCCGACAGCGTCTGGCTGTCTAAGGCCAAGGTCGAGCGGGCGCGCGCGCTGATCGCCCTCAAGAGATACAATGAGGCGAGGAAGGCGCTGGAGGATTACAAAAAGCAGGGCGATGCCGAAAAGGATTTCGATGCCGACCTGCTGATCGCCAGGTCCTTCATAGATGAGGGCGACGGAGATGGTGCTGCGAATCTCGTGAGGTCGCTCGCGATCTCGGCTGACAGCGAGGAAAAACTCGCTGAACTCAAGGGATTGGTCGACGAGGTGAAGACACGCTTTCGCGTCGACATCCGGGCCTGGCTCGATGAGCCGGCCCGGCAATTCCATCTCGCCGAGTCCTTCGCCGACCGCATGCAGTGGGACGAGGCCGCTTCTCGCCTTGAAAAACTCGTCGCGCTCGGCCGCATCGACGGAGCGCTTTTCGTGCAGGCCAAATGGCTCCTGGCCAGATGTTACCGTTCGATTCACAGATACGACGAGGCAATCAAACTCATGGAGGGGCTGCTCTCCGATTCCGGATCCGCCGGCTTCTCCGACAATCTCCTCTCCACGCTCGCCACGACCTACACCAAGAAAAACGACTACGCCAAGGCGATCGCGCTCAGGCGCCGGATGATGGAGCGCGCGGCGCCCGGCTCTTCCCAGGCGGCGCAGATGGCGTTCAAGATCGCATTCCTCTACATGGACGAGGGGAAGTATGACGAGGCGATCCCTCTCTGGAGGCAGGCGGTCGGGATGCGCGGCGCGAAGCAGGAGGAGGCCCGCTGGTTCCTCGCGTGGAGCTGCCATCTGGCGGGAAAGGATTCGGAGGCGCTCTCGATCATCGACGGGATGTTAGAGAAGGGCGCGAGACGCAGCGGGATTCATGACCGCCTCCTCTACTGGAAGGGAAGGGTGCTCGATAAGATGGGGAGGACCGCAGATGCGCGCGGGGCCTACTCGCAGATCATCGAGGACCACCCGTCCGGGTACTATGCAGAGTTGGCGAAGCGGAAGCTCGATGGGGACCGGCGCGATATCGGCACGTTTGCGCTCGTGAAGGATGCGGGCAGGGCATCGGCCAGACATGAGCGCGCCCCGGCGGTGAATGTCGGCGGATCGAGCCATCTGGCGCGGGCCGCCCTCTTCGACCGGTGGGGCTTGAGCGAGGAGTCTGGCCGCGAACTCAGGGCTGCGCCATTTTCCGGTTCCGAAGAGGCGCTCTATCTGGCGTCGAAGAGCTTCGCGCACGACGTCGCATATCGCTTTGCAGAAGGGCGCTATCACGATGCGCTCAAGGGGACGCCGGGTTCTGGAAATCCAGGACGGCTGATCTGGGAGGCGGCCTATCCGCGCGCTTATGAACCGCTGGTCCTCCGCCTCGTGAGGGGGAGCGATGTCGATCCGATGCTCATCTGGTCGATCATGCGCAACGAGTCGACGTTCCGCCCGGATGTCGTCTCGCCCGCCGGCGCGGTGGGCCTCATGCAGCTGATGCCGACGACTGCGAACCGCCTGGCGAAAGAGGGGGGCGCGGGGCAGGTCGATCGCCGCGATCTCTATCGCCCTGCCGTCAACGCAGCGTGGGGCGTTGCGTATCTCAAAAAACTCTCAGGGCTCTTTGCCGCCAATCCCGTCGCGTGGGTCGCATCCTACAACGCCGGCGAGGAGGCGGTCGCTCGCTGGATCAAGAACGGTTCGCTCAAGGATATCGAGGAATGGATCGAGGAGATCCCGTATGACGAGACCAACCTCTACGTGAAGAAGGTCCTCGTCTCATACTGGAAATATCAAAGGCTCTACGGACGATGATCAGGTTGGTGATGGCAGCGCAATTAATTTCCCCTCCTTTGTAAGGAGGGGAAAGGGGAGGTAGATCAGCATTGAAACAGTTCTCTACCCCACCCTGACCCTCCCCTTACAAAGGGGAGGGGAACGTCAGTATATTATGCAGTTATCAACAATATGCCTATCCTCAAAATAGCCTTCATCATCTTTGCCGCCATTGCGGCCGCGGCCCTGGCCTTTGCCCTGGCGCGTCT
>JAZDOG010000011.1:0-4107 GCA_043798915.1 Pseudomonadota bacterium | reverse complement strand
TCCACGCTGACCGAAACGCCGCGGAGCGCGCGGACGGTCGACTCGCCCATCGCGTAGGATTTGTGCACGTCCTTGAGTTCGATCATATGGCGCACTGCGGGCGCTCCTACTTCTTCTTTCCTGAGCCGAATGGCGAGAACGGGTTCGAGTTTGATTGGGCCTGGCCCGAACCGCCGGACTTCGACTTCACGGTGAAAACTTTATCGCCCTCTTCGATCCCGGAGACGATCTCGACCATCTTGCCGTCGGTTATGCCCACCTCGACCTCTTTATCCTTCGGGTGATTGCTGTCGGGCCCGTCGTTCACAAAATGCCGCCCATCCCTGTTCTTCACGGCGTTGGTGGGGAGGACCAGCACGCCCGTCTTCGCTTGCCCGGCGAAGCGCACGTTGGCGGTCATTCCGCTCCTCATGAACGCGGGCGTCTCTTCCGGCAGGACGTCCACTATATACGTAGTGACGTTGTTGATCGTCTTCGCGTCGTAGGCGATCTGATCGACGAGCGCCGGCACCTGCTCGTCGGGATACGCATCCAGGACGACCATCGCGCGCTGTTTGAGGCTTATCTTTGCGATGTCGGTCTCATCGACCTGCGCCTTCACGGTCAGCCGGTCGGACATGACCAGGACAGCGTCCGCGCTCGTGAAGCTCTGGCCCGGCTCGACGTTTCTCAAGATTATCGTTCCGTCTATCGGGGCGAGGATGGGCGCCGGCTTGTAGAATCCCTCCCAGCGCCTGAGTTCGGCCTCCCCCTTCGCCCTCGCCGCATCCAGGAGCGCCGCCCTCTCGGAGGAACTCATCACCAGGAGCCTCTGTCCCTTTTTGACGTTCTCGCCTTCCTTGACCAGGACCTCGTCCACCCTGCCGGCGATCGGCAGCTTGATCTCGAGACGGTTCTCGGGCTGAACGATGCCGGTGCTCAGGATGCTCTCCTCGATATCGCCGCGCCCAACGATTATCTCGCGGTAGGAAACGGCGCTGGAACCCTTGCGAAAGAAGAAAAACATGAGGCCCGCTAGCACCGCGGCTGCGGCGGCCCCTGCGATGATCTTGTTTTTTCGGCTCCAATCCTTTCCGCTCTTCATTGAATCTCCCCCTTGCCCTGGGCCTGCTCCCATGCGCCTTCCGCCGTCACGCGGTCCCTCTGGCTCTGCAAAAAAGTCTTCTGCTTCGTGATCAGGTCGTTCTCTATTATATCCCAATCCTCGAACGACATCAGGCCGTTGTTGTATTTGCTCCTCGCGATTTCGGCGCGGACCTCGGCCGCCTCAACGAACGCGCGGTCGACCTCCAGCCTTTCGACCGCCTCCACGTACTTGTTATAGGCATCCTTGAGCTTGGGGATGAGGCCGATCTCGACGCTGTCCCGCTGATACGATGCCGCAGCATAGCTCGCGCCCGCGGTCTTGTAATTGAAGTAATCCTTGCCGCCGGTGAAGACAGGCAGGGACATGTTGAGCCCCACAGAATTGCGGCCGTTGTCCGGAGTCCACCCCTGGCCCTGCGAGGAGACGGTCCCCACCGCGCTCAAGTTAGGAAAAAAATTGGAGCGGGCCAGCTTCACGCCAGCCTTGCTCGCCTGCTCCTGCGCGATGGCCTTGCTCAAATCGGGGACCCCCATGGAGATCGCCTTGAAATCCGGTTCGGAGGGCGGCGAATGTGTGGGCGCGGGGCCGCGGATATTGAGGCTCGTGTATCGAGGGAGCCCCATCACCACGGCTAGCTGCTCGCGGGAGACGGAGATCGCGTCGCGCGCAAGGGTCTTTTCCAGATGGGCCTGGCTCAAGAATGCCTTCGCAAGAAGATACGAGCCCTTGTTCTCGACCCCGCTGTCGTAGCGGAGCTCCACCATGCGCGCGTTCTCCGACCGCCTCTGGATGATGCTCTCCGAAAGCTTGAGATAATTCTGCGCGTAGAGCAGGCCCGCGAAGGAGGATTTGAGATTGAAGCTGACGGTGACCTTCGTGGTATCGAGCGCCGCCGAGGAGGCGTCCTTGTTGGCCTTCCCTTGAGCGACAAGCGCCTTGTCGCGGAAACCCGCAAAGATATTCTCGCTCGCCGAGACCGATGCCGAGACGGACTTGTTCTGGGTATCAGACGGATTGCCGGTCTGCTCGGAGAAGGAAAACGAGTTGCCCTTTGAATAGCTCGCGTTTCCCGTCACCGTGGGGAAGAAGCCGCTGTATGCGGCCTTCACGCCATACTTGGAGGCCTCAAGGGTTTCCTTTGCCGAACGGATATCGAGGTTCTGCTTTGCGGCCTCTTTTACGCAGTCCTCCCACGTGAGCACATCCGCCGCCAGCGAAGGCGCGCAGAAGAGGACGATCAGCGCAATGATCTGCGCAGCCGCCCCAAGGCGATATCGGCTTGGGCGTCTCATGCCTCTCACTCCGATCCGACGCTCATCTCGCCGCTCTTCCCGTCGATCCGGATGAAGAATTTAAACGGGGTCTCATGGCACTCGTTCGTGCAATATTTATGGACCCCGGAAAAGAAGGCCGTATAGACGCCCTCTTTTTTTTCCTCGCGCTGCAGGCAGAGATCAGCCTCGAGGTGCCGATAGGTTTCGATGACCTGCGATTCGAGCAGGAAATGGGCGAGTTTCTCAGGCGCGATCGCCCCCGGCCGGAGGACCTTCCCGATGAGCTGCCCCGGCCCCGGCATGGCGCTGGTCGCGTCGATCCGCTTGAGCTGGCTGAAGTACCGCGCGTTGACGACGGCAACGCGGCGCTCCTTGTCGACGGCGAGCAGCGGTTCGCCGCCCGTGCGGTATTTCTCAAGCCCCTTCATGACCTCGAGCTTGCCCCACGGCGCCCTCTCGGCCCTGACGGTCTTCGCCGCCTCCTGTTCGTCGTACCCGGAGACGATGCCGGCCCAGGGGCATTCCCCGCGGCTGACTGTAAACTTTTCGACGCACGCCGGCGCATCCCTCGGAGGCTCGCTCGCGAAGAGCTGCCCCGCCGCGATCACAGCAACAAGGGAAAGCACGAAAGAGATTGGAGTTTTCATAGTGACATTCTTTTAGACGAAAATGAGGCTCAGGTAAATAGAAGAACATACGGATTAATTGCCAACGATGCGGTTGGACATGACCCATTCATCCCACGACGAATCCCATCCCGGGTAGGTCACGTAATGAAAACCGTCTGCCACCTTGAGGATTTTTGCGCCGTACGGTTTTCCACCCCACATGACCGTCACATCGACGCCGGCGGGATAGGTCTGGTATTCAATTTTGCTCAAATTCCCGGTCGGGGATGTCTTGAGATGCCGATCGCTATAGCTCAGATACTCAAGGATATATTTGCCCGAAGGGCAGTCGACGATCCGAGCTATAGCGCCATCTTTATCCGAGACGTATTCGCCTGTTTGAAACTTCCCGCAGTCGGCCGCCGCCTTTTTCTTCTGAGCATCGGCGATGACGAAGGTTTCGAGCGAGGGAGGGATATATCTTCCGGACATCTGCTTCTCGCGAAATTTCATGGCGTCGCGCACTTCCTGCGCCATATCATCGAGCGTCACGCCCCCGTCGCCCTTCCGGTCCGCAAGAGGCGACCCCTTGAAACTCTCGATGACCGTCTGCGAGAAGGTCCAGTTCGACGTGGACGCGTTCGACCTGGCCGCAGAGGTGATTGCGGAGGATTGGATCCCGGCCTTTGTGAGATTTTCTGCAACCGCCTGCAGCATGCCGGAATAGCAGCAATCGGCCATCAGCAGGACGATCTTCCCCTTGAAATTCCTTTTGATGGCCTCGAAGATGTCCTGTGAAGAAAGGCCGGTGTGCTCGGCATTTTTCGTGTCGATATCGTAGTTGGCAAAAAATATCCCTTTGCCTGCCCTGTTCATTCCGTGCCCGGCGTAATAAAAAATAAAGAGCGAGTCGGGCGTGGCTTCCTTTGCCACACGTTCGATCGTCCGAAGGATGGCCTCCCTCGTCGCCTGCCTGTCGAGGAGGACCGCGATGTTGGATTCGGGAACGCCGAGGCCTCTGAGCGTTCGAGCGAGCTCCGCATCCTTTCGGTTCTCTGTGCCGTAGGAAGTGAGCGACGAATCCTGCCACCCGAGGACGCCGGTGATCACAGCGTAGGTGTTCGACGGAACGAGCCGT
>JAZDOG010000105.1:0-9815 GCA_043798915.1 Pseudomonadota bacterium | reverse complement strand
TTTGCGGCGCAGAGCATGTCGCGGTCGTTTGCGCCTACGACGATCAGGTTGTGCGAGTCGTGGCAGACAGTCGACGCCAGCGCGCCGCGCCTCAATCCGAACCCGCGCACGAGCGCGAGCCCCACGCGGCCGCTCCCCTTGTGCCGCTCTATCACGGCGAGCTTCAGGATGTCGCGCGCCGGATCAGCGCTCACTATTCCATCGCGCGGTTTCACAGAGGCGATATCTTCTCTCGTGACGATCTGCCCCGGCACGATCCTTATGGCGCGCGCGCGCCGGGACTTCGTTTTCAGCACGAAGCTATCGGACGATAAGCCGCTCACATGCATCGTGTTTCCGGTCCTTGGCTTGATTTTCGACCTGCACGGCACCACGAGTTCGCCGTCCCGCGCGACGAGGCGGCCGCCCTTGAAGACCATCCTCGCCCTGAAATTCCTCAAGTTGTCGAAGACCACGAGGTCGGCGACGTAGCCCACAGCCACGGCGCCCTTCCTCCGCTTGAGCCTGAAATAATACGGAGCGTTGTTCGTTGCCATCTGCAGCGCCGTGATCGGCGGGATGCCCGAGGCCACCGCGCGCCTCAGGATGTCGTCGATGTGGCCAAACCGGATCAGGTCGTGTGCGCTCTTGTCGTCTGAGCAGAAGAAGCAGCGGTGGGAGTTGGCGGGCGTGACCATCTTCGCCAGCTCGGAGAGGTTCTTCTCCGTCGTCCCCTCGCGGATCATGATGTGGAGCCCGGCGAGGAGCTTCTCCTGGCCCTCAGCCGCGCTTGTGCTCTCGTGGTCGGAGTGGATGCCGGCGGCGATGTAGGCGTTGAGATCCTTGCCGGAGAGCCCCGGGGCGTGGCCGTCGACGCGCATGCCGGGGATCAGCCTGATCTTCTCGAGGAGGTCGCGCTGGCCTGCGATGACGTCAGGATCATCCATCACCTCGCCCAGGCCGATCACGCGTGGGAGGCTTGCCAGCTTTCGGAGCTCCCTGGCGCCCAGCCTGGCGCCCGAGGTCGTGAATTCTGATTCCGGGACGCACGAGGGCAGGACGAGATAGATGTCGAGCGGGAGGCCATGGCTTGCGGCGTTCATCCAGCGCACGCCGCGTTCCCCCATGACGTTTGCGATCTCGTGCGGATCGGCCACGATGGAGGTCGTCCCCCTCGGCACGACCGCCCGCGCGAATTCGACGGGGGTGAGCAGCGTGGACTCGATGTGTATGTGGCTGTCGATGAGGCCGGAGGAGAGATATCCGCCCTTGAGGTCTATCTTCCGGAGCGAGCGGTAGCCGCCGAATCCAACGATGACGCCGTCGGCGATGGCGACGTTGGTCGAGAGGATCCGGTCAGCCAGCACTGACACCACCCTGGCATTCGTCAGCAGGAGATCTGCCGGTTTTCTGCCGGCGGCGACGTCTATGCGATGTTTTATGTTCACTATCGGAGCCTAGAATAAATATCTGAATGTCGGTGCGAGCGTGAAGCCGACCGCCGTGGAGTCCCTCACATAGATATGGAGAGAAGCGTCTGCCCCTACGGAAAAGTGGTCCGTCCACTGCCACGAGATGCCGCCGCCCGGGATCGCGATGTCCGCTGCGGCATGGGTTCCGTTCCAGAAATAGGTTGCGACTCCTATGCCCGCCTGGACGTATGTCGACCACCTGGGGTACTTGTCTGAATCGAAGAAGTAGCGCACCCTCGGGACGAAGCTCAGGATGGTGGTATTTTTGAATTTTGTGGCGGTCTCGACCCGGAGGCCGGCGGAGAGCTTTTCGAAGAAGAAATATTCTCCCTCGGCGCCTAGCGTCATCATGGCCCCCACCCCTTGGCTCGCAACTTCTAAACCGGGGCCGACGACTCCGACCCTGAATCTTTTCGCCCTCCCGGCCGCCGTGGCGTCATGCGCCGGCCGCAGCACATCGGGGATATAGGAGGATTTTTTTGCCTTGGGCTCAGCCGGAGGCTTCGCTGTGGCTGCGCCGACATTCTTCTCCTCCACGGCCTTTGCTTTCTTTGGGGCGGCGGCCTTCGGGGGCGCGACCTGTTCCACCACATTGCCGGGGACGAGATTCTCCCCGTATTCATTCACGGTCTTGTTTGCTGCGGATTTTTTCGCGCCTCCGCCCTGTGCGAAGGCGAATCCAGGCGCCGCGATAGCGGCTGCGGCAATCAATGTGATAAACAGTCTCATGATTTTCCCCCTTCCGTTGCTTTTGCTCCTGCAGACCCTACGCGAATTTTTTGAAAAAATCCACCACCGCCTTTGCCACCTGATCCTTTTCGTAGTCCATCGTTATCACATGGCGCGAGCGAGGGAGTATCATCTTCTCCACTATGTCGGAGGCGACCA
Source organism: Pseudomonadota bacterium (assembly GCA_043798915.1). Taxonomy (GTDB): domain Bacteria; phylum UBA10199; class UBA10199; order 2-02-FULL-44-16; family JAAZCA01; genus JAZDOG01. The sequence continues at coordinate 7,476 of JAZDOG010000105.1, read as the reverse complement.
TCCCCTTGATGAGTTCGACGTTCCGGATCGGAGCCACGAGGTCCCCCTGTCCGTGCAGCATGAGAATCGGGTTCGAGAGAGAGGAGAGCTGACCCCTGATTTCCTTCTGCAGGTCGGAGAGTTCGAAGGCGGAGCTGGCCGGTATGGCAGGGAGCGACAGCTCGGAATAGCGCATCCTGCCCTCGGGATCGGCCACGCTCTGGTCGAGGTTTTTGGGAACCTTGAAGATTCCCCACCGAAGCGGCGAATGCCGGACGATCGACAGGGCGGCCCTGGTGGGCCAGGAGAGCTCAAGCGGCGTTGCCATGAGGGCCAGAGCCCTCACCCCCCATCCCTCGTCGAGGGCCAACTTCAGGGCCAGGAGCGCCCCAAGCGATATCCCGGCGCAATAGACCCGCTCAGTTTCGCGCCTGAGCGTCTGGAAGGCTATGCGCACGGTGTCGTACCAGTCGCGCCAGCCCGAACGCGCGAGCTCATCGACGCTGCCGCCGTGGCCGGCGAGGCATGGCGCGGCGACCTTGAAGCCTGAGGCAAGGAGCGCGTTGCGGACGACCGAGACGGTCGCAGGCGTCCCGGTGAGGCCGTGGATCAGCAGGCATCCGTTCATCGGCGTTTTTTATCACATACCGCGATCATTGACAAGAAAGGCGCCAGCTGCAAAGCATGCGCCCATGCTCGATCGCATCTGCATACCGGTCCAGGCTGAATTGGCTCAAGTCGAAGACGTGCTGGCCGCCGAAATATCCTCGGGCATGGAGACTATGGACTCGATCGCGCGCTATGCCATCAAAAACGGCGGCAAGCGCATCCGCCCGACGATCCTGCTGCTCGCAGCGCGCGTCACGGGCGCGGATGGCGGCGATATCCCGAGGCTCGCTGCGGCGGTCGAGATGTTCCACACGGCGTCTCTCCTTCACGACGACGTGGTCGACGACGCCCAGGTGAGGCGCGGGCAGTCCTCCGCCAAGGCAAAATGGGGCAACCAGGTGAGCGTGCTCGTCGGCGACCTCCTCTTCTGCCGGGCGTCGAAGATCCTCGTCGAGCACGGCGACCGCCGCCTCATGCAGGCGGTGAACGAGGCGGTCGTCGCGACGACGGAGGGAGAACTCCTCGAGATCGAGCACCAGAACGACATCACGCTCGATGCCGACACGTACATGAGGATAATCAGGGGAAAGACCGCGGCGCTCTTCGCCGTGGCCGCGAGGGCGGGCGCCATCGCGGCGGGCGTGGAGCGCTCCTTCGAGGATGCCCTGGGCATGTTCGGCCTTGCCGTGGGGGAGGCATTCCAGCTGGCGGACGACGCGCTGGATTACGTCGCCGACGAAGCGCGCTTCGGCAAGGCCGCGGGCACTGACCTCAAAGAGGGAAAGCTCACCTATCCCCTGATCGTCGCGCTCGCGAAGGCCGGGGCGGAGGAGAGGCAGGCCATACGCAGCGCGCTCATCGCCGGGCACCTCACGCGCGAGCGCTTCCGCGAGGTGGCCTCCATCATCGAAAGGCACGGCGGGATATCGGCCGCGCTGGACCTTGCCAGGCAGATCGCCGGCGGCGCGAAAAAACACCTGGAGCTTTTCAAGCCCTCCATCGAGCGCGACGCCCTCATCTCCATCGCCGATTACGCGGTAGAGAGAGACGAGTGACTGCAGCGTTTCGCTGCACGCTGCATCGATTCGCAGCACCGATGCAGCCCCTTCACATTTCCCTCCAAACAGACAACAGATTGAAATGACCGGCTTTTTCTGGATCGGGGTTTGTCCTTCGCGCCTGGCATGAAACTTGCTTTAAACAATAGCCAGAGCTCACGATCGATCGTGCGAAACAGAAAGGGAGGGAAATATGGGCGACAGCGTGCCCAAGGATGTCTTCAACATCCTTGAAGGAAAGGACGGGAAGTCGAGATGGATCAAGATAGGTTCGGCATTCGTCAACAAGGACGGCTCGATCAACGCGCTCCTGGACGTCTTCCCGCGCGACGGGAAGCTGCAGATCAGGGAGCGCAGGCATGATGCCAGCGGTAAAAACGACAACTGAACTGAAAGGAGAGAGAACATGAAGAACAGGGCGATGGGAATAACGAAATCCTCGGCGGCGATCCTCTGCCTCCTGGCGACGCTTGCGATAGCTGGGCAGGTGTACGCGGCAAAGCAGCCACCCGCTACGGCGGTCGATGTAAACAGGGCGAACGTGGCGGAGCTCATGACGGTACCCGGGCTTGGACATGCAAAGGCCCAGGCGATCGTGGACTACCGCGCCACCAAACCCTTCACGACGGCGAGAGATCTCGTCGGCGTCAAGGGGATCGGCGAGAAGCTCTTCGCAAAGATTTCACCCTACGTGACGGTCTCCGGATCGGCACAGGCACAGCAGACACCTGGCACGGCGGGGAAAGCGGTCAGATAGCCTTTCTCCGTATGGAGATGGACCCGGCCGGGGTCTCCCCCACCCCGGCCGGGCCATTTCTTGCCTGACACAAGCCGTGCAATTTGATAGAATAGACTCATGTCCGAGAAGCTGGGCAAAAAAGAGATGAACTCGTCGCTCCTGCCGGTTGAGGATGAAGTCAAAAATCTCCTCGACATGTTCGAGTTCTTCCTGGCGGAGAGGCATCTGGACAAGTCGATCGGCGCGCTCGGGGATTCCGTGCGCGACATGAGGCTCATAATCGGCAGGCTCCTCTCCGACCACTTCATGAAGCTGCCCCCCGAAGGGGAGGCCAAGTTCTGTTCGTCGCTGGCGTCGATGCTCGCCGACCGGGCGGAGACGCTGCCGTTCGACAGCGACGGCGACCGCGAGTACGTCGACTATTGCATAGGCGAGATACTCACGAGCTTCGAATACGCGCAGGAGGTAAAGGAGGAATGTCCCGAGGATCCGGTGCTGCAGAAGATACTGGCGCTGGACATCCCGATCCTCCGGCCCTTCAACTACGGCATGCGCGACAGGCTGTCGCTGGTGAAGGCGAAAAAGAAGAGGAAGGTTTATCAGTCCTGATGGTTCTCATGTGTATCTGAATGCGCTCCCGCCTATGAACTCCCGCAGGATCGACGTGTGCGGCACCTCTATCGTGAGGATCGGCAGGAAGAGCGAGAAGAAGCGGGCGAGCCTGCCTGCCTCCACGAACGCCGGGTTCTCGCGCGGCACCTCCGCGAGGAATCGCTCGGCATAGGGCTTTAGCAGCGCGTGCTCGTATGAGAGCGCGGAGTTGAAGATCACGTCCGCATCCTCCTGGAACGGGAAGATGTATTTGTTCTCGCCGGCGCGCACGCTCGGCCACCCCGCGATCGTATCGGCCGCCGTGGTGTTTCGGAAAAGCCTGTCGCGCATGATGCGCCTGCAGAGGCGCGTGTCGGTCGTGAATATCCTGTTGTGGTCGTCGAGGCAGAGCTGAGTCAGGGCCGAGACGTAGATCTTGAACTTGTTCTCGGTCGGGATCATCGGGGTCAGCGCCTCGTTCAGGCCGTGGATCCCCTCGGTCATGAGAATCTGATCCTTCCTGAGATTCATCTTCTTCGTGCGCGCGGGATCCCGCCTTCCCATCGGGAATGAGTAGCGAGGGATCGAGACCTCCTCGCCGTGCATGAGCCGGTGCATGTGGTCGTTGAAGAGCGCCACGTCTAGCGCCCCCAGACATTCGAAGTCGAAGCTGCCGTCCGGGTGTTTGGGCGTGTCGTCGCGGTCGAGATAGTAGTTGTCCATCGAGATCATCACGGGCTCAATCCCGTGAATCTTGAGCTGGACCGATAGCCTTTTTGAGAAGGTTGTCTTCCCGGAGCCGGAGGGGCCGGCGATCAGGACCAGCCTCGTGTTCTTGCGCGCGGCGATCTCGTCGGCTATGGCGCCGATGCGTTTTTCATGGAGGGCCTCGGCCACCTGGACGAGTTCGACTGCGCTGCCAACCGTACACCGTTCGTTTAAGTCCGCCACGTTCTGGATGCCAACGAGCTCGTTCCAGCGCTTCGACTCGAGGTATGTCGAGAAGAGCTTGGGCTGCGGCCTGATAGCGTCTGCCAGCTTGCCCCGCTCGTCCGGGAAATCGAGGACGATGCCGTGTTCGTAGGGATGAAGGCGGAAGATGTCCACGAGCCCCGTGCGCGAGGCGACGGCGCCGTGGGCGTAGCCGCGGTACTTGCACAGCGATATCAGCGGTATCTCAGGACGCCGCGATTGCCGGATCAGCTTCACGCTGTCCGGCATGCCGTGCTTCTTTAAGATTTCGACCGCCTCCTCTACGGCGATCCACTCCGGTTCAAGGGGCAGGTTTGCGGCGACGATCTCGCGCATGCGCTGTTCGAGCATCGAGATGAAGTCGGAATCTACCTCGCGGCCGTGGATTTCGAAGAAGTAGCCGTTGGAGATCGACTGCCCCACTGTGACGCGGGTGCCTGGCGCTGCATCGGCCAGCGCGGCGTAGAAGACGGTCGATGCGGTGCGGCGGTAGATGTCCATCCCCTCGCGCATGGAGAAATCGACCGTCTCAACGTCGGCATTGCCCTTGATCCTGCGGTAGAGCCCGTCCAGGTGGTTGTTGATGATGGCGCCGATCGGAGGAAATGGCCCCCTGTGCGGTGCGCGCGGCAGGAGCTCCTCGACGTCGACGTCCGCTCCGACCGTCAGGTTTTTTCCGTTTATCTGAACCTTGATCATCCTGACCATGACACTATCCTCTCGCGGATTTGCGCACCGACTTTACATTCTTCTTCGAACTCTTTTTCGCTGTGCGCTTCTGTCTCTTGCCTGCCTTGCCAGCGCCGGCAGATGGCGATGGCGGCGCGGCCTTCTTCACCACCGTGAAGAGGTCGAGCTCCCGGCCGTCATCCCTGGCCGTGTCGTCGAAGCGCTTCGTCTGGGCATAGAGGTGCTCGATCCTCTCCGTGATGGCGAGCGTGGTGGCCCCCGGGTTTCTCTTCATCGCTTCATAGATTTCGGCCCCGAGCACATAGAGGGAGCGATACATTTCCAGGCGGTTCTTCCCCTCGTCCATCTTGAGCCTGGCTGCGCTGGCGGTCGTCTCCGCAAGGAATCCGGCCTCGTGCGCGCCGGTTTTCACTATTTCCAGGCCCTCGTTGATCAGCTTTCTCGCCCGGGCCTGCATCTCGCTCCAGTTTGGCATCTTGAAACCTCCTTGTGCGGGGCTTGAAAAACCCCGATGGTCGGCCAGCATAATATCCAAGGGCGGCTGAAAGTCAAAAGGAGCCTTTCGGCGGCTGAAGGTTGACTACCGGCCCCGATTCGGCGATAGGGATGGCTTATGGCTACCAGGCCCTCAAAAGGTGTCGAGACCTTTCCGAACCCGACGCCTGCGCGCGACTACGCGATCGAGATGGACTGCCCGGAGTTCACCTGCCTGTGCCCCTTGACCCGCCAGCCCGACTTCGCGCGCATCGAGATCAGATACGTCCCGGACAAGCTCTGCGTCGAGCTCAAATCCCTGAAGCTCTATCTCTGGAGCTATCGCGACGAGGGCGCGTTCCACGAGGCGGTGACAAACAGTATCCTCTCCGATCTCGTCGCGGCCGCTAGCCCACGCTGGATGGAGGTGAAGGCCCACTTCAGCGTCCGCGGCGGCATCGCTACGACGGTGACAGCGTCTCATGGCAATTGCGCCCGTAGCTCAGTGGATTAGAGCATCTGGCTTCGAACCAGAGGGTCGGGAGTTCGAATCTCTCCGGGCGCGCAGGAAAATCATGCCACTTTCCCTGGCGGCGCATGAATTGTGCGATTTTTTAAAAGCTGCATTGACTGGTGAACGCCACCGGTGCTAATTATCACAACATGTTCAATAATATAAAGATTGCGTCGAGTTTCTCTCTCGACGAAAAGGCAGTTGTTTTCAACGGCGACTGCAGGATTTTGCTCGGCCAAATTCCGGATTCCTCGATAAAGCTAATTGCCACGTCACCGCCGTACAATATCGGCAAGGAGTATGAAAAGAAACATGATCTGAATCAGTATTTAGACCAACAGGAAGAGGTCATTCAACACTGTGTCAAAAAGTTGCATCCCGAAGGAAGCATTTGTTGGCAGGTCGGAAATTTTGTATCAAAAAGCTCCATTATCCCCCTGGACACACTTCTCTATCCTATTTTCACAAAACTTGGCCTCAAAATGAGAAATCGCATCATATGGCATTTCGAGCATGGTCTTCATTGCTCGAATCGCTTTTCCGGAAGATACGAAACGATAATTTGGTTCACCAAGTCAGACGACTACTATTTTAATCTGGATTCTGTTCGCGTCGCGCAGAAATATCCTGGGAAGAAATACTTCAAGGGTCCAAAGGCCGGCCAATATTCGTGCAACCCTTTAGGGAAAAATCCGGGCGACGTCTGGATAATCCCGAACGTGAAATCAAACCATGTTGAAAAAACTGAGCACCCCTGCCAGTTTCCGGTCGAATTAATTGAGCGTCTTGTTTTGTCGATGACCAAGGAAGATGATTGGGTTTTCGATCCTTTTATGGGAGTTGGGACTACAGTCGTTGCAGCTATTCGCCACCGGCGGCGCGGGGCTGGAGCAGAGTTGCTTCAAAAATATACGGACATTGCGAGAGATCGCATCAATATGGCTGCAGATGGCACGCTGAGAGTCCGTCCCATGGACCGACCCGTATACAACCCGGCCGACGCAGGCCGCAGCATGACAACTCCGCCATGGGAGTCGAATAATTCTCATGGCGATCAGATGTCTCTGCTCTGCAGCACTCCGAACAAATACGGGAGTTGAAATGAGAATTGTCGAAACGTATTCACATTTAAACGGCGAAGAATATCTGATCGTTCATCACAAGAAGACCTATGATGAGATCAGAGAGGTGATCGCCAAGGTTGATGTTTCCAAGTATCTGACGAAGCGAAGCAAAGAGAAAACAATGCGGGGCAAGAAGCTGTTCAGCCCCAAGTCAATCAACAGAGAATTCAGACGGCTGTTCAATAGATTGGGTTGGGATGAGTCGAGATACAACTATTACGTAACAACCAATCGCGCCTACCTTCAGGATATACTTCGTCTTCCGCTCGAAAAGCAGAAAGAATACCTGATAGGCAAGGGCGTCAGAGAACCGATCAGATCCTATAAACAAACCGATTTCGTTAAAGACAGAATTGCGATCGAGGTCCAGTTCGGAAAGTATGCCTTTGTCGCATTCGATCTTTTTGTGAAACACCTTCTTTTCTACAGCGGCGACATCATCAACGTCGGAATCGAGATACTGCCTGTGAAGGCAATGGCTGCTGACGCAGAAGGTGGAAGACGTCTCTCAACCGGCATCGCATACTTTGAAGGCGAGGTTTACAATATTTTGCGCCATGGCCGGAACAGCCCTCCTGTGCCTCTTCTCATCATTGGGGTTGGTGCTTAGATGAAAGAACCTGTTGTCGAGACCGATATTCCGGGCCTTGTGCTCAGCGCGCGGGGCAAGGTCCGCGATATCTACGATCTGGGGGAGGAACTCCTGATCGTCGCGACCGACAGGAT
>JAZDOG010000098.1:0-32713 GCA_043798915.1 Pseudomonadota bacterium | reverse complement strand
GCGGTAAAGCGCGTCAACGCGCTCTTTTGGAAGCTCCCTTCCATGCAGCGCCGGCGTAGAGAGCAGATACGTTTCGATATCCTTTGCGCTGAATGGTTTGAGCACGATGGTTTGCAGCGCTTCCGGGTTGCTGGCAAGGATACTGGCAAGCCAGGAAAGGAAGCCGGAGGGTTGAGCGGTTGTCGTGAAGACGAGCATTGCCGGCTGAATGCCGGCATAAACGTCCGGCTTATGCCTTCGCTCAACGACAAGACGGATGAGACCTGAAATGACTCCAACAGCTTTTGAGTTCGAAGAAAGCTCGTGCAGATCGTCAATGAAGACAATGACCGGTTTCGCGTTTTCGGCCAACTGTCTGGAAAGGTTTGCGGTTTTTTCCTCGATGACGTCTTCATTTGCGGGGAATACGAGGGAATGAACGGAGACTGTTTCCACATATTTGTCAGCCGCGTCCTTGAGATGTTTTAAAAAAAGTGTTTTACCCATTCCGCCTTCGCCTGTGATGGAAAAAATGGAAATGGACGGCTGGTTTCCCTCCACGAGGGTTTGGATGCCCTTTTCGACTGTCTCCAATTCTTCATCGCGCCCGATCAGCCTTCCCCTCTCCGGCCGCAGGTAGGCCCCCCTTGTGTCAGGGTCGTCCCGAAATACGTCAGGCATGTGGGTCGTGAGGGCGTTTATCACCGCCCTCGCGTTGCCGTAGAAGCGGTCCTGGGGCTTGTGTGCGAGCAGGCGTATTACTATCGTGTCCAGAAATTCAGGCACGAGATCCGAATCTTTCCGATGCGCGCGTGAAGGCAGACGCAAGTTTTGATGCGCTTCGTATTCTATGTCACGGCGCATTTCCATGCGATCGTCCCTTGCAAGGCGCCCAAAGGGCAAGCGCCCCCAGGTAATGCACTGGTACATTACGACACCAAATGAGAAGAGATCGGCCCTGGCATCCACCTGTTCTTTAAAACCGAGCGCCACCTCCGGCGCCATGGTGGATAAAGTGCCCATGAAACCGCCGCTGTAATCCGCCGGCTGCATCGCGAGACCGAAATCGATGATCTTGACCTGCGGACCGCTGTCGGTTGCGTGGACGAGGATGTTCTGCGATTTAATGTCCAGGTGAATCAGGCCGCTGCGATGGATGAAATCCAGGCCGCTCAGGGCCTGGATGAAAAGCGGGATCATGTCCAGCGGCTTCCAGCCGCGCACATGCTCCGCTATGGGCTTGCCGTCGACGAATTCCGATACGATATAGAAATGGCCTTCGTAAAAACCTATATGCCGGACCCTGGCGATATTGGGGTGGGCAAGGGAGACAAGGGTCTGATATTCCTCTTTAAAGTGCTCGACGTATTTTTCATACGCGCGGCGGGTCTCCTCCGCGGGTTCAATCGAATCGCTGCCCCGGCTCGCGTGTTGCTCTTCAAAACGCTTTAAGAGTCTTGCCTCGATTGTCTGCCGGTCCAGAACCTTGATGGCAACGCGCTGGCCATCCGGTGTCAGGGCCTCATGCACGACCCCGGCGCCGCCGCGGCCTATAGCCGGTCGCACTATGCGGTAGCCATCGAAGATTTCCGGGTACGTATCGGCCATTTGGGGGCTTTATATCCTTTGTTTAATGTTTGAACCAATCTTCCTTTGGCTGATACGAGGTCAGCAGGCTCTTTTTGACTTCGAACCTTTCGGCCGCCAGGGCGATCAGATCATCCAGCAGTTTCGAATAGGAAGTCCCGGACGCCTCCATGAGCTTCGGATACATGCTGATCGACGTGAAGCCAGGGATCGTGTTCAGTTCATTGTAGTAGATCGCATCCCCCTTCACCAGAAAATCGACCCGCGCCATGCCGGAGCAGTCGAGGGCCCTGTAGGCCCTCATCGCCATCCTCTGGATCTCGGACGACAGCTTCTCCGGAAGCTCCGCGGGTATCTCCGTCCTGGATTTTCCGTCCACGTATTTCGCGTCGTAATCATAAAATTCGTTGGACGGAATTATTTCGCCGACGCAGGAGGCCTTCGGGGAATCGTTGCCGAGGATGCTCACCTCGACCTCATGGGCGTTTTCTATTCCCTTTTCGACCAGCACGCGCCGGTCGTATCTCAAGGCGTCCTTTATGGATGAGACGAGCTCCCGGCGGTCATGGGCCTTGCTGATCCCGACGCTTGAACCCGAATTGGCCGGCTTTACGAAACAGGGATAGGATATCTTTTTTTCCGTCTCTTCTATTATCTTTTCCTGATCCTCGGCAAACTCCTTGGACAGAAACCAGATTGCAGGGGCAACGTTGATGCTGGCCTGTTTCACGATGTCCTTCTGCACGATCTTGTCCATGCCCACGCTTGACCCTAAGACGCCGGCCCCGACATACGGTATCTGCGCGAGGTCGAAGAGCCCCTGCATCGTCCCGTCCTCCGCGTAGGTGCCGTGGAGCACGGGGAATATGACGTCTATCGGGGTGATCTTTCCGCTTTTCAAATTGAAGAGCCCCTTGCGCGAAGGCTCCGGCAGTATCGAGACCTCGGCCTCTGCGGGAGGGGTCTTGCCGCCTTTCAGGTCGCCCATGACCCCTTCGCCCGCGAACCATCTGCCGTCCTTGGTGACTCCGATGGGGATCACGTCGTATTTCCCCTTGTCCAGCGCCGACATGACGGAGGTCGCGGAGACCAGGGACACCTCGTGCTCGCCCGACCGCCCCCCGAATACGACGCCGACCTGCAGTTTATTTTTCATGGTTTGATCCTTATCTAATGTTGAGATGATCAGGGCTGACCCACTCGTCCCAGCTCGATCCGAAGTTGTCGTAATGTATCCTGTAGCTGCCCGACTTTACAGCGATTACAGTTGCCGGGTACCATTCCCCTTTCCACTTGGCCTGAACTTTGTCACCTTTCTTGTAGGCCTCAGTGTCAGGCGTGCTGCCGTCCTTGCCAGCGAGCTTGATCCGATCGGCGCCAACGCATTCATCCCAGGAGCGGTCAAAGCCATCGTAGTGGATGCAGCACGAATTTTCCTTGGTCCCCGTGACTGTTGCGGGATACCATTTTCCCTCCCAGAGCACCTTCGCGCTGTCGCCCGCTCTGCAGGCGGCCGATGCATCAGCCTGCCAGAGCATGACCAGCGAAAATCCAAGCATTGCCGCGATTGCCAGGGCCATCCACGGCGACCCTTGATTATGGAGATGATTCCTCATATAGTCCCTCATCGTTGAGTGCGAGACGGCTGACAGCGGAATCGCTTTTATAATAACTCTGCGCGTCTGTCCAGACGGATTGCCTTATTTACATATGATAGGTCACTTCGCGCTTGTCCTGGTCTTTTTGCTGGTCGGAACGCTCTTCGTCTTCGGGGCGCTCTTTGCCGGGAGATTCGTGCGCCCGCGGAGCCCCTCGGCCGTGAAGGGCGAGATATATGAGTGCGGCGAGCCTGCGGTGGGGCCGGCCTGGATCAACTTCAATATCCGTTTTTATCTGATCGCCCTCATCTTCGTGATCTTCGATGTCGAGGTGGCGCTCATCTTTCCGGTGGCCGCCGTCTTCAAGGGGTGTGTCGCAAGCGGCCGCGGCGCCGTGGCCCTGATCGATATCCTCCTGTTCGTCCTCATTCTAGTTGCTGGACTCATCTATGCATGGGCGAAGGGGGACTTGGAGTGGGTAAAGAAAGACATATGCTCTATAGAAAAGTCCCGGAATTTGTCCTGACCACGAAGCTCGACGAGCTTCTGAACTGGTGCCGCAAGTCGAGCGTCTGGTACATGCTCTTCGCGACCGCCTGCTGCGGCATCGAGCTCATGCAGACCGGCGGCCCGCGCTGCGACTGGGACCGCTTCGGCGCGGTGCCGCGCGCCACGCCCAGGCAGTCCGACCTCATGGTCGTCGCCGGGACGATCACCTACAAGATGGCCATAAGGACGAAGCGCCTCTACGACCAGATGCCCGACCCCAAGTACGTCATCTCGATGGGCAGCTGCGCCAACTGCGGCGGGCTCTTCAGGCACTCGTACTCGGTCCTCAAGGGGATCGACAAGGTCATCCCGGTCGACATCTACGTCCCGGGGTGCTCGCCGAGGCCGGAGGCCTTGACCCACGGGCTTCTCAAGCTGCAGGAGAAGATGCAGCGCGAAAAATTTCTGAGGGCATGACATGGAAGAACTTGTTGCGTCAGAAAAATTGTTCGAGGCGTGCCTCAAACTCAGGCGCGATGGGTTCAATTGCTTGTCCTGCCTCACCGGCACGGACCGCGGCGATCATCTTGAGGTCGTGTACCATCTCTTCTCCTATGCGAGGAAGGAGACGCGCGTCCTGAAGGCAAAGATTTCGAAGGAATCACCAGAGATTCAAAGCGTGTCGCCCATCTGGCCATCCGCCGACTGGATGGAGCGCGAGACCTATGACCTCGTCGGCATCAAATTCACCGGCCATCCGAATCTCAAAAGGATATTGAATCCTGATGACTGGGCGGGCCACCCGCTTCGCAAGGACTACAAGGAGCCGGAGGAGTATCAGGGGATGAGCTGCTCCCGTGAATTCCCCTGCGATAAATAAATATGGGCAGGCTTCGCACAGAGGAGATGATGATATCGATGGGCCCGCAGCACCCGTCGACGCACGGCGTGCTGCGCCTCATCGTCACCACCGACGGCGAGGTGATCCATAAGTGCGTCCCGGACATCGGCTATCTCCACCGCGCGATGGAGAAGATACCAGAGATAGTCGGCTACGCCGGCTTCCAGCCCTACACCGACCGGATCGACTACGTATGCGCGATGACCTGCAACCAGACCTACGCGATGGCGGTCGAGAAGCTAGCGGGTATCGAAGTGCCACAGCGCGCGGAGTTCCTCCGGGTGATCGCATCGGAGTTGAACCGCATATCGAACCACCTCATCATGACCGGCTGCATGGCGATGGACATGGGGGCCTTCACGCCATTCATCCACGCCCTTCGCGAGCGCGAGACGATCAACGACCTCCTCGAGATGGTCTGCGGCGCGAGGCTCACCTACAACTACGCGAGGATCGGCGGCGTGTCGCACGACCTGCCCGACGGCTTCAAGGAAAAGTGCGTCGCGTTCCTCGATCACTTCGTGCCGATCGTCGATGAATTCAACCGGCTGATCTCCTTCAACGAGATATTCGTGAGGCGGCTCGCTGACATAGGCATCATTTCGGGGAAGGAGGCGATCGCCTGGAACCTCGTCGGCCCCAATATCCGCGGCAGCGGCGTCTCGTGGGACCTCCGGCGCGACATGCCTTATTCGGTCTACCCGAGGTTCGAGTTCGGCGTGCCTGTGGGCAGGGGCGAAGCGGGGAGGGTGGGCGATTCGTTCGACCGCTATATGGTCCGCATACGCGAGATGATCGAGAGCGCGCGGATCGTCAGGCAGGCGCTGGATCAGCTGCCATCCGGCGAGATCATGGCGAAGGTTCCGCGAAAGATAAAGCCGCCGGCGGGCGAGGTCTATGTGAGGTGCGAATCGGCGCGCGGCGATATGGGCTATTACATCGTGAGCGACGGGACCGACAAACCCTATCGCGTGAGGATCAGGACCGGTTCATTTTCAGCGATGAGCATAATCGAAAAGATTGCGCCCGGTCTCATGATCGCCGATCTCGTGGCGCTGTTCTCAAGCCTCGACATCGTCGCGCCGGAGGTGGATAGATAAATGCAGGATTACATTACTTACATGGTTGTCTGTTTGGGAAACCCTGGTTTCCAAGTTGTTCAAACTCCCCATAAAATAGTTGACACCTATGGGTGTCACTATTTACACTCATCGGTGTAGTTTTGGAGGCCGGAAAATGCTGAAATTGTCGTCAAAAACAACGAGAAAACTCCTGGGATATTTTTTTCTCCACGAAGATGAATCTCTGTATTTCAATGAGATAGTGAGGCGCCTGGGTGCGGACAAGAGAAATCTGGCCAGGAAGATCAAAGAATTTGAATCGATGGGGCTGTTGTCAGTCGAATTGAAGGGCAATCTCAGAATTTATTCAGTGAATAAAAAATTTCCGCTGTATAAAGAATACAAGAAAATCGTGCTCAGAACGGCGGGCGTTGAAAATGAGCTCAAGGATGTCCTTTCAAAGGGGTGAATAAAATGCGTTCATGGTACATGGATGTCTTCAGTGAGCTGGCGGCGAACGATGTGAAATTCGTTGTCGCAGGGGGGATTGCGGTCAATCTGTTGGGTGTGCCGCGGTTCACCGCTGACCTCGATCTGATCGTCGCGCTCGAACGGGAAAATGTCGTGAAGTTTGCGCAGTGCATGACGAGGCTGGGTTTCAAGCCAAAAGTGCCGGTTCCGGCAGAGGCCTTCGCCGACCCTGAAAACCGCAAGCGCTGGATTGCAGAAAAAAACATGCGCGTCTTTTCATTTCAGAAACCCGATTTGCCTTATGAGGTTGTAGATGTATTTGTCAACGAGCCGATACCGTTTGCCGATATGTGGCGCGACAAGGAGACTATCACCCTCGACAATATCACAATCCCCATAGTATCCATAGACCACTTGATTCAGCTAAAACGCGAGGCGATGAGATTGCAGGATATGTCGGACATCGAAGCACTGGAGAAACTCAAGGAGGAGCTTGCTAATGACAAGGGATGAGTCAAAACTTGGCGGGGTAAAGTCCCACATCACGCGCGAGATGATTCGGGAATACAGGAAGATGCCGCCCGAGATGCGGCTTGCATGGCTCGACGATGCCGCAAAACTTTCTTATGAGGGTCTTACACCCAGGCGTCGAAGGATATGGGAACAGTTTCGCAAGGGGGATATCTAACAGGTTGTTCTGGTAATTAAAATCTTGGTGTATTCAGCCGGGGAGCAGTCTGTTGCAGGACATGGGGAGGGGCGTAATCCCATGGCTGGATAAGCCTTGGCGATATCAATGGACTTTTTCGTTCGGCAAATTGGAATGTATTTTCCTGCCCTGCCATCATGGATCGCCGATGCGATATGGTACCTGATCGTCTCCGCAATCCTTCTCACTTTCTTCGCGCTCTTCGCCGGGCCGGTGAGCTGGCTCGAGCGCAGGATCGCCGGCCGGATCATGAGCAGGATCGGGCCGAACAGGGTGGGGCCGCAGGGTGTCATCCAGTGGCTGGCCGACGGCCTCAAGAACTGGCTGAAGGAAGACCTGATCCCCGATTCCGCGGACCGCCTCCTCTTTCGCTTCGCGCCGTATCCTGTCTTCGTCGGTGTCGCGATGACGCTCGTCACGATTCCATTCTCATCGCTCCTCATCGGCGCGGACCTCAACGTGGGCCTTCTCTATATCGTCGGCGCATGGGGACTGGTCGTGATCGGCCTCCTCGCCGCGGGGTGGAGTTCGAACAACAAATGGTCCCTCTTGGGCGGCATGCGCTCGGCGGCGCAGATGGTCTCCTATGAGATACCGATCGTCCTCTCGTTCCTCGTCGTCGTGCTCTCGTCGGGGACGCTGTCGTTGCAGGGGATCATCCGCGCGCAGGGTGCGTCGCCCCTCAAGTGGTTCGTCTTCTCGCAGCCGTTCGCGGCGATCGCGTTCGTCATATTCCTCATCGCCGCCGTGGCGGAGGGTAACCGCACGCCGTTCGATATTCCCGAGGCAGAGAGCGAGCTCGTCGCCGGATACAACACCGAATACAGCGGCATGCGCTTCCTCTTCTTCTTCTTCGCGGAGTGGGGCAACCTCTATGTCGTTGGCGCGCTCGCCGCAGCGCTCTTCCTGGGCGGCTGGCAGATACCGGCGGGCTTGCATGGGTGGGCGGCGGGCAAGTGGTTCGCGCTCCCGCACATCATCGAGCTCGCGGTGTTTCAGGCGAAGGCGTGGATCTGGGTCTTTCTGATCATCCATATCCGCTGGACGCTGCCGAGGCTGCGCGTCGATCAGCTCATGCGCGTGTCGTGGCTCTATCTCACGCCGTTCGCATTTGCATCCCTCATCGGGACCGCCGTGTGGATGCTTCTTTTTCCGGCGGGGATTCTGCTCGTGAGTCTGGCGCTGGCTGGCGCCGCGGCATTGTTCATCTTCTATTTTATCCGGCGGGTGTTGTGGCACATGCGTTTCACGAAGAGCCGGTTCGATCTGAACCCGATCATATGATGGAGTGCGGATGGGTTATTTCACAGGCATAGCCAAGGCGGCCACGACGATAGTCGAGGGCCTCACGATCACTGCGAGCCACCTTTTGCGCCGGCCGATCACCGTCCAGTATCCGGACAGGACTATGAAGCCCGTCAAGGAGATGCTGCCGCCTGTCTATCGCGGCTTTCTCGACGTCGATTTGGGAGCCTGCACCGCATGCACGCTTTGCCAACAGGCCTGCCCCATACAGTGCATAAAGGTTGAGATAATGAAATCCCCCTCGCAACGGCTGATATCGAGGTTCGACATCGACATCGGTCTGTGCATGTTCTGCGGGCTCTGCACGGAGGCATGCCCGACGAGCGCGGTCCATTTCTCCCGCGAGTTCGAGCGCGCAACGCCGGACCTCAAGGAGCTCGTGTTCAGGTTCGTCAAGGGAGCTCCGGTCGTGCCGTACAGACCATCGGCGAAGAAGGCTGAGGGGAATTCATAGAATGGACATTCGCACAATCATATTTCTCGCGATCTCCGCCGTCACGATAGGCTCGGCGTGCGTCGTCGCCTTTTCGCGCAACCTCGTCCATTCCGCCTTTGCGTTGCTCGGCGCCTTTGCCGGCGTCATGGGGCTCTACATCCTGCTCTCGGCCGATTTCGTGGCGATCGTGCAGCTGGTCATCTACATCGGCGGCATCCTGGTCCTCATCCTCTTCGCGGTCATGCTGACTACGAAGATAGGCCAGGCGAAGATCACGAACCGGACGATGGCGCCGATGGTCGCTCTGCCGGCAGTCGCGGCGCTTGGCGCGCTCATCTGGAGGACGTACAGGTCTGCAGGCTGGGCGGCGCTCCCCTCCGAGGAGTTTGTGCCGACTACTGCGCTGATAGGTGAGAAACTGCTCGGTGATTACCTGCTTCCATTTGAAGTTGCGTCGCTCCTGCTCGTGCTCGTCATGGTCGGGGCAGTGGTGTTGGGACGAAGGGAAGTTAAATGTTAGAACATTATCTCATAGTAGGCCTGATCCTGTTTCTGCTCGGCCTCTACACGTGCCTCACGCGCGTGAATGCCGTCGGCATACTCATGGGCATAGAGCTGATGCTCAACGCCTCCGGCCTCAACTTCATCGCGTTCTCGCATTTTCAGGGGAACCGCATCGACGGGCATGTGATGACGCTCTTCATCATCGTGCTCGCGGCGGCGGAGGCGGTGGTCGCGCTCTCACTCCTGCTCGCGATACGTCGGCGGTTCGATTCGATAGATGTGTCTAACGCGGATACGCTGAGGCATTAAAACTATCCCCTCCCCTTTGTAAGGGGAGGGTCAGGGTGGGGTAGATCAGGTATTCAACGCTGATCTACCTCCCCTAGCCCCTCCTTACAAAGGAGGGGGATGTTGGTAGAGATTATGAATTTTATAAACATAAGCTATCTCATCCCACTCATCCCGCTCCTCGGAGCGGCGGCCAATGGCTTCGTCGCGTTTTCGGGGATCAGGGCCTCGCGGCGGTTCGTCTATTTGGTCGGCTGCATCTCGGTGCTGGCCTCGCTCATCCTTTCATTTGGCTGCCTTCACGACCTGTGGGTCCTCGATCCGGCGGCGAGGAGCGTCTCTGTCACGTGGTTCGAATGGGTGAGAATCAATTCGGTCGGCGTGAACGCCGGCTTTCTCATCGACCAGCTCTCCGTCGTGATGATGCTCGTCGTCACGGGCGTGGGCTTCCTCATCCACCTCTATTCCACGGGCTACATGAACGCGGACCCGGACTATGCGCGCTTCTTCTCCTATCTCAACCTCTTCACCTTTGCGATGCTCATGCTCGTGATGGCCGACAACCTCCTCCTCATGTTCGTAGGATGGGAGGGCGTGGGGCTCTGCTCGTATCTTCTCATCGCGTTCTGGTACGAGCACAAGCCGAACGCCGTCGCCGGCATGAAGGCGTTCGTCGTCAATCGAATCGGCGACTTCGGGTTTCTGCTCGGCATCCTCGTCCTCTTCTGGGGGATGTATGCCGTGGGTCATCCGGCGTTTGCATTCGTAGATCTCAAGGCGAACGCCGGCCTGCTTCAGGGCGCGATGGCGGGTCCGATACCGCTCGTGACGCTCGTCTGCCTGCTGCTCTTCTTCGGCGCGACGGGAAAATCCGCGCAGATACCGCTCTACGTCTGGCTGCCGGATGCGATGGCAGGCCCCACGCCGGTCTCGGCGCTCATCCACGCCGCGACGAT
This sequence comes from Pseudomonadota bacterium, assembly GCA_043798915.1. GTDB lineage: Bacteria > UBA10199 > UBA10199 > 2-02-FULL-44-16 > JAAZCA01 > JAZDOG01. The sequence continues at coordinate 22,429 of JAZDOG010000098.1, read as the reverse complement.
GGTCACCGCCGGCGTCTATATGATCGGGCGGATGAGCTTCCTCTACGCGATGTCGCCGGCGGCCCTCGCGGTCGTGGCGGCGGTCGGCGCGGCGACGGCCCTCTTCGCCGCAACGATCGGCTTCGCGCAGGACGACATCAAGAAGGTGCTCGCCTATTCGACCGTGAGCCAGCTGGGATACATGTTCCTCGGTATGGGGACTGGGATGTACGCCTCCGGAATCTTTCATCTCGTGACGCACGCATTCTTCAAGGCATGCCTCTTCCTGGGCGCCGGCTGCGTGATCCTCGGGATGCATCACGAGCAGAACATCAAGAGGATGGGGGGATTCAGGAAATTCATGCCGGTCACCTTCGTCTCTTTTGTCGCGGCCACGCTCGCACTCTCCGGGATCTTTCCGCTGTCGGGGTTCTTCAGCAAGGATGAGATACTGTGGCAGGCATTCCTTCGGGGCGGGCATGCGAAGCTCTATTACGGGCTCTGGACGGTAGGCCTCGCGAGCGCGTTTGCGACGGCGTTCTACATGTTCCGGTGCGTCTCGCTCGTCTTTCTGGGCAAGCTCAGGCGCGAGCACGACTACGAGCAGCATGAGAGGGATGCGCTGGAGGACAAACGCCGCGTCGATCAGCATTTTCAGCCGTTTACGCCGGTCGAGCATTCGAAGATCATGACGTGGGTCGTCGCGGCGCTCGCGGTCCTTTCGGTCCTCGGCGGTGTCCTGGGTGTGCCGGCAGCGATAGGAAAATATATCCACATCCCGAATCTGATCGCGGACTGGCTGGGGCCGGTCTTCCCCGCCGCAGCATCGGAAGGGGAAACGGCGCACCCGGCATCGCTCGAATATCTGCTGATGATCGTTTCGGTGATGGTCGCCGTCGCCGGCATCGCGATCTCGACGTGGCTCTACACGAAAAAGCTGAACCTCGTGGAGGCGTTTACGAAGAGCTTCCGGCGCCTCTACGTCCTGGTCCTCAATAAATATTATGTGGACGAGATATATGATGCCATCTTCGTCCGGCCGCTCATCGCCTTCAACGCTGCGCTCAAGTGGTTCGATGACGCCGTAGTCGACGGCGCGGTGAACCTCGCCGGCGCCTTCGGCGTCCTTTCGGCCAGGGTCTCCGGTTGGTGGGACGACCTCTTTGTGGACGGAGCGGTCAATTGCGTCGCCGGAGCCACCATCGCGGCTGGCAAGAGGCTTCGGACGATTCAGACGGGAAGGATACAGCACTACTTCTACATCGCGCTCGCTGGGTTGCTCGCGGTCTTTATATGGAGACTGGCTATATGAACATTCCGATTCTCACCATCATGACCTTCTTTCCTCTCGTGGGGGCGGCGATCATACCGTTTCTGCCGAGAAAGTCCGAGGCGTTGATGAAGTGGATGGCGCTCCTCGCGACCGTTCCGTCGCTTTTGTGCGCGGTGTGGATATACGGCGCCTTCGACTGCGGCATGGCCGGAATGCAGTTCGTGGAGGGCCCGTTCAACTGGATAGCCGCATGGCACATCCAGTATTCCATCGGCATCGACGGGCTGGCGACACCGATGGCGCTGCTTACCCAGCTCATCGGCACGATCGCGGTCCTGGCATCCTGGAAGATAGACCGCCAGCTCAAGGGCTATCTCTCGCTACTGCTCCTGCTCCAGACGGGCATGACCGGCGTCTTCGTGGCGCTCGACTTCTTCCTCTTCTACATCTTCTGGGAGCTGATGCTCCTGCCGATGTACTTCCTGATCGGCATCTGGGGCGGGCCGAGGCGCGAATACGCGGCGATCAAGTTCTTCCTCTACACCCTGCTCGGCAGCGTGATGATGCTGCTGGTGATGATCGCGATGTATTTCTACAGTGAAGGCAACACGTTCAGCATCCTTGCCCTTGCAAATCAGTCGATCCACGTGGGGCCCTTGACCTCTCATACCTTCAGGTTCGCCTGCTGGCTGGCGCTGATGATCTGCTTCGCCATCAAGGTGCCGGTCTTTCCGTTCCACACGTGGCTGCCGGATGCGCACGTCGAGGCGCCGACCGCCATATCCGTGATCCTGGCCGGCATCCTCCTCAAAATGGGGATCTACGGCATGCTGCGATTCTGCTATCCGATGTTCCCCGACATCACGTTCGAGTTTGTCACATGGATCGCGCTCTTCGGAGTGATCAATATCATATACGGCGCTCTGTGCGCGATGGCGCAGAAGGACTTCAAGAGGCTCGTCGCATATTCGTCGATCAGCCACATGGGTTTCTGCCTGCTCGGCATGGCGAGCTTCACCTCCGCCGGTTTGAACGGCGCGGTGCTCCAGATGTTCAACCACGGGACGATCACAGCCCAGCTCTTCCTCATAGTCGGGATCATCTACGACCGCGCGCATCATCGCGACATCGACGGCTTCGGTGGGCTGGCGAAGGTAATGCCGCGCTACGCCGCGTTCACCGCTGTGGCGTTCTTCGCGGCGCTGGGGCTCCCTGGCCTCTCCGGCTTCATCAGCGAGGTGCTGGTCTTTATCGGCGCGTTCAGGCCCTGGCCATGGTACACGGCGATCTCCGCTTTCGGCGTCGTCCTCACCGCGGCCTACATACTCTGGACTTACCAGCGGGTCTTCCTGGGAAAGGTGAATGAGAAATATAAGGCGCTGCCGGACATAAGCGCGCGGGAGATGATAACGCTCATACCTCTCGTCGTGATCGTTGTGGTTCTGGGCGTCTATCCGAAGGCGATGCTCTCTATAATGGAGGCGTCGCTGGCTGGAATAAATGCGATGTTTTAAATATTTTCCCTCCCCTTTGTAAGGGGAGGGTCAGGGTGGGGTAGATTATGGCGGTATCTACCTCCCCTAACCCCTCCTTACAAAGGAGGGGAATGATTTTAATATGCCAAATATAGCGAGCCTCACATATTTCATCCCCGAACTCATCCTCTGCGGTGTGGCGGTGGTGCTGCTTTGCCTGGCGGCGCTTGGGGCCCTCGTAAGACAAGGGGGTGTCATTTCCCGCATGGCGCCATATGTGGCCGCAGCTGGGCTTGTCGCGTCGTCGTGTTTCATCGTCGCCCAGTGGGGCGTCCTTGAGCCATCGCTCTTTTTGAATCTTCTCGTCCTCGACCGCCCCGCTGTGTTCTTCAAACTCATTTTTGCGGCGACGGCGCTTGCGGTCGTCGTGTTTTCTCAAAAATCGCGCGAGTTGGGTACTTACGATTCACGATCCACGAAGGATGATTTTGAATATTACGCCCTGATTTTAGGGATGGTCGTCGGCATGGACCTGCTGGCGGCGGCGCGCAACCTCCTCGTGATCTACCTCGCGATCGAGTTCGTGGGGCTCATGTCCTATATGCTCGTGGGCTTCACGCGGAATTCCGTGAGGTCCTCAGAGGCGGCGCTCAAGTACGTCCTCTTCGGAGCGGTGGCATCCGGCGTATTCCTCTTCGGCGCGAGCATCCTCTACGGCCTCCAGGGTTCGCTCGACCTCTTCGCGTTTTCGCCGGCCTCATCGGGGATAGGGCTTGCCTCTACCGTAGCCGGGATCCTCATTCTCGGTGGCTTCCTCTTCAAGGTCGCCGCGGTTCCGATGCAGGCCTGGTGCCCCGACGCATACGAGGGCGCGCCTACTCCCATCACGGCTCTTCTCTCCGTGGCGCCCAAGGCCGCCGGTTTTGCGGTCCTGATGAGGGTCGCCACTCTCATCGGGCCGGCCATGGGCTGGCCGGCGATCCTCGCTGTGGTCTCCGCCGCGACGATGACTTTGGGCAATCTGGCGGCGATCCCGCAGACGAACGCGAAGCGCCTGCTCGCGTATTCTTCCATCGCCCACGCCGGATATCTCCTCATGGGTCTTGCTTGTGCGAGTGCGAAGGGAAACGAGGCGGTCTATTTCTATTTCGTGGCGTATCTCATCATGAACCTCGGCGCGTTCCTCGTCGTCCAGATAGTTTCGAACAGGTGCGGGTCGGACGACATCTCCGCGTTTGCCGGGGTGGGGCGCTCCGGGGCATACGGCGCGTTCCTGGGGATCGCGATGACGGTGTTTCTCCTCTCGCTCACCGGCGTCCCGCCGTTCATTGGTTTTATCGGAAAATTCTATCTCTTCTCGGCGGTCATTGATGCAAAGCTCTGGTGGCTTGCGGCAGTGGGCATCGCGAACAGCGTCGTCTCGCTCTACTATTACATGCGCATCGTGAAGGCGATCTTCTTCGACCAGGCAGCCTCGGAACAGTTATTCACCATCGAGGGCAGGGGGCTTGCGGTCCTGCTTGCGGCGCTGGCCGTTGCGACGGTCGTGTTCGGACTGGCATGGAGCTGGATTGCAAGGCTGGCCGGCTACGTAGCCGCATAGGTTCTACAGGTACAATATATCATCGGCGGAAAGGGTCTCTCGCGCTTCATTGGCTCTTTTGAATACCCCGTCATAGTACTTGTCTGCGATTATGTGCCATCCATCCCGGCGTCTTCTGTAACAAAAATTCAAAGGAATAATGTATGAATTTGAAGCAACGCCGAAACCAAGGGTGTTGTTGTATATCGATGGGAGGGGATCGTACCATTTTTTAAAACCACAAGAGATGTCTTTGTGATAAAAGATGTTGCTCTCTGAAAAGGCGGCGACGTCGTCCGTCGTCAGTTGATATTTGGTCAGGCGGGAATCAATATGTTTTATCGATGAGACCACATATTTTTCAAATCTCTTTTGCTCGGCCGGGGTTCTTTTTTTTCTGCATGCGTAAAGGGTTATCCTCGGGATGTCCATGTCCGACAGGGTATTGAGCCCCATCAGTATCTTTTCCTTCCGCTCCTTCTGAAGGCCGATCATCAGGTCGGCATTGACGCTCGACCTCTTATGTTTCAGGGACGCCATGAGATATCCGAGGAGATACGAGATTCTTTCGCCGGACGGATTCTTTCTCCTTTCTGCCTCCATAACATTTCGGTCAAACGACTGAATGCCGACGCTCACCCTGTTGATGAACGAGCCTGTCAGAAAATCAATTTTGTCAGTGTCCAGATGGGCTGGATTGGTTTCGATGGAGAACATGTTTCCTTCATCCATATCCAGTTCAAAATTCGATTGTATGATATCGAACAGCCTCTTCATCTGATCCACAGACATGATCGATGGGGTGCCGCCGCCTATATAAAGGCAGGATATTTTTTCTTTTCTGAATAACTGGGAAAAATATGACATCTCCTTGTCCAAAAAAATGAGATGATCGTCGATCTGGCTGCGATCCTTCAATACCCGCGAGGCGTACATGCAATATCTGCATTTGGAGGAACAAAACGGGATGTGAACGAATATTGTGAGGTATTCCTTCTCATCTTTGTCATTTAAGAAAGTTTGCCATTTTTTTAAAATGCATTTCAGGTCTTCCATGTATTCTCCGCTTGCTCAGAGTGCGCAGAATCATAAGGCAGAGCCCCCCTCAGCACAAGCGGGAAAAGCGGGAGGTGCGCCTATAAATACTTGTTTTATAAGGTGAATCAGTTAATAAAAATGTGCGCAACAAATTTGGCATTCGGACGATAATAAATTGACGGCCCGTGGTTGCGGGTCTACCTCACGCCCTGAGGCCATAATGGCAATATGTCAGATCGAGAGGAACGATCAGCTATTTAAAGTGCTGGAAGACCGGTGTCTTCAGGATCGTTTCTCTGACAGCATGCAGACGAGCGCCGTGGGCACCTGCACGATCGGTCATCGTGAGGACGGCGCACGGCACCTGCGCATCGATTCCTATTCAGATAGCCTGGGGACGATATCCATCGAAGCTGAGAGCCCAAGCGATCCAGCGAATGAGTATATTCCGAGAGCGGCCCGATTCAGGCTTCTCTTGAGCGGGATGTGCGGAAAAGACGGCGAAAACAGAATTGACCTCCGCGAATTGCGCGTCTGTGAAGAGACGCCGCCTTCTGCAAACACCTGTGTCGATGATTTTTCGGATCCGTATCTCAGTAGCTTTCAGAGGTCGTTGGAAACATATATGGGCGCAAAACTGCCGCTCGCCGAATTGGACGATGCGTATCTGAGAGCAGAAGCTGCCATGTTCAGTTCGTTTGCTGAACTCGACGGTCAACCCCCAGGAGTGCAGCAGAATTACCCGACGTCCGTCATAAGGGATTTTTTCGCCGGGATAGGCTCCGAGGAGTCGCTTGAAGGGATCATGCTGGAGTTCCGCAAAAGGATGTCGAGCTTGGGCGAGTATGAGAACACTCCTTTTGCGGCCAGAAAAGGGAGCCCCTCGAGCCTGTTTGTGTGCCGCCGCAGCGCACATGAAGTGATCGGATCGCGGTTCGTTTTCGCTTGTGGAGATTATGCGGAGACCTTCCTGTCGCTGCTGAAAAATACTGGTATGGAGGCTCGCCTTCTCAAGGTGGTGGGTGCAGAATTCATATATGGCGACGGCGATATGGATGTGGGCCATGATCTCGTCGAGGTGTTTGACCGACGAACGGGGCGCTGGGTGCTGACTGACCCGACAGCGGGCAAGGTCTATCGCAAGTATAACGGGGAACAGCAATTCACAACATCGGGTGTGAATTGGATCGTCATGGGCAGATGGAAATCCAGCTGGGATGCCGGTTGCCACAGCAAATACGATTTGAGCGAACTGCGAGCTGTTGGAAAACAATATAATCTTTCACCACAGATTCCGTTCGTCGACGTAACGGATAAGCAGAGCCAGAGCAGATGAGCCAACTTCCTACATCAGCCGCCCGCCGTGCTAGCCCAAAAGAATATTAGCCTAGTCTTCGCCCAGGAGAAATGCTAAATTGGGCAAACATGAAAATCCTTTATTTCAATATCACGTTGCGCTGCAACCAGCGATGCTGGTTCTGCGCCGCGAATCTTGACCGCCATTCCCAGATATCCACCAGAACAATCATGTCAATCTTGAGAAAGTGGAAGATAGGCCGAGGGGACAGGATCATCATCAACGGCGGTGAGCCGACGCTTCACGATGGGCTCTGTGGGATGCTTGAGGAAATAAAAAGGCGAGGGGCGAGGTCGAACCTCTTCACGAATGGCATCAAACTCGCAGATCCTCGGTATGCAGCGAAGCTGGCCCGCTGCGGCCTTGACTATATCTGCATACCTCTCTACGGCAAAACGTCCGGCCAGCATGATGCGATGACCGGGAGGGGCGGGTCATTTGAAAAAGCATGTGCTGCCATCCGCAATCTTTGCGATTTAAAAGATAAGGGATACGAGCTGATCGTCGAGGTCAAGCTGCTGCAGTGCAAGGCGACGTATCGCATAAATCCGGCTGTCGCGCGATGGATTGCAGGCCATTTTCCGAAGGTCGACTATATCAGCTTGAACCCCGCACTTTATACCGGAGAAGCGAAGGCCAATATTGCCGAATTCGCCGTGGATATGCTGAAGACGAAGGCCTTGCTCAATAAGGCGGCATCTGCCGTGGCGATGGGCAGGGTTCGTTGTCTGGTGTCGCACATCCCGTATTGCGTCCTGGAACGAAAAAATCGCAGCGATTGCACGAGGAATGGTTTTCTTCCGGATCCTTTGCGACAGCCGATAGTATATTTCGATCCGCGGATGACCACCGGCATAATTGTGAAGAAGGAAGCGAATATCGATCCGCAATGTAAAAAATGCGCATTTAAATTACGATGTCCTGGGTTTAAGCCGTACAATCTTGGGGAGACCGCATCCGAAGTGCCAGCTCGTGTGTCGGCCAGGCGATAACATCCGATGTGAAAAACCATATATGAGAGATATCCTCTATATACATCCAAGCGGCAGGCCCTCCGATTACAGCATTCCGTCAGGTCTGATAGGGTTGATGAACAGCCTGGATTGCTCCAAGCTGGGCAAACTCAATTTTGAGGTGCGGGATCGCGACATACGAAACAGCAGGATAGTCGTGATGGATTGCCACTGGTATTTTCCGCTTGGCGAAATCGGAAGGATGGCGGCCCAATTCAAGAAGATAAACCCTGTCCTGAAGATCATCGTTGGGGGGCATACTGCCACAATCTTTGCAGAGCCCATCGTCGAGCATTATGACATAGACTATGTGATCAAGGGAGACGCCGAATATCCCTTCAGTATGCTGGTGGACCGCTTGCTCGACGGTTTGGACACAAGAGACGTGCCCAATGTCATCAGCCGCGGGCGCTCTGCTCCGCAATCCTATGCCGTATCTGGGGATGCATATAGCGCCAGCGATTGTATCACGATCGATTGGTTCCCAACCTATAAAGAGCGGATGAAGAAGGTGCACAGCTCCATTCCATTTGGGAGCCCCCTCAACGAGATACTTGGCACCTACCCGTTCATCACGGCGTACAAGGGGTGCAGATACGATTGCGAATTCTGCTATGCCAGAAGGGGAACCTTGCGGAAAATATATAAGAGGGGATTGGTCGCGAGAAGTCCTGAGAGCGTCGTTCGGGACCTGCGGCGCTTGAGCCGCGACGAATGCGTGAAGCGAGTGTATGTCATCTCTGACTTTGCCAGCATGCTGGGGCGGGAGTATGTGGATAAGATATGTTCGCGCAGATATGATCTGGATCTGTATTACGAGTTTGAATATTTCAATCTGCCGCCGGTCGACACCCTCCAGAAAATTGTCGAATCTTTCAATATGTGCTACTTTATCTTCCCTTTTGCTGAGCCGTTCCATAGGGATATTGAAAAGAGATACGGCTATTTGAAGGCTGTGCTGAGCCACTTTGCTAAGACGCATTCCAAATGCAAGATCGTGATCTACCGGGGAAAGCTGAAGAAGTTTGAAAAATACTACGACGGTTTAAAAAAAATCTATGAGGGATTGGAGTTTCGAAGCTGCGCTCAGTGGTTCATCCCAGTGCCGCTGCCCGATATGTACAAGAAAAAGGCGAAGATGGATGAATATTTTAACATATGGAGAACGAAGGCCGACCGGGACATGAAGGTCCTGTGTCGTGGCTTGATAGCGAAGACCATAAGACAAATGGACATGCCAAACCGATGGTGAACAGCCGATGCCAGGATCCGCACATAGCAGGAGAATAGATCGGAAGGATGAGGGGAGGACGAAGGTCCTCTTCTTTTTTCCGCCTGTCTGGGATGTCGGCTCCCCCTATCTCTCGATACCGCAGCTTGCCGCCTGCCTTGAGGAACAGGGGGTGTCGGTGCAGGCCTGCGATCTGAATCTGGAGATCGCGCGCTGGATGCTGAGCCCCGAGGGGACGGGCGAATTGCAAAAGGCGCTGGAGACGACGGTCAGGTCGAGGAGGTTGCCGAAGAGAAGTTTTTTTGAGCTGTCGGCATGGGTCCGCCGATGGTGCGATGATCTCCCAGAGGATCATCGAGCAGCCAGCCGGATACTGAAAAAGCCGCAGTCCTTTTCCGCCAGGGAATACTACAGGGCGCACGATCTGATCAAGAGGTGCTGGAATATCATCCATGCTCTTGAGGCCGCCAATCATCATGATGCCAGAATTATACCTCCTCACTTCAGGAGGATCCAATCATTGATTGACGGTGCCCTTCGGTGGAAACCGGATATCGTTGGTTTTTCAATCATCACACACCGTCAGCTCGTAAATGTTGTGGGATATGCGGATTATATACGCAGAGAATATCGGGATGTGCGGCTCCTGATAGGAGGGCCGGCTTCGACAATCGCATTTGGTACAGTCTTCGATGAATCTCAGGTTCCAAGCTCGATAGATTGTTGCGTGCTGGGCCATGGCGAAGGGGCGCTTTCGAAACTAATCGGGATGTGCTCTGAGGGAAAGGCGTGGCCGCGGATTTTGAATGGAGGAGACCGTCCTCTTGGCGCCCCATTTCTCGTCCCTAAATATGGGTGCCTCCCAGTGGATCGTTATTTCAGCGTGCCTCGCGATTTCAGCTATGCCCTATCTGAAGGGTGCTATTGGCGCAGGTGCTCTTACTGCAGCAAAAAAACGGTTTCCAGATATATGGCCAGACCAGGCCCGATCGTTGCGGAACAGATGAAGGGTATCGAAAAAAAGTTTGGCTGTGGCAAGTTTTTCAATGCTGGCTCGGCCCTTGCGCCAAAGGATGCTTTGGATATTGCCGAATCGATACGCAAACTCAAATTGGATGTTCGATGGAATACGCTGGTTCGCCCGGAGAGAGGCTGGACGAAAGCGCGCTTCGAACAGCTCAAGGCGAGCGGGCTCAGGGGCATCCAGTTCGGGGTCGAGTCGCTGAGCGACGATGTCCTGCGCGCTATGAACAGGGGGTTGTTGGCAGGGGATCAGCTGAAGGCAATCGAAAGCGCTTGCGACTGCGGTTTGAAGCCGACGCTTTTTCTGATCTTCGACCTGCCTATGGAAACGCCCGATGACTTTGTCCTCACCCTCGATCGCATCACGCCGTATGTACCCTTCATATCAAACATCGTCCTGTCTGGTTTTCAGCTCTTTTCCGATTCCGACATCGCTGCGGATCCCGGCAAATTTGGCATCACAACGGCTCCCTCTTCGGCGACGTTGTTCGGTTCCAATTTGTTCAGCATCGACATCCTGAAAAATAAGCAGGATAAGGCCCGTGCTACGAGAAAATGGATGGCGTGGGATAAGTGGATCAATGGGCTTCACCAGAACAGGTCGTTGCTTTTTTTAAAAGCTGATCAATTAGCGATGGTTTTATTTGACGACGATTTGCTGTTTGGAGACAGGGTTAGAGAAAGGCCGGTGAATTCCGGCTACTTTCGTCTCTCGAGGATCCTCGATCGAAAGTACCATCTGAATCCACGCCGTATTAAAAAGTTGAAAGATGACAGAGGGAAAACCGAGTATGTCCTGCGCGATCAGATCAGGGTCGTTGGGAGAAGGCGGGAGTCCCTGAAGCTGCTTGGGGCTTTGGAGGTTGGAACGACTGTCGGGGAAGCCATGAAGCTCTGTGGCATATCGGTGGGTCGAGATGCCAGCGCATATAATATGATGATTCAGTTTATCAACACATTGGATCTGCTGGGCGTCCTTGTCCCTCTTTCCTGATCAGGATCCTCTTGTTTGGTATGTCGAAGGTTATGACTGTCTGAGAGAAGAAATCCATCCCCAGTATATTGAAGCCCATGTTGAACTCTTCAGAGAATGCCGCGTTCAAGGGGAGGATGAGGTTTCCCACCTTCACCTCGATCTTGCGCCGGCGGCACCGAAATACCCTCCCGCTTCCGTCTCGCATGGAGGCAATTTTTCCGACGGAGGGAGACACTCCAAGTCGTTTCATCGTCCTTGCATTGAATATGCTGGTGTGAGCGCCTGAATCGAGAAATGCCTTTGTGCCTGTCCACCTTCCCTGCCCAAGCCTCATGCGGATGTGGATCAGCGATATCGTTCTGCCATCAGTCTCATGATTGAGTTGTATAGAAGTGCGTGGGGATGGCGATGTTCGCTTGGGACTGGGGCTGAATTTTGTAGCTTTGCCGCGCATGAATGCAATCATACCGGTTCGATAATGAAAGGGAAAGTTTTGTTCTGAGTTCTGAGTTCAACCGCAGTTAAAATTATTTAGTCAGCACTGGAATAATATTTTATATTATATATCAACCGGTTACTCCCTGAAAGGCAATTCAATTCCATCCTGACGGGGGAGGAAAATGTTGTAAAAAGAGCGACAGGGCGTATAATCAGTCATTGGGTGAGGTGTTCTTTCATTCAAAGGAGGATTGTATGCCGAAGAAACTGTATAACGAGGTTGAGCCGGGCGAGTTGATGTGGATGGACTGGCTGCAGAGCAGCGGAAAAGGCAGGGTGGATAAGGTTAGTCGTCCGACCGATCAGGTGAAAAAAGGCGTGATTCCCGCAGTTCGAGCGACAGTGCCGATGGGGAAGCCTGCTGCGGTGAAAAAGACCACGAGGTAAGCGGATCAGCGGTTGGAACGCGATAATTCGGCGGTTGACACCTACATATGGCGTGACATGCCGCCATGTGTGGGTGTTTATGTCTGTTCATATCAATGAATATCATCATCAAAACCACCAAGAGGTGCAACCTGCGCTGCAAATACTGTTATGAACATGCGCATCATAACAGGGATGACGTGTTTACGGTAAAGAAGATCGAAAGGCTCTTTAACAGGATCAGAGATTTCTACCTCAAGGACTCAAATCCCTCTAAGCTGTTATTTGTCTGGCATGGCGGCGAGCCGATGTTGATGCCGGTGTCATTCTATTGGAGGGTTCTGGAGCTTCAGGATCAAATTTTTTGTGATAAAAAGTTCAATATCATAAACGGCATTCAAACGAACCTCACCCTCCTGGATGAGGACTATCTGGAACTTTTCAAGACCGGCAGGATGGGGACTGTCGGTGTTTCCTTCGATGCGATCAATGTAAACCGCGTTTTCAGGAACGGGGCGCCCACCGAAGCGGCCGTTCTCAAGAATCTCGATATCCTGAACGAGCACGGCATTCGGTGCAGTATGCTTTGCGTAATCACCAGGCAGAACATAGGGCGCGCGGAGGAAATCTATCGTTTTTTCAGGGAGCGGAATCTCTCGTTCAGCACCGTTCCTTCGCATCACCTTGGCCCCCGAAAAGAAAATCTCTATGGAATCACGCCCACGGAATACGCCAGATTTTCGATGAAGCTGTTCGATCTCTGGTTCTATGACCGGGATGCTGATATCATAATAACGAACTTCGGTTGTTTTATCGCTGCTCTCGCGGGTGCAAAGGATGGGCTTGGCGACTGCGCCTTTTCAAAGTCATGTCCGGAACATACTATCCATTTCAATCCGGACGGAACGGCATATAATTGTTCCCGCATGGACTTTGGGCGATATATCTATGGAAATATCTTCAGTCAGTCCATGGATGAAATCATGGAATCCCCTGCGCGAAAGATGCTGCTCGGCCGCTATGACATCGTCAAAGAGGAATGCGCCGGATGCAGATATTTCGAGAAGTGTTACGGTGGATGCCCGAACCTGGGACGCGGGCGGGGGAACTTCCTTCACAAGTCAACCATGTGCCCATATTTCAAGGCGATGTTCTCTCATATCGAGAAGAGGCTCAAACAGCACGATCTTCTCACAAGAGATGGCCATCTGAGAAAGAATTATGCGAAGCGCCTTGAGGCCGTTTCTCCCCCTGATGATATGTGCTGGCAAAAGTGATCCTGAATCTTCAACTCGCCTCTATGGATAGATGAACTCGGTTGCCACCTTGATGTCCGGGTGCAGGCTCTGTTTCACGGGGCATGACTCCACGCTTCTCTCGAGTTTGATCCGGTCGGCGTCCGAAATCTTCAAACCCTTCGGGAACGTGATGGTGGCCCCGACCCTCCCGATGCGGCGGCTTGGGGCTGTGGCCATATCCTTGACCAGATGGATGCGCGTGCCCGTGAGATCCAAGCCGCTTCGCTCGGCCATCATGGCCATGATCGTCATCACGCACGTGCCCAGCGCCGCCGCCACGAGGTCCGTCGGCGAAAAGGCCTCGCCTTTTCCGCCGTTGTCCGTCGGTGCGTCGGTCGTCATCGTGATTCCCGATGGCCCGTGGGTTGCCGTGCAGCGAAATCCTCCGTCGTACCGGACGTCCATTTCAACCGACATGTTGACCCCCTTTGGATTTGTGAGGAGAACAGATACACCTGCCGTCATTCTTTTGCAAGCTACGCGGTTGACAAAAGCGGCTCCGCTCACAATACTCCGGCGGGTTTCAAGCGCATAGCGGTTGTGGTGACAGGGGAGGATGCCATGGTGATAAAAAAGGTCGGCGTGGTCGGGGCGGGGCAGATGGGCAGCGGGATCGCGCAGGTCTTCGCGGTCGCCGGCTTCGACGTGGTGATGCGCGACATCGACGTCTCGTTCTGCAAAAGGGGCCTCGCGGCGATCGAATCGTCGCTCCGCAAGATGGCGGAGAAGGGCAAGATATCCAGCGATGATCGATCCGCAGCGCAGAAGAGGATCTCGATCACTGCCGATGTCGCCAATCTCAAGGGTTCTGACATCGCCATCGAGGCGGCGACAGAAAACGAAGCGCTCAAGATAGAGATATTCAAGAAGTTGGACGAGACCCTTGCGCCCTCAGCGATCCTTGCGACAAACACATCTTCCATCTCGATCACGCGGATAGCCGCCGCGACGAAGAGGCCGCAGGGCGTCATCGGGATGCACTTCATGAACCCGGTGCCGCTGATGAAGGGCGTGGAGGTCATCCGCGGGCTTGCCACATCCGACGAGACTGAGCAGGTCGTCATGGATCTGATCGCCAAGCTTGGGAAGGCCGCGGTCAGGTCTAACGACGCCCCGGGATTCATCGCCAACAGGGTGTTGATGCCGATGATCAACGAGGCGATCGGCGCCTTGCACGAGGGCGTGGCGGCGCGCGAGGACATCGACGAGTGCATGAAGGTCTGCTGCAATTTTCCGATGGGGCCGCTTGCGCTGGCCGATCTTATCGGCCTCGACACGGTCCTGGCGATTCTCTCCGTCCTCCATCGCGATATTGGCGACCCGAGGTATCGGCCATCTCCGTTGCTCAGGAGATACGTGGACGCGGGCTGGCTAGGCAGGAAGACGGGCAGGGGATTTTATACGTATTAGCTCATGCGAGGTGACACATGGATTTCATAATGACCGACGAGCAGAAGATGATAGGCGAGATGGCGCGGGACTTTGCGCAGAAGGAGCTGGCTCCCAACGCCGCCGGGTGGGACGAGAACGAGACCTTCCCGGAGAAGCAGGTGAAGATGATGGGGGAGCTGGGGCTCATGGGGATGATGGCCCCGACAGAGCTCGGCGGCTCAGGGATGGAGATGCTCTCGTATGTGATTGCGCTAGAGGAGATCGCCGCCGCGTGCGCCTCGACCGCCGTCATCATGTCGGTCAACAACTCGCTCTATCTCGGCTGCATCGGCCGATGGGGGAGCGATGAGCAGAAGAAGAGGTATATGCCGGATTTTGCGAAGGGCTTGAAGCTCGGCGCCTACGCGCTCTCCGAGCCCGGCGCCGGGTCGGACGCGGCCAACCAGAAGACCACGGCGGTCCTCAAAGGGGACAGATACATCCTGAACGGCACGAAAAACTTCATCACCAACGGTCCGAACGCCGACGCGATGATCGTCTACGCCATGACCGACAAGGCCAAGAGGCACAAGGGGATCAGCGCGTTCATCGTGGAGAAGACTTTTCCCGGCTATTCCGTCGGCAAGAAGGAGCACAAACTCGGCATCAGGGCGTCGTCGACATCCAGCATCGTGCTGGAGAACTGCGAGGTGCCGAAGGAAAACCTCATGGGCGGCGAGGGAAATGGCTTCACTGTGGCGCTCGACACGCTCGATTCCGGAAGGATCGGCATCGGGACACAGGCGCTGGGGATCTCGCGCGCGGCGTTTGAGGTGGCGGCGAAATATTCGCAGGAGCGCGAGGCGTTCGGCCAGCCGATCAGCGCATTCGAGGGGATACAGTGGAAGCTCGCCGACATGGCGATGAACATCGATGCGGCGCGCCTCCTCGTCCACCGCGCGGCATGGCTCAAGGACCACGGCAAAAACATCGCCAAGCAGGCCGCGATGGCCAAGCTCTTCGCCTCCGAGACGGCAACGATGGTGACGAAGGACGCGGTCCAGGTGCTGGGCGGCTACGGCTATTGCAAGGAATACCCGGTCGAGCGCTATTTCAGGGACGCGAAGATCACGGAGATCTACGAGGGAACCTCGGAGGTCCAGCGAATCGTGATAGCGAGGAATGTGCTGAAAGAGATAGCGGGATAAAATTTTTATTGCGTCGGTTCCATCCGCACTATCCTGTCCGCAAGAAATTTCGCTTCTTCCTCGTCATGCGTGACGTAGAGCGTGGATAGCCCGAGGCGGTGCTGCAGCGCCTTTATCTCGGTCCTCATCTGGAGCCTCAAGGATGAGTCGAGGTTCGAGAGCGGCTCGTCGCAGAGGAGGACGGAGGGCTCGATCGCCAGCGCCCGGGCGAGCGCCACCCGCTGCTGCTGGCCGCCCGATAGCTCGGAGGGTGCGCGCTCGCCGAGGCCGGAGAGACCAACCACATCCAGGAGGGAGTGGACCTTTCGCGATATCTCCTCGGAAGGCTTGCGCCTCACCTTGAGCCCGAATGCGATATTGGCCGCCACGCTCATGTGAGGGAAGAGCGCGTAGTGCTGGAAGACGACCGACATGTTCCTCTTCTCAGGCGGGAGCTTCGTGATATCCCTGCCGCCGAGGAGGATTTTGCCGGCCGTGGGCGACTCGAGCCCCGCCGCGAGCCTCAGCACCGTGGTCTTCCCGCAGCCGGACGGCCCGAGGAGGCAGACGAACTCCCCGCGGCCGACCTCGAGGGTGAGCCCCGAGACCACGGGCACGACGTTCCCCCTCCTGTCGGTAAAAAATTTCGATACGTTGGTGAGTTGTAGATGCATATTATCGCTCCGTCTTGTCTATCACCATGCAGCCTTAACGAGCAGGCGAGTTTGCCAGCGGTGCACGGCGAGTTTCAGGATACCCATCGCCGCTATCACGATCGCCACGAGCACGATCCCTGTCGCCGCGGCGATCGAGAGCTCTCCGTTCTCGACGAGCCCCATGAGAAAGACCGTGAGCAGGTTCCACTTTCCCGAGACCACGAATATCACCGCGCTTATCTGCGTCATCGCCCTCACGAAGCCGTAGATGACGCTCGTGAGCAGGGCCGGCGCCATGAGGGGCAGGACTATTTTTCGGAATGTCGCGGCTGGACCTGCGCCCAGAGAACGCGCGGCCTCCTCGATCGAGACGTCGATCTGTGCCAGCGCCGATTGCCCGGCCTGCACGCCTACGGGTAAGTTGCGGAACACGAAGATGGCGAGGATGATCCACGCGGTCCCGGTGAGCGCCACGGGCATGAACCAGTGGGGTCTGCTGAAGCCCAATGCGTATCCGATCCCGAGGACCGTGCCAGGGACCGCGAACGCCAGCATGCTCGCTAACTCGAGCAGCCTCCGCCCGCGGAATTTCTTTCGCTCCACCAGATACGCGATCGCGATTCCCAAAATCGCCGTGGCCGGTGCGGCGGCAAGCGCGATGAGCACGGAACCCGAGACGTATTGCCACCCCATCTTCATGCCCTTTGCGAAGTTTGCGAGCGTGGGGGCCCAGTCCACTCCCCACATCCTGACGAAGGCGCCGACAACGATCATTCCGTAGAAGAGGACCACCAGGGCCGCAGCCAGCGCGGAGAGAGCTGTTCCAGCGGCGACCGTGAAGCGACTCGATGCCCTCGCCGCGCGCGGCACCTTGCCGGAGATCGTCACGAACGATCGCCCGGCGGCGACGCGCTTCTGAATCGCCCACGCCAAAAGGGAAGGCAAGAGGAGCATCAGGGCCAGGGTGGCCCCTCCAGCGGTGTCGTAGAGGGCGGTGATCTGGAGATAGGCCTGCACGGAGAGCACCTGATACGAGCCGGAGAGAACGAGCGGGTTTCCGAAGTCCGCGAGCGATTCTATGAAGATGAGAAGAAAAGAGCTCAGGATGCCCGGTATGGCGAGCGATGCCGTCACGGAGCAGAATGTCTTCCATCGCGAGGCTCCGAGCGATCGCGACGCCTCCTCGTATGTCGGATGTATGGCCGCGAGCGTCCCCTTGAGCACCAGGTATGCCGTCGGAAAATACGCGAGCGTCTCGGTTATGAGAAGGCCCCAGAATCCGTAGACCGAGAAAAATTCCCGGCCGCCGAAGATATAGCGGACGATGATACCATTCCGGCCCAGCAGCATGATGCTCGCGATGGCGACTATGAACGGAGGCGCGACCAGCGGTATTGCGAAGAGGTTGTCGAAAAGCCTCGCGAAGGGCACGTGCGCGCGCTCGCTGGCGTAGGCCAGAAAAAATCCGATCGCGGTGCCGCAAAATGCCACCGCCGTTCCCAGCACGATGCTGTTTACGAAGGGCCGTACGAAGTAGGGCGTGTCGAAGAAACGCAGGATGGAGGGAATGCTCGCGGAAGAGAATACCGTCCACAGCGGCCAGACGACGAAGATCGCGACGAGGACCGCCGCCAGGGCGGCGATCGATTTTATCTGCCAACCCTCTCTCTCCACTTCCTTATCAGCTCCTCTCTCCTCTCGCCGGCATCCTGAAAGTCCATCTGCGCCAGCGGCAGGGTTTCGGGCCGCCTCGAGCCGGGGTTTATCTCCGCGCCCGCTGCCAGCGGCACGCGGTACCATCTGTGCATCAGGTTCTGCGCGGCAAGAGAGGCCGCCCAGTCAACGAAGCGCGCTGCGAGTTTCCTGTCGCCGCCCTTTACGATGGCGACGCCGCCGATCTCATATGGGACGCCGTCAGAAGGATACGTTATCGTGACGGGAAGGCCGCGGGCCTTGCCCTTTCGGAGCGCGTCCTGATCGAACGCGATCCCCACGCCCGCCTCGCCGAGTCCCACCTCCATGATCGGTGCGCCCCCCGAATTCGTGTAGTGCCGGACGCTGGAGTCGAGCTTCTCGCAGTATCTGAACGCGGCCTCTTCGCCCATTATGGCGATGAGCCCCGAGAGCACGGTGAAGCCGGTCCCCGCGGTGTAGGGATAGCTGACGGCGATCTCGCCCTTGTAGGGCTTCGTCAGCAGGTTTTGCCACGATGTCGGCGGTTTAACCCCCTTGCCGCTTATGAATGCGATCGCGCCGAAGTATATGCCGGTCCAGTATCCGTCGGGATCGCGCCACCCGAACGGGATATTCCGGGTTGTGCCGGAGCTGTGCCGTTCGAGCAGGTCGGCTTCAGCCGCTGCGGCGAGCTCGGAAGATGGGGCGCCGAACCAGACGTCCTGCGTGGGGTTTTCAGCCTCGGCCTTGAGCCGCGAGAGCGCCTCGCCGGCCGAGAGCCTGATCCATTGCACATTTATTCCCGTGTCTTTCTGGAACGCTTCGATATATTCAGCCGCCTCGATCGGATCCAGGGAGGTGACGAGCCGGAGCGAATCAGAGGCAAAGGCCGGCAGGGCGGCAAGGAGAAAGATTGTTATTGTAAAGCAGATGCAGCGCATTTACTATTTACCCAAGATGGTGTAACCACCGCGACCATATTGCACGGGTTGCGATATGGCAAGGGGAGAGGGCCCAGAATATGAAATTTGATGCCGTTATTTTTGACCTCGACGGAACGCTCCTCAATACGATCGACGACATCGCCGACGCGATCAACGCGATCCTGGCGTCGATGGGGTTGCCGGGCCATAAAGTCGAGGCATACAAGAAATATGTGGGGGCGGGCATGGAGAGCCTGGTCCGCAATGTGCTGCCCGAAAAGTGCTGGGACGAGGTCACGATCAAGGCGTTCAAGGAGCTGGAGGTGGGGTATCGGGGGTTCCACAAGTCCCGCCCCTATGACGGCATCAACGAGCTCCTGAGCGGTATATCCTCTCTGGATATCAGGATGGGGATACTGTCGAACAGGCCGGAGGCCTCAGTGAAGCTGCTCGTGGGCAAGCTGCTCGGCGGTTTTCACTTCGATGCGATTCTGGGTGCTGTCGACGGCTTGCCCCTGAAGCCGCATCAGGCGCCCGCTCTGGAGATAAGCCGCAGGCTTTCGGTTTCACCCAACAGGTGCCTCTTCCTCGGCGATTCGGATGTGGACATGCAGTCCGCCTCGAGCGCCGGCATGTATCCTGTGGGCGCGCTCTGGGGCTTCAGGACCGCCGATGAGCTCGTCAGCAACGGGGCCGAGACCATCATCAATAGCCCCGGCGAGCTGCTTAAGATTCTGAAGCCGATCCCCTCCCCTTTGTAAGGGGAGGGTCAGGGTGGGGTAGATCTACCTCCCCCAGCCCCTCCTTACAAAGGAGGGGAAGGATTGGATTGGCCGGTTGCCAAGTTATAGATTCTGTAATATGAACCCCTATCTCAATTCTGCATATGCCCGGCCGGCTTAAGCCGGCGGAAAGGAGTCCTAAGATGGAATTCAAGGGATCGAAGACGGAGAAAAACCTGCTCACCGCATTTGCGGGCGAGTCCCAGGCGCGCAACCGCTACACGTATTTCGCAAGCCAGGCGAAGAAAGAGGGATATGTCCAGATATCCGACATATTCGAGGAGACGGCGAACCAGGAGAGGGAGCACGCGAAGCGCTTTTTCAAATTCCTCAAGGGCGGAGAGGTCGAGATTTATGGGAGCTTCCCTGCAGGCTTCACCGGAAAGACCCTGGAGAACCTTGCTGCCGCTGCTGCCGGCGAGAAGAGCGAGTGGTCGGAGATTTATCCGGGCTTTGCCCAGATCGCGCGCAGCGAGGGGTTCAGCGATGTCGCGGCCGCATTCGACGCCATCTCGGTGGCTGAGAAACAGCACATGAAGCGCTATATGGATCTCAAGAACAACATAGAAGCCGGGCGCGTCTTCAAGAGGGAAACTGCGGTGGTGTGGCGCTGCCGCAATTGCGGCTATCTGCACAAGGGGAACGAGGCGCTGGAGCTGTGTCCGGCGTGCGCGCATCCTCGCGATCATTTCGAGATACTGGCGGAAAATTGGTAAACATTTATTTCGGTAAACATTAATTGAGGAGGTCATATGAATGAACGCAAGGGTGCGGTGACATTTCAGGGGAATCCGCTGACGCTTCTGGGAAAGGAGCTGAATGTCGGAGAGAAAATGCATGAGGCTGAGCTCACCGGCAACGACATGAAGCCGGTCAAGCTGTCGTCATACAAGGGGAATATCTGCGTGATCTGCTCCGTCCCATCCCTCGATACGCCCGTCTGCGACATGGAGACGCGCAGGTTCAACGAGGAGGCCGGAAAATTCGGGAAGGACGTGAACATCCTGACGGTCAGCATGGACCTGCCGTTTGCGCAGAAGAGGTGGTGCGGTGCGGCCGGGGTCGAGAGGGTGACGACGCTCTCCGATTACCGCGCGGCTTCATTCGGAATTGCGTACGGCGTGCTCATTGAGGAGCTCCGTCTTCTGGCGAGGGCGGTCTTTGTTGTGGACCGCGAAGGGGTGGTCCGCTACGTCCAGGTGATGCACGAGCTGACAAGCGAACCGGACTATGCGGCGGTCCTGAAGGCCGTGAAGGAAGTGACAGCGAAGCTGTCATCCTGAGCAAAGCGAAGGATCCCATTGATACCATGGGATTCTTCGCCTTCGGCTCATCAAGGAGACGACAATGAAGGAAGACCTCACGGTTCTGGAGATACTCGGCCTTGCGGTCAGGAGCGAGGAGGAGGCCGCGGCTTTTTATGGCAGCCTGGCAGAGATGATCAAAAACGACCTCGTCCGGGCTCGATACGAATCCCTGGCGAAGGAAGAGGTTGCGCATCGCCAGATGCTCGTCGCGCTCTATCGCAAGATGACCGGCGAGAAGGGGGCGCCGCCGCGGATCCCCGGAGATCCTGAGACAGCAGAGGGCGGCAGGCCGCCCGCGTCCCAGGATTCGCTGGAGGGCCTGCTCAAGTTGGCGATCGAGCGCGAGAGGGCGGCCCACGATTTCTATCTCCGCGCGGCCTCGGGCGCCGTGGAGCCGACCGCGCGGCGGATATTCGAATATCTCGCCGACATCGAGCGCAGCCACGAGGACCTCATCAAGACCGAGCTGGACGCCTATCTTCGCGACAGCAATTGGTATGCGGAGAAACCGGATGTGCAGTTAGTAGGCCCGTAGTGCAATCACCTCAGCGGCCGATGATGTAGCGATGGGGGTCGACCTCTTCGCGGAGGATGCGGAGCGCGTTCGCCGTGGGGACTTCCGTCTCGTGCACGTCCTTGCGGACGAGCAGCTCGAACCCCGTGTTCTCCTGGACCTCGGCAACGGTGACGTTCGGGGAGAGCGATTCGATCTCCATGCGGCGGTCCTTGTTGTCAAAGCCCATTACGGCGAGGTTAGTTATGATCTTGTACGGGCCGGTGCCGGGCGGGAGCCCAGCTTCCTCGCGCGATTTCCCTCCCTTGAGATAGCCGGGCGACGTGATGAAATCGACTTTCTCGACGAAGCGGCGCTTCTCATGAGGTGTGATCACCATTATCCGCCAGCAGTTTGTCGCTATGTCGCCCGCGCCGCCGGAGCCTGGCAGTCGAATCTTTGGATGGAGGTAGTCGTCGCCGATCATCGTCGAGTTAAGATTTCCGTGCTTGTCGATCTGGGCGCCGCCCAGGAAGGCGTAGTCGACCATGCCGCGGGCCGCGAGAGACATCGTCTCGGTCATGGAGCTCGCCATGAGCGCCTTCCATGTGGTGCGCGAGTCGCCAACGGAGACCGGCATCGTCGGAAGCAGGGGCGCCACGCCGCCGGCCTCGAAGAGAATCAGCATGTCGGGCGCCGCGGTCTTCTGGGCGAGCATCGCCGCGGCGCAGGGCGCGCCGGTGCCGACGATGGCCGAGCAGCCGTTCTCCATGAAGCGGGCGGCCACGCATATCATGAGTTCCATCGAGTTGTAGTCTGACAAGGTCTACCTCCCTTGGCCCCTCCTTACAAAGGAGGGGAAGTGTTTCAATCGAGCAGAAATTCCTTCTGACGAAGCGCCTGCATCTTTGCCAGCCCGCCGTTCTT
>JAZDOG010000085.1:0-2893 GCA_043798915.1 Pseudomonadota bacterium | reverse complement strand
CCCCCCATCGCCGCGATATCGCTCAAGTTTACTGCCAGGGCCTTGCGGCCGAGCACGGCCGGATCCGCCCATTCGCGCCTGAAGTGCACCCCCTCGACGAGGGCGTCGGTCGTGACGAGCCAGTCCTTCCCGCCGGGCCCTGCGATCACCGCGCAGTCGTCCCCCACGCCGCAGATGAGGCCGTCCGCCTCCCTCGGCACCCCCTTGGTGAGCATCCTTATCAGCTCGAATTCTCCCGGATTTCCGCTGCCCTTGCCCATGCCCACCTCTTTCGGCTTGCATCTTGGAGCGATACCCGGTTGAATCTCATGCCCACGCGGCAAAAAGTCAACATGACCGACATCTTTGCATCCAAAAAAATGCCCGCGCCGCTCGCGGACCGCATGAGGCCTCGGACGCTCGACGAGGTGGCCGGACAGGGTCACCTGATCGGTCCGGGCAAGCCGCTCTCGGCCCTCATCGGCCTCGACTCGATCCCTTCGATCATCTTCTGGGGACCGCCCGGGACCGGCAAGACGACGTTCGCGCGCATCATCGCCGCCACGACGAAGGCGAAGTTCCACCACATCTCGGCCGTCCTATCAGGTGTGGCCGATCTCCGCGACATAATCAAACTCGCGAGGTCCGAACGGGACCTGCACGGCCGGACGAACATCCTCTTCATCGACGAGATCCACCGCTGGAACAAGGCGCAGCAGGACGGCCTCCTGCCGCACGTCGAGGATGGGACGATCACTCTCATCGGCTCGACGACGGAAAATCCATCCTTCGAGGTGATCGGGCCGCTCCTTTCGCGCACGAAGGTCTATGTCCTGGAGCCGATCGACATGGATGGTTTGAAGGGCCTCGTGACGCGCGCGCTCGGAGATGCAGAGAGAGGGCTCGGCGGCTTGAATCTCTCGATCGACGACGACGCCCTCGACTTCATCGCCTCCTCGGCCGACGGCGACGCGCGGCGCGCACTCAACACCCTGGAGATCGCAGCCGACCTGTCGGGCAAACAACAACCACCCCTCACCCATCCCTCTCCCCTGAGGGGAGAGGGGGAAAGACTTCGGATCACGGTGGCGCTCGTCGAAGGCGCGCTCCAGAAGAAGAGCCTCTCCTATGACAAGAAGGGCGAGGAGCACTACAACGTCATCTCCGCGTTCATAAAGAGCATGCGCGGCTCCGACCCGGACGCGGCGGTCTATTATCTCGCGCGCATGCTGGAGGCCGGCGAGGACCCGCTCTTCGTCGCGCGCCGGATGGTGATCTTCGCCTCCGAGGACGTCAGCAACGCCGATCCGCACGCGGTGCAGGTCGCGATCTCGTGCATGCAGTCGTTCGACTTCGTGGGCATGCCGGAGGGCTGGATACCGCTGGCGCAATGCGCGACATACCTCGCCACCGCGCCCAAGAGCAACGCGAGCTACATGGCCTATCACGCCGCCACCGCCGACATAGCGGAGCACGGCACGCTGCCGACACCCAAACACATCCGAAACGCTCCGACGAAGTTCATGAAGGAGCAGGGATACCACAAGGGATACAAATACGCGCACGATTTTGAGGGGCACTTCGTCCCGGGCGAACAATATCTGCCGGACAAGCTCAAGGACAAGCGCTACTATGAACCGTCGGACAACGGATATGAAAAGGTGATTGCGGAGAGGCTGAGGCTGTGGAGGGCTAAGGGAAAATAGTGATTTTCAACTAATAGCAGGTACGTCTTTTGTCATTCCTGCGAAAGCAGGAATCTCATTGTCTCCACGGGATTCCCGCTTTCGCGGGAATGACAGCATGTGTATCCATTATTTTGGTGAAAGCTCAACAACTTGCATATGGCATACACCTGGAAAATTTTAGAGGGCAATAGGGTTGCAGAGGAGCGCCTGCGCGCCGGGCTCGGGATCGGGCGCATCGCCGCGCGCGCCCTCGTCAACCGAGGAATCACGGCGGAGGATGAGGCGCGCCGATTCCTCTCCCCATCGCTCTCCGATCTGCCTGACCCCTTCCTCCTCCCGGACATGGCGGCGGCCGTCGAGAGGATCGCCATGGCGCTCTCGTCCGGCGAAAAAATAGCGATCTTTGGCGATTACGACGCCGACGGCGTCACTGGCGCCGCGCTCCTGGCCTCCTTTCTCAAAGAATTGGGGCACTCCCCTCTCGTCGGGCTGCCCGACCGGCGGGGCGAAGGATACGGCCTCACGCCCGCAGCCGTGGAGGATTTCAACTCGCAGGGCGCGCGGCTGATCGTCACGGTGGACAACGGCACGCGCGCAACAGAGGGAATCGCCAGTGCGAAGGGCTTCGGGATCGACGTCGTCGTCACCGACCACCACGAGGCGAAGGGAGAACTCCCCTCCGCGCATGCCATCGTGAATCCGCAGCGACTCGCCGGCTATTCTCCCCACCGCGAGCTCTCCGGCTGCGGCGTGGCCTTCATGCTCGCCCTGGCGCTCAGGAAGAAACTCAGGGGCGACGGAAAGCTGACCGCGCCCGAGCCGAACCTCAAGAGACAGCTGGACCTCGTCGCGCTCGGGACGATCGCGGACGTCGTGCCTCTCTCGGGGGCAAACCGGATACTCGTGCGGCACGGCCTGGGCGAAATAGCGGGCGCGCGTCGGCCCGGCGTCGCCGCCCTCATCGAGGTGAGCTCCACAAATAACGGGGAGATGAACCCTGATTCCATAGCGTTCCAGCTCGCACCGCGCCTCAATGCCGCGGGGAGGCTGGGCAGCGCACACGAAGCGCTCGACCTCCTCATGTGCGACGATCCGTCGCGATCGCTTGAAATTGCGCGTTCGCTCGACCGCGCAAACCGCGAGCGCCAGAGGGTCGAGGGGGTGATCCTGGAGGAGGCGTACGCGATGCTATCCGCCCGAGGTAGCACTGGGCAATCTTCAGTGGT
>JAZDOG010000050.1:0-2016 GCA_043798915.1 Pseudomonadota bacterium | reverse complement strand
ACAAACTTGTACGGACCGGCGCCGATGGGATGCTTTTTAAACGCCGCATCTCCTACCTTTTCCACGTGCTTTTTCGGCACAATCCAGCCAATCGTCGTGACCCCCGGTACAAGATACTCCAAAAAATCAGGGAAAGACTCCTTGAAGTGAATGCGGACGAGAAGGGGATTGACTGCTTCCATTTTCTCCGTCTTGCTGTGAATATTTTTTGCTTGGGCGCCCTTGTATCGTCCGAAACTGAATACCACATCCTCTGCCGTCAGGGGATCTCCGTTGTGAAATTTCACCCCTTTGCGCAGCTTGAACTCATAGACTTTGGCATCCGGGCTCACCGTGTACGATTCAGCCAAGCTGGGGGTGAAGTTGCCTTCCGGCATGGCCTTAAGCAGGGAATCGTGAAAAAGGTATAGAGGAAGGTGGGCAGAAATGGGATTCCCACAGATCGCGGGATCCAACCAATCTGCGGATAAACCCCAGTGAATAGCCTGTTTCAGTACGCCTGTTGGGGGGGCCGCCTGTACAGAGGCCGCTCCGACATTGAGAATTCCCCCGAGGATGAAAACCCCGATGATCGCCAATCGCCGGATGCGTCCCGGTGTCATCGCTTTTTCTTTTCGTTGGTTCATGGCTCCCTCCTTTCGATGGTTTTTAAATCCTTGCAGAACGTCAGATAGTCATGTTGAGGCAATTATTACTGAGAGCTTGCCTTTGTGGGGTTGTACGATATGAAGAACAGCCTTGCATGTCAAGAAGTTTTTGCTCCGCTTTCGACGAAACCCGCTTGACATGCGGGGTTACTTTTTTTATCCTCGCCCCCGTGAAGGCAAATTCTTCATGCCTTGCTGTATCGGTTCCGATAGCAGTTTAAATGAAGGGAGGAGTATGGGTCGATATGCAGATCTATCCGGTAAAGTGGCCATAGTCACCGGCGGTGCCGTTGGGATTGGCGGGGCGGTAGCGAGCGCGCTTGCCGAGAACGGCGTGTCCGTGGCGGTGGTCGACAATGACCCCATCGCCGCCGAAAAGAAGGCTGCAGCGCTCTTGGAGTTCACCGCTGGATCTACGGCAGTCGTCTGTGACGTCACGCAATCCGAGCAGGTCCGACAGATGGTGGATGAAGTGGTGCAGAGCTATGGCCGTATCGACATTCTTGTCAACTGTACGGGCAGCATGTTCGGCGGAAAAACGACCCTCACCGTGTCACCCGAGGAGTGGGACGTCACCTTCGCTCTCTGCCTGAGATCCCATTACCTTTGTGCGCGAGCCGTTCTGCCCCATATGATCGAGCGCGGCTGGGGGCGCATTGTGAACATCTCCTCCGATGCAGGTCGCCTGCCGGTGCGCCTCACGAGTCCGGCGTATGCCGCTGCAAAGGCCGGGGTGATCGGCTTTACGAAGCATCTCGCGCTCGAGGTCGCGCGGCAGGGCATCACGGTAAACGCGACAGTGCCGGGCACCACGTTCACACCCCGCACACGAAAAACTTTTGCGTTGCATCCCGAAAGGCTTAAGGAACGCGAGGAGAGAAACCCGATGGGCAGGCTGGCCGTGCCGGAAGAGCAGGCCGGCATTGTCGTTTTTCTGGCCTCGGACGAGGCCCGTTATATCACCGGCGCGGTCATGGAAGTCACCGGCGGCCTTCTGATGACGTAGCGACGCTCCGTAATAACTTCTTGACATACACGGCGGCCCTTTGTATCGTATCGGTGTATGATCGCCTGTTCTAATCAATTCCCGATTAAAGAACGTCGCATCATTGACGAAAAACGACTTGCAGAATCAACATAAAAAGGAGACCATCACTATGGAACTGTATCAAGCTATCGAACAACGTCGAACAATCCGTAAATTTCAAGGGCCGGCCACCGAAGATCAGTTGAAGCGAATTCTCGCAGCCGGTACACAAGCGCCGTCGGGTATGAACAAACAAAACTGGGAATTCGTTGTTGTCGACGATCCGGGGATCGTTGATAAAATCGGCCAGATCAAATACGTCCATAATCGAGGGAAAGCCGC
>JAZDOG010000039.1:0-21498 GCA_043798915.1 Pseudomonadota bacterium | reverse complement strand
CCTATCATATCATGCCTCCCGCTGCCAAAAGCAGCATCGTTTTGAACTTGCCCCTTAGCGCGGCAGATTTAACAATGCACCCCTCCTGCCGTTGCCATTTCTATTATCGGCACATCGCCGGTTTTGTTGCGTACTTTTTTTGATTTTTCTCACATGCCAAATTAAGCTTATTTTACAGATGGTTACAAGGCTGAAATTGGGTGGGGGTCAAAATGCGGGTTCAGGCGGCCTTCTTGTAGATGAGCTTCCCTTTTTCTTTGATCACCGCGGCCAGATCGAAATAACCGGCCTTGGCCAATTCATCGTGTGTAAAGCCGACCACATCTATTTCAATGTCCCAATCGGGGTACACATATCTTGCTATATCCGAAAGGACCTCGATCCTTTTTATGTCGCTGATACCCCGGAATTTTGACGATATGACCGCAAGGTCTATGTCGCTGCCGGATGCGGGTTTTCCCCAGGCATATGAGCCGAAAAGAATGACCTCATCGACCGGCAGATTTGCGCGCCGCTCAAGCTGTCTTACGAGATCGGCGACTATCCTTTTAAGTTGAGTTCTTTTGTAAACCATACCAGTGCCTTACATATCGACCGGTTTTTTAACACAGCACAGGGTCTCTTGCAACCGTGAATAGTCGTGATGCAAAGCCACTCTTCCACTGTGGCAATTCTGCCGCTTGCTTTGCGAAATCATTTCGGTATTATTCGAACACACTGTGGGGGCTCATCACAAAATACGGCTCGGGGTGCTCGTCTCCGGAAACGGAACTAACCTCCAGGCGATAATCGACGCCGCGGAGACCGGCCGCATCGATGCTGAGGTCTCCGCAGTTGTGAGCGATCAAGCCGGCGCTCCGGCGCTCGAGCGAGCACGCCGACACAAAATCGCCTCTGCGGTGATAGAGCGCAGCCGGTTTGAATCGCGGGATGCGTTTGAAGAGGCGATCGCGGCAGAGTTCAAAGGGCATGGCGTGGAGCTCGTATGCCTCGCCGGCTTCATGAGGATTCTCGGGGGAAGGCTTCTGAAGGAGTTTCCAGGAAGCATCATAAACATCCATCCGGCGCTCCTCCCCTCCTTCGGCGGGCTTGACGCTCAAAGACAGGCATTCGAGTATGGCGCGAAGCTCTCAGGCTGCACCGTGCACTTCGTGGACGAAAAGATCGACCACGGGCCGATAATCATGCAGGCAGCGGTCGAGGTGAGGGAAGGCGACACGGTCGAGGCGCTCAAGGAGCGGATCCTCAAGGAAGAGCATCGCATCTATCCGCAGGCGATACAGCTGATCGCGGAAAAGAGAGTTGCAATCGAAGGAAGGCGTGTGAAGATCAAACAGGGAGGATAACCGGATGAAGAAAACAGCCGCAGTTCTTGTCATGATGATGGCGCTCGTATGCGCTGGTTTCAGCGCGCGCGCGGATGACGGCTCCAGCAACGAAGCAAAGCATGCGAAGGGAAGGGCCGCCGGCGGCAACTTCAGCGTGGGCGCCGGGCCCGCCGGAAACATCTTCGTGGTAGACTCGACCCCCGAGCTGGGACAGGGCGTCGGCGGCTACCTGTACTTCGACTATCGCTGGTCGCCTCAGTTCTCAACTCAATTCGGTGTCCTGCTCACCACGCAGGACGGCACGGGCCCGAGCAACGGAGACGATGGCGTCATCCTCATGGGCGTCCCCACGTTCGATCTCAAATTCTACATCCTCTCGAACCCGTCGCGCTGGGACCCCTACGGCCTGATCGGCATGGGTATCTACGCCATCACGAAGGGATCGGCGGGCAATGGCACGAGGGGTGTCGGCATCGGCGCAGACCTTGGGCTGGGGACGGACTATTATGTGAGCGAGAGGTTTTCAGTTGGCCTGGCGGGCGTCTTCCGCTCCATCGGCATCATAACCTCGATGAACGCCCACAACAACGGCACCGCGCTCTTTCCGTTCACTATGATGGGGAACATCGCGTACCACTTCTAGCCCAACTCATGCATTGAGCTCAGGGGGGCGCTTCGATTCTCCGCCCTGCTCCCTCTTGAGCTTGTAGACGAAGACCAGGACCTCGGCCACGGCGGTGTATATCTCCTCGGGGATCTCGTCGCCTATGTCGAGCTCGATGAGCGTCCATGCGAGCGGGACGTTCTGTATCACTGGCACGCCGAACTCCTCCGCCATATCCCTGATTGCATCCGCAAAAAGCCTCTGCCCCTTGGCGACCAGCTGCGGCGCGGCCATCTCCGAGTCGTCGTATTTGATCGCGACGGCGAGCTCGGTGGGGTTTGTGATGACCGCGTCGGCAGACTTCACGGCCTGCCTCGTGTCGCTCATCGCCAGCTCCTGATGCAGCTGGCGCCTGTGGCTCTTGATGAGGGGATCCCCTTCGTCCTGCTTGTATTCGCGCTTGACCTCCTCCTTCGACATCTTGAGCTGCTTTTTGTACTGCCAGCGCTGCACGGCGAAGTCTATGATCGCGATGATGATGAAGACGATGAAGACCTTCACCAGGAATATCGCGACGAGGCGGGCTGCAATATAGCTCGACTGCTGGGGCTCCGCCGTCACCGTGAGGACCACGTCGCGGATGCTGTCGCTGATAACAAGATATGCCAGCAGGAAGATGAGGCTGATCTTCGCGACGTTCTTGAAGAGCTCGACGAGCGTCGTCACCTTGAACATGTTCTTCAGGTTCTCTACGATGTTGATGCGCTTGCCCTGGGGCTTCATCGGCTCGCCGGAAAATATGGGGCCGGTCTGCAGGAAGCTCACGGCGATCGCAACAGCGGAGATGCCCAGGAGAAAGGGGGTGACCAGCCGGATGAAGGTCCAAAGCGATCTCTGAGCCTCGAGGAACATGGTCTCGACCGTGAGGCCCTTCCTCGAGACGAGTTCGAAGTTGGACTGCATGAAGGAGCGCAGCTC
Organism: Pseudomonadota bacterium; assembly: GCA_043798915.1. Classification (GTDB taxonomy): domain Bacteria; phylum UBA10199; class UBA10199; order 2-02-FULL-44-16; family JAAZCA01; genus JAZDOG01. Next base: position 18,588 of record JAZDOG010000039.1, on the reverse strand, counting down.
TTCGCCCATGTAGCCGCGCATGAACGCGATCATCGCGAAGGCGGCGATCAGGATCACGATCGTGTTCATATCGCGAGAGCGCGCGACCTGCCCCTTCTTCCGCGCGTCCCGCAGGCGCTTTGGGGTCGCATCCTCGGTCTTTTCCTGGCTGCTGGATTCGGCCATCCCGGCCTCCGCCTTGAAACTTTATAAATTTAACAAAATTGCGCGCTGGCGGCAACCTATTCAGTGAAAAGTTGCCTTTGACCTGAAATAACGTTATCTTGTGGATTCACAATATGCCCGAGAAACGCCCAGACACACAGGTCGGCCAATACTACCTCATGGAGAAGATCGCCCAGGGTGGCATGGCCGAGATATACAAAGGCCTCTCCTACGACGTCCACGGCCTTAAAAAAACCGTCTGCATAAAGAAGATACTGCCCCAGCTGGCGGCCAGCGAGGAGTTCATCGGCTCGCTCATCGACGAGGCAAAGCTCGCCGTGAAACTCGTCCACGGCAACATCGCCCAGACCTTCGACCTGGGCAAGGTTGGCGACGACTACTTCATGGTCATGGAGTTCGTCGACGGCAGGTCGCTGTCGCAGATCAACAAGAAATGCCTGGCAAAGGGCGAGCTCATCCCCCTGCCCTTCCTCATCTACTTCATCTCTGAGGTCTTGAACGGCCTGGGCTACATGCACCGCCGCGCGGGCGAAGCGGGAGAACCTCTCCATATCGTCCACCGCGACATCAGCCCCCAGAACATAATGGTCTCCTATTCCGGGACCGTGAAGATCATCGACTTCGGCATCGCCAAGGCGGCCTACAAGTTCGGTTCGACCGACTCCGGAATGCTCAAGGGCAAGTTCGCCTACATGTCCCCCGAGCAGGCCCTGGGCGATGAGATAGACAAGCGCTCCGACATCTTCTCGCTTGGCATCATCTTCCACGAGATGCTCACGGGCAAACGCCTCTTCAAGGCGGATGACAGCCGGCAAACGATAAGGAACGTGCGCGGCGCGAAGGTTGCCCCTCCATCGACCATCAGGGGCGATCTCCCCGAGGAGCTGGACCGGATTTCCCTCAAGGCCCTGTCGAAGGACCGCCGGCACCGCTATCCGTCGGCCGCGGACATGCACGGCGACCTCATGAAGTTCCTGCACGCGCATTATCCGGATTTCAAGATGTCCGACGCCGCGGCATTTCTCCTCGATCTCTTCGGGGATGATATCAAGAACCGCCCACCAATGGAGGCAGACGCCAAGACCCCTCACCTCATCATCGACAGGAGCAACTCGGCGCTGGCCGACGACAGCCAGTTTGAAACCACCGGCAGGGCGCATGCGCCGCTCAACCTCAAGGAATACATGCTCGAGGACGAGACCTCGCCCCCGCATGAAGGCGAAGAGGATGCCGGCATCCATGATGAAGAGGGAATCCCCTCCTCCCCCTCGCTCGCGCTCTCCGAATATGAAGAAATGACCTCGCCCAAATGGGGCATCAGCAGGTTTGCGGTGTGGAAAGGCGCGCTCATCAAGGGCATCGCCATCGGCGCCATCGTCCTGGCCTCCATCACCCTCATCCGCCACCTGCTCAAAGAACCGTCCCAGTTGCCCGCGGGGGCGACATCTTCGACAGCGGGACAGATCATGGTGGTGACAATCCCGCCCGACGCAACCGTCTCGCTCGACGGCAAGGCTGAGGGGCAAGGCTCGCCGATGACGATAAGGAACATCCCTGCAGGAGAGAAGCACGTCCTGGGTGTGGCCAGGGACGGCTACATCCCGCACGAACAACGCCTGAAGCTCTCGCCGGGAGAGTTCGCGAGCATATCCGTGACGCTCGTCGCCTCCTCGAAGCCGACCGCCGCCGTCGAGATCTCAACCACCCCGCCCGGCGCCACCGTCTTTCTGGACGATCACGAGACGGCCTACAGGACCCCGGCAACGGTCACCGGCCTCTCGACCGCCGGGAAGCACACCTTTGGGCTCTATCTCTCCGGCTATCGATTCTGGTCGAAGGGGATGACGCTCAAGGCGGGCGAGACGAGGTCGCTCGACGTGGGGCTCGTGAAGGATTTTGGATCGCTCCTCATCGACTCCACGCCTTCGAGGGCGCTCGTGATGATCGACGGCGTGCCCGTGGGACAGACTCCCTTGACGCGGGAGGACCTCGAGCCTGAAAAGGTCTACCGCGTGGAGGTCTGGCAGGAGGGCTACTCGACTTATTCGCAGGAGATAAAGACGGAGGCAGGCCGGAGACAGGAGATCCGCGCCACGCTCACACCTGAGCCCAAGACCTCCCCTCCGGCGGAAGCAAAGAAGCCGAAGGAAGAGACCAAGGCCACGGACAGCGCGCCTCAAAAACCCGGCGGCCTGATAGAGACGCCAGCACCGATAAACAACCCGCGATGAGCGCGGCTCAAATGTGGAGATAGCCCATGAACGACAAGAAGAACGAACAAACCAAAGAAGAGGAAGAGGTATTCGACGGAACGGTCATCACCTCCATCGAAAAATTGAGCGTGCCGAGGGATGAGAAGGCCTTCATCCTCTTCATCTCCGGACCGCTCATCGGAAAGATGTACCTTCTCGAACAGGCGGAGACCCTCATCGGCCGCGCCGATGACGTCGACATCTCCATCAGCGATTCGCGGATCTCAAGGCATCACCTCCGCATCAAGCTCGTCAAGGGAGACGCGATCATCGAGGACATGGGCTCCACGAACGGGACGTTTGTCAACGGCGAAAGGGTGCAGCAACGAGTGCTGAAGAACGGCGACAAGATCCACATATCGAGCGACACGCTCTTCAAATTCGCCCTGGGCGACGAAGCGGAGAGGATGTTCCAGGAAGAGATGCACCAGATGGCAAACTACGACGCCGTCACCGGGATCCTCAACAAGCACGCCTTCGTAAACCGCCTGAAGGAGGAGTTCAGCTACGCGAAGCGCACACACCTGGGCATCTCGCTGCTCATGATCGACATCGATTTCTTCAAGAAGGTGAACGACACCCACGGCCACATGGCGGGCGACTATGTGTTGAACGGAGTGGCCCAGCGAATTCAGAAGGCGGTCCGCGACGAGGACATCCTCGCCCGCTACGGCGGCGAGGAATTCGTGGTGATCCTGCGCGGCATCGACGCAAAGGGCGCCGGTCCGCTGGCGGAGCGCGTCCGGAGCCTCGTCGCGTCGGAGCCGTTCAAGTTCGAGAACATCCTGATCCCGGTCACCATAAGCATCGGCATCGGCACGCAATCGGCGGAGGCCTGCACGACGCCCGCCGAGCTCATAGCCAAGGCCGACTCATGCCTCTATATCTCCACGCAAAACGGCAGAAATCGAGTTACCGCTTAAGATGTTCATATGAAGCTAAGGTAAACGGCGGCCGGCATGGGGCCTGGCGCCTGGGGCGAATGTGCACAAGCAGCGAAGGGAGGACGGATGAAGAAGAGAATGCTGGTGGCGATGTTGGTGTGTGCGGCAGCTCTGTTTGCGTTCGCGCAGGCAGCGAACGCCGACTGCAAGCAGCCGACGAAGAAGAAGCTGACCGTGGGGATGAAGGTCGTGGCACAGTGGAAAAGCGACAACTGGTGGGTGGCCAAGATCACGTCCATCAAGAAGAACGGCAACATCGACGTGACGTTCTCCGATGGCGAGAAAGGCCGCGACAAGCGTCCCTACGACGTGATCCCCCACCCGAATGAGCTCTACAGCTCTGATTCCCCTCCGTGCTTCAAAAATGGTGACGGCGTCGTCTCCAAGTGGAGCAACGACAGCTGGTGGCGCGCCACGATCGACAACATCAACGGCGACTCCGCGAGCATCACCTATTCCGACAAAACCAAGGGGACGCACAAGCTCAAGGAGATGGTGCCGGATTACCGGTAGAACAATGAAATTAATGCTTGCATATGTCGCGCAGGGCGATGCGGCGCTGCTTTCACATCAAAGGAAAAATATCCCCTTCCTATCGCAACCGCTGCGGCTGAGGTGTTGACTTTTCGGCCCCAAAGCCATACCCGGTGGCCCTCTTTGCGGAGAGTTTCCAATGGCCTTGATAATCGACGGCAAGGGGCTCGCTCTGGAGCGCCGGGAGAAGATCGCCCTTGATGTGGCAGCGCTCAAGGGCAAAGGCGTGGCGCCGGGACTTGCTGTGGTCCTCGTGGGTCGCGACCCGGCATCCGAGGTCTATGTCAGGAACAAGCGCGCCGCCTGCCAGAAGGCCGGGATCGCGAGCTTCGACCACGACCTCCCCGCTGCGGCTTCCGAGGCCGAGGTGCTCTCGCTGCTCGCCACGCTCAACGCCGACCCGGCAGTGCACGGCATCCTCGTCCAGCTGCCCCTTCCCCCTCACATCAGCCAGTCCCGCGTCCTCTGCGCGATCGATCCAGCGAAGGACGTCGACGGCTTTCATCCATGCAACGTCGGGCGGTTTAGCCTCGGAGAGCCGTGCCTCAAGCCCTGCACGCCGGCGGCCGTAATGGAGCTCATCGACGCATCAGGCATGAATCCCGCCGGGAAGAACGCAGTCGTGATCGGGCGCAGCAACATCGTCGGCAAGCCAGCCGCCCTTCTGCTCCTCGAGCGCAACGCGACGGTGACGATCTGCCACAGCGCGACGGCCGATCTGCCGGCAGCGATCGCCCTCGCCGACATAGTCGTGGCCGCCGTCGGGAGGCCGGCCCTCGTCCGTGGCGCGTGGATCAAGCCCGGCGCCGTCGTGATCGACGTGGGCATCAACCGGCTCGCAAACGGAAAGCTCGCAGGCGACGTGGAGTTCGACGAAGCGGCGAAGAGGGCCTCTGCAATCACGCCGGTCCCCGGAGGCGTAGGACCGATGACGATCGCGATGCTCCTTGCCAACACCGTGGATGCGGCTAAAAATCTCTATCCGCACGGCTGCGATCGATCGCTGATAAAATGAGACCGAAGGAGATCCAGATGCCAAGACGCACTCCGCTGCATGACGAGCACCTCCGACTCGGCGCAAAGATGGTCGACTTCGCGGGCTGGGAGATGCCGGTGCAGTACACCGGCGTCATCGACGAGCACCTCGCCGTCCGAAAGGCCGCCGGCCTCTTCGACGTCTCGCACATGGGCGAGATCGAGATCGCCGGGCCGGACGCAGAGGCACAGGTAAATCTCCTCACGACGAACGACGTGACGAAGATGACCGACGGCCGCGCGCAGTATTCGATACTGTGCAACGAACGCGGGACAGTGGTTGACGACATCATCGTCTACAGATTTGAATCCACGCGATACATCATCGTCGTGAACGCCTCCAACACCGCCAAGGATTTTGCCTGGTGCAAGGCGCACATAATGGGCAACGCTACGATCAGGGACTTGAGCGACGAGTTCGCATTGATCGCGTTCCAGGGCCCCAAGGCCCCCGCGATACTGCAGGGTCTCACCGATATCTCTCTCGACTCGATCGCGAAATATCATTTCAGACAGGGTCCGGTTGCGGGCAAAAAGGATGTCCTCGTCGCGAGGACCGGCTACACCGGCGAGGACGGCTTCGAGCTCTTCGTCAGCCCGGCCGATGCGGCCGCGGTCTGGCAGGCCCTCCTCGAACAGGGGAAATCCGCCGGCGTGAAACCCGCTGGGCTAGGGTGCCGCGACACGCTGCGCCTCGAGATGAAATACAGCCTCTACGGCCACGAGATCACCGAGGAGACAAACCCGATCGAGGCAGGCTTGGGCTGGGTCGTGAAGCTCGGCAAATCCTCCGACTTCATCGGCAAGGCCCTGCTCGTGGAAATCAACAAGAGAGGGCTGCCGCGAAAGCTCGCGGGATTTAAGATGGTGGACCGTGGCATCCCGCGGCAGGGCTACACTATAATGATAGATGGAAAACCCGCCGGGATCGTGACCAGCGGCACGATGTCCCCGTCGCTTGGGGTCGCGATCGGCATCGGCTACGTCCCGGCGGGACGCGATGAGATCGGAAACAAAATTTCAATTGACATCAGGGGACAGGAAAGAGAAGCAGTTACCGTTGAAACGCCGTTTTACAAAAAATGACGAGGAGGAAAATAAAAATGAACGCGCCAGACGACCTCAAGTACACGCCTGAACACGAATGGGTGAAGATCGAGGGAAAGATCGCCACCATCGGCGTGACCGAGTATGCCCAGGAGCAGCTTGGAGACATCGTCTACGCGGAGCTGCCCGCTGAAGGCGAGGCGGTCACAACGCACGAGGCCTTCGGGGTGCTCGAATCCGTGAAGGCTGTCTCCGACTGCTACGCCCCGGTGAGCGGCAAGGTCGTCGAGATAAACGACGTCCTGACGGAGAACCCGGCGACCGTGAACGAAGATCCCTACGGCGAGGGGTGGATGGTCAGGGTCGAGATGAGCGATCTCTCCGAAATCGACAAGCTCATGGACCACAAGGCCTACCTGGCATTTGTCGAAGAGGAATCAGCTTAACTGCAAACAAGCTATCAGCCAAGTCTTCAATGCGCTATCTGCCACACACAAACGAAGAGATCAGAAGGATGCTGGACGTCATCGGCGTCTCAGACGTCGAGGATCTTTTTAAATCGATACCGCGGGAGATGCGGTGCGATCCTGAGCTCAAAATCCCGCAGGGCATGGGGGAACCGGAGCTGTGGGGGCACATGAACGCCCTCGCGATGGCCAACCGCACGATGTCCTGCTCGGCTTCTTTTCTGGGGGCAGGCTGCTACAGGCACTACGTCCCCGCCGCCGTGTCGGAGCTCGCATCGCGTTCGGAGTTTGTCACCCCCTACACGCCGTATCAGCCCGAGATCAGCCAGGGGACGCTCGCCGCCCTCTTCGAATACCAGTCGCTCATCTGCAGGCTCTTCGGAATGGATGTCTCCAACGCATCCCACTACAGCGGCGCGACGGCCTGCGCCGACGCAGCGCTCATGGCTCGCCGAGCCACCAAGGGCCGGAAGAAGATCGTCGCGCCGGCGAATCTCCACCCGGAGTACCGGGCCGTGCTGCACACGGTGTTCTGCGACGGCGAAAGCATCGTCGAAGCGCCCTGCCCCGCAGGCATGATCGACCGGGCCTCGCTCAAAAAACTCATCAACTCCGACACCGCGGCGGTCATCGCGCAGTTCCCTAACTTCTACGGCATCGTCGAAGACCTGAATGACGTCGCAAAGATGGCGCACGGCGCCGGCGCGCTCTTTATCGCCGTCGTCCCAGAGCCGATCGCGCTTGGCATCCTCTCGCCGCCGGGAAAATGGGGCGCGGACATCGCCGTGGGCGAGGGCCTCTCGCTGGGGCTCCCCTCGAGCTTCGGCGGCCCCACGCTCGGAATCTTCACCGTCCGCGAATCGCTCGTGCGCCAGATGCCCGGAAGGGTCTGCGGCAAGACGGTCGATTCGCAAGGGCGTCCAGGCTATGTCCTCACGCTCTCCACGCGCGAGCAACACATCAGGCGCGAGAAGGCGACCTCCAACATCTGCTCGAACCAGGCGCTGTGCGCGACGACCGCGGCGATCTACCTTTCTATGATCGGCAAGGAGGGGATGCGCGAGCTGGCGAACATCAACGCGGCAAAGGCCGGCTATGCGCGAAAGGCACTCTCCGCAATCGCTGGCGTCCGCCTCCCCTTTTCGGCGCCGGTCTTCAACGAGTTCGTGATCGAGACGCCGAAAACGGCCGCGGAGGTCCTGTCAAAACTTGCAACCGAAGGGATATTCGGCGGCGTGGACCTCGGGCGCTGGCATCCGGAGATGAAGAACCGCATCCTCGTCTGCGCGACGGAGATGAACACGAAGGACGAAATCGACCGGTATGCAAATCGCCTCCGTTCGATGATGAAGTAATAAGAGAATATCCATGACCACAAACATAGGCACAACTGGTCTTCTCCTCGAAGAACCGAGCATTTTCGCCCAGAGCGTCCCGGGCCGGCGCGGGATGGCGCTCGGCAAGGCGGATGTGCCGGCCATCAATCTGTGCGAGGCCTTTGGCTCGCTCGTCCGCGACGCCGCCCCTCCACTTCCGGAGCTCGCCGAGGTGGACGTCGCCCGCCACTTCACGCGGCTATCCATACAGAACTACAGCAAGGACCTCGGCTTCTATCCGCTGGGCTCCTGCACGATGAAGTACAATCCGAAGATCGCGAACAGAGTTGCCGCCCTGCACGGCTTTGCCGACACACACCCGTATCAGCCGGAAGAGGCGGTCCAGGCCAACCTCGAAATATGCCATGAGCTGGAACTATACCTCGCGGAGATAAGCGGCATGTCCGCGGTGACGCTGTGGCCGGCCGCCGGCAGCCACGGCGAGCTGACCGGGATGCTAATGGTCCGCGCGTATCACACCTCGAAGGGAAATCCGCGGAAGAAGGTGCTCATCCCGGATTCCGCCCACGGCACGAACCCCGCCTCCGCGGCCACCTGCCACTATGAAGTCGTGTCGGTGAAGAGCGGGCCAGACGGCCTCCTCGATCCCGCAGCCGTTGCGGCAGCCATGGACGAGGACGTCGCCGCAATCATGATCACGAACCCCAACACGCTGGGGATCTTCGAGGAGAACTTCCGGAAGGTCGCCGACATCGTCCACGCAAAGGGCGGCCTCGTCTATTTCGACGGCGCCAACTTAAACGCTCTCATGGGATACGCGAAGCCGGGCAAGATCGGCGCAGACGTGATGCACTTCAACCTGCACAAGACCTTTGCCACCCCGCACGGCGGCGGAGGCCCTGGCGCCGGGCCGGTCGGCGTTGTGGAGAAGCTAGAGCCGTTCCTGCCAGTCCCAAGGATCGAAAAGCGGGGCGAAAAATTCGCAATCACGAGTGAGGGGCCAAACTCCATCGGCAGGATCAACACGTTCTTCGGAAACTTCGGGATTCTGCTGCGCGCCTACGTCTATATCCGCGAGCTGGGGGCGGAGGGCTTGATCGGCGCCACGAGGATGGCGGTGCTCAACGCAAACTATATCCGCGCGAGGCTCTCCGGCGCATTCGCCCTCCCCTACTCGAAGGCGACGCTGCACGAGTGCGTCTTCTCCGACGAGAAGCAGGGCGCGCACGGAATCAAGACGCTCGACATCGCAAAGCGCCTCATGGACTACGGCTTTCATCCGCCGACCGTCTGTTTCCCGCTCATCGTCCACGGCGCGATCATGATCGAGCCCACGGAGACCGAGTGCAAGGATGTCCTCGACGGCTTCTGCGACGCGATGCTTGCGATTGCAAAGGAGTGCGAGGAAAATCCGGACATCGTGAAGAACGCGCCCACCCGCCCCTTCCGCGGCCGCCTGGATGAAGTGAAAGCTGCGCGAGAGGCGATCCTCAAGGAATAACGAATCACGACCGTATCATCACCAGCATCATCTTGAATCTCTCAGCCGCATGGAGCGAATGAGGCTTGCCGGCAGGCATGACTATCGCCTCGCCGGACGCGACGTCATGGGGCTCGCCTGAAATTTTGATCTTTGCCCTGCCTTCCAGAACGCAGACCATCGCATCGAAGGGCGCCGTGTGCTCACTCAAGCCCTGGCCGCGGTCGAACGCAAAGACGGTGACCGTCCCGGTCTCCTTCCTTATGAGCTCGCGGCTCACCACCGCGCCGTCCTGATAAGCGACCGTGCCCGCAAGATTCATCGCATGAGCCATCAAAGGATTGTCTTTTTCTTCTGGCATACAAGCCTCCATGAATGTTTGTCATACAGCATTTGCATTATCAGGAACAAAGTTCCATAAAAATATCAGCGCTCAACTGGACACGCAGCGCTTCGGCTGATATCATGGCTCCTCAAATGGAATCCAGCCACAAGACTCAGTACGCCATCATAAAGACCACGTCGGAGATCGAGGCACTCTCGTCGCGCGTGCGCGGCGCCGAGAGGGTTGCCGTCGACACGGAGGCCGACAGCCTCCATCACTATTTCGAGAAGGTCTGCCTGATCCAGCTCACGCTCGCCGGCGAAAACTATATCGTCGATCCCCTGGCCGGCGCTGACCTAGCCTCCCTCATCTCCGCGCTTGCCGACAAGACGCTCATCCTGCACGGGGCCGACTACGACCTGCGGATGCTCGCCTCATCGCTGGGTTTCCGGGCACAGGGCGAGATATTCGACACGATGATTGCAGCCAGGCTCCTTGGCTATAAGGAGATCGGTCTGGCCGCGCTCGTCCTTCACCATTTCGGCGTCACGCTGCCGAAGCGCGGCCGCAAGTCCGACTGGTCGAGGCGCCCGCTGACCCTCGAACAGCTCTCATACGCGAGCGACGACACGCGATATCTCGAGCCTCTTGCTGACAAGCTCCGCGACGAACTCGAGGCGAAGGGAAGGCTCGGATGGCATCGCGAGGCGTGCGCAGCGATGGTCCGGGCCGCGGGCGAAGTGAGAGAGAAGGACCCGGAGGATGACTGGCGCATCAAGGGAACCGCCGCGCTCTCGTCGAAGGAGATGGCCTTCGTCAGCGAGATATGGAAATGGCGCGAGGATGAAGCGCAGAGGGTCGATCTCCCGCCGTTCAAAATCCTCATGAACGAACAGATCGTCGCAATGGCCACCGGCAGCGCTGCTTCCGGGGGCGGACAGGAAATTCCCCGCGGCGCAAAGCTGCCGCGCAACTGCACCGGACCGCGCCTCGCGGCGCTCCACCGCGCGATCGAAAAGGCGCGGAAGATGACGCAGGCGGATTGGCCGAGAAAGAGGAAGAGCAAGCGCGGCGAACCGTGTTCCATGGAGGTCGTCGATGCCCTTCGCTCCGAGTGCCTCCATATTGCAAAGGCAAACGGGCTGGAGCCATCCCTCCTCGCCCCGCGCGCGCTCCTCGCCTCGATCGCCCGCAGCCGGCCGGCGAGCATGCAGCAGATGATCGCCGAGGGACCGATGATGAACTGGCAGGCCGAGCTCCTGTGGCCAGGATTTGAAAAAATTCTATCCCGGCGTTCGAAACCTTAAACAAAACCCCTATTGCCATCCGCTCACTGCTCAGCTATTGCAGCTCCCATGCCAAATACCAAAAAAGCTGATTCGCTAGGCCAACACCCGGTCAAGGAGACCGAGGGAACTTTCGAGGCCCTGGGGCTCGATGGCAACATCCTCGCATCTGTGCACAGGGTGGGTTTTGTCCATCCTACCCCCATCCAGAGTGCTGTCATCCCCCTGGCGATGGCGCGCCAGGATGTGATCGGGCTCGCCCAGACCGGCTCCGGCAAGACCGCCGCCTTCGTAATCCCGATCGCCGAACGGCTGCTGCACGGCAATGGCCTAAGGGGCCTGATCGTCTGCCCGACGCGCGAGATCGCGCTGCAGACGAAGGCATTTCTCGATCTCTTCGGCAAGCCGCACAAGCTCTCGACCGTCTGCGTCATTGGCGGCGTCCCGATGGGGCCGCAAATCCGCGAGCTAAAGAACAAACCAGATATCGTTGTCGCAACGCCCGGGAGGCTCGCCGACCACATGGAGCGCCGCAACGTGAGCCTGGCCGCCATCGAGGAGCTCGTCCTCGATGAGGCCGATCACATGCTCGACCTCGGGTTTCTCCCGCAGATCACGAGGATACTCAAGAGCGTCCCCGAGAAACGGCACACGATGATGTTCTCGGCGACGATGCCGCCGACGATCGATCGGCTGGCAAGGCAGTTCCTCTCTAGCCCGGTGAGAATCGACATCCTTCCCGTAGGCCGAGCCGCAGAGGGTATCACCCACCGCCTCTACATGGTGGATGATTACGACAAGAAGAAGTGCCTCATGGCGCTGCTCAACCAGGAACTGGGCTCGACACTCGTCTTCACGCGCAGGAAGGTCGACGCAGACTGGGTATGCGGAGTGCTGGCGAAGGAAGGCCACCCGGTGACGAACATCCACTCCGACCGCTCGCAGAGCGAGCGCACGGAGGCCCTCAAGAGTTTCCGCGAGGGCGGGCACCGGATCCTCGTGGCGACCGACATCGCCTCACGGGGAATAGACGTCCCGAACATCGGCCACATCGTGAACTTCGACATCCCCCAGACGGTCGAGGAATACATCCACCGGGCCGGCCGCACCGCGCGCATGGACGCCACCGGCCTCGTCTCGACGATCGCCACCTGGCTCGACAAGGAGATGCTCTCGGATATAGAGAAGGCGATCAACCAGGAGCTCCCGCGCTGCACTGTGGCAGGCGTTGCGCCCTATGTAGAAATGAAAGTCAGACCCTTCGGCAGGAGAAACAGAAAGAGAATATAGGGACCTCTAATAACATGTCGGTCCAAAATCAAAAAAAGATTTCGACAAACTTCAAATTGCTGCTCAAACAGCTCTTTGAATTTCAGCCTGTCAAGGAATATTCGGATGAAACATGGAGCTTTCATCTCCCTTCGCCCCGCAGCAAAAGAAAATGGCTGCGTCAGCATTTCACAAAATATCAGAACACCGTCTATTGGATAATCAACAACGATGTCCAGCTCGAGTTCGACCTGAAAAAAGAGACGCTGAAAGAAGGCGAGCACTCTTCTTCTTTTCATTCTGAAAACTACGATATCCCGGCAATCATAAAATCCTCCACAAGGATGCTCAAAAAGGCGGGCGAACACTGGCTGGATCATCATCGCAGGTTATTGCAGGCCCTTCCCAAAAAGTATCGTTTCGGGCTCATCGAAAGGAGAATTCTGTGGGGGATTATGCCCGACATCTACCGACCTGATTTAGAACTTGCCGCAAAAGAATATTCCCTCTTGATGGAGGTTTTCGATCAACAGGAGAGGTCTGCTGCTGACGCGCTTGCTGTTTCGTCTCCCACGCTCCAAACATATCTCAATTACTGCAAGATTGCATATCTTGCTAATTTCAAAAAATGCAAATCTGCTATAAAGAAACAAATGTCTGGCCTGGAGATGTATAAACTCATGGCAGACGGCCGTCACGAGGGCCTAATAGATATTTCACCCGATTCTGCGGAAGACTTGATGAAATGGTATCATTCAGGGCGTGGAGGCGGCCACCCCTGGGAAATATGCCGTGGTGGAAATACGACTCACATAGATCTCGGCCTCCTGCATGAAGATGACCGATGGTTTATCTTTTTGAACGGAAACAGCACGGGCCGCATGCTGGAGACCGCCCGAATAGCTCTTGAATTTTACAGGAAGAAAATGCCATTTCGATGGTATGGCTTCAAAGATGTTCGCCTGAAAATGGAAGGCCGCGACAACATCGGCATTATTCCGGAATATCATTCGCTTCACCGGGCCAACCAGCTCTTCGATACCGAAGACAAGGTTTTTGACTGCTTTTATTATGATGATCTGGGCGCTGCCAGAATGCAGGCAAAAAACTTCATCACCTTTCTTCCATTCGAGCCGCTCTACCCCAGAAAAGCCAGGCGCCCATATCCGCAAAGGAAGAAAGAAAAATGAAGCCAAGTATCAGTGAAATAAAAAGACTTTGTAACTATTCAGCAGTGCGTCTTTCGAAATTCTCCCTCCCTTGATGGGAGGGAGTCAGAGGGAGGGTGACCCTGCGATTTTTTCACCCGGTTGCCATTGCCACCCTCACCCCAACCCTCTCCCCTCAAGGGAGAGGGAAAAGAGACGCAGGCACCTGAATAGTTACGTAAAAACAAAACATTTGTAAGACAGTGGTCCACGGCGGCCCGGCACTACACTGTTTGCAGGGTGGCCCGCCATTAAATCGACGGCGGGCCTACAAAAACATCGGCTTTGCGTGTGATAACAATTCACCCGCAAAGCCGTGTGTTTGTGGCGGAGGGCGGGATCGAACCGCCGACCTAGGGGTTATGAATCCCTCGCTCTAACCATCTGAGCTACCCCGCCAAGCCTGAATGGTGCAGCGATTTTTGCACCAATTTCCAAGGCCTTGTCAAGGAAGTATCTGTTATGTCCAGCAATAGACAACTCCCTGGCTGGATATGCCTGATGCGCGTCATGGCATCTCGAATTCGAAGATGATCGACCTCTCGCCCTCCTTGAACATGGAGGGATCGTCCTGCATCAGGACGAAGAGCCTTTGTTTGCCCTCGGAGCGAAGGTCGCCGATAACATAGTCGACGATGGCGCCGGGGATATTTATGGTCCTCGAGATTTCCTCGAAGAAGAGCGCCGGATCGGGCCGAAACTCCACGACCGTCGCCCCGTGAACCGACGGCCGGCGGCCTATGAAGCCCTTGAGCGGCATGTCATGGCGGGGGGCGATGAGCGCAAAATCGGCGCCGCGCACCGAAACCAACGGCGACAGGTTAAACTCGACCATGTCGGCCATCTCCTCGCCGAGGACGGCGCGCTGGCTGGTAGCCAGGATGTTCAGGCCTCCGCCGAAGCGAACGCCCGTGCGCCACGTGCGCTTGAAACGACGGCTCATCTTCTCGTAGACCTCGAGCGGCTGATAACCCTTGATGACCGCCAGCCTCTCATCCTCTCCGGGAAGCGCGGCGAACTGAAAGAGATTGACGGCCGTCGGCAGGCCGATCTTTTGAACCTTTTTGAGCTTTTTCCCTTCGAATTTCAATTCAAAGACAGGGCCGAAAAAAAATGAGTCCGAGCTCCAACTTTGGCCTGTCAACGTTTTACGCGCCTGCAGGTCTTCGATGACCCTCAGAGACCACCTCTCCCTCTCGAAGAGCGTCCGGCACTTTCCGTCCTTGAAAGACAGCGCGAGGGAGGCGGGAAGCCCCTCCTCCACGGCTGAGACGACGATCTCCTCCACCCCGTCGCCGTCGAGATCCATCGTATAGATGCGCGCGCCCTCCGCACGGCCGGGGAGATCGCACAATGCCTGCTGCTCGAACCCCTTCTCACCCAGTTTTCCGACGAGCACCCTGCCCCGTTCCAAGAGGAGCAACTTTCTGCCGGTGCCATCGATATCGCCAAAGGCCATCCCCCACAGGGGGCTGCCGATCCGGCTGCTTGCCCAGGCATACGAGACCTCGCCAGCCGCGGGATGGACGCTGCCCTCGGCAGCCCATGAGCCCCTTGCAACCATGCCCAGCAATATGGCACATATGAACACAGTGAAAATGCGGAAACGCTGAAAGGCAGGCTCGTCTCTTCTCAAGGGGCCCCCATGAGGATATCAGTCCCGGAAGCCGATATCACAACGCTCCCGGTAGATGCAATCGTCAATACCAGGGGCCACATCGTGGGCCGCCTCATCTTCGTCCTCCTTATCTGGCTGGAGAGCGAACCAGGCCGCGGAACTAAGGTATCGTTCACGATACCGAAGCAGCGCCCTAATATACAGTGAAGCATTAATAGTCACGCACCCCCGGCAAAACCGGAGGCTTAAAAAATGTGGACCATTCATGGGAAGTCTTCCCCATTGTTTCTCGCGACAGTTGTTTTGGTCGTCTTTCCCCTTGTCGCTCTGACCGCCTGCAAGGGAAAGGGGCGTGCGCCTGTCAAAACACAAAAGACAGAGCAGACGCCCACCCCCGCCCAATATCTCCAGGTCAACTTCATAACCTGGAACGAAGATTATCTGCCCACGCTCAAAAAAGAAGTGCCTCTATTTGAGAAGGAAACCGGAGTCAAGGTCAATTGGCAGATATTGAGCGAGGATATAGTTCGCGACAAAGTCTTGATCGACCTGGCCTCTGGCGCAGGCAAGTTCGACCTCGTCCTCACCGACGTGTGGATACTTCCCGAGCACATCGCATCCAACTACCTCGAGCCGCTCGATAGTTTTATAGCGGAAGATTCCAGGTTCAACAGGGACAACTGGTACCTCAAGTATCTTGACGCCCTCTCCTATGATGGACATCTGTACGCGCTTCCCACGGAGAGTTTCGGGCCGGCGCTCGTCTATAGAAAAGACCTTTTCATAAAGTACGGCGTCAAAGTGCCGACCAATATGTCAGAGCTCATCGCTGCAGCCAAAAGACTCACCCTCGACACAAATGGCGATGGCAAAATCGACATCTATGGCATCGCATCCAGGGGCAAGGCCGGCGAGGAACCTGCGATCGTCGTCTCGGGTTTTGCATACGCCTATGGCGGAACATGGTTTGAAAATGGCGCCGCAACGCAGGAAGAAATAAGGAGGCTTAAGGCAAAACCAGCATTCGACTCGCCCGCCTTTTTCAACGGGTTTAAAACATACACAGACCTCCTTCGAAATTACGGTCCCCCTGGAAGCAAAGATTATACATGGTACGAGCTCATAGAAGACGGCCGCAAGGGAACGGCGGCGATGATCTTGAATTGCGGCTTCAACGTGGGAGCGCTCGATAAATTGGAAGTCGGAATGCGCGACAAATATGCCGCAGCCCTGCCGGTTCGCGGGCCAGCAGGGTTCACGCAGGAAGATTTCGCAATGGGCTATGGAATCAACCGAAGTTCTTCGCACAAGAAAGAAGCCTGGCAGTTTTTAAACTTCATCACGAGCGACATTTTCATGCAAGGCATAGTGGACAACTATGTCACGTCGATCCCCATACGCGCGCTCGTCGAGGGAGAGAAATATCGCTCCATGCACCCATATAAAACTTCGGACGGCCGCTACGTTATGGAGGAGAGCGTCAAAGTCATCGACTGGCGGTATATGCCGCACATCCCGGAGTATTCAGTGATCGCAAATCTCCTGGGCACCGCAACATCAGAGGTGATCGCCGGCAAGAAGACGGCACACGAAGCGCTCCACGAACTCAATGCCGCAGTCCTTAAACTCATGCAAAGATCCGGCTATTACTGAGGTTTCTCATGCGCATTTTTCACACAACAAAGATACGCACAAAGTTTCTCGTTCCCATCCTCCTGTTGCAATTCATAGCGCTGGGGGTGCTGGGGCTCCTCGGCTATCGTTTCAGCAGCAGCGTGCTCCGTGCGCAGGCAGAACACGATTTCAGGATGACGATCGATGGCGTCTATTCCTCTGTCGAAAACGAGCTCGCCGACAGGATGGCAAAAATAGGTCAGCTCACATCCAATTCAATCTTCACCAAGTTCACAGCCGCCGCTCAATATAAGAGCGATGCTGAGGTCGAGGTCTTCAACTTCCAAAAGGGAAACGGGCTCATCCTTGGCGAACCGGAAGTGGGCGGGCTCGTCAATTTTCCGGTGGGCCTTCTGGCCAACGAAGGCAATAGAAAAATACTCGAGACGGGGCTCTTCCCTTCCATGGAATACGTGGGTGCCGATGGCTTCGTGAAGCTCCATATATATTTCGGAGGCTCAAACGATGAGGACTTCAAATCAGCAGACCGATCGAAGCTCAGCCGGCTAGACAAGGAATGGTTTGAAGCCGCAAACAGAGGCGAGCCATCCGTCGAAAAACCGTCAAAGACGACGCTCTATCTGCGAAGCTATCAGCCGATAACATTCAACATAGAAGAGGTTCCCGTCGAAAAAGAGCTCATCACGATCGCATTGCCCCATCGCGTTGGAGACATCATCAAGGGCGTCTTTATGATTACCACAACGCCCGATTTCATAGCGAATGCCACAAGCGGCATCAAGACGAGCTCGCTCCTCCTCATCCTGGACCAAAAGGGGGATGTCATAGCTTCGCCGGGAGAGAGCAGCATCATGCCCGATATCTCGCGCGATTTCCTCGAACGCGCTGCAGAAACCCCTCCCGGCAAGATAATCGACATCGATAACCGTCTGCTCATGCACAAACCGATCCCTGCGGCCGGCTGGTCGATACTGATGATCGGCGATAAAGATTTAATTTACGGCAGCGTCTATCGCCTCCGCGACAACATTTTTCTCATCATGCTCGCCTCCCTCGCCGTCATGGCGGCGATCGTCTTCGTCGTCATCAGGAAGTCGCTCGCGCCCGTTATCAACCTCACGAAGGCATCTGACAGGATCGCCAGCGGCGAACTGGGTGTTGTAATCGAAAAGGACAGCGACGATGAGATCGGTAGACTGACCGAATCGTTCAACCATATGAGTTTAACAACCAAAGACATGCACGAACAGCTCGATCGGCAAAACGTGCGGCTGTCGAAAATGAATTTCGTGCGCAGGCAACTCTTGAACATCATCAGCCACGAGCTCAGGACACCGCTCTCCCAGGTGGTAAGCTTCTATGACCTCTTGCAGTGCGACATGCAGGGCGAAGGCTCCGCCGCTGATGCAAAAGAATTCTCTAAACTCTTTGAGAATTTAGGGATGAGCATCGAGCGATTCAAGCTGCTCGTGGAGCGATTGACCAAAGCTAGTTCCATCATGTCAGTCCAAATCCGCTCCGAAGAGGAATTCAAGGAGCGCGCCACCCTCGACGAAATACTACCCGCCACATGCGAGGAGGCCAAACGCGGGACAAGCGGGAGAAACGTCGATGTAACATATCCCAGAGATCTCGCGATAGACCTGGCTTGTCCCGCAGATGCCGTCAAATTAATCCTTGAGGAAGCCCTCTCCAACGCCATCAAATATTCGCCGGACAACGGAACGGTCTCAGTCGACATCTCTGCTAAAAACGGCAACGCGAGCATCTTGGTGAGGGACAGAGGACAGGGCATATCGAAGGAATATATAGAGGATGTAGTCGAGCCCTTCTTCGAAATACAGGATACCAACTATCATACGACCGGGCGCTTCGGAAAAGAGGCCGGCGGGCTGGGGCTGGGGCTCACGATCATCATGAGCGTACTCAGGCAATATCGCGGCACGCTTGCCATCGAAAACCCCGACGATGGCGGCACCCTCCTTG
>JAZDOG010000089.1:0-121100 GCA_043798915.1 Pseudomonadota bacterium | reverse complement strand
AACACGCGCAATAATTTCTTCGACGTGCTTGGCTACCCCATCGTGCCGCAGATCGTGGACGGCAAGGGAGTGCGCGATCCGCTCTTTCAGTTCATCCACGAAGACGACATGGCAGAGTGCCTCGCGGCGGCGATAGAGAAGCCCGCGCGCGGCATCTACAACGTCGCCGCCCAAGGGACCGCGCCGTTCACCGAACTCGTGCGCTGCTTCGGAAAGCGCACGATAGCGGTGCCGGGCTGGATCATCTATCCGGCCGTCGCGCTCCTGTGGAAACTGCATCTTGTGACGTCGCCGCCGGCGCAGCTGGATTTCATCCGATACCCGTGGGTCATGGATGCCGCCAGGATGCGCCGCGAGCTGTTCACTCCTGCCAGGACAAGCCTCGAAGCCTTCGAGGAATTCGCAAAATCGCACAGATGATGCCTGTTTTTTAGCCATAAAATCCTTATATATCAACAAGATATACTTCGCGCCATATTTTCAACTTTAGGACGCAACTTTTTGGCGAGGGCGCCGATAAGGAGATGTCAGGCGGCATTTGCCGCGCCGCGACGGCGCCGCGCGTATAGACTTCGACGGCGCAATATCAGAGGTTTCCAAAGATGAAGCGTCTCCTTCATATAGCCTTGGCCACGTCCGCACTTCTGGTCGCCTCGTGCTCCGGCAGCGGCTCGTCGTTCACGGGCTGGCAGACGGAGTCGTTCGACACGACGGCCGTCACCGCCAGCGCGACGAAGACGTTTGTGCTCGGCAACGCCTCGGACGACAACGAGCAGCACATCGGCGCCATCGCATTCGACAGCGGCAGCAACGCGGCCGGCAATTTCCGGATCGACAAGCTCACGGTCAGCGGCAGGGAGGTCCCGGCCACCGACATCGTCATTCCGCCCGGCAGCGCGCTCAGTGTGCAGGTGACCTACGCGCCGCTCAATCTCGAGACGTCGCAGGCCTCATACGGCGGCTGGATCACGGGCGAGCCTAAGCGCTGGATACCGAAGAACCCGGCCGACGTCGGGCACGATGCGCCGGAGCCGGTCATTCATCGCTCGCTCATCGAGGCGGTCTACGACCATCCGAAGGACGGCATCTATTATGTTCAGCTGGTGGGCGAGGCGAAGGCGGGGCCGGGCGGCGAGGTGCAGGCCGGAGGCGCAAACGCCACGTGCACGCCCGGCAGCGGCACGGCGTGTTACACCGGCAAATTTGCGCTCGATATCCCGCAGCTGGCGCCCGGTGGCCCCAAGCCGCTCGAGATGACCGGGCCCATCCGCATGAGCTTCAGCGGCGGCTCGGCCTCGATGAGGATGGACGATTTCCCGTTTGTCATTTACTACCTCCGCAGCACGGAGATTCCGAAACTCCCCTCGGGCACCACCGCCACGCTCGTGATCAGCGGCGCGACTGGAACTGAAGCGGCCGGCACGTTCGACGGCTCGAGGCTTTCGCTCAAGAGCGTCACCTTCCGCATCCGCGTGGCGCTCGGTGAACTCACGGTCGATCAGGTGAAGCAGGGGATGTCTGCGCTCGTCGACTTCAATGTGCCGGATCTCGAGATACAGACGATCAAGCCGCTTTCCCAGGGCGCGATCACCCTGCACCTGGAGACCACGCTTCCGCAGAACCCCTCCGGCAACGAGCTCTTCGACCAGTTCCTCTCAGGCGTAAAGGTCATCGCCGTGCTGGAAGGAGAACTGGCGTTCTGAAACGGGTTGAATTCTGCCGACCATGTGATAGAACCCCCCTCCAATGCATCCGATCCTCGCCATAGTGGGCCGGCCGAACGTCGGCAAATCGCGCCTCTTCAACCGCATAGTCGGGCAGAGGCGCGCGATCGTCGCCGATGTTCCGGGCGTCACGCGCGACCGGCACTACGCCGAGGCTGAGTGGGCCGGCCGCGAGTTCGTCGCTGTGGACACTGGAGGCCTGGACCTCGACCCCGCGGCGGACTTGGAGCGCGAGATCAGCAAGCAGAGCTTGAAGGCGATAGAGGAGGCCGACGTCGTCGTCTGCCTCTTCGACGGCCAGAACGATCCCACCGCGGATGACCGGGAGGTGGTGGCTGCGCTGCGCCGCATCTCCAAGCCGGTGATATACGCCATCAACAAGATCGACGAGGCCTCGCACGAGGGGCTCGTCCATTCCTATCACGAGCTCGGCGCTACGCCCGTCGTTGCGGTTTCGGCTGAGCACGGCCGCGGCGTCGACGATCTGCTCGATGAGGTCATCCGCCGCTTCCCGCCGGAGAGTGCCGGGGTTGAAGACGAACAGGGGATATTCGTCGCGGTGGTGGGCCGGCCGAACGTCGGCAAGTCGACGCTCATCAACCGCCTGGTTGGCGAGGAGCGCGTCGTTGCGAACGAGATGCCTGGGGCGACGCGCGATGCCATCAACGTGGAGATCGATTTCGAGGGAAAAAAATATATCTTCATCGACACCGCGGGGATAAAGCGCCGCTGGGGCGTGGCCGAGAGGCTCGAGAAGTTCACCGCGATGCGGAGCTTGAGGACCATCGACCGCGCGAAGATCGTCCTCCAGCTCATAGACGGCTCCGAGGGGCTCACCAAACAGGACCTCCACCTCACCGGCTTCGTGCGTGAGGCGGGCAGGGGTCTGATCCTCCTCGTCAACAAGTGGGACTTGATGAGCGGGCGAGGCCGGACCTCCGACGAGCAGCCCGAATGGGAAGAATACGAGAAGAGGCTCCGGAAGGGGATGGGCGAGCTCCACGACATACCCGCCTTCCCGATATCGGCCTCGACGGGGCAGAATTGCCTCCGGATATTCAAGGGCATCGACCAGCTTGAAAAATGCATGGGCACCAAGATCGCCACTTCGGTCTTGAACCGGGTGCTCGAGAAGGCGCTTGCGGAACACCACATGCCGGTCCATCGCGGGAAGCAGGTGCGCATATACTACGCCACGCAGGTTGCGACGCATCCGCCGACGTTCGCGCTTTTTTCGAATTTGCCGGCGGCGGTGCCCTACACATACCGGCGCTATCTCATCCGGCGGCTGCAGGATGAGCTGGGGATGGAGGGGGTGCCGGTTCGTGTTGTGTGCCGGAAGAAATAGTGCTACTAGCTCACTATTAAGTTGGTTTTTCGCGAGTGTCATTGCGAGCGAAGCGAAGCAATCCCAAGGAGAATGTGGGATTGCTTCGTCGCTACGCTCCTCGCAATGACAATTTCAGATGAAATTCTTCAACTCCTTGTTCAAATCATTTTTTCGCGACGACTGCTTGAACCTCGCAGCCAACATATCCTTCTGCGCGCTCCTGGCCATCATACCGATCGGCATGATGATGGTCTCTATCACCGGCTATTTCCTGGGCGGGTCGGATGAGGCGTTCCGCAAGATCGTCGCCATCGCCACGAACATCCTGCCCGTAGGCCGGGAGGTTTTCATCGCCAACCTGCAGTCGATCCTCGAGCAGCGCTCGTCGCTGGGGATCGTCGGCGTCGTTTTCCTCGTATTCATCGCGACCATCCTCGTGAGTTCGATCGAGCGCTCGCTTGACATCATCTTCAACAGCGTGAAGAGGAGAAACTTCTTCCATTCGCGGCTCTTGGGCATCGCGCTCATCTTCTGGGTGACCCTTCTCTTCTCGCTCCCCACGATGGCGCAGATACTCCAAGGGTTATTCGCGCGCTACGGTTTCGGCTTTCCTCTCTTCGACCTGATGACGGGCAAGGCCTTCTTCGCCCTGATCGCCTTCATGGCGTATCTAATGACCGTCGTCGTCGTGCCGAACCAAAAGATCTACATACGCTATGCCATGGTTGGCGGCGTCGTATTCGCCATTGGGCTCGGCGTCGCGAAGTTCATCTTCAGGTGGTACATGATCTTCGCGATACAGCGCTATAACCTCATCTATGGCTCGCTCGCCGCGGTGGTGCTTCTCGTGGTGTGGATATATTATCTCTCGGTCGTGATGCTCCTGTCCGCGGAACTCGTGGCCCGGCTCCAGGAGCGGATGTCCTTCCACCGTGAAAATTGATGCCGATTCCCCCTTGCCTTTTGCAGCTTTTCTTAGGATAAAACTCCATTCTATATAGGGGACTGTTCCATGGCCACATACAAACGCCTCCCGCGCGGCAAACAGAAGCCTCACGACGAGTTCAAGGACTGGACGATCAACGTCCTCATCTGGATCAAGGAGAACTGGCGGACGTCCATCGAACTCCTGGCCGTCGCAGCGGTGGCGCTGGCCGTGATGGTCGGCGCCAACACCTATTGGACGCACCGGTCGGAGAAGGCAGCGGAGATGCTCTATTCGGCCTCGCTTCTCAAGGCGGGCTCCGACGAACAGATGAAGGCGCTGGGGGAGGTGGCGGAAGGTTATTCGCGCGCGCCAGCTGGCCAGCAGGCGATGATGCAGCTGGGTGGAATCTATCTCGACAGCAAGAATTACGACAAGGCGATGGGGGAGTTTCGCATGCTGGCGGCCCGCTCCCGCAGCAAGGCTGTTTTGAACGTCGCGGCGCAGCACATGATTGCGGCGACGGAACTGGCCAAGGGCGATTGGACGGCTGCTGCCGAGAGCTATCTCAAGGCGGCCGCTGATCCGCACAACCTCATTGCCCTCGAAAGCCGCTATCGCGCGGCCGCCTGTCTCGAGCGTTCGGGGGATGCCGCCCGCGCGGTGCAGCTCTACCGCCAGGTCATCGCCGACGCTAAAGAAGAGGACCGCGCCGTGCGCGACTTGAGCGAGGAGCGTCTCATATGGCTGATCGCGAGTCACAAGGTGCAGGGATGAAACGACTTCTTTCCATCATCGCAGCTGCCGCGGTCGGGCTCTCTTTCATTTTCCCCGCCTCAGCCGGACGCACGCGCCCCAAGCGGCATTTTCTGAGCTGGGAATCCAGCAAACGCCCTGAGCAGTACAGGCGCGTCATGAAAAAGAGGGTCGCCCAGCAGAGGCGCTTCAAGGTTTCGAGGGAGAACACGACGAGGCTTCAGAAATCCTCCTTCTGGAACAGGCAGCCATACCAGTTTTCAACCCCGCTCATTGACGGAGAGAGGATCTTCGTCGGCGCCGACGCAGGCGCCTTCTATGCCTTCGACGCCGCCCGCATCAAGAGGCTGTGGAAATTCAAGACGGAGGGGCCGGTTAACGGAAAGGCCGCCGCCGCCGATGGCACGGTCTACTTCGGCGACAGCAAGGCCTTCGTCTATGCCTTGAACGAGGAGAACGGCGAGGAGCGCTGGCGGGTGCGCCTGGATTCGGAGGTGCTGGCCACCCCGCTCGTGCAGGGTGCGAGGCTTTACGTCTGCGATATGTCCGGAAGGCTCTATGCCCTGGACCGCCAGTCCGGCGGCGAGATATGGCACACGGAGCAGAGCGACAGGGGGTCCGGTTTTTCCGTCCGCCGCGCGTCGTCTCCCGCGGCTGGCGATGGATCGGTCGTAGTCGGAAGCGCAGGCGGGACAGTTATCGCATATCGCGAATCGGACGGAAGCGTCCGGTGGGCGAGGCAGATAGGCGACAAGCAGAGCCAGATATATGACATCGACACGAAGCCCCTCATCGAGGGCGGAAGGATATTCGTCTCCTCCGCTGACGGACAGATGAAGGCTCTCGATCCGGCGACCGGCCAGGTCCTCTGGACGGCGGATGCCGGAGGCGTGAACGACATCCTCTTCCGGGACGGCCGGCTCTATGCGAGCGGCGGCGGCGTCTTGTCTGCCGTCGATCCGGCCACAGGCGACATCTTCTGGCAGCAGGACCTCGAAACGCCCGAGATATCTTCGCCGGTGGCGGGAGAACACTTCATCGCCGTGGCCTCGACCGTCGACAAGGTCTATCTCATCGACAGCGACACGGGGGACATCATCTACGAGCGCTTTGTCGGCAAGGGAAGCTTCGGCGATCCTCTCGTTGTCGCCGACAGGCTCTATCTGCTGGCGAACAAGAGCCTCCTCTTTGAATTCAAGGTGAAGGAGTTGCCACCGCGCAAGCGCCGCTGATCTCAATAATCAATTGCCATACCACGGGTTGTCTGATAAATTCTTTCGAATTCAAGGGAGTAGTGTGACTTTTGGGGGCCGGATGGGCCGTGTGCCAAAACTGGTTGCAGCCATGGCGGTGTTCTTGTCTGCCATAGCATTGCCTGCAGCCTCATCCGCAGACGGCACCACTTTCAATGCGCTCTTCTTCCGTCCCGCGACCGGCCGCAATCCATATCTGATGTTGCAGGGGACAGAGACCCTCCACCAGCTGCAGTTCGATGTCGGAGAGATAGTCTCCTATGGCTATCACCCGTTCAACCTGCAGGTGGGCGGGACCCGAGTGGCGGGCGTGATCGATCAGACCCTTGTGGCCGACTTTGTTGCGGCGATCGGCGCGATGGAGTGGATGCAATTCGGCATCGATTTTCCTCTGATTCTCGTCAACCAGTTCAGGTATCCGTATACCACGACGCTGTCGCCGATGGCCAACCACTTCGATATCGGCGACCTGCGCTTTGAGGCGAAGTTTCGCGTGCTCGATTCATGCAAGAAGACCGTCGGCCTGGCCCTTATACCTTTCGTGACGGTGCCGACGGGCAATGATGCGCACTTTGTCGGCGATCCGGGCCTCACAGGGGGGATCAAGGTTGCGCTCGATGCCCGCGTTCACAGGAAGCTCGCCCTGACGTTCAACCTGGGTTACAAGGGCGGACGGAAGGTCAGCGCAAACAATATCACATTTCAGAACCAGATGCTCATCGGCGGCGGCGTCGACGGCATCCTGATGCCCAACCTCGACGTCTTCGCCGAGGTGAATGCCATGGCCTCCTTCAACAAGTTCTTCAGCAGCCGCGACATGAACCCGGCGGAGATGATGGTCGGGGCGCGCTTCGACATAAAGAAGACAGGCGTTACCATCGAAGGCGGCGGCGGGACGTGCCTCGTGTGCGGCGCCATGGGCGCAAGGGCGCGCGCCGTCCTCGGAGTGAAATATCGCCTCAATACGCCGAAGTACCAGCAGAAGGATGCCGATGTCGAGATGGCATGCATCGCCCGTCTCGAGAAAGGGCTTTCCGCCGACGAGCTGAAACATCTCCGGGATACCTGCCCGTCCAATCCCGCCGACTACCAGGCGGGGGTGAGCGACCCCGGCTGTCTCAAGTATTACGATCTGCGCGATATCACAAACCTGGTCCTGCGGTGCCCGTCCAGGCTCGAGGACTTCGACTCGAGGGTCCACGACGCGGCCTGCCCCAAGGTGTTCAACCTCGCCGGCAATTATACGAGCGGCGAGATCAGAAATATCTACACGTTGGCGGCTGAGCAGATGAGCATCCTGTGCCCGCCCAACCCGGAAGATTTCAACGCGCAGGTCAACGATATCGGCTGTCCAAAATACTACGATTTGAAGGAGTTCGTGGCGATGGAGAGCCGCTGCCCGCCGAGCGGGCAGTATCAGGAGGGCGTGGATGACGCGTCGTGCCCGAAGTTCTACGAGCTGCGGGATTCCTTCTCGGCCGGAGAGCTGGCGGCCCTCTCGCAGCTGTCGAGCGGCGAATTCGGCGAGGGCGATATGCTCGGCGGAGAGATCAAGACGTCCAGGCCGGTCACCTTCGCTTTCAACAGCGCGAAGCTCAGAAAAGACATGACGCCTACCCTCGACGAGGTGATCGGCGTCGTGAACGGATCGACCCATATCAGGAGGCTGCGCGTTGGCGGCCACGCCGATGCGCTCGGAACCTCTCAGGCCAACGAGCTGATATCGCTCAAGCGCGCGCAGGTCGTGATCGATTATATGAAGGCGCATGGCGTCCGCTCTGACGTCGATCTTGTGCCGGTCGCGTACGGCGCCAACAGGCCCGTCGCCCCCAACACCACTGAGGCCGGGCGCAAGCAGAACCGCCGCGCGGTCGTATTCGTCGCGAGCGGCTATAATTCTTTCAGCCGCGAACGCGCTGCGGCGCCTGTCAAAGCGCCACCCGCACCGCCCATAGAAGAACCAGCTCCGCCTCCGCCCGTTGTGGAACCGCCTCCGCCCGTTGTGGAGCCACCTGCCGAGATACTGGCGACGCCACCTGAGGAGGTCATCGAGAAAGAGAAACCGCCTCCGCCGAAGCCGCCGGAGCGCTGGGGGCAGTAGCCTTTCCGCGCCGCGGCTTGACTTTCCGGGCATTTGCCACTAGGGTCCCGCCATGTTGGGCGAACGTTTGCAGGAAGGTCTC
Source organism: Pseudomonadota bacterium (assembly GCA_043798915.1). Lineage (GTDB taxonomy): Bacteria > UBA10199 > UBA10199 > 2-02-FULL-44-16 > JAAZCA01 > JAZDOG01. The sequence goes on along the minus strand of JAZDOG010000089.1, from coordinate 112,929 downwards.
ACATTTGACGACGTCCTTATCGTCCCTGGCGCCTCCGAGGTGCTGCCGAAGGACGTCGATATCTCCACGCGCCTCACCCCCGAAATCAGTCTCAATATCCCGCTCGTCTCCGCCGCGATGGACACCGTCACGGAGGCGGCCACCGCCATAGCCATGGCTCAGGAGGGCGGGCTGGGGATCATCCACAAGAACTGGCCGATCGAGCGCCACGCGGCCGAGGTCGCGCGCGTGAAGAAATACGAGGGGGGAGTCGTCACGGAGCCGATCACCGTCTCGCCTGGCCAGACGCTCGTGGAGGTCCTCGAACTCGCCCGCCGTTACAACATATCCGGCTTCCCCGTCTGCGAGGGCGGGCGCCTCGTCGGCATCGTCACCAGGCGCGACATCCAGTTCGAGGAGAATCTCGAGCGCAAAGTAGCGGAGGTCATGACGCCGCGCGACAGGCTGGCCACCGCGAGGCAGGGCGTCGGCCTATCCGAGGCGAAAAAAATTCTCCACGAGCGGCGGATCGAAAAACTCCTGCTGGTGGACGGCGACTTCAACCTCAAGGGTCTCATCACCGTCCGCGACATCAAGAAGGTCCAGCTCCATCCGCTTGCGACCAAGGATTCCAAAGAGAGGCTCCGCGTCGGCGCGGCAATCGGCGTCTCGGATGCGGAGTTTGAGAGGGCGGAGGCGCTGATAGAAGCCGGCGCCGATGTCATCGTCGTCGACACTGCGCACGGACACTCGCGCGGTGTGATCGACATGGTGAGGCGCATCCGGAAGGCGCACGAAGAGCTGCAGCTCATCGCCGGCAACATTGCGACGGCCGATGCCGCCGAGGCGCTGATAGGCGCCGGCGCCTCAGCCGTGAAGGTCGGCGTCGGCCCCGGTTCGATATGCACGACGCGCATCGTATCGGGCTCGGGCGTGCCTCAGATCACGGCGATCGCGGCGGTGGGTTCCGTGGCGCGGAAGAAGGGCGTGCCTGTGATCGCCGACGGCGGCGTGAAGTTCTCCGGCGATATCGTGAAGGCCCTGGCGGCCGGGGCGAATTCGGTGATGATCGGCTCGATGTTCGCCGGGACCGACGAATCGCCCGGCGAGGTCGTCCTGTATCAGGGGCGCAGCTACAAGGTCTACCGCGGCATGGGCTCGCTCTCGGCGATGCAGGAGGGGAGCCGCGACCGCTATTTCCAGGGAGATGTCATGGATGCGGGGAAACTCGTTCCGGAGGGGATCGAGGGCAGGGTGCCTTATCGCGGAAAGCTCCGCGACGTGCTCTATCAGATGATCGGCGGGCTTCGCTCCGGGATGGGATATGCCGGCTCCGGCAGGCTTGAGGATCTCTCCACGAAGACGAAGTTCGTCCGCATAACGCCCGCCGGCCTGCGTGAGTCGCATGTCCACGGCGTCATCATCACAAAAGAAGCGCCGAATTATTCGGTGGAATAATGGACCCCAACTGCATCCTCATCCTGGATTTCGGTTCCCAATATACCCAGCTCATAGCAAGGCGCGTGCGCGAGGCGCACGTCTACTGCGAGATCCAGCCGTTCAACTGGCCGCTCGAAAAAATCAGCGCCTTCGCGCCGAAGGGCGTGATCCTCTCAGGCTCGCCCGCATCCGTGGCCGAGGCAGCATCGCCGAGGCTCGACCCTGTGCTGCTTGAGCTCGGCATCCCGGTGCTGGGCATCTGCTATGGCCTGCAGTCGATCGCGCACGCGCTGGGCGGCTCGGTAGTGGCCGCTGGCAAGCGCGAGTACGGCCGCGCGGAGATTCAGGCTGAGGAGTCGCACCGCCTCTTCGCCGGCGTCAGGGGATGGCCGATGCCGGTCTGGATGAGCCACGGCGACAGGATCGAGCGGATGCCGGAGGGTTTTCGCCCGATCGCGAAGAGCGCCAATTCGCCGGTCGCCGCCATGGCATCGGACGACGACAGGATACTGGGGCTTCAGTTTCATCCCGAGGTGACGCACACGCCGGAGGGGAGGACGATCCTCTCGAATTTCGTCCTCGCGATATGCGGCTGCAAACCCACATGGACGATGGCTTCGTTCATCGAGTCTCAGGCAGCGGCGATCAGGGAGCGGGTCGGCAGCTCGCGCATCATATGCGGCCTTTCGGGCGGCGTCGATTCCTCCGTGGCCGCAGCGCTCGTCCACAGGGCGGTGGGAGATAAACTCACCTGCATCTTCGTCGACAACGGCCTTTTGAGGAAGAACGAGAGGGAGTACGTCGAGCGCGTCTTCCGCGGCTCGTTTCATATAAATCTCGACGTCGTCGATTCCGCCGGGCGCTTTCTCTCGAAGCTCGCAGGCGTCGCCGATCCGGAGCGGAAGCGCAAGATCATAGGCGAGGAATTCATCAGGGTCTTCGAGGACGAGGCGAAGAGGATCACGGATGTCGGGTTCCTCGCCCAGGGGACGCTCTACCCGGATGTCATCGAGTCGGTCTCGTTCAAGGGCCCCTCCGCCGTCATCAAGAGCCACCACAACGTCGGCGGGCTTCCGGAGCGCATGGGCTTCGAGCTCGTGGAGCCCCTGCGAGAGCTCTTCAAGGACGAGGTGCGCGAGGTGGGCAGGGAGTTGGGTCTCCCCGAAGAGATAGTTTCGCGGCATCCCTTTCCGGGGCCGGGGCTGGCGGTGAGGATCGTGGGGGATGTGACGCGCGAGCGCCTCGAACCGCTCCGCGAGGCCGACGAGATCATGATGCAGGAGGTGAAGGATGCCGGCTGGTACGGAAAGATATGGCAGTGCTTCTGCGTCCTTCTTCCGGTGAAATCCGTTGGCGTGATGGGGGACGAGCGCACCTACGAGAACGTCGTTGCGCTGCGCGCCGTCACCTCCACCGACGGCATGACCGCCGACTGGGTAGATCTGCCTTATTCCCTGCTGGCCCGGATCTCGAATCGCATCATCAACGAGGTTCGCGGCATCAACCGCGTGGTCTACGATATCTCCTCAAAGCCGCCCGCGACGATTGAGTGGGAATGAGAGGATATTCGCTATTTATTCCACTACAAGAGCTTGAGGTCGGAATGTCTGGCGATGTGGACGAAATCCTTATCAGAGGTGAGCAGAAGGCATTTGTGCCGGATGGCCAGTGATGCGATCATGAAATCGACCGTCGCTGCCTGCACGCCTTTGGATCGGCAGTGATTGAAGAGTTCGGCGGCAAAGACGTAATCGTCTCGCCCCGTTTCCGGAACGGGAAAGCAGCTCAATGCTTCACGAATCTGCTTGAACTGCTCTGAGCGCTGGACGCCCTGAAGAATTTCCTGGAGTATGATGCCGGGCAGGAAGATGCGTTCGCCCTCGGAGAGAAGGATCGCCAGCTTTCGCACCTCTTCGGTTTCGCGATGGTGTTCCCGGCGCAGCGCTTGCGACCATACCGAGGTGTCTACGATATAGTTCATCATCGTTTCCTTGCATTTTTGTAGCTGTACTTTTTATCCCAGTCGACTTTGCCGAAAAGGTCGAGGATGCGCCCCTGCTGCCGGCGTTCTATGAACTCCTTCAGGGCCTCGTTGACGGTGGCCTTCTTGGTGCCGAGGTGCCCCACTTCGAGCGCCTTCTCGAGAAGCTCTTCATTCAATGCAAGATTGGTCGCCATGATCCACCTCCATTCCACACATATTATTACACATTATATTACACAATGTCAAGGGTTCCACCGGTGACAGCAGCGGACTCGTTTCGCTCCGTCTGACGGCTTTTTCACTCCCTTCTGTAGGTGAGTGAGACTTCGATGTCCTTTCTGCTGTCGGAATACTCGAGCGCGCTTTCGTGGGCGATCTTATTCTCCCTGATGAGGCGGAGCAGGCACTGCTCGTATGTGTTCATCCCGAACATGTCGCTGCTCTCGCGGATGATCTTGGGGATATCCACGATCCGCTTCTCGGCGATGGCGGCGGCGATCGTGGGGCTCAAGGTCATCACCTCATAGGCCGGGATGAGGCCGGGCGCTCCATCGCGCGGGATCAGCCGCTGTGCGATCACCCCCTTGAGGAGCAGCGATAAGCGGACGAACATGCGGTCCTGCTGCTCCCGCGGGAAGAAGTTGATGAGCGTCTCGACCGTCGTCTGGGCGTTCACGCTGTGCAGCGTCGAGAAGACGAGGATGCCTTTCTCCGCTGCCTTGAGGACGGCGCTGCAGGTGCCGGCATCGCGGATGTCGCCTATATAGAGGATGTCGGGCGAGAGGTTCGCCATCTGCTTGAGCGCCTCCTCATAGTCCGCGACGTCGCGCCCGATCTCCCTCTGGTTGATCACCGACATCTTTTCACGGAAGACGTATTCGATCGGCTCCTCCGCCGTCAGGATGTGCCGCCCGGCGTTTTGGTTGATGTGTTCGATCATCGAGGCGATCGTGGTCGATTTTCCGCTTCCGGCCATGCCGACGAGCAGGATGAGGCCGCGCCGCTCCCGGCAGAGGCTCTCGAGGACCGCGGCAGGGAGGTTGAGCTTCTCGAAGTTGAGCGTCTGCAGGTCGATCTTGCGGGCGACGATGGCCGGCTGCCCCTGCTGCCAGAAGATGCCGATGCGGAACCGCCACGCCTCTCCGTGGGAGACGGCGCCCTCGTAGCCGCGCCGCTGCTCGACGAGTTTTTTCTCCGCGGGCGTCACGAGCCCGGCGATGGCCGCCTCGATCTCCTTGCCGGAGAAGACGGCCTTGCCCTGCTCCTTGAGCTCCGTGAAGATCCGGAGCCGGATCGGGCTCCCGGCCTTGAGGATCGCGTCGGAGGCGTTTTCCTTGATCATCAGGTCAAAGACGTCGTGTAGATTCATGGTTTTCTCCAAATGGGACGGGTCACGCCGGAATATACGACCGATGGAGCCGGAACTCAATTGGGAATCTATCCCTTCATCCTGCCTCCTTGCGCTCCCGGAACCGATCTGTTACGCGAATATCAAATGCACCATTCAAACTTCGTACATCTGCACGTCCATTCCTATTTCAGCCTCCTCGACGGGGCTGCGCCGATATCGGCGCTCGCGGGCCGCGCGAAAGAGTTCAGGATGCCGGCCTTGGGCCTCACGGACCACGGCAACATCTTCGGGGCGATCGAGTTCTACCAGACGCTCTCCAAGGCGGGGGTCAAGCCCTGCATCGGCTGCGAGGTCTACCTTCCCACGCGCGGCGACCGAAAGAGCCGCGATACGAGCGGGGAGGGGCACCTGGCGCACCTCACGCTCCTGGTCAAAAACCGGGACGGGTACCGAAATCTCTGCCGCCTGATTACTTCAAGTTATCTGGAAGGGTTCTATTATAAACCGCGGATAGATAAGGGTATATTAAGGGAATATAATGAGGGCCTCATAGCCCTCTCCGGCTGCCTCAAGGGGGAGATACCGCGGGCCCTTTCGGAGGGGCGCTGGGAGGATGCCTTGGGCGCCGCAACGGAGTTCGCCTCGATATTCACCGGCAACCGTTTCTTTTTGGAGATACAGGACCACGGGATGCCGGAGCAGAAACCGGCGCGCGAGGGGCTCATAAAGCTCGGGGCGGAGCTGGGGCTGGGGCTTGTCGCGACAAACGACGTCCATTACCTCCGCCGCGAGGATTCGGCGGCGCACGACGCGCTCCTGTGCATACAGACCGGCAAGAACTTGAGCGACGAAAAGCGGATGCGGATGCCCTCGGACGAGTTCTATCTCAAATCGCCCGAGGAGATGTCGGAGCTCTTCGCCGACTGCCCTGAGGCGATCTCCAATACCGTGGCGATCGCCGAGAGGCTCAACCTCGAGTTCGACTTCACCACCTATCACTTTCCGAAGTTCGTCCCGCCGGAGGGCCGCGACCTCGTCGGGTTTCTTGAAGACGAGGCCCGCCTGGGGCTCGAGAAGCGCTGGCCGACCGTAGAGATGCATCGCGGCAAGGCGGCTGACCGCGCCGCGTACGAGGCGCGGCTCGCAGTGGAGTTCAAGGTCATATCCTCGATGGGTTTTGCCGGCTACTTCCTCATTGTCGCGGACTTCATCGCGTACGCCAGGGGCAGGGACCTGCCGGTGGGGCCCGGCCGCGGTTCCGCCGCCGGTTCGCTCGTGGCCTATTGCCTCGGGATCACCAACATCGATCCCTTGGAGCACGACCTCCTCTTCGAGCGATTCCTGAACCCGGAGCGCATCAGCATGCCGGACGTCGACATCGACTTCTGCATGCGGCGGCGCGGCGAGGTGATCGAATACGTCTCGAAGAAGTACGGCAACGTGAGCCAGATCATCACGTTCGGCTCCATGAAGGCCCGCGCGGTCGTGCGCGACGTCGGCCGCGTGATGGGGCTGCCCTACGGCGACGTCGACCGGATTGCCAAGCTGATCCCCGCCACGATCGGCATGACGCTCAAGCAGGCCATCGAGATCGAGCCGAAGCTGAAAGACCTGGCGAAGCAGCCGCAGGTGCAGCGGCTGCTCGATATCGCCGGTGCGCTCGAGGGTTTTCCGAGGCACGCCTCCACGCACGCGGCGGGGGTCGTCATGTCGGACCAGCCGCTCACCGATTTCGTCCCGCTCTACAAGGGCAGCAACGACGACGTCGTAACGCAGTTCGACATGAAGTCGATCGAGAAGGTGGGGCTCATCAAGTTCGATTTCCTGGGGCTCAAGACCCTGACCGTGATCGACGACTGCATAAAGCTCATCGCCGGCCGCGGCGGCGAGAAGATCGACATCGACGCTCTTCCGCTCACCGACCCGCTCGTGTACAAGCGCCTCTCCGAGGGGGACACGGCCGGCGTCTTCCAGCTCGAAAGCTCGGGGATGACGGACTTGGTCGGCAAGTTGAAGCCCAGCGGTTTCGCCGAAATCGTGGCGCTCGTCGCGCTCTTCAGGCCCGGTCCCCTGGGTTCAGGCATGGTCGACGACTTCATCAACCGCAAGCACGGCCGCACTGCCATAAAATACGAGCTCCCGCAGCTGGCCGAGATCCTGCGCGAGACATACGGCGTCATCGTCTATCAGGAGCAGGTGATGCGGATCGCGAACGTGCTCGCGAGCTATAGCTTGGGCGAAGCCGACATCCTGCGCCGCGCGATGGGAAAGAAGAAGCCGGAGGAGATGGCCAAACAGAAGGAGCGGTTCGTCGATGGCGCCGTCGCCAACAAGATATCGCGGCCGAAGGCGGAGCGCATCTTCGACCTCATGGAGAAGTTCGGTTCTTACGGCTTCAATAAAAGTCACTCGGCTGCATATGCGCTCGTGGCGTATCAGACGGCGTATCTCAAGTTCCACCACCCGACGGAGTTCATGGCGGCGCTGCTCACGGCTGAAAAGGACAACGCCGACAAGGTCCTGCAGTATATGAGCGAGAGCAAGTCGCTGGGCATCAACGTCCTGCCGCCGGACGTGAACGAGAGCGGCGAGAGTTTTTCCGTCGTGGGCGAGAACGTCATCCGCTTCGGCCTCGGCGCGGTGAAGAACGTGGGAGAGGGGGCGATCGAGAGCATCGTCGAGGTGAGGGGGGGCGGTGGTCCATATAGATCGCTCTTCGATTTTTGCGAGCGGGTGGATTCGCGCCGCGCCAACCGCCGCGTCGTCGAGAGCCTCATCAAATGCGGCGCGTTCGATTTCACCGGCGCCGCTCGCGCGGCGCTGCTCGCGGCGCTCGACCGCGCGCTGGAGATGGCGGCCTCCCGCCAGCGCGACAGGCAATCCGGGCAGGTGAGACTCTTCGACATGATACCGGAGGCCGGGGCGGTCTCGCCCGAGCCGGAGCTGCCGGATGTCTCGGAGTGGGCCGAGAGGCAGCTGCTCGCCTACGAGAAGGAGTCGCTCGGCTTCTACATCACGGGCCATCCGCTCGCTGCCTACGAGGCGCTGCTCGCGCAGTATGCGACGACCGATACGGCCTCCCTGAACGAATCGCCGGACGGCCAGGAGGTGAAACTCGGCGGCGTCACCGCCCGGCTCCGGGAGATCACGACCAAGCGCGGCGACCGCATGGGCTTTGTCACGCTCGAGGATTTGAAGGGGACGGCCGAGGTCGTCGTCTTCTCTGATCTCTACGCCGAGGCGATGCAGCTCATAAAGAGCGACACGCCGATGTTCGTAGTGGGCAACGCCGACACCGGCGGCGAGGCCGCGAAGGTGATAGCGAAGGAGATCATCCCCATCGAGGATGTGGCGGCGAAACTCACGAGGAGCATACATTTTCACCTGCACCAGCCGGAGGTGACCCCGCACATCCTCGCGCAGTTGAAGAGCGTGCTCGCGCGCCATCCGGGAGGCTGCGAGGGCTTCGTCCATCTCGTGGTCCCCGACAAGACCGAGACGATACTCTCGCTCCCGCCTGATTTGAGGCTCGCGCCGTCGCCGCAGCTCGTCGCGGACGTCGAGAAGCTCTTCGGGCACAACATCACCAAATTCGCGTCATAGGGATGCAGCCGGTCAGCGGATTAGTAGGTTTTGGACTTTTTCAACAACCTGTCAGGGCGCGCATATTCCGCCGCCGCATTTTCCACTCGCGCACTGCTCAGGGTTCACGCAGCCTACCTCGTCGCTCAAAAGGCATATTTTGTCACCTTTGTTTTGACCTAGTTTAGCTATTGCACAGCTGTTGTTGGGTGGGCACTCAAAATCGTTGTCGCAGAAGTCGTAAAGCATCCTGTAGGCGCAATTCTTCATAATACACCAGTTGGTCATGCATTGGTTATCGTCGCTGCACGGCTCACCTGCGGCTTTGCCAGCTTTGCTGCACCGGTATTGTCCTTTATTGTCCTGACTGCAGGTTCCAGATGAGCACGCTGAGCCATCGGAACACAACTCTCCGTTCTCTTTTTTTGGTGTACCGGCGGGTATCGGCGCGCATTTTTGCTGGTCGCAATATCCAGACAAACAATTGTCTTTGATGGCGCATGGATTGCCGTCTTTGACGAGGCACTTCCCGCTGGGGGAGCAGGCGCTGTTGGCGTCGCAATCGCTCGCTTGAGTGCACGCTCCGCTGGCGATCTGGGTCTCCGTCGGCGTCGGCGTCGGCGCAGGTACAGGTACAGTGGTGGTATCAGGCGGCGTGAAAGTATTGTCCGGTTGCGAAACGGGCGCGGAGCCGGGTTCACAGGCGGCGACGAGAGCCAGAAGCATGATCAGCGCAAAGCCCTTTATGATCTTCATATCTTCCTCCCTGACGCGCATTGTATCACCACATCACTTATGCAGCAATATTCGTGCCAGCCTGGAACGGCCGCCGGCATCGTCCTAACCCATTGAATTTACATGACTGAGCTTATAGAGGAGTTGTATCTATTATCAATTTGAGCAGAGACACACCAAAAGCGTCAAAAAATGGTTATTTTTCGTCCACCGGCACCAGCAGCGTCTGGCCAGGGTGCAGCCTGCGGCTGACCAGGTTGCTTGACTTGATGATCGCCTGCTGTGTCACGCCGTACATCCTCGCGAGCGAATCGAGCGTATCGTCGCCATTCACCACGTGCTTCACGGGGCCGGAGCGGCTCTTGGGCGCGCGGGTCGCGGCCGCAAGGAAGAGTTCCGACTTCTTCTCCGGCACGCGTATGGAAAATCCGGTCGGGACAAGCAGAAGGCCGCTCGCGATCTTCGGCGTGAAAGCCGGGTTGAGTTCCATGATCTCATCGAGGTTGATCCCGGCGATGCGGGCCACCTCCGGCAGCGATATGCTGTAGCCCGATCGCACGATCTCATAGCGCAGAGGCTTGTCGTATGTAAGCTCGCCGAAATATTTTTCCGCGTGTTCGGCGACGTCGAGCGCCGCCAGAAACTCGAGGAAGAAATTGCGGGAGGCGAACCCGTAGGCGGGATGGTCGAATCCGCGGACGATCTTCCCGATGTCGGTCGTGCCCATGCCCGCCACCGCCTGCTGCATCCTGCCGCGCCCGGTGTTGTATGCGTTGACCGCCAGCGGCCATGCCCCCAGCTCGTCGAAGTCGTGGCGCAGGAGCCTGGCCGCCGCGTGCGCCGCGGTGGTCGGGTCGTTGCGCTCGTCGACGATGTCGTTGATCTCAAGATAGAGTTTGCCCGTGCCGCGCATGAACTGGAATATCCCGCTTGCGCCGACCGAGCTTATGGCGCGCGGGTTGAACATCGACTCCACGAAGATGATCCGCGTGAGCTCGCGCGGCAGGCCGTACGACTCGAATATCGCCTCTATCTCACCCAGATATCGGCCGGAGTACGCAAGGCCCGGGATGAACTTGTCCCGCTGGCCCGTCTGCGCGCGCACGCCGTCCTCGCCCGCCGCCTTCTTGAACGCGTTTTCTTCCTGGACTCCGCGGAAGAGCTTCTTGACCCCGAGCTCCTCGTCGCTCAAGGAGGATGAGGGCGGGTTTGTGGCGAGCGTCTCGAGCTGCGCGGTAATCCTGTCGCGCCGTTCGTCGATGCGCTTCTCGCGCATGTGGTCGCGCTCGACGTCCGTCAAGCGGACGTCGTTTGCGATGTCGGAGACGTCCACGACGTCATAGACGATGCTCAGATGGCGCGGGTGGTGCAGCACCACATGATTGCGGTCGTATTTGGTGTAGACGTCGCGCCAGAATGCGACGTCCTCCTCAAGCCCCGCCGGCGTCGCGATCCAGCTCTTCTTGAGTTTCGCGCTGTCGCCGTCGAGCGCGGAGGGGTCGCGGCGGGCGAGGGAGGAGGGCGGAAATGCCTTGAACTCGCCGGGGAGCCCGGCCTCGGAGGCGATCGCCTGCCTCGCCTCGCCGCTTGTGTCGTCGATGGCAGCGCCTGCGCCGCCTGCAACTATGTCGTTTCTAGCATCTACCATCCTCTGGTCCGCCGGCAGCGGGGCTACACCGAGAGGAGATGGCGGCTCTCCCTCCGGCGTGAACCGAGCGGTCATGCCGTCGGGCAGGGGGGCGGGCGAGGGCGAATCGAACGATATTATGGATGAGAGTTTATCCGGCACGGAGGCCGCGCGATCAGGAGGCGGCATGGCGCGCGCCCTCCGTATCTGATCCGGCAGGACGAAGAGGGCGAAGCACGCGAATCCGGCCGCGAGGCAGACGGCCAGGAGGATGTTCAGGATGCGCTGGGAACTCATTGCTGTGCCTCCGTGATTGCCCTCACCACCTCGAGCTCCGCCACGTGCGCCACCCATGCGCCGCGCGGCAGCCCGTTGGCCAGTATCGCAAATGCGGCGAGCTTGCCCGATGCAGTTGGAGCGTAGCCTGCAAGCGCGCTCACGCTGTTGATCGTGCCGGTCTTCACGAGTATCCTGCCCGTCAGGTCGGGCGCGAAGCGCCACGATTTCGTCGTGCCGTCGATGCCGAGGACCGAGAGCGAATCCATGAATGCATCGCGGATGGAGCTGTTCCTGTATGCGGCCGAGAGCACGCGCACGAGCTGCCTCGCTGAGATGCGCGTCTCCGCCGAGAGACCGGAGCCGTTTTCGAGCGTGTAGCCGCCCTTCGCTATCCCGATCGACGCCAGATATTCCTCCAGCGCCTTCACGCCCTTGGCCGTGGAGCCGGGCGCGCCGTATTTCACCGCGCCCAGGTGCTTGAGCGTCTGCTCCGCCATGAAATTGTTGGAGCGCTTGTTCATCTCCCTGAGGATCTCCGACATCGGCTTTGACGGGACGTAGAGGAGCAGGGTCGCCTGCGCGGGTGTTGTGGCTGGCCTCACTGCCCCCTCGACCGCGATGCCGTTCTGCTCGAGCATATATTTGATGACCGACCCCGCATACCGGGCCGGATCGGTGACGCTTCGGTAGAACTGCTGCTCGGCGGCCCTCGGCGGGATACTTCCGGAGACGACGATCGCCTCGCCGTCTCCATCCTGTTTCATCGCGATGTCGACTCTGAACCTGCCGCCCGTCACGAGCTTGTTCACGATCCGGAAATATTCGGTGGGGGGATTTGTCGTCGCGACCCCGGGCGCGCCTGACCTTGCGCCCGGCGCCACCACTACGGCGACGGAGTTGAAGTTCACCGAGGTGGCGGCGGTCTTGGCGGTGTAGGCGCGCGTCTCGTTGCCACCCTTGCGCGGGAATTCGTACGAGTCGAAGAATGAGTTGTCTATCGCGATGCCGCCGGTGATCCGCCGGAGCCCTTTCTCATGCAGCCAGCCGGCGATCTCCATCAGGTCCTCGTTCACGAGCATCGGGTTGCCGTCGCCCCTCACGTAGAGCGTGCCGATTGTCCCGCCGCTAAACCGACGATCGGTCAGAAAATCCGTGCGGTAGCCATGCGCGGGCCCCAGGAGCGCGAGCGCCGCCGTCGAGGTGATGATCTTCATGCACGACGCCGGGTTGAGCGCCAGGTCAGGCAGATGGCCGGCCAACTCCCTGCCGCTCCCTGCGTCTGCGATGGAGATCGAGGTCTCGGACGAGTTGAAGCCCCTGTGGACGGCGCTCCGCGAGATGTCGATTGACGCCGGCGTCGCCGCCGTGCCGGACGCCGGAGCAGATGCCCCGATGATCAAGGCTATGAGTGCGATGATTCTGTGTTTGTTTGACATGGGCGGATAATGTTCGTACATTTTAATGCAAAGCATTCGCGGGGGCAAGGGTGAAGAATAAATGGGTATCGGTGGCGGTCCTGGCGGTGCTCGTGAGTCTTTCCGGCTGCAGGAGCGCTGTGGGCAGGGGAGGCGGCACCATCATCGTTGCGACACAGTTCGGCCCTTTGACGCTCGACCCGCGCCTGGTGACCGATGCCGAGGGAGACAAGATATCGTCGCTCATCTGCGACGGCCTCCTCGCGCGCAACTCCTCGCTGGAGCTCGTCCCGGCGCTTGCGGAGCGCTACGAGCGGATATCCGACACATCCTACAGATTTTTCCTGCGCCACGGGGCAACTTTCGGCGACGGCAGCGAGCTCACGTCCGCGGATGTCGTTTACACCTTCCGCTCCATCATGGACGGAAAAATCGCCTCGCCGCTTCGCGCCGCCTTCGACAGGATCGCGGATGTGGTCGCGGAGAAGCCCGACGTCGTCCGCATCGATCTCAAGGAGGTGTATGCGCCGTTTCTGTCGATGCTCACGCGCGGCATAGTCTCCGCCTCCGCAGCTGAGGGCAGGGGAGCTGCCTTCGCGAGGGATCCGATCTGCGTCGGTCCCTACAGGCTCGTCCGCTTCGTGGCGGACTCGGTTGTCGAACTCTCGGCCAACCCTGCGTATTATGGCGGGGCTCCAAAAAATTCGAAGCTCGTCTTCGAGATCGTGAAGGACGACAACATCCGCGTCATGAAGCTCATGAAGGGCGACGTCGATCTGGTTCAGAATTCGATCCCGCCGATGCTCATCGACAGCCTCAAGAAAAATCCGGCCCTCAGGGAGATCGATGAAGTGGGCACGGTGATGACCTACCTGGGTTTCAACCTCACCGACCCCGCGCTCTCCGACAAGAGGGTGAGGCAGGCAATCGCATATGCGATCGACAGGGACGAGATCATCGCGCACAGGTGGCGCGGTCTGGCCGTCAAGGCGAACTCGATCCTCTCCCCCGGCAACTGGGCGTACGACGCGGATCTTCCGCAATACCAATACAATCCCGCGAAGGCGGCGAAGCTCCTGGATGAGGCAGGCTTCGGGGGCCCCGAAGGAGCTAAGCCAGCGGCGCGTTTGAAGCTTAAGTACAAGACCTCGACGGTCAAAGAGCGCATCGACGTGGCGAGGATGATATCCGACCAGCTCTCGAAGGTGGGGATAGCCGCGAGGGTGGAGCCGTACGAGTGGGGGACTTTTTTCCGCGACGTCGGCAGGGGCAATTTTCAGATCTACACGCTCTCGTGGGTCGGCATCTTCGAGCCGGACATCTTCTATGAAGTGTGCCAGTCCTCCCGCGTACCGCCCAACGGCCTGAATCGCGGCCGCTACAAAAATCCGGAGGTCGACAGGCTCGTGCAGGAGGGCAGGCAGACGATGGATCAGGCAAAGCGCCGCGCGATTTATGCTGAGGTGCAGAAGATAGTCCTCGACGACCTTCCGTTCATCCCCCTGTGGTACGAGAAGAACGTGATCGTGTACCGGGATGGATTGTCAGGGGTGTCGCTCAGGCCGGACGCGTCGTACCGGACGTTTGTGAATGTTGAAAAGTAGAATTATTTTCCCTCCCCTTTGTAAGGGGAGGGTCAGGGTGGGGTAGATCTGCCGGAAATACAGTATCTACCTCCCCTGACCCCTCCTTACAAAGGAGGGGAATTGCTATGTTCCAGTTCGTCATCAAGCGCATATTAATGATGATCCCCGTGCTCCTCGCGGTCTCGACGATCGTCTTCCTCCTCATCCACGTGATTCCGGGCGATCCGGTGGATATCATACTCGGCGAGCAGGCGCTCGCCGCCGATCGCGCAGAGCTCGCGCACGAGATGCATCTCGATCTGCCGTTGGCCACGCAGTACGCGCGATTTGTCGGCGGGCTCGCTGAAGGCGATTGGGGCCGCTCCATCTTCGATGGCCGGCCCGTGCTTTCGCATCTCAAGGAGCGCGCTGGCGCGACGTTCATCCTCGCCCTGTGTGCAATGTCCATCGCTATCCTCGTGGCGATCCCGGCGGGGATCATCGCGGCGGTGAAACGGGGCGGTCTCTGGGACCGCGCCATGATGGTCATGGCGCTCGCTGGTATCTCTGTCCCGAATTTCTGGCTCGGCCCCGTGCTCATACTCATCTTCTCCGTTCACTTCCGGCTCCTGCCGATCTCCGGCGGCAGCTCGGTCGCTTCGCTCATCCTTCCGGCGGTGACGCTCGGCTTCGGGGTCGCCGCCATGATCTCGCGCCTCACCCGCGCGTCGATGATGGAGGAGATCCGCCGCGAGTACATGACGACCGCGCGCGCGAAGGGCCTCTCCGAGCGGACCGTGATGTACAAGCACGCGCTCAGGAATGCGCTGAACCCGGTGATCTCGATCGTCGGCCTGCAGGTCGGTTCGCTGTTGGCCGGCGCGATCATCACGGAGAGGGTCTTCGGCTGGCCCGGCATAGGCATGCTGCTCATCGATTCCATAAGCCGGAGGGACTATCCGGTCGTCTCCGGCTGCGTGCTGGCGATATCATTCGCCTACGTCATCATCAACACGGCGACGGATTGCCTCTATAAGGTTGCTGATCCGAGGATAAAACTGTGAGGGGTTTCGCTGCAAAGGCCGGCTTTGCGATCATAGCGGCGCTGATTATCGTCGCGCTGCTGGCGCCGTTCATCGCCCCGCACGATCCTTCTGCCTATCACATCGACCGCTCCTTTGCGGGGCCGAGCATGGCGTATCTCTTCGGCAACGATGCGGACGGCCGCGACATCCTCTCGCGGATGATATACGGGACCCGCGTCGCGCTCGTGATAGGTTGCGCGGTCGTCGGCATCTCGCTCGTGATAGGTTGCGCGGTCGGCATGGTCGCCGGCTTCGTCGGGGGAATCGCCGACCGCATCTTTTCGTTTGTCTCGGATGTATTCCTCGCCTTTCCGGGATTTCTGCTGGCGATCGCTGTCGCGGCGTTCCTGGAGCCGTCGATCAAGAACGTCATCATCATCCTCTGCCTCAAGGGCTGGGTCACCTACGCCAGGCTCGTGCGCGGACAGGCGCTTGCCCTCAAGGGACGTGAGTTCGTAGTCGCCGGGAGGGCGATCGGCGTCCGCACGCCGCGGCTGCTCGTTCGATACCTCTTTCCAAACATGATAGGGCCGGTGGCGGTGAACGCGAGCTTCGGAATGGCCGGCGTGATAATGATAGAGTCCGCGCTGTCGTTTCTCGGGCTTGGCGTTCCGGTTGATGTGCCGTCGTGGGGCGCGATGATCGACCAGGGGACGCAATATCTCCTCGTAGCGCCGCACCTGTCGATCTTTCCGGGGCTCGCGATCATGCTCGTGGTGCTGGGGTTCAATTTTCTGGGCGAGGGCTTAAGAGATTCCTTCGCGCCCAGAGGGAGATGACATCATGAAAAATCTTGGCCAGCTCTTGATGGTCGGCATCGAAGGCACGAAGGTCACGCCGGAGGTGAAGCAATTCCTCAAGGACACCGGCTGCGGCGGCGTTATCCTCTTCAAACGCAACATCGCCGATTTGAAACAACTCGTCCGGTTGATCGGCGATCTGCAGGATGCCGCTTCCGAGCCGCTCATCCTCGGTGTCGATCAGGAGGGCGGGCGCGTAGCGAGGCTCTCTGCACCATTCACCGTCCTGCCACCTATGGCTGCGGTGGGGCAGGCGGCGGGGGAGGGCGATGAGCTTGCTCTTCGCGTGGGCAAACTCCTGGGCCGCGAACTCGCGGCCGCCGGTTTTAATATCGACTTCGCCCCCGTGCTCGACGTCCGGACAAACGCATTCAACCCGGTGATCGGCGATCGAGCATTCTCTCCCGACGCGCATGCGGTTGCGAGGCTGGGCTCGGCCTTCATCTTAGGCCTTCAGGGAGAAGGTGTCGCTGCATGCGGTAAACATTTCCCCGGGCATGGCGACACCGACGTCGATTCGCACCTCGGCCTGCCGATGCTCCACCACACGCGGAGGCGCTTCGACCTGTGCGAGCTCCTCCCGTTTCGCGCCGCGATAGATGCGGGAGTGGCCTCCATGATGACCGCCCATCTGATGATACCGAACATCGACGCCGTCTCGCCCGCGTCGATCTCCCGCACGATCACGAGGGACATGTTGAGGGGGGAGCTCCGCTTCGACGGCGTGGTCTTCACCGACGACCTGAGGATGGAGGGGAGCGCCTCGATCTACCCGCCGCACGAGGCGGCGTGGCGCGCGATCGCCGCAGGCGCCGATGTGGCTATGATCTGCCGGGGCCTAGACGAAGGGCGCATGGCGGTGGAGCGACTGAATCGCGCGGTGGATGAAGGATCGGTCGGCGAGGAGAATGTTTCGCGATCTCTGAAACGCGTCGCTGATTTCAAGTCGCGCTTTTGCTTGTCTTCTGCCAAACGCCCCCCGATAAAAATGATCGGCTGCCGCGAGCACCGGAAGCTCGTGGATGAGATCTCCCATCTTTGCCTTGATAAGTGAACGGCAACCTTGCTACCCGTTGTCACGATCGAACAAAATTGTCAGACGGAGCGACTGGTGGCGCGAAACAACTCATTGATATTTATATATAAATATGGATATACGAAATAGTTAGCAACATATATGGCCACATTGCCGATAACATATATGTAGACATATTAGTATGCAATAATGTATACTATCCATATAGGAGGTAATAATATGCATACTGCGACTGTTAGAATAGACAGGGAGTCTGAAAATATACTTCGAGAAATGACAGAACGAGAACATCTCTCAAGGGGAAGGATTATTCAGAAAGCCCTGGTCATTTATCGACGAAAATGTTTTTTAAATAATTGTGCTGAAGCCTATGCATCTCTCAAGTCGGACAGCAAGGCATGGAAAGATGAAATTATTGAGAGGGAAGCTTGGGATTCAACAGGTGGTGATGGTCTGGAAAAGGATTGACGCTGATGGAAAACATGTATCGCTCTGAAGTGTGGCTTGTTAATCTAAATCCCCCTGGCCAAGGCAAGGAAATTCATGGCGAGCGGCCGGCGCTCGTAATATCGGTCGATGAAATTAATAATTGTCAGGCTGATCTTGTAATAGTTCTTCCCATCACGACAACGTTTAGAAATATTCCTTCTCATATAAAATTAGCTCCTCCAGAAGGAGGATTAAGAAAAACCAGCTTTGTTAAGTGCGACCAGATACGCACGATTTCCAAAAGCCGCTTTGTTAAAAAATTGGGAATTGTATCCAGCGGCACTCTATTGGAAATAGAAGAAGTGCTGAGAACCATTCTATCTCTTTAACGCGTTTATCCCTTGCATCCCTTGAACACGACTGCGTCGGATTTTACGTCGGCCTCGATTGACTGGCCGTCCTTGACCTCGCCCTTGAGTATCAATTCGGACAATGGATCGGCGATGTATTTCTGGATCGCGCGCTTCAAGGGCCTGGCGCCATAGGCCGGGTCCCAGCCGCGTTCGGCCAGCCACATCTTTGCGGCGCCGGTGAGCCTGATCGTCATCTTTCTGACCGCGAGCAGCTTCTCGAGGCGCGCCATCTGGATGTCGACGATCTTCGCGATCTGCTCTTTCCTCAGCGGATGGAATATGACGAGGTCGTCGATGCGGTTGATGAACTCTGGACGGAAGTGCTGCTTCATCGCCGCGAGGACCCGCTCGGTCATCTTCTCCTCGTTGCCGGCGACGTCGGCCAGGAATTCGCTTCCGACGTTGGATGTCATGATGAGGACGGTGTTGGTGAAGTTGACCGTCCGGCCCTGGCCGTCGGTGAGCCGCCCGTCGTCGAGTATCTGGAGCAGGATGTTGAAGACCTCCGGATGCGCCTTCTCGATCTCGTCGAAGAGGATGACCGCATAGGGGCGGCGGCGAACTGCCTCGGTGAGATAGCCCCCCTCCTCGTAGCCCACGTATCCCGGAGGCGCGCCGATGAGGCGCGCCACCGAGTGCTTCTCCATGAACTCGCTCATGTCGATGCGCACCATCGCGCGCTCGTCGTCGAAGAGAAACTCGGCGAGAGCGCGCGCCGCCTCCGTCTTGCCCACACCCGTGGGGCCCATGAAGATGAACGAGCCGATCGGGCGGTTCGGGTCCTGCAGACCGGCGCGCGAGCGGCGCACGGCCGCGGCGACCTTTGTGAGCGCCTCGTCCTGGCCGACGACGCGGTTGCGGAGCCTGTCCTCGATGTGGAGGAGCTTGGTCCTATCGCCCTCGAGCATCCGCGAGACGGGGATGCCGGTCCACCTGGAGACTATCTGCGCTATGTCGTCGGCTGAGACGTCCTCGGTGAGCATCTTGCAGTCCTTCTGGACCTCCGCGAGCTCGGCCTGTTTTGTCTCCAGCTCCTTTGCGAGCGTGGGGATCGTGCCGTATTTGAGCTCGGCCGCGAGGTTCAAGTTCGCTTCGCGCTCAGCCTTCTCCTGGTCCTGCTTCGCCCTCTCGACCTTCTCCTTGATCTCCCGAATCTGTTTTATGTGCTCGCGCTCCCTCTGCCAGTGGCCTTTAAGCCCCATCGAACGTTCCCGAAGGTTAGCCACCTCGCGCTCGAGAGCCGTGAGCCGCTCCCTGGACGCCTTGTCGCTCTCTTTTTTCAGCGCCGCGCATTCTATCTCGCGCTGCATGATCTCGCGCTCCACCTGGTCTATCTCCACCGGCATCGAGTCGACCTCGATCCGAAGCTTCGAGGCGGCCTCGTCGATCAGGTCGATCGCCTTGTCCGGCAGGAAGCGGTCGGCGATGTAGCGGTCGGAGAGGGTGGCGGCAGCGATGATCGCGGAGTCCTGGATGCGCACGCCGTGGTGGATCTCGTAGCGCTCTTTCAAACCCCTGAGTATCGAGATGGTGTCCTCGACGGTGGGCTCGCCCACGAAGACCTGCTGGAAGCGGCGCTCGAGCGCGGCATCCTTCTCGACGCGTTTTCGGAATTCGTCGAGCGTGGTTGCGCCGATGCAGCGCAACTCGCCCCGCGCCAGCGCGGGCTTCAGCATGTTGGATGCGTCGATAGCGCCCTCGGCGCCCCCGGCGCCGACGAGGGTGTGCAGTTCGTCGATGAAGAGGATGATCTCTCCGCCAGAGGAGCTGGTCTCCTTGAGGACCGCCTTGAGCCTGTCCTCGAACTCGCCCCTGTACTTCGCGCCGGCGACGATCGCGGAGAGGTCGAGCGCCACGAGCTTCTTGTCCTTGAGCGTTTCAGGCACGTCGCCAGCCACGATCCGCTGCGCGAGTCCCTCGACGATCGCGGTCTTGCCGACGCCGGGCTCGCCGATGAGGACGGGGTTATTCTTCGTGCGCCGCGAGAGAACGTGGATCACGCGCCTTATCTCGTCGTCGCGGCCGATCACCGGGTCGAGCTTTCCTTGGGCTCCTGCCTCCGTGAGGTCGCGGCCGTATTTCTTGAGCGCCTGATACTTTCCCTCCGGGTTCTGGTCCGTGACCCGATGGGGCCCGCGTATGTCGATCAAGATTTTGAGGATGACCTTCTTCGATGCGCCGAGCCCGCGGAGCATCTCGCCCGCTTTGGATCCCTTCTCTTCGGCGATCGCGATCAGGATGTGCTCGGATGAGACGAACTCGTCCTTGAGGTTCTCCGCCTCCTTGAACGCCGCATCGAAAATCCGGTTTAAGGTGGAGGAGATATAGACCTGGCCGCCGGTGGCGCCGGTCACCCTTGGCAGCGTTTTGATGGCCGACAGAAGGTCGTTCGAGAGCTTCGAGGTGTCGATGCCGATTTTTTTGAGCACCGCTGCCACGACGCCCCCCTCCTGCGAGAGCATAGCGTGCAGGAGGTGCTCCGGCGTGATCTCCTGCTGGTTGAACTTGCCCGCAAGGGTCTGCGCCTCGGAGAGCGCCTCCTGTGCCTTAACCGTGAGCCTGTCCATGCGCATGAAAACCTCCTTTTAACCCTCCCCTTTGTAAGGGGAGGGAAGGGTGGGGTAGATCATGTAGATTCCGCACGATCTACCCCCTCTAACTCCCCCTTACAAAGGGGGAGGGTAACTTCCTCAATAATATGGGACCTTTATAAGGAATATCAAGGGTTGCTATTCAAATCTGTGAGAGAGCTTTGCAAAATGGGCGCTTGCGGGAGGGAAGGACTTGGCGATCGCCCTGAGCGGAGAATGAGAAGGGCCCTAGTGATGTTGGGGACAAAAAGCCCCGATGCGAATATCGAAGTCCTCAGCAGGGGTGCATGCATCCCTTGTAATACGTCAAAAAAACCATTAATATCAAATAGTTATATTAGTCGCCCTCCTGGCACGTCTATTGCGATCAAATACTACCGATCAGGAGTTTATTCGGGGGGGGGGGGGTATGTTCGGGGCTGGAGACACCAATAAAATAGGCGGTCAGGGGCAAAAGGAGCTTATCGCCTCCACGCCGCTCGATATCCACCATGGCGCTCCGTCTGACGCTCCTCCGTCTGATATTGCTCCGTCTGCCATCAACGGTCAGCGGCAATATATCGCCATTGTGCTGGACAAGTCGGACGCAAAGGAATGGAAGATTGTCACGACGGTTTTTCAGCCGACACCGGAAAAAATGAGAAAGAGCATAGCAAAATATTATTTGGCTCAATGGAAGCTCAAGCCACAAGGCATAACGCCGCCGAGTGACGCGGATTTTGCCAGGGTCATGGGTCGCGTCAATGCGTTCCTTCACCTGCACGGCCAGAAGCCGCTCACTGTTGACGCCCTTTATGGCCTTGATGGTCTGCCCGACACCGCGGGCAAACAGAATGGGAAAGATCAGATCAGAATGACCCTGGAAGCCAAGGGATTCAAGGGCAAGGACGTGAATAAGGAAATCACGAAAATTGAACAGACCTGCGAAACGCTGGGTGAGGCATTGGACTATATCAGCAAACTCGGGGACGCTGTCGGAAACGGAGTTCAGGGAGGAAAATCTACCAAGAAGGCGCCGACCGCTGCGCCTTCCCACTGATCACGGAAATTTCACGATTTGACAGCCCCTCGTGTTACATATGTCTTTGGCACCTATGAACTTGAAGGTTTTAGGAAAGAATAATCAGACGGCGATCAGCGGAGAAAGATGTGAAGCGTTGAACGACTACTATATAGAGAGGACGATCAAGTAATACTTGAAATAATAGTAGTGAAAATATGGAGAAATAAGGGTAATTAGACATAAGATATGTTATACGACATTAAATATTACGCAATTTCAAGGGGTTAGATCGTTTATGCTTAATGTAATTGTTATGCGACCAATGCTGTTGCCGAACGATGTCACGTTCCAATATCGCTTTTAGAGGTCACTCCTTGTTTTTCTTCCTCAACAGACTGCGCCCTTTGGCCGTCAGGCGGTAGCGTTGCCTGCTGCTTCTGGGTCTATCGGGGATTGTCAATTCGACAACTCCAGCCCTGATAGCCGGCAAAAGATACGCTTCCCGAAAGTGGTCCTCGTGCTTAAGCCCCAGAGCCTCTTGGATTTCCTTGCGTTTCATCTCGCTGGACATGACGGCCAGAAGCCTTGTGACTTCCCCGGTGACTTCCCCGGTCGATGATTTGGCTACAACCCCAGCTTGGGCCCTGACTTCGGGATTTGGGCGGAATATCGAAGTAAAAAAGCCGTCCACCTCGAAAACCGGCTCGGGGCAGCCTTGCTCGTGTGCCTCGTCGCGAATCCGCTTTATGCCAGTTCCCGCCTTTTCGATGAACTCTATGCGATGGAGCAAATCGGCGATAAGGGCGTTGCGTCGGATGCTCTTGCGGCCAAGGTCGGAAAGCTTCATGCCCTTTGGCAGGCCGCCAGGGCTCGAGATTTCGATCCGATCGGTGTATATCTCCACGAAAACATTGGCCCCATCAACGAACCAATCGCGGTGCATGACCGCATTGGTGATAGCTTCGCGCAGGGCTTTCATCGGATACTCGGGGATGTCCTCCCGGCGCAGACCTTCGATACGCCAGGCGGTTCGAGTGTTGCGTTCGATGAAACGCATGGAGTCCTGTATATCGGCCACAATGCCACCGTCGAAATCTTTGCGGTCCAGCACACGAACCTTGTCGGTGCCCTTGGCCAAAAGGCATGTGACGTAGGCATGGTTAAAAAAGTGCCGAACATTCTTGGCAAAGAACAGCACGCCCGCGTTGCGGAACAAGAGTTTTCCACCCGTGCGCTCGGCGGCTTCGATATTGACCAGCACATCCTCCGTGCTCGGCCGTCCGCTGATGCCACTGAGCTCCAGCCACGCAGCGTATTTCTCGCGGTCGAAGTCCTCCGGATAGCGGAAGCGCGGGCAAGGCGATAAGTCGAAATGTATCGCACCCTCGGCGTGGAAGAAATTCCTAACTTCGTCCCGAGAAAGCTTTTGAGTAGCAGCCCCTTGCCGCCAGAAGAAGCCGTCGCTGCACTGTACCGGTTTGGCATTGCTTTCGTGAACATGCACCACCAGCACCCGCCCCACCAGTTCGACCACTACCTCCACTGGCGGATCGCAGTTTCGGGCGATATCCTGGACACGGGCACGCAAGGCGTTGGAGTCCGTCAGGCCGAGCACCGCGCCATCATCCCGAACGCCGAGCAAAACTTTGCCGCCGATCGTGTTGGCCATCCCAACCAGCTCGCGCGCGAACGACGACGACAGCCCCTCTTTGAACTCCAGCGTCGTGCTCTCACCCTCTTGGACGAGAATATCGAGATCAGCCGTCTTCATAAAATAGCAGCTCCGAAGGCTAATGTGATTGAACGATTTGCTGTCCTTTTCCCGCAGCGGCTGGGCCGTGCCTACTCAAACCAAGCCAGCCATAAATACAATGATAAAAGTGTCATTAAAGCGGATATGAGTGGTGGGGAAAAATTCGACATTCCGTTTTATTGAGACCCTCAAGACAATTGAGTCCTAGCCCCCCATTGTCTTACTTTCTCCCTCTGCAGCAGTCGGTTTGCCGCCGATCACACATATGTCCTGTAGTCGATGTCCGGGAATATGTTGTCCTTCCACTCCAGTTCGCCCACGAAGTTCATGTCGAGGCGGCAGCCCTTGATGTCCTCATAGAGCTTCGTCAAGCGCCAGATGTGCTCCTTCGTGCGCTTGACCGCGTATTCCACCATCGTTCCGCTGTTCATGATGAAGGCCCAGTCGGACGACTGCGCGAGCAGGAGCTCCCTCGCCATCTGGTTCAGCGCGCGCTTCAAGTTGCCGTCGGGCGAGGGATGCGCGCGCGCCAGCTCCGTCATCCGGAACGCCCCTTCGTGCAGGTGCCGGTAGATCCAGTCGTTGGTCCCGTTGCACCACACCTCGGCATAGCCCTTGTTGCCCCAGCTCGATTCCGAGGGGCGGGCCAGCTGGTTCTTGGGATGCCAGCAGAGATACTCCCACGGCGTTGCAAGCTTCACCGTGTCCTGGTCGCAGCCAATCTTTCTGAAGAGATAATTGATCCAGTCCACGCCCTCATACCACCAGTGGCCGAAGAGCTCCGCGTCATAGGGCGCCACGATGATCGGCGGCTTTCCTATCACATCGTGGAGATATTCACACTGGCGCTGCCTGTTGAACATGAAGTTTCCGGCGTGTGATGCAGCTGTCTCGGCTGCGTGCGAAGGATTGTAGGGTTCCTTGTGGTCCGTGACTCCGGTGATGCGGTGATATTTGAAGCCGGTCATGATCCTGATGCCGTCCGGGTGAATGTAGTGCCGGATGTAGTCGAGCGGAAGGTCGAAGCCGATGTCGCGATAGAAATCCCTGTAGACGAAATCGCCCGGGTAGCCCTCCTTTGCGCTCCATACCTGTTTAGACGACTCGTAGTCGCGCCCGAACGCAGCGGCGCCCGACGGGCAATAGAGCGGCGCATAGACGCCGTACTTGGGGCGCGATTCGGCGTGGAGGATGCCGTGCGAGTCGACGAAGAAGAATCTGATCCCGTGGTCCCACAGTATTTCGTCCAGGCCCGGGTAGTAGCCGCACTCCGGCAGCCATATGCCGCGGGGCCGGCGCCCGAGGTGCCGCTCGTGCAGGTCGCATGCGACGGAAACTTGCGCGCGCACCGCTTCGTGGGATACGCGCAGAAGCGGCAAAAAGCCGTGGGTAGCGCCGCAGGTGATTATCTCGAGCTTCCCCATGTCCTGGAAGTGACGGAAGCCGGCGACGAGGTTTCTCCCCCAGCGTTCCTCGAAGAGCCAGCGGGCGTGGGAGAGCTTGCCGTGGTACATCTCGGCGGTCGGTCGGAAGGCCTCGTTGTGCCGCGTGCGGTCGAGTTCCTTTCCTGCGAGTTCGAGCTGCCTCTGCAGATGCCTGGAATAGCGGTCCTGAAGCAGGCCGTCGGTCATCATGGAGATGAGGGGAGGGGTGAGCGATATCGTGATCCTGAAGTCGATGCCGTCGCGCACGAGCCCTTCGAACACGGTGAGGAGCGGGATGTAGGTCTCCGTCATCCCCTCGAAGAACCACTGTTCCTCGAGGAACTCCTCGTGCTCAGGGTGCCTCACGTACGGCAGGTGAGCATGCAGAACCAGCGATAGATACCCTTTGGTCACGATTTTATCCACGGCGGGCGTCCGGCTGGGGACTCCCCGACGCGCAGCGCCTGGACGTCGTAGAAGATCGCCTCGAGGCTCGATCCGGCGATCGAGGCGAATCGTCCGCGCATGAGCAGATCGAAGAAGTACGGGCCCAGTATCTTCTTGAGGAGCGAGAGGTCCGCGTCCGTGTACTCCTCAACGTCGCTTATGAGCCTGTCGCCGGCGGGCGTCACCACCATCCACTTGATGGGTCCCGGGCGGGCGAGCGAGGCCGGCGGCATGCGCAGGAAGTTCGATCTTGCGATGCAGTGGAACGCGCCCGAAGCGCTCCTCATGCCGACATCGAGGCAGAGGATCTGCTCCGGATACTCGAGCTTCAGATACCAGTTTCCGAGCCTGTCGAAGACTTCGACGTCCCAGGACGGCGCGTCCTCCGGCGCGTGCGTGCGGGTGATGTCGTAGAAGCGCAGAGTGAGCTTTGCCTCTGAGCCGAGCCTCTTGGCCGCCTCCAGCATCGATTTCTGCCTCACCTCCCAGTAGGTGAAGACGAACCTGGGGTCGACGACGAGAATGGAGGCGTGGTCCTTGCCGTAGTGCGAGGGGATATCATGGACCGCCATAGCCTGCGCGTTGTGCGCGACGCCGATGTCGAATTTCGTTTTCTCGATACTGCCCTCATCCGTCTGGCCACGCGAGATGTGTGCGACTATTTTTTCGAATCCTAGATCGACCCCCGCGATATTGCGTGCCCCGACCTGCCGCGCTTTTTGGGGCCGCGCCTTCCTCGTAGAGATTTTTTTTGTTTGCGGTTTGGCTTTCTTTATTGCGGGGCGTTTTGCGGCGGTCTTGCGTTTCTTCACAGGGGCCTTGGGTCTGGAGGTCGATTTTTTTCGTGCCATCGCACCCTTTTTCTTTATTCCGCTGGCTCTGGGCATCTGGTCCCCCTTTTTGTCGGCCTTTGGGACGTTGCGGATTAAACCACTTGATATAAATTACTTTTCCAATAACCCGTATATAACAGGCCTTCCGGAAAAGCAATCGACGAATTTTAACCAATTTTAACCAGGATTATTCTTGTTTGTGCGAGCCGCGTGTGCTTAATTCCGAGCATGCTGGTTGTTCGGACAACTGAACATAATCCGAGAATTGGAACATCAGGGGTGTTCTGAATTCCGGATTTTTTATTTGATTGTTTATCAGCAGGAATGATTTTTTCAAGGAATACGCGGTTCATAACGACAACTGTGGGGTTGGCACGAAAATTGCTAAGATAAGGATGAAAACATGGAGGAACTTATGACGTATAAAGTTCTTTGCATCGACGACGATCCAGATTTTCTCATCGGCATGCGCATGCAGCTTCACGGGATATTTGCCGTCTCCACCGCGCCGTCCATAGAGGAGGGATTGTCGCTGATGCGGGGCGGTTCGATCGATATGGTCCTTCTGGATATTGGGCTTGGCAGGGAGAATGGAATAGAGGGCATACGCCGAATAAAATCCGTCGACCCCGCCGTGGACATCGTCATCCTGTCTGGCCAACGCGATCCGAAGACGGTGGTCGAGGCCATACGCGCCGGTGCGATCGATTATCTCACCAAGCCCTTCGACATGGAGGAGCTTCAGGCGATAGCCGAGAGGCAGGCGGCTGCGCGCCGCGTGCGCGAGCGGTACGACGCCCTCGTCGAGGCCCAAAACACCGGAAGTTGCTGTCCCGGCATAATACACAGGAGCGCCGCGGTGAGCGGCATCCTCTCCCAGACGGAGCAGCTCAAAGGCCACGGGGCAAACGTCCTGATCGTCGGGGAGACCGGCACCGGCAAGGAACTCCTGGCCCGCCACATACACCGCATCGAGGGCGATGCCCGCAGACCTTTCATCGCAGTCAACTGCGCGGCCATCCCCGACAACCTGATCGAGGCGGAGCTCTTCGGCGCCGAGGCTGGCGCCTACACCGGCGCCATAAAGCGCAGGCTCGGCAAGTTTGAGCTCGCCGACGGAGGCGACATTTTCTTGGACGAGGTGGGCGCCCTCAAGGCCGACATGCAGGCGAAGATCCTGCGTGTATTGCAGGAGCGAGAGTTCTGCCGCGTGGGCGGCAACGAACTCATCAAGGCCGACTTCCGCGTGATTGCGGCGACCAATGAATTGCTCGAGGAGAAGGTCAGCCGCGGCGAATTCCGCATGGACCTCTACCACCGGCTGCGCGTCATACAGTTCTCGATGCCTCCGCTGCGCGAGCGCGTGGAGGACATCCCGCCGCTCATCGATCATTTCCTCGCGCGGTTTGCGAAGGATGGCGCGGTGAAGAGCTTCACACCCGCGGCCATGGGGCGGCTCATGGCCTATCATTGGCCGGGGAATGTGAGGGAGCTGGCGAACATCGTCCAGAGCTTGTCCATCCTGGCGCCTGGCGACCGTATCGACGAATCGATCTTCCCGTCATGGGCGCTCAACGGCTGCAGGACCGGCGCGGCCGCGCCGGTGGGCCTCCCCACGGCCGATGCGACGGTCGGCGCCCTCAAGGACTACGTCGCCCGTGCCGAGCGGCAGTATATCGAGCACGCCCTGCGGATATGCAACGGCGACAAAAGCAAGGCCGCGAGGAGTCTCGATTTGGGCCGCACGACGCTCTATGGCAAGATGAAGGAACTGGGACTGATGTAGGCGCTGCCTTCCCTGTAAAAAATGTAAGTGTGAAATCTGTGTGAGCGATTTGACGAAGGAGGTTTATTGTGTTAGCCCACGCCTTCCAAGATGAACTGATTTATCGGCGGAGGGCGGGATGGCCGAGAAGCGCGACATACAGCGCGAAAGCGAGATGGATCTGAGTTTTCTGGAAGAGGTGCGCGCTATCCCGGGCGGAGAGAAGATCGTCGATTGCATTCAATGCGGCACCTGCTCCGGTTCCTGTCCCACCTCATATCTCATGGAGGACAGCCCGCGCAACCTGTTCTATAAAATCCGCGCGGGTCTTCGCGAGGAGGTCCTCAAAAGCCCGGATATCTGGCTCTGTACCTCCTGTTATTTCTGTTATGTCCGCTGTCCGAAAAACATCAAGGTCACCGATATCATGTATGCGCTCAAACGCCTTTCAAGCAAGGAGCGGTTTTCCCTGCAATGGCGCGGATTCCATCTGGCGAAATCCTTTATGAAGGTGGTCAATCGATATGGCCGCAATAACGAAATGGAGCTTTTGCTCCGTTTCTTTTTGAAGACGAACCCGTTCGCGCTCCTCAAGAACATGACGATCGGGCTCAGACTTTGGCTTAAAGGGAGACTCCCGCTGACAGCGCATAAGATAAAAGGTCGCAAACAATTTCGTGCGATAGTGATGAAAGCGGAATCGATGTCTTAAAGGGTGATTTAATGGCTGAGACCTACTGGAAAGAATATCTCTATTATCCCGGCTGTTCGCTGCATTCCTCGTCGAAAGCTTATGATGCGTCTTCGCGCGTGGTTTCCGCCGCACTTGGCGCAAAGCTCGTGGAACTTGAGGACTGGAATTGCTGCGGCGCCACCGCATACATGGGCATCAAGGAGCTCACTGCCTTCGCCATCTCGGCCAGGAATCTGGCGCTTGCGGAACAAAAAAGTGGAGAGATCGTCGCACCTTGCAGCGGATGTTATGTGGGACTCAACAAGACGAACAACTACCTGAAGGAGTTCCCGCAGGTGCGTCAGAAGGTCAATGCGGCCTTGTCGGAGGGAGGCCTCAGCTACAAGGGCACTGTCAAGGTCCGCCACCTGCTGGACGTCTTTGCCCACGATATCGGGCCCGAAAAAGTGAGACAATTCGTTGTCAGACCCCTTGAGGGTCTGAAGGTCGGCTGTTATTACGGGTGTCAGGTGGTAAGGCCCAAAAATGAGATAGACGATCCGGAATGTCCGGAAACGATGGAGGGTTTGATGAGGGTCTGCGGTGCGACCCCGGTCGATTTTGCCATGAAGGCAAACTGTTGCGGGGGCGCACTCATGGGGACGGAGGAATGGATAGGACTCAGGCTGATAAAGAACCTGTTGCATAGCGCGATCCGAAGCGGCGCCCAGATACTTGTCACGCCGTGTCCTCTGTGTCAGCTCAACATAGATGCTTATCAGCAGCGTGCGGCCAAAAAATATAAGATGAAGTTCGATATACCGATACTCTACTTCACCCAGCTCATAGGCCTGGCGTTGGGGTTGAGCCCCGCCGACCTCGGGATAGGTCAGGAGATAGTGTCGGCGAACGACGTGCTGGCAAAATATATGAAATGAACGGACAGGTGCCATGCCCAAGATAGGCGTCTACATATGTCACTGTGGCACGAACATCGCGGGGAAGGTCGCGATCGACGAGGTCTGCGATTATGCGCGATCATTGCCAAATGTGGCCGTTGTGCGTGAATACAAGTTCATGTGTTCGGAGCCAGGCCAGAACCTGATCAAGGAAGATATTGAGAAGCTCAAGATCGACCGGGTCGTGGTCGCATCCTGCTCTCCGCTGATGCATGAAAAGACCTTTCGCAAGGCATGCCAGACGGCCGGTCTCAACCAATACCTGTTTCATATGGCGAATGTTCGGGAACACTGTTCATGGGTGACCGATGACTCCGTGTTCGCTACCGAGAAGGCCAAGGCGCTGATCAACGGCGCAGTTGCAAGGGCCTCTTTGCTTGAGCCGTTGCAGGCGAAGGAAGTTCCCGTCCATCCGCACGTGATGGTTATAGGAGGAGGCATCGCCGGCATACAGGCCGCGCTGGACATCGCCGACAGCGGCCGGAAGGTCTATCTGGTCGAAAAGGAACCCTCCATCGGCGGACATATGGCGCAGTTCGACAAGACCTTCCCCACGCTCGATTGCGCGGCGTGCATATTGACCCCTAAGATGGTGCAGGTGGGGCAGCATCAGAACATAGAGCTCATGTCCTATAGCGAGGTTGAAAAAGTCGACGGATTCGTGGGAAACTTCAAGGTCACAGTCAGGAAGAAGAGCCGTTATGTGGATGAGGGGAAGTGCACAGGTTGCGGCGATTGCTGGAATGCGTGTCCTGCGAGACGCATCCCGGTAAAGAGATTGATAAGGATCGGAGACCACCTGGTAAGGCATTGGGACTGACAAGGACGCGATTATGATACAGGAAAAAACGGCGGCGATTATTGACAAATACAACGCGGATCGGGAATCGCTCATAATGATGATGCAAGATATTCAGGATACCTACAGACACCTGCCTCAGGAGGCCCTCCGCTATCTGGCGGACAAAATGGATATTCCGTTGACACAGATTTATGCGGTTGCGACCTTTTATAAGGCTTTCAGCCTGACTCCGCAGGGCGAGCATATGGTCCATGTCTGTTGCGGCACGGCCTGTCATGTCAAAGGCGCAGACAGGATCGTGAGCAGGATGGAGAGGGAACTGCACATAAAAGAGGGCGGAACAACCCTGGATGGCAAATATACTTTGAAGACCGTGCGCTGTGTCGGAGCCTGCAGCCTGGCACCCATCGTCATCGTGGACGAGAACGTCCATGGCAGGCTCAATCAGGACAAGGCTGTGAGGCTTGTCCGGCCGCAGAAGACAACTGCGGCGAAGGAAAAGGCGTTATGATCAGAACTTTGCGGGACTTTCAGGAGATAAAAAAACGGGGAGAGGCGAAGCTCCATCCCGGGAGGATCAAGATCACGGTCGGAACGGCCACGTGCGGTCTGGCGACAGGTTCGGGCGAGGTCTTGAAGGCCGTGAGGGAAGAAGTGGAGAAGCGGAAGCTGGACGCGATAGTTGCCGAGGCCGGTTGCATAGGTTTCTGTCAGGAAGAACCTATCCTCGACGTCTGGATGCCGGGTTTCCCTCGGATATTCTACAGTGAAATGACGCCTGCCAAAGCGCGCGAACTCGTTGCATCCCTTGCCGGGGGCGCGCACAAACCGGAATGGGCCCTTGGAAAGATTTTGAATGAGACAAATCTCCTGGATGAATCCGTGTTCAGCTATTCTTCGGGCAAGCTCCCTCCGGAAATATCCGGGATACGCCTGTTGAGCGATGTTCCGTTCTATTCAAAGCAGTTCAAGATCGTCCTGAGACACTGCGGCTTCATCGATCCGGATGATATAGACCAATACATCGCGATGGGGGGTTACTTCACGCTCTTCAGGATATTGTCCGAACGCAAAAGTCCGGATTCGCTGGTCGAGGCCGTGAAAAAGTCGGGCCTTCGCGGCCGCGGTGGCGGCGGCTTCCCGGCCGGCCGAAAATGGGAAACAGTGAAGAATGCCCCCGGAGACGTGAAGTATGTCATATGCAACGCCGATGAAGGGGATCCAGGGGCATATATGGACCGCAGCGTCCTCGAAGGGGATCCGCATGCCATCATCGAGGGAATGATCATCGGCGCCTATGCCATAGGGTCGAATCAGGGCTACATATACGTGCGTCACGAATACCCGCAGGCGGTTCGCAAATTCACGCAGGCGATTGATAAGGCGCGCGAATACGGGATCCTGGGCAAAGATGTATTCGGCAGCGGGTTTGATTTTGACATGAAGATCAATCGTGGCGGTGGGGCGTTCGTGTGCGGCGAGTCCACGGCGCTCATGGCTTCAATAGAGGGCGAGGTCGGCGAGCCGCGCGCAAAGTATGTGCATACCGCAGAGACGGGTCTGTGGGGAAGGCCCACGAACCTCAACAATGTTGAAACGTGGGCGAACATCCCCCCCATCATGGCGCGGGGGGCGGAGTGGTTTTCGTCCATCGGGACCGAGGGCTCCAAAGGGACCAAGGTGTTCTCGCTGGTCGGCAAGGTGAAGAATACCGGTCTGCTGGAGGTCCCGATGGGGATCACGCTTCGCGAAATACTCTATGAGCTCGGCGAAGGCATTCCCGAAGGACGCCGCTTCAAAGCGGTACAGACCGGGGGCCCCTCGGGCGGCTGCCTCATCGTGGACACGTTCGGATGGAAACACCGCGATTATCTGGGCGATACAGCCCCGCCATCGGTGAACTACGTTCCCGAGAGCCTGATCGACCTGCCCGTCGATTTTGACACCCTGACAGAGGCCGGGTCCATGATGGGTTCGGGCGGCATGATCATCATGGATGACACTTCGTGCATGGTCGACATCGGCCGCTATTTCCTGAACTTCCTCAAGGATGAGTCGTGCGGAAAATGCGCGCCGTGCCGCGAAGGCATACGCAACATGCTGGCGATACTCGACCGCATCGTTGCGGGCGGGGGAAGGGCGGACGACATAGACACCCTGGTCGAGATCGCGCAGGTCCTTCAGGATGCGTCGCTTTGCGCCCTGGGTGGATCGGCACCCAATCCGGTCCTGTCCACCATTCGTTATTTCAGGTCCGAATATGAGGAGCACATATTCAACAAGCGCTGTCCTGCCGGCGTCTGCAAGGCGCTCGTGCGTTATTCGATAGACAAGGTGAAGTGCACGGGATGCACGCTGTGCGTGAGGTCCTGCCCTGAGAACTGTATCAGCGGTAAAAAACAGAAACCTCATATAATTGATGGCCCCCGCTGTATCAAATGCGGTTCGTGTCAGGAAGTGTGCAGGTTCGGGGCTGTCATCATCGAGTGAATGGATCTATGGCGAACGATAATGTGAAGACAAAAGCTCCTGTGGAAACGGTCAAACTCGTCGTCGACGGCAGGGAGGTTGAGGTCGCGAAGGGTTCGTACATACTCGCCGCGGCGGAGAAACTGGGGATAAAGATCCCGACCCTTTGCTACTACAGACACGTGCAGCCTTATGCGGCATGCCGGATATGCACCGTTGAGGTCCGTCGCGGGAAACGGGTCCGTTATGTGACCGCCTGCAATTATCCCGTCGAGGAAGGGCTTGAGGTTGTCACATACAACGAGCGGATAAGGTCCATTCGAAAGCTCCTGGTGGAGTTTTTCCTTGCGCGCTGTTCAAAGGTAAAAGTGCTGCGCGAGCTCGCTTCTGAACTCGGCATTGATGAATCTCGTTTCGGCAAAGGCGAAGAGGGGTGCATTCTCTGCGGCCTTTGCGTCCGTGTCTGCAATGAGGTGGTCGGCGCCAAGGCCATCGCGTTCGCGGGACGGGGGATCGAGCGAAGCGTCACTACGCCTTTTGAAGTGGATTCCGACAGGTGCATCGGGTGCGGCTCCTGCGCGAAGGTCTGCCCTACGGGCCATATCCGTGTGACGGGGACGATGGAAGACAAGATCGTGCACGGCGACATCACCCTTGGCCCTAACACCGCGATCTATGTGCCCACGATGCAGGCTGTCCCCAACAAGCCGGTCATCGACACGCAGTCGTGCATCTACTTCAGAAACGGGAAGTGCAAGATCTGCGCGAAAATATGTCCCACCGAGGCTATCGATCACGAGATGAAGGACACAACCCGGGAGGTGGAGGTCGGGTCCATAATCGCCGCCACCGGTTTTCAACTCTTTGATCCGCGCAAGACAATGCAGTATGGCTACGGGCGGTTCGACAATGTCATAACAAGCCTTGAGTTTGAGAGGATGAACTGTGCCGCCGGTTCCACCAATGGCAAGATCGTCCTTGCCGACGGTTCCGAGCCAAAATCGATCGGCATAATTCATTGCATAGGAAGCCGGGACAAAAACTATCATGAATATTGTTCGCGCGTCTGCTGCATGTACGCGCTGAAGTTTGCGCACCTCGTGAAGGAAAAAACAGGCGCGGAGGTATACGCTTTTTATATCGACATGCGCTCATTCGGCAAGGGATATGAAGAGTTTTACAATCGCCTGCTTGAGGAGGATGTGCGCTTTATTCGCGGCAAGGCGGCCTCGGTCAGCGATTTTGCGCTCTATCCGGAGGAGGAGGGCAAGCTCGTCGTTACGTGCGAGGATACGCTTTTGCGCCGGATACGCCGCGTGCCGGTGGATATGGTCGTCCTGTGCTCGGCCATCGAGGCGGGGAAGGACGCGCCGGAGGTGGCCAGACTTCTCACTCTCTGCCAGAGCAAGGACGGCTTCTTCGCGGAGAAGCATCCGAAGCTTGCGCCGGTCTCCACGGCGACCGACGGAATCTTCATCGCCGGTTGCTGCCAGGGCCCCAAGGACATCCCGGACACGGTCGCGCAGGCATCGGGCGCCGCGGCACAGGCGATGATGCTCGCGGCAAAGGGTAAGATCGAGATAGACGCGGCCACTGCACTCATCGACGAAGATCATTGCACAGGTTGCAGGATATGCAATGACATGTGTCCGTACCACGCGATAGATTACATTGAAGATAAGAAGGTCTCGCGCGTGAACGAGGCGCTCTGCAAGGGGTGCGGCACGTGCGTCGCGGCATGTCCGTGCGGCGTCATAGCGGCGCAAAACTTCAAGAATTCGCAGGTGCTTGCGGAGATAGAAGGGGTGTTGGCATAGAGCGGAGTGCTGAAATGTCTTTTGAACCCAAAATACTCGGCATTTTCTGCAACTGGTGCTCATACACCGGCGCTGACCTTGCCGGCATCGCGCGCATAAAGTACGCGCCGAACATGCGCATCGTCCGTGTTATGTGCTCGGGCCGAGTCGATCCGCTCTTCATCCTCAAGGCGTTCAAGGACGGGGCCGATGGCGTGCTCGTGGCGGGGTGCCATCCTGGCGACTGCCATTATATAGAGGGAAATCACAAGACGATGGGCCGGATGCCGATCCTGAAGGAGATGCTCAGTCAATTCGGCATCGAGCCAGAGCGCTTTCGCCTTGAATGGATATCAGCTTCCGAGGGCGATCGCGTCGCATCGGTGACAAATGAGATGACCGAGCAGATCAGGAAGCTGGGACCTCTCAATTGGAGAGGCGATGGCCGATAAAAAATTAAAACTCGGGGTATATTGGGGCGCTGGTTGCGGCGGATGCGATATCTCCACGCTTGAGATAGCGGAGAAGATACTCAAGGTGATAGATATCGCGGATATCGTGATGTGGCCGTGCATCGCCGACTTCAAATATGACGACGTCCGCAAATATGCCGATGGCTACATAGACGTCTGCCTCTGGAACGGCGGCGTGAGAAACAGCGAGACGAAAGAGATCGCGGAGCTCCTCCGCAAAAAATCGAAGGTGCTCGCGGCATACGGCGCCTGTTCATGCTTCGGCGGGGTTCCTTCACTTGCGAACCTCTACACGAAGGATTCCATCCTTGAACGGGCGTATAAGACCACAGAATCGACCGACAATCCCAAAGGCATCCTGCCGCAGGAGAAGGTGACGATGCCGGAAGGGGAGCTGCATATACCTGAATTCTACAGCTCGGTGATGAGGCTGAAGGATGTCGTGGACGCCGATTACTTCATCCCCGGATGTCCTCCGACCGCAAAGCAGACGTGGAATGTGATAGAGGCGATCGCCTCCGGAAAACTCCCGCCGAAGGGCTCTATCGTCGGCGTGGGCGACAAGTCGGTCTGCGACGAGTGCCCGTTCGAGAAGAAGACGAAGGATGTCCGCATCGAGCGCTTCAAGCGGCCTCACCTGGACAAGCCTGACTTGACTCCCAGGCCGGAGCTCAAGAACAAGCCGCAGTGCTTGCTGGAGCAGGGTTTTGTATGCGTTGGCTCGGCCACGCGCTCCGGATGCGAGGCGCAGTGTCTCAAGGCGAACATGCCGTGCCGCGGCTGTTACGGTCCTGCAGAAGGTGTTGAGGATCAGGGCGCGAGGGCGGCTTCGGCGATCGGCTCTCTGATCGACACCAAAGGCGACGAGAAGCGCGGCGAGGCAATCGCGGCGGGGCTTGTCGACCCGGTCGGGACGTTCTACAGGTTTGGCGTGACGAATTCTGTTCTGGGAAGGGCAAAGGTGTAATTCATATGAAACGCATCACCATAGACCCCGTGACGAGGCTTGAGGGGCACGGAAAAATCGAAATATTCCTCGACGACAAGGGCGACGTCGCCAACGCATACTTTCAGGTGCCGGAGCTTCGCGGGTTTGAAAAATTTGCGGAGGGGCGCCCGGTCGAAGAGATGCCGCGCATCACCTCGCGCATCTGCGGCGTCTGCCCCGAGGCGCATCTCATGGCTTCCGCAAAGGCGTGCGATGCGGTATATGGCATCGACATCCCTGAGACCGCAAAGAAGCTCCGTGAACTACAGTACAGCGCGTTCTTCCTCGGCGATCATACGACGCACTTCTACGCGCTCGCCGGCCCTGATTTCGTCTGCGGTCCGGACGCGCCCAAGGCGGAGAGAAACATCATCGGCGTGATAAAGAAGGTCGGCCTCGAGGTCGGCGGCAAGGTGATAAAGACGCGCAGAGAGTGCCACGAGATCGCAGCCATCCTCGGCGGCAAGCCGGTAAATCCGATCAATGCCCTGCCAGGCGGGGTGAGCAAGGGGCTTTCCAAAGAGGAGCGCACAAGGATCGCACAGATCGCAACGGATGGCGTGGAGTTTGCGAAGTTTACGCTAAAGGTCTTCGAGGACATCGTCCTAAAGAACAAGGCCTACGTGGACCTCATCCTCTCAGATCCATACACGTTCCCGACGTATTATATGGGGCTCGTCGACGGGAACAATAAGGTGAATTTCTACGACGGCAAGGTGCGCGTGGTCGGTCCTGATGGTGTGGAACATTGTAAGTATGCACCGGATGATTACCGCGAATATGTTGCTGAACACGTTGAGCCGTGGACGTACCTCAAATTCCCATATCTCAAAAAGATCGGCTGTAAGGGATTTGTCTCGGGCAAGGACTCCGGCGTGTATCAGGCAACGCCGCTTGCCCGCCTGAACGCCGCAGACGGGATGACGACGCCCCTTGCGCAGGCGGAATATGACAAGATGTACAAGACCCTCGGCGGCAAGCCGGTGAAGCACAACCTGGCGATGCACTGGGCGCGTGTGATCGAGCTCATGTATGCCGCAGAGAGGCTCGTGGAGCTCGTGAAGGACGACGGGATAATGGGCGCCGACTATCGCGCGCTACCCACGAAGACCCCATCGGAGGGCGTCGGCATCGTCGAGGCCCCGCGCGGGACGCTCACGCACCACTACTGGACCGACGAGAACGGCATCGTCACGAAGGCGAATCTCATCGTCGGCACCACGAACAACCATGCGCCTATCTGTATGTCGATCAAGAAGGCGGCGCAGGGCGTGATCAAGGCCGGAAAGCCCGTGACCGACGCCCTCCTCAATATGGTCGAGATGTCGTTCCGCTCCTACGACCCCTGCTACGGCTGCGCCACGCACTCGCTCCCCGGCCAGATGCCCCTTGAGGTCGTGGTCTACGATTCAGACCGCAATGTAGTGCAAAAGTTGACGCGTTGAGAATGCCTTCCAAAACAATAATTCTAGGCCTCGGGAATACCATCCTGACCGACGACGGCGCCGGCATCTATGTTGTGCGCGATATTGAATCTCTGTTGAGGTCGAAGTCTCGAATCTCGATCAAAGAGGCCTCTGTCGGGGGTTTTAACTTCGTGGACCTCCTTTCTGGATACGACAGGGCCGTGATAATAGATGCCATCCACACGAAGGGCGGGACGCCTGGCGATTTCTATGAGCTGGATCCGGCCGCCCTCAAGCCTTCTGCGCGCCTCTCGTCGCTCCATCAGATCGACTTCGCCACGGCATGCGAGCTGGCGAAGAGGATGGGCGTCCCTTTCCCGAACGAGATCGCAATATTCGTGATGGAGGTGAAGGACGAATTTTCATTTGGAGAGAGCCCGACTCCAAAGGTTGCGGAGGCGATACCGAAGATGGCCGAGTCTATTGTTAAAACGTTAGACGAGCGCGGTTGGTTGAAAGGGGAGTGATATGCACGAACTGTCGATTGCACAGACGATCATCGAGACGGTAGCCGAAAAGGCGGTTGAAAACGGTTTTACGAAGGTGGCGAGCGCAAAACTCAGGATAGGGAAGATGGCCGCCTTCCAGAGGGAGCAGCTGGAGTTCTGCCTTTCGTCATATGAGAAGGCCCCAGCCCTCGAAGGGATGAGCTTCGATATAGAGGAAGTCCCGGTGGAGCTCGCCTGCGCCCCCTGCGGGAAGCGCTTTGCCGACAGCCGGTTTGACGATTGCGAGTTCGCGCACCACATCGCGCATGCGCCGGCCCTCTATCTCCCGCCCGATTGTCCGGCCTGCTCCTCAGGCGATGTCTCTGTCGTCGCCGGCAGGGAGATGGAGCTGTCATCGATAGAAGGAGAATGATTGGGTTTGTCTGATGGGTTTCAAAAAAATACCGTTCTGGATTCTGGGCAATGCCCTTCGCCTTGCGTTTCTTACCTCAATCTTTCAATTCTCCTTCGTAGCTCAATCAGATTTCCATCGGACATCGGCATGCCAAATTCCGCTGCTGTTTGAGCTTCTTTCAGAGCCTTTTGATACATTTCAAGTGCCTGCCTTTTATCATCAGCTATTTCCAATTTTCCACCCATTATCGCGCAGGCCACTGCTAAGTTCAGATGTGCTACTGCAAATTTTGGGTTGATTTTTATCGCCTCTGAAAAATCAGCGATTGCTTTGTCAGGTTTATCTCTCTTGCCCCAGACAAGGCCGCGATTATAATATGCCCATGCACACTTTGAATCGATCGTTATCGCCTCCGAAAGTTCAGCGATCGCCTTGTCACCTTCACCTTTTTCGTGCCAGGTAGCTCCGCGATTGCTATAATCAAGGCTTAAAAACTGCCTCAACGACAATGGATAAAAGTGTTTGTAGTCCGCGTCCGAGTTTATCAGCGAAGGGTCAAACGTTCTGAATCTGCCGTTGATGGCAAGTCCAATGCAAACATGAAACTTGCCTGGCGGAGATCCTTCAACAAGTTTTCTAATTTCCGGATCATCTATTTTCTCTCTGGCGATATCTTCGTATGTAAAAATGGGTTTGAAGCCAGCCATCTTGAGGACCGCAAAGAGGATTTTTGAAGTTTCGGTGCATTTGCCTTTTTTATGTTGCAGGGCCTCCAGAGCGGTATATTCTTCTGAAGAATCGCCTCTAATACGAAGGCCTCCGTTTTTTTCTGTATAATCCCAAAATTTTCCCAAGTTGTCCCCATTGAGACCGCTTGTTATTTTTTGTTTAACAGAGCCATTAGATGCCCCTTTTGGCGGACTCGTCACCAGCCAGAACAGCCCAGCCGCCAGCCTCTCGCTATATTCTGGCGTCCCCTCCTTCAAGCCATCTTCCTCGAGAATCTTCTTGAACTCAGCAATTGCTTCATTGATACGCCCGCGTACTTTACCGTCAAAGTCATCTGGCGTATTGGGGTTCAAATCGTCCAGCACCCACGGAAGGGGACGGCTGAGCGTCCCTTCGATCAGCTTTTGATACTTTTCGTAATTGTTCAGCGCATATTCAAAGACCTCTTCTGCCTCCACGATACTGTCGCCCTTGCCTTTGGTGCAGGTTCTGTCGTTTTTGGCAGGACATTCGGTTCCAGTGTAATTTATGGTGCCGGCGCCCACGTCCAAATCCGCGCATGAGATGCCGTCTTTGCTGAGGGCCTGATAAAACCTGTAGGCCAATGCGTTGCTTTCCTGTGTGAAGTTGATTTTGCAGCCGCCCATGATAGCGCCCTCCGATAAGATAAGGTTCGTATAACGTTGAGCCCGACCAGGGTCAAGCTCTAATCGCAGGAAGACCGCTTCAGAGCACTAAATGCGGCCGAAGGGCGAAGCTTCCATCTTTTCCTTTCTTGTAATCTTTCCATAACAAAGTTATTCTCCAGCCCTATGAGAGGACGCGGGAGACAAAAGGGGAGTGGCGGCATTGTCAGGCGCGCTGGAAGGCCAGGCAAGAAGGAGCGCACCCAGGCGAAGGCTGCGCCGCAAAAGGGCGGCGGCGAGTCGGCGCTTCGCGCGGGAGATCTTCGCCTCCACCGCGACGGCTACGGTTTCGTTATCTCCGCGCGCGCGGGCGAAGACGATGTCTTCGTGCCCGCAAGGTTTATGGGCGACGCGTTGGGCGGCGACCTGGTCGAGGTGCGCACGGCGCCGGGGCGTGGCGGAAAGGTCGAAGGACGGATCGTCCGCGTTGTGGAGCGCCGAGTGATGCGCCTCATGGGGAGGCTCGAGAGGTCGGGTTCCGGCCTGCAGGTGATCACCGATGACCAGCGCGTCCGTCACCGGATCGTAGTTCCACAGGAGAAGCGCGGTGGCGCGAAAGCAGGCGACAACGTTGTGGTCCGGATTCTGAGCTATCCCTCGGGTTCGGCTCAGATGGTTGGGGAGGTCGTCGAGATACTTGGGCAGCGCGGCGATGATGCAACGGAGAAATCCGCCGTGATGACCAGGCACCAGTTGAGCCGCGGTTTTCCGCCGGCCGTGCTCAAGGATGCGGATGCCGCATTCAGGCTCATGGACGAGGGGGAGATCGCTTCGCGCCGCGACCTCCGCGACGTGCCGTTTGTCACGATAGACGGCGAGAGCGCCAAGGACTTCGACGACGCGGTGGCTGTCGAGCGCATCGAAGGCGGGCTCATTCGCCTCTGGGTCTCGATCGCCGATGTATCCCATTTCGTTCGGCCGCAGACGGCGCTCGATGGGGCGGCCTACGAACGCGGCACATCAGTCTATTTCCCCGGCGACTGTCTCCCGATGCTCCCCGAGCAGCTTTCTAACATCCTCTGCAGCTTGAAGCCTGACGAGGACCGGCTCACCATGACCGCGGAGATGGATATCGACGGGCAGGGCAACACCGTCCGGACGAGCTTCTGCCGGAGCGTCATCCAGAGCAGGGAGAGGATGACCTACACGGCGGTGAAGAAGATACTCGTGGATCGCGACGCTCCGACCTGCGACCGCTACCGCAAGCTCCTCCCCGCGTTCGAGCTGATGGAGGAATGCTATAAGCGCATGCGCGCCAAGCGGCTGCGGTGCGGCTCGATCGACTTCGATCTCCCCGAACCCGAGATCGTCATAGACATGCAGGGTGACGTTTCCGACATCGTGCGCGCCCAGCGTTATGTGAGCCACATGATGATCGAGGAATTCATGATAGCGGCTAACGAGGCGGTGGCCGAGTTTCTGACCAAGAGGCGCGCCGGATGCATCTACCGCATCCACGAGCCGCCGCCGCCGGACCGCCTGCGCGAGTTTTCGATCCTCCTCCACAACCTTGGTTACAAATTCCGGTTCGATGCGGATGCACCGCCCCAAAGCTTGGCGGAGGTGGTGGAGAAGGTGCGGGGGACGCCCGAGGAGAGGCTCGTCAACCACATGCTCCTGAGGTCGATGTCGCGGGCCGTCTACAGTGCAGAGAACAAGGGCCACTACGGCTTGGTCTCCAGGTGCTATTGTCACTTCACCTCGCCGATCAGGCGCTATCCTGACCTCGTCGTCCACCGCCTCCTCACGCGCGCCTTGAACGTCGAAGCGCAGGTGCGCGGCAGCAAAGACGCGCAGAAGCGGCCTCTGGAGGAAATTTCGGGGCATTGCTCACGCCGCGAGCGCATCGCCATGGACGCAGAGCGCGAGATGGCCAAACTTTATGCGACGATGTTCATGCAGGCGCATGTGGGCGACAAGTTCGAAGGGGTGGTCTCGCATCTCACCAAATTCGGATTTTTTGTCGAACTCATCGACTTCTTCGTGGAAGGGCTCGTCCGCATCGAGGCGCTCTCCGATGATCGCTACCGTTTTGAGGAGGCCGGGATGCTGATCCGCGGCCAGAAGAAGAAGAGGGCGTTCAAGATCGGCGATCGGGTCCTCATCGAGGTGAGCGAGGTCGATATTCCAGCCCGGGAAATCCTCTTTCTGCCTGTATAAAGAATCACTTTATATATTCCTGAACAGGATTCCCGGATATCGTTGGAACCAGCTGTTTTTCAATAAAAATCGGAGTGGTCCGAGCGGTTAATTATCTTGACTCTCCACAGTCTAACTCATATCATTAACTTAGCGGGAAAGGGAGGGGCGTGAAGAAAACGACGGAAATATCGATCATGGGCCAGAAGTTCATGGTCAAGAGTGATTCGGATGACGATTATGTCGGCGAGGTTGCGAAGTACGTCGATCAGAAAATAGACGAGGTCATCCAGAATACGAAGTCGGTTGCGTCTTTGAACGTAGCGATACTTGCGGCGATGAACATAGCGGATGAGTTTTTA
The DNA here is from genome assembly GCA_043798915.1 of Pseudomonadota bacterium. Classification (GTDB taxonomy): domain Bacteria; phylum UBA10199; class UBA10199; order 2-02-FULL-44-16; family JAAZCA01; genus JAZDOG01. The sequence goes on along the minus strand of JAZDOG010000089.1, from coordinate 71,008 downwards.
AGGTTTAAGCGTGATCGCGGAGCCAAGTTCGCGGCTGTTGAGAAAAGGGTGAAGGATTTAATAGAACTAATTGATATACAATTGTAGTTTTGCTCTTTCACATAGGACAAGGGTTTCCCCCTGCTGGGTGCGACCTCGGTGTCGTAATTTTAGAACCGACATTGCCATTTTGGGGATTGTCCCTTGCTGTGGTGTGCATGCCCCGCCCTTTCTGAAAGGCCGGCGGTGCGGCCTTTTTGACGGGGTGGGGAAGCCTAAAGCAGCAATACGATCACCCACCTGATTGAGTCGGGTTCAAAAATGGTGACACCAAACGGCCCAAGCGGGGGGATTTTTTTAGGGGCGGGCTGTTGAAAAGGGCCCATCTGCTTCGTTCTCCTCCCTCGGCGCGGCCTGCGACGTACATCCAAGTACGACTCGGCCGGCCTCGGTCGGACGCCTCGCATCTGGGCCCTTTTGAACAGCCCGCGATACAGGGGCAAGAATTCACAGTTGAACTGTTAAAAGGGATGCGTTATAGGCTTTGCGATTTTGAAGCGGCGCTTGAACTGATGGATGATCGAAGAATGGACAAGATGCCTTGCCTGCTTGAAAGAAGGCGGCGGGCGAGGGCAGGAACTCCCAGGCAGGACTCATGTATGAGCAATTATGCGTTGGCTTTTCAGCGCAGTTTAAGGGGTTTCATTGAGGCGGGTGCGGCTACAGGCGCAATTTTCCGGCTGACGTGTCAGTGGGAGTGACAGGGCGCATCCACCTTCATATCTTGTCCTTTTTTCTGGTTGTTCGGTTGTTTCCATCCACAGTTCGAGTGGCTTAAAGGTGTCTTCCTGAAATTCATTGAGGAGGATGGAGCCATGTCGAGCCAGTCCAAGCTTCAACTCTACAACCGGATGATGTCCGCCCGCGATGAACTGAAGATCGAGGAGGTGGAGCAGGCGAGCGATGCAATAGGGCACCGCGTGCTGCAGATGGGCGAGTTTCGAACGGCCCTGCGGGTCGGCCTCTATGCGGCCTTCAAGAATGAAATCCGCACCGAGCTTCTCTTCCAGGAGGGGGACAAGAATCGTAAGGAGATATACTACCCTGCGGTCGATGCAGAGGCCGGCGGCCTTGCCTTTTTCCGCGTCATGAAGCTCGAGGACCTGCGCCTCACAGAGGTCGGCATGAGGGAACCCTCAGCAAAGCAGAGCAGGTTGCGAGAATTGAACACGTTGAACGTCCTCATCGTCCCCGGCGTCGCCTTCGACCTGCATGGCGGGCGAATGGGGTTCGGCCAGGGTTTTTACGACAAGTGCCTTGCGGGGTTCCGCGGCAAGCGCATCGCGCTCGCCTATGATTTTCAGGTCGTCCCCGATCTCCCCACGGCCGTGCGAGGGAGAAAGCTCGACTGGATAGTGACCGAGAAGCGGCTCATCAAGTGCTGATCTTGTTCTCACACGAGCACCTGCGGGTGCCTTGATTATATAGGAGGTGTTAAATGCTACTGCAGCTATGGCAGGCAATCATATTTATCGTCGTGGCCCTCGGTGTCGGTCTGGGCGTGGGCGTTGCGATACGCAAGCAGATCGCGAAGAAGAAGACGGAAGAGGCGGAGGGCAAGGCGGCATCGATCCTCAAGGATGCCGAGCAGCAGGCGCGCTCCATCAGGAAGGAGGCGGAGCTGGAGGCCAAGGACGTCCAGCTCAAGGCCAAGGCCGAGTTCGAAAAGGAATCGCAGGAGAAGACGCGCGAGCTGCAGCAGATGGAAAAGCGCCTCCAGGCCAAGGAGGACAACCTCGAGAAGAAGTTCAACCTGGTCGAGAAGAAAGAGGAGGAGCTCCACAAGGAGGAGCAGTCCATCGTCGACCGGAAGAAGCACGCCGAGGGCCTGGAGAAAAAATTCATGGATATGGTCGCGGATGTCCGCCGCCAGCTGGAGCAGGTGGCCGGCATCTCTGCGGAGGAGGCCAGGCGCCAGCTCCGCGAGTCGATCGTCGAGGATGCCAAGAAGGACGCGGCGCGCGAGATCCTGGAGATTGAGGAGAGGGCTAAGGAGGATGCCTCCAAGAAGGCGAGGCTCATCATCTCGACAGCCATGGAGCGTATGGCCTCAGACTATTCGTCCGAGCGGGCGATCTCCGTCGTGCAGCTGCCGGGCGAGGAGATGAAGGGCAGGATCATCGGCCGCGAGGGCAGAAACATCCGCGCGCTTGAGGCCGCCACCGGCATAGACTTCGTGATCGACGACACGCCAGAGGCGGTGATCCTCTCCGGTTTCAATCCGGTGAGGCGCGAGGTGGCCAGGATCACCCTCCAGAACCTGATAGCCGACGGCCGAATACACCCGACGCGCATCGAGGAGATGGTCGCCAAGGTGACCAAAGAGGTCGAGGGCTCCATAAAGGAAGCCGGCGAGCAGCTGTGCCTGGAACTCAATGTCCCGAACGTCCACCCGGAGCTCGTGAAGCTCCTGGGCTCGCTCAAGTATCGATACAGTTTTGCGCAGAACGTCCTGGAGCACACGCGGGACGTCGCGTATCTCGCTGGCATGATGGCCGCCGAGCTTGGGATCGACGAGAACAAGGCCCGGCGCGCGGGGCTCCTGCACGACATCGGAAAAGCGGTGAGCCACGAGGTGGAGGGGAGCCACGCGCTCATCGGCATGGAGTATGCGAAGAAGTACCGGGAGGATCCGGAGATATGCCATGCGATCGGCGCGCACCACGAGGATCTCGAACAGACCTCTCCGCTCGACCTCGTCGTCGACGCTGCCGACGCCCTCTCCGGCGCCCGCCCCGGCGCGCGCAGGGAGGTGCTCGAGGCGTACGTCAAGAGGCTTGAGGAGTTAGAGCGCATATCGACATCATTCAAGGGCGTCGAGAAGGCCTACGCCATTCAGGCCGGCCGCGAGATCAGGGTCATGGTCGTCAACGATCAGGTGAACGACGCGGAGGCGACCGTCCTCTCAAAGGACATCGCAAAGAAGATCGAGCAGGAGATGACCTACCCAGGCCAGATCAAGGTCACCGTGATCCGCGAGACCAGGGCCACAGAATACGCAAAGTAGACTCGATGAAGTTATTGGCGATTGGAGACATATTTGGAAAGCCCGGGAGGCAGGCGCTCCGCGAGCTTCTGCCCGGCATCGTCCGAGAGATGGGCATCGACTTCGTCGTGGTGAATGCCGAGAACGCCGCAGGGGGCAGGGGGCTCACGCCGAAGATCGCTGATGAGATACTCGAGGGGCCGATCGATGTCCTCACGGCCGGCAACCACATCTGGGAGCACGACGAACTCCATCCATATTTCGACACGCATCCGATACTCCGTCCCCAAAACGTCCACGAGTCGCTGCCCGGAAAGGGCTGGTGCGTCTTCGCCGCCCGCGGCGGGGCGCGCATCGGGGTCGTCTCCATCCAGGGGATCGTCTACATGGATGAGAAGGGCAAAAAGGCGGAGAGTCCCTTCGTCGCGATGGACGCCCTCATCCCTAAGCTTTCGAAGCTCTGCGACGCGATATTCGTCGATTTTCACGCCGAGGCCACGAGCGAGAAGCGCGCGCTGGCCTGGTATCTGGACGGCCGCGTCGCGGCCTTCGTCGGCACGCACACGCATGTCCAGACAGCCGACGAGGAGATCATGCCCGGCGGGACCGCCTATATCTCCGATCTTGGGATGACCGGCCCTCACGCCTCGGTCATCGGCCTGGACAAGGATATTGCCCTGCATCGCTTCCTCACCGGCGACAAGCGAAAGTTCAAAGTAGCCGAGGGAGGCGTGAGATTGGAAGGGGTTGTGATCGAAATAGATGAGAAAAGCGGCAAGGCAATGTTCATCCAACGTATCAAGAAATCGATATAATTAATTGATATTCATGTCTATTTTAGCGTAAGCCGTTGCTGACGATGGCTATCGGTTCATTTTTCAGCCAAAAGGACGCAACATTATTGGAAATCTGCCGATAATAAAGTGGGGGGATGTCCGTACGCCCTTTTGGAGGAGCAGGTCATGACAGGTGGAAGCGGCCCCTTCGATGTCTGCAAAAAGACTTACTCCAGTCCGGCCGACGAGGACAAACGCTCCTATTGCGAGGAGCAGATGGAGAAGTTTGAGCACGACACGAAATCGGGCGGAAAATTTGAATTCGAGTCCTGCGATGGAAAGTTTAACAGGTCGTTTTCCACAAAGGGCGAGTTTGCCAGCCAGCTTCCCTCGATCATCAAACTCTTTGGAGCATGCCAGGTTCCGACAAAGGCAAGAACAAAGATAAAGAACCTGTACGGAATACCCGTGATCGGGGCCGACGAGCTTCAAAAGAGCATCGATTCCGCCGACAAGGTGGTGATCGTCGCGGCCGATTTGAGCGACAAGGGCCTCAAAAAAAATCTGGATAAGGTAAAAAAAGACAATTCCGAAGCCTGTCTCTTCATAGTCGAAAAGGATTCGAGTCTTCTTTCGAAGCTTGCGCAGCGCGGTGTTCCGCAGGAGAGGGCCGCGGACAAGCTGGATCAGGCCGGTCCGTCCGTATTCAGTTTTGAACTCATTTCCGGAAGCATGAAGTTCAGGGACGATGCTGACAAGGAGCCCGAGGCTCCTCAGAAGGCGGACAAGGCGGCAGCCGCAGAAAAGCCGCCCGCCGCAAAGCCTGCAAAAAAAATGTACGGAATACCTGTGATCGGGCCCGACGAGATTGAGGAGAGCATCAAATCTGCTAACAAGGTGGTGATCATCGCAGCCGACTTGAGCGACAGGGGTCTCAAAAAATACCTGGATCAGGTAAGAATAGATAATCCCGATGCCTCTCGTTTCATAGTCGAGAAGGACCCGATTCTCCTCTCAAAGTTTGCACCGCGCGGGGTTCCTAATGAGAGGACCGCGGAGAAGCTGGATCAAGCCGGTCCGGCCAAATTCAGTTTTGAAGCCAGTTTCGGAACCAGGAAGTTCAAGGACGACGCTGTCCAGAAACCAGAGACGCCGCAGAAAGATGCGGCTGCGGCCAAACCGCCTGCTGCAAAACCCCCGAAGATAGACAAGGCGGCGGCGAAAAAGCTCAAGGAAGAGCTGGGTGCGGTCGATAAGATGATTGCGGAGCAGGAGAGAAAGGCGAAGGCGCTCGCGATCGATCCCCGCCACCTGGATGCGATGAGCACCGTTTTTGCCGTCCTTGATGACGCTTATAATAGACTCAGAGACATGCAGACACAGAATGACGAAGAGTTCCAGCAGGTTTTGGCTGCGAAGCAAAAACGTTCGGATGTCCGCTCCAGGATGCTGAAGGACATCGATGGGAAGATCGAGAAATATTTCAAGACGGCGAAGATTTTTGAGGATGGTGCGATTCAAGCCGCGCAGGATGCCGGCAAGGTAAACCTGGAGCTGGAGCAGGCCCGCAAATTCGTTGAGGCTTATCTGGGCCATATCGAGGAAGGGGATTCGGAGTCCGTCAAGGCACACGCCCATTTCTTGAAGGCCACTGTTCTCAAAGCGGTCTTTCAGGGGACAGGGAAAGAGGGCGACAAGGATGCGGCCCTCGCTGCATTCAACGATGCGGCCAAGTTGAATGAGAAGACCGGGAATGCGGATGATAAGAAAAATTGGGGGGAGATGATTGCCAGGGGACAGGCGAAGATAAATGAGCTGTGGGACAGGAAGACTTCGCGCAAGGTCGTGATGTTCACGGATATCAAATCCGCCGGCGATCTCGAACGCTACATCTTAAAGTCATCGGGCAATGTTCTGGTGGTCATAGAGGAGGAGGACCGGGACAAGGAAGCCAAGAACCAGAAGATCATGGCCAAGTTGGACGATAGACTCATAAATAAAAAGGACATCGGAGGAAAGCTCGACGTCGAGGCGATCTATGTGCCATTGAAGTTGAAGGGAAAACTCGCGGATCTGCCCCATGTGCAATTAAGCGGCCGGGCATTCTTAATCTGCACCGGCAGCGCCGGCAATCGCCACTGTGAGGACTTCGATATCCGGGAGGCGCTTGTGAGTCATTCCGAGGTCCCAGATGCCGAGTTCCCTCCCGCCGGCCCGACGGCGCCTGCCCTGAAGCCGGAGCAGGCCTTCAAGCCCGGAGTGGTCGAACTCACGCTTGATAACTACAAAAATGAATGGAAAAGCTCCGTCACCGTTTTTGTCACGGGCGCGTTCTTCAGAGAAGAAGATTTTGTGAAGCTTGTGAATAATACTGAGCCGACGAAAGATAAAGCAGGGAACAGGGGCATGATCGCCGTCGTGGATATTTCAAGCAAGCGGGGGAGACAGATTGCCAACAGGCTTGGGATCTTGATGCCGCAGCCCACTGCGAAATACGCAAAGATCCAGTTCGAAGGGGATATCAAGGACGGCCGCTTTGTGGGCATCGAGGCCCCGATCGAAGTGCCAGATGTCGATGTTGAGGAACTGATAAAGAAGCACGGCGAGACGACCGACGAGAATGGTTTCTGCTATATCGATTATCGTCATTTTGGGGCCCACTTCGGTCCGGGCGCCGGCGATGCGTTTGTCATCGTCGGTGATCCGACCGATACGCAGGCGGGCGATTTGACCTATCGTCTCTACAGCGAGGGCAGGGACTTGCAAATCAAGCGCCGTTATTTCTTCATCCCGCATATGCCTGAGCGCCATGATGGGGCAACACTCCAAAGTCTTCGCCGCGGATTTCTGCGAAAACTCGGCATTGAACCAAGGGAGATAGAATCCAAAAAAGCCAAATACCACATCTATAAGGTCGCCCAGCATGGCGGCAGATGGAAGGCACAAACTTACAAGCCGGTGGGTTTTGTCGAAGTTGCCAACAGCGAGGCGGCCGGCGCAATCTACAATACAGACGAGCGCGTCATTGTGTTCGTGGCTCCGACGGAAGGGGCCGGCAAGGAGAAGACCTCTGAACTCAGGCGCAGGCTTGTCGCGCTTGAGGACAAACAGGTGGAGAATGGCAAGCCTCTGGTGCCGCTCGTGTTTGTCGACAGCGTGAACTGGCCGGGCGTCAACAGGGGGGGGGCAGAGGTCCCCGACCAGCCTAAAATTTATCTATTCAGTGGTCCGAAGGGGGCGACGAGGCAGATGGTTGATGTGAATATAGCAAAGCTGCTTGGGCTTGCCCCTCAGGACAAAACCGAACCCCGTTCACCGGTTCCGGCAGCCGGCACTCCCTCTCCCAAACCGACCGCTCCCGCTGCACCGCCTGCTCCGCCGCCAACAAAACCTTCGGTTGCTCCAGCACCTCCTGCAGCCGCGACTCCCGCTCTCAGGCCGACCGTTCCTGTTGCACCTCCTGCTAAAAATGCGCCGGTTGCCCAACTGCCACATGTCGCTCCGCCTCCTCCGCCCAAACCGCCGGCGCCTGTGCCTGCACCAGTCGTGCCAAAACCACCTCCACCCCCGCTGACCGAGGCAGAGAGAAATGAAAAGGCAAAAAAGGAGGTTCTCGAGGAGGTGCGGGCCTCACTTGATGGAGTTAAGAAAGCCGTGCATGCGCGCAATTATAAAAGTGTCATTGATTGCATCAAGTCAGCCAAGGGGCTGGTTATTAGATATGGAGGGCTTCAGCCATCCGACGAGCAGAAAAAATGGGCCAATGAGCGTGACAGAGAGATAGACGAGGCGCGCGACAAAGCCCTTAAAACATTCACAGATGAAGCCAAAGTGACCTTTAAACGATTCTCAAGTGATGCGAAGAAGTCAAAATCCATCGCGGAGCAAGAGAGATTGATTTCCACCCTCGAGGGGATCATCAGGATAGCATCAGAGCTTGAGATGAAAGACAAAAAAAAGGAAGCCGAGGCCAAACTCCTCGCTGCCAGAGCGGATCTCGGCTGGTCGTATACCAGCCAATCAGACGACGACAAAGAAAAGGAGATTAAGGCCCTCGAAGAGTTTCGCGGGCTCCATCCTGATTTTATCCAGTCCTCTGCCTGTCAGGGTCGTCTTTATTTTGCTATGGGGGTAGGTTACTATGATAAGGCAACCGCTTCCTATCAGAAGTTTTTCAGGGACATGGAATCCCCGTCTTTTTCCGCAACTGCTTCGACTATCCGCGCAAAAGCGCCCTCATTTGTAGCCAGTGCTCATTATTATCTGGCGCGTTCGTTCGAGGAAGAGGCGCGCCTGAACGACCTTCGGGATATAAAGATCCGGGATATCAAAAGCGCTCTGGAGGAATACGGAAAGATCACGCTGGAGGAGCTGCGAGGACCAGCTGACAGAAACAGAAGAGGTGAAGTCAAGGGGGCAATCAAACGCCTGACTGGCGAGCTGGGGAAATTGAGCCAGTGGTCGAAGGGAGATTCTGCGGTTATATTCCAGCGTCTTAGGGATGAGCTGAAGAAGGAGTTCTCGTATTGTTACGAGCGTTTTTTGAAAAGGAATCCCGACTTCGCGGCCACGGGGAGCCTTAAATATACCGTCGATCCTTCCGGAGATGTTGGATGCAAAGTTGGTGAGGGCACGGAAGGTGATTCAAAAGAATTCGGAGAGCGTCTATGCCAAATTGCAAGAAGGAAGAAGCTGCCTCGCGGCCTCGTGAAAAAGAGCGAGGTCTCAGATGATATTTCCTTCACCTTTCAGCCAGCGCGATAGTGTGAACTAGCGGTTTTTCCTTCCGGTCATCCGGGTTATTTTTAACACACCCACCAGATGGAATATTTTTAAATAACATTTAAAATAGACCAGTTAGGTCAGGCGTCAAAATTACGCTGGCTATTTGTCACCCCTTCGTGTAGACCATCGATGACGAGCAATCTCGTTACCGTATGGCCTCATCCAGAAAAAAAGACCCATCCATTGAATCCTTGAGCCGGGAAGAGTTCGTCAAGAGGCTCAAAATCCTCTCCGGCCGCGCCGCAAAGCTCGAGGAACTGGTTGGGATCATCTCCCGCGGCAAGTACATGTGGGAGTCCACCTTCGATGCCATCACATCCCCCGTGCAGATCGTCTCGCGCGACTATGAGATAATTCGCGCAAATCTCTCCCTCGCCGCGGCCTGCGGCAAGGACATCGCGACGATAATCGGCAAGAGGTGCCACGATGTCTTCGCCGGGCGCACGGCGCCGTGCGAAGGATGCCCTTTGCCCGCGGCCCTCAAGCGCGACGCGCACACGACCTCCGTGCTGGGCTGCCAGATAAGCCGCAGGGATTACGAGACGAGCGCTTACCCGATGAGCGCCGCCGCGGCCGGGTCCGCCGTCCTCTACTACCGCGACATCACCGAAGAGCGCCGCCTCCAGCGCGAGGTCATCCAGCAGGAGAAGATGGCGGCGATCGGCATGCTCGCCGGCGGCGTGGCCCACGAGATCAACAATCCCCTTGGCGGGATTCTCGCCTTCGCCCAGCTCATGAAGCGCGACGTGCATGGAAACAAGACGCTGCTGGCCGACTTGGACGAGATGGAAAAGGCGGCAGTCAGGTGCAAGAAGATCGTCGCCGACCTCCTGGATTTTTCGCGCGTCTCCAAGGACAGGGAGAGGCACGGCGTGGACTTGAATCTCCTCCTGGAGAAGGTCTTTCCGTTCGTGCAGCGAGAGCTCCGGTCGATGAACATCGAGCTCAACTTCGACGGTGCCGCGCGACTCCCGCAGGTCGTCGGGATTCCCGACCGCCTGCAGCAGGTCTTCTTGAACCTCATAACGAACGCATGCCATGCGATGCCCAAGGGCGGGGTCCTCACCGTGAAGACCGGCTGCAGCAATGGGGATGGATTCGTCGAGGTGAGGGTCCGCGACACCGGCGTCGGCATTTCGCCCGAGAACAGAGATCGCATCTTCGATCCATTTTTTACGACCAAGGAGCCGGGCAAGGGCACGGGGCTCGGCCTTTCGATCAGCTATCGAATAGTGAAGGAGCACGGCGGCGAGATATCGTGCGAGGATGTGAAGGGCGGCGGAACCGAGTTTGTAGTACGTTTGCCGGCATCGACAGAGGGGGGATAACATGGCTCGAATTCTGATCGTCGACGACGAAGTCGCCATCCGCAAGGCGCTGGAGCGCTTCCTCACCGGCCTCAAGTACGACGTCGTCACCGCCGAGAACGGCGAGATCGCGCTCAAGATCGTCCAGGGGGATACGATCGATCTGGCGCTCGTCGACCTCGTGATGCCCAAGATGGACGGCATCGAGCTCATCGGGCGCATGAAGAGGCTCCAGCCGGACATCATTCCCATTGTCCTCACCGGTTTTGGCACTATCACCTCGGCGGTCGAGGCGATGAAGGCCGGCGCCTATCATTACCTCACGAAGCCCTTCGAGCTGGACGACATCGCGTCGCTCGTCGCGACGGCGATCGAGCACCGCCAGCTCAAGGAGGAGAACCGGATCCTCAAGAGCCAGCTCCGCGACAAGTACCGCTTCGAGAACATCGTCGGCACGAGCGACGAGATGGCCGCGGTCTTCGACATGGTCGAGAAGGTGGCGGACACCGATTCCAACGTCCTGATCACCGGCGAGAGCGGCACCGGCAAGGAGCTGGTGGCCCGGGCCATCCACTACAACAGCCCCAGGCGCGAAAAGCCCCTGGTCACCGTCAACTGCGCAGCCATCCCGGAAGAGCTCCTCGAGAGCGAGCTCTTCGGCCACGTGAAGGGGTCGTTCACCGGCGCCGTGGCGACCAAACCAGGGCGCTTCGACACCGCCGATGGCGGATCGATCTTCTTAGACGAGATCGGCGACATGACCCTCAAGCTGCAGGTGAAGGTGCTGCGCGTCCTGCAGGAGCAGCGCTTCGAGCCTGTGGGCGCAAACAGCACGCACCAGGTCGATGTCAGGATCATCGCCGCCACGAACCAGGATCTGGAAAAGGCGGTCGAAGAGAACCGCTTTCGCGAGGATCTCTACTACAGGCTCAATGTCATTCCGATACACATCCCGCCGCTTCGCGAGCGCAAGAGCGACATTCCACTGCTGCTCGATTGTTTCATCAAAAAATATGCCGCCAAGGGCGGCCGCGTCGTGAACGACGTCACCCCGGAGGCGCTCAAAATCTTCATGTCTCATCCCTGGCCGGGAAATGTGAGGGAGCTGGAGAACATGGTCGAGCGCATTGTCGTCTTGAAGCACGGGAAGGTGATCGACGTCGGCGATTTTCCCGCCGGTTTTCCAGGCAATGCGGCAAAGTCTCAATCCCGGTCGAAAGACGAGCCGGATATGGAGATCCCCGATGGCGGTCTGTCGTTCAAGCGGGCGGTCGCCGAATTCGAGGCGAAGCTCATCCGGATCGCGCTGGACATGTGTGGCGGAAACAAGAACAAGGCGGCGGGCCTCTTGAGACTCAACAGGACGACGCTCGTCGAGAAGATCAAGAAGAGGAAGGTTGCGGCGCGCGGCGCGACAAAACCCTCCCCTTTGTAAGGGGAGGGAAGGGTGGGGTAGATCAAAATAGTCAGCGATGGATCTACCTCCCCTAGCCCCTCCTTACAAAGGAGGGGGAGGAATTCATGTTCAAGACGACAAATCTCCTTATCGTGGACGATGACGATGCGCTGGTGAAGGTCTTCGAGCGCCTGGCCAAAGAGCACGGGTGGTCGTGCGCTGTCGCGAAGAGCGGGGAGGATGCCCTCAGCCAGTTGGGCAGCCAGCTCTTCCAGGCGGCAGTCGTGGACATCAAGCTTCCCGGCTTCACCGGCATGCAGCTCCTCGATCACGTGAGGCAGAAGGACATCCACACCGAGATCGTGATGATGACCGGCGTCGGCAGCGTCGAGACCGCCGTGGAGGCGATAAAGAAGGGGGCGTACGACTACCTCACCAAGCCCTTCGACGACATCGAGCGCGTCGCGGTGGTCCTCGAAAAAGCCATGGAGAGGTATGATCTGATGCAGAAGCTCCGCCAATACGAGCGCAAGAGCTTCTTCGAAAACGGCTACGAGGGGATCATCGGCAAGGGCCGGAAGATGCAGGAGGTCTACAACATCATCGAGAGCATCGCGCCCACCACCTCCACCGTCCTCATCAGCGGCGAGAGCGGCACCGGCAAGGAACTCGTGGCGAGGGCGATACACGTGCGTTCGATGCGCAGCGAGCGGCCGTTTGTGGTCATCAACTGCGCTGCGATACCGGTGCACCTTTTGGAGAGCGAGCTCTTCGGGCACAAGAAGGGTTCCTTCACCGGCGCGATATGCGACAAGAGGGGCCTCTTCGAAGAGGCAGACGGCGGCACGATATTCCTGGATGAGATCGGGGAGGTCCCTCCTTCCATACAGGTGAAGCTGCTCCGCGTCCTGCAGGAGGGGGAGCTTCGGCCCGTGGGCGACGTCGCCTCCAGGCACGTGGACGTGCGGCTCGTGGCGGCCACCAACCGCGATCTCGTGACCGAGGTGCGCGAGGGGAGATTCCGCGAGGACCTCTATTATCGGTTGAATGTCATCGGGCTAGCCCTTCCGCCTCTTCGCGAGCGCTCCGAGGACATCCCCGTCCTGGCCTATCACTTCCTTCGCAAGTGCAGCGAAAAGATGAAGAAGAAGGTGGACAAGATATCCGTGGATGCCCTGCAGGCCCTCACGAGCTACGCGTGGGTGGGAAACGTGAGGGAACTGGAGAACGTCATCGAGCGGGCGGTCGTGCTGGCGAACGGCGAATCGATCGGCGCCCAGGACCTTCCTGCGCGCATCCTGGGCGAGTCGTTCTATCTCTCCGACGACGGGTCGGAGGTGCCACTCACGAAATTCCAGTACCAGGAGGCGAAGGGCAGGGCGCTGCATTCTTTCAATCGGACCTATATCGCCTCCCTTTTGAAGGAGGCCTCCGGCAACATATCCTTCGCGTCGGAGCGGGCCGGCATGGACAGGTCGAACTTCAAGAAGCTCATGAAGCGCTATGGCATAGAGAGCGGCGAATACCGGAAAGGCAATTCCAAGTCTTGATGGACAGGAGGCGAGCGAGATGGAAGACAGCTCAATACTCGTGATGCACGACGGCAGGAACCTTGCCCCAGCGATCGAGAAATCCCTGGCGGGCGGGCCATGGCGCGTCGCCGTCGTTCCGACCCGGCGCGAACGGTGGAATGAGGAGGCCCCGGGGGTGGACTGCGCCGTGCTCGTCCTCGAAAGCGATGACTCGAGCGGCTGCGAGAAGCTCTTGAACCGCATCCGTTCGATCGACGACAACCTGCCCGTGGTCGTCGTGGCCCGCTCCCGCGCCCTGGAGCACGTGGTGGAGGCGATGAAGGCCGGGGCATATGACTACCTGTCGTATCCGGTCGACGGCGAAAAGCTCAGGCACGCCATCACCAATGCGATCCGCCTCTTCAATCTCACGAAGAGGGTCTACCTCCTCGAGAGCCAGGGGGGCTGGCGGGATTCCTTTGATGACATCATCGGCCATAGCGCGGCGATGCAGGAGATATTCGGCATGATCACGATGGTGGCGAAGACCTCCGCCACCGCGCTCATCACCGGCGAGAGCGGCACCGGCAAGGAACTTGTGGCGCAGGCGATCCATCGCCACAGCCTCCGAAGCCGCGCCACGTTCGTGGACATCAACTGCGGGGCGATTCCCCGCGAGCTTCTGGAGAACGAGCTCTTCGGCCATGAGCGCGGCGCCTACACCGGCGCCGACAGGCGCTACATCGGCAGCTGCGAGCGCGCCAGCGGCGGGACCCTCTTCCTTGACGAGATAAGCGAGATGGACCCGCTCCTGCAGGTGAAGCTCCTCCGCTTCATCCAGGAGCGGAGCTTCACGCGCATAGGCGGCACCGAACCCATCAGGGTCGAGGTGAGGATCATCGCCGCCACAAACCGTGATATCAAACAGGAGGTGGCAAGCGGCAGGTTCAGGGAGGACCTCTACTATCGCCTGAACGTCGTGCCGATCCACGTGCCGGCGCTGCGCGAGCGGCGCGAGGACGTTCCGATGCTCGCAAAACATTTCCTCGAAAAGTACACGACCAGGAACGAGAAGATATTCCTCGATTTTGCGCCGCAGGCGATTGAGGCCCTCACGGGTTACGACTGGCCCGGCAATGTGCGCGAGCTGGAAAATATAATAGAGCGGGCGGTCGTGCTCGGCAACGACACCCGCATCAAGCTCTCGCATCTCCCCCCTTTCATCCAGCAGTCGAGGGCCCACAGCAGCACAGCGCAGGTCCAGGATGTGTCCATGGCGCCGCTGGACGGCCAGAAGATACTCCCGCTCACGCTCGTTGAAAAATACGCCATCGAGTCGGCGCTCAAGCGCTGCCTCGGCAATGTGGCCGAGACGGCTAGGAAGCTCAAGGTGGGCCAGGCGACGCTCTATCGGAAGATAAGGCAATACGGGTTGAAGTGAACACAGCTCAAGAAAGGAGTTTCCCATGAACATCGAAGTGAAACAGGAGAACGGCATTCATGTCATGCACTGCGGCGGGAGCCTCGATGCCGATACGGTGTCGGCGTTCAAGAAGATCGCCTACGATCTCGTGAGCGGGGGCGCAACGCGCTTCGTGATCGACTGCACGAATCTCACGTTCATCGATTCGATGGGGCTCGGGGTTCTCATCTCGCTGCTGCGCCGTGTGCGCAGCCGCAGCGGGGACGTCAAGGTGGCCGCCCTCTCCGACGAGGTGAAGACGATATTCGAGATCACGAGGCTGCACCGGCTCTTCGAAGTCTGCGCCGACTGGAACGCCGCCGTGCGGCAGTTCTCCAAAAAACCGTAACGCGAGACGCCTATGCCATTTCGCTGCGCCTTCACGATCAGGAGCGACACCCGCTATCTGGCGCTTTTGCGCCAGTGGGTCTCTGTGGCGGTAAGCGTCGCGGGGCTCAGGGCCTTGCCTCCAAAGGCCGTCACAGCGTGCACTTTGGCCTTGATAGAGGCTGTCGATAATGCGATCTTCCACGCCCACCGCCGCAGGAGGCGGTTGCCGATCCGCGTCTCGCTTGCCTTGTCTTTGTCCGGCATGACGATCGAGGTGGTCGACACCGGTTGCGGCATAGGCCGCCACGTGGTGTCTGAACCGGAAGAGCCGGTGAGCCATGGCAGGGGCCTCTTCCTCATCCACCGCCTGATGACACGGGTGGAGAGCCGCATGAAGAACGGGCGCCATTCTTTGAGGATGGTCTACGAGCTATGAATGAAAGAGCGACAATCGATGCGATCCACGGTTTAAGCCAGGCGATCGTCCGGGCCCAGGACCCGAGGGAGGTCTACGAGCTGATCCTCGATGCAGTGGTGCGCCTTCTGGGTGTCGAGAAGGCCTCGATCATGACTTATGATCCCGCAATCGGCGCGCTGCGCATCGCGGCGGCCCGCGGCATGGAGCCCGGGATCATGGAGCACGCCGTCGTGAAGGTCGGCGAGGGGATATCGGGCAAGGTCTTCGCGAGCCACGAGCCGCTGCTCGTTTCGGAAATCAAGGCGTCTGAGATGGGCCCGGGCCGCGACCGCTATCAGACGAAGTCCCTCATCTCCGCGCCGGTCACGTGTTTCCCCATGAAGGTGGGCGAGGAGCCCCTGGGCGTTATAAACGTCACCGACAGGACCGACGGAAGCGCCTTCACCGAGGATGATCTCCAGCTCCTCACTACGCTTGCCAACCAGGCCGCGGCCTATCTCCACATCTGCCGCCTCGTCGAAGAGCGCAATGCGACGGAGAAGCTCCGCGGGCAGCTGGAGATCGCGCGTCAGATACAGTACCGGCTTTTGCCCGCTTCCCCGCTTGAGGTCGAGGGGCTGGAGGTGGCAGGGCGGCTCATCACCGCGGAGCGCGTCGGGGGCGATTACTACGACTGCTTCTTCACGTATGCGAAGCGCCCATCCTTCGTCGTCGCCGACGTGTCGGGGCACTCGATCGGGGCGGCGCTCATCATGGCCGCGTTTCGGGCGGCCATCCGCTCCCAGATGGACGCGGACTATTCGCCTTCGCTCCTAGTGCAGAGGATCAACACGATTCTCTACGACGATCTCTTTCAGTCGGAGCAATTCATATCGATGATCTATCTGCAGTATCTCCGCTCCCGGCAGGTCATCCAGTACACGTCGGCCGGCCATCCCGCTCCGATCGTCTGGCGCGCCGCCGGCGGGCAGTTCGAGGAGATAGGGACGGGCGATTGCCTCATCGGGCTCGAGGCGCGCGGGGTCTTCCACGAGAGGCAGATGGTCGTCTCAAAGGGGGATGTCATCCTGCTCTACACCGACGGGATCACCGAAGCGGCAAATCGCCGCGGGGAGCGCTTCGGAAGGGCGAGGCTCGTCGAGGTCCTCTCCGATGCGCTGGTGGGAAGCGCGCGCCAGATATGCGACGTCATCGTGGAATCGGTGCAGGCGTTCGTCGATCCGGATCCTCCGCGCGACGACATAACGGCGCTGGTCTTGAAAGTCATATAGGAATCCATATGAACTACGACCAGACGATCAAATATCTCGATTCCCTCCAGCCCAGGGCGTTTCGCCTCGAGATCGGGCCGATCACGGAGGCGTGCAGCATCATGTCCAACCCTCAGGGCGGTTTTCCCTCGGTGCACATAAGCGGGACGAACGGCAAGGGATCGACCGCCGCGTTCCTCGACTCGATACTCAGGGAGAGCGGTTACAGGGTCGGCCTCTACACCTCGCCGCATCTGATGGATCTTCGCGAGCGGATACAGGTCAACCGGGAGATGATCGCCCCCGAGGAACTGGCCGGAGTCGTCTCGCGCATCCGCGAGACGCTACCCGATGAGAGGATGCTGAGCTATTTTGAGATGCTGACGCTCGCGGCGTTCGTGCATTTCAACGACCGGGAGATCGACATGGGCGTCATCGAGACAGGGCTCGGGGGCCGCCTCGACGCTACCAACGTGCTGTTCCCCAAGGTGGCCGTCATCACGTCCGTCTCCTTCGACCACACCCGCCACCTGGGCGAGTCACTCAAGGACATAGCGACTGAGAAATGCGGCATCATCAAGCGCGGTGTGCCGACGGCCGTAGCATACCAACCGCCGGAGGTGATGGAGGTCGTCCGCCGCTTCTGCGACGACGTGGGCTCCCCGCTCTGCCTCGCGACGCCCGATGAGGTGACGGTGCCGCTGGGGCTCGCCGGGGAACATCAGCGGCAGAACGCCTCGTGCGCCGTCGAGGCCGCCGGGCTTCTTGCTCAGGCCGGATTTCATATAGGCAAAATCGAGGAGGCGCTGGCAGGGACGCGCTGGCCGGGAAGGCTCGAGACCGTGTCGGAGGGGCCGCGGGTGATACTCGACGGCGCGCACAACGTCGCCGGGGCGGAATCGCTCGCTTCGTACGTCCATAATAATCTCAAGCGCGAAAAATCGGTGCTTCTGCTGGGGGTGCTCTCCGACAAGGACGTCGCAGGGATCGTGCGCCCTCTGGCGCCGCTCTTCCGCGAGATAGTCTGCACAAAGGCGCCATCGGAGCGCGCCGCATCGCCCAAGGACCTGGCGGCGGCTGCGCGCTCGTCCGGGGCGCTCGTCAAGGTCGAGAAGGATATTGCGCTCGCCCTGTCGGGACTGATGGACAGCCTCGGCAGCGATGATACCCTGGTCATCTCCGGCTCGTTCACTATGGTGGGTGAGGCGAAGGCGTTTTTTGCTCAACGGAATAAATAAAAAAATGTCATTTCCTCAAACCAGATTGCGAAGGCTCAGGGTGAGCGAGAGGATGCGTTCGCTCGTCTGTGAGACGCGCGTCGATCCATCGATGCTCGTCTATCCTGCGTTCGTGGTGGAGGGAGAGGGCGTCAGAAAGCCGATCTCCTCGATGCCGGGCATCTGCCATCTCTCGGTCGACGAGCTGACGAAGGAGGTCCGCGACGCCTCGAAGGAAGGGGTGGGCTCGATCCTCATCTTCGGGGTGCCGGATAAAAAAGATTCGAAGGCATCCGGGGCCACGGATCCAAACGGCCTCGTTCCTCGCGCAGTCAGCGCCATCAGGGAAGCCGTGCCGGCGACGACTATCATCACCGACGTATGCCTCTGCGCCTACACCGACCACGGCCACTGCGGCGTGACCGACAGGAGCGGGCGCATCTTGAACGACCCGTCCCTCGAGTTGCTCTCGGCGATGGCGCTTGCGCACGCGAAGGCCGGCGCCGATATCGTCGCGCCATCCGACATGATGGACGGCCGCGTCGCGGCGATCAGGCAGGGGCTGGATGCAAAGGGCTTCGAAGACACGGCGATCATGAGCTATGCGGCAAAGTATGCCTCCTGCTTCTACGGGCCAGTCCGCGACGCGGCGCACTCCGCGCCAGCGTTCGGCGACCGCAGAAGCTACCAGATGGATCCCGCCAACGCGCGGGAGGCGATCCGCGAGATAATAGAGGATGTGGAGGAGGGCGCCGACATCGTGATGGTCAAGCCAGCCATGCCCTATCTCGACATAATCTCACGCGCGCGCGAGGCGGTCGGCGTGCCGCTTGCCGCCTATCAGGTCTCGGGCGAATACGCGATGATCAAGGCCGCCGCCGCGAACGGCTGGCTCGACGAGCGCCGCGCGATGGAGGAGACGCTCACCGCGATCCGCCGCGCCGGCGCCGATATCATCCTGACCTACTTCGCCCGCGATTTCGCCAGATTATTGATGACTAGATAAATTATGGGACCAGCATGCCCTCTCGCTTCGTCTCGCTCGCTCAAACGCCGCTCGCTCGCCTGCCCTTTCGGCGACGCAAAATTGCAGGCTTGGATGTCGTCGCCTCCAGAGGCCGCTCGAGGGCATGCTGGTCCCATTATTTATCCATCGGCACCTCATCGGTTCCGTTGCTTATCCAGTTCTCAATAACGTTATCAAAGACAAATGGATTGTTTATCAAATAATTGACAGCAACTAACCCTTAGTGTAAGTAACTTACACCATAATGTAGGATGGCCAGACGGGAGGTGTTCGTGTATTTTAATCCGCAGGTAAAAGATCATAGGAAAGACTTCTTCAATTTTGAGGTGATTCAAGAAGAGCTAAAAAAAGCCCTGCAGGACAAGTTGACTCCGCTCATTGCAGTATACGGACTCAGGCGAACCGGCAAGACCAGCCTTATCAAGGTGGTGCTCAATTCATTGGGCAGAAAATACGTATGGATTGACAGCCGCGACGTCGCTTCACGCGACGACTTCCATAACAAGCTTGCGGATGAAATTGACAAGGTCAAACGAGTTAAAATTGATAGACTGATTTTGAAAGGGGTTGGTCTGTCGTTAAATTTCATAAAAAAAGGGCTGGACTATCTGGATAAACATAAAATGATTCTGGTTATAGACGAGGCTCAGTTATTAAAGAGATTGCATCTGGACAATTCGATTGCTTACATTTATGACAATTTCCGAAATATCAAGATTGTTATATCTGGCTCAGAATCTGGAATGTTGAAAAATTTTCTGGGCAAAAATAATGCAAAGGCTCCGCTTTATGGAAGGGCTGTGTTTGAGCTCAAAACGAGCCGGCTGGACAAGGAGAGCGGTTTTGTCTATTTAAAAGAGGGCGCGAAACAGGCAAAAATGGATTTTGGCGATGAAGAAACCCTGACAGCCATAAAGGAATTAGATGGTATCATTGGATGGCTCACAAAGTATGGGTGGTATAGATTAAAATATGCCCCCAAGGAATCTTTGAGAAGAACTGTCGAAGAGGGCAAGACGCTTGCAAAGGAGGAGTTTGCAAAATTTGCCTCAAATGCCGAAGCGAGATACAAAAAAATCATGAAAACGATAAAGGGCGGGGCAAGGTGGGAAGAAATTAAAAGTCAGACACAAATATCGGATAAACAGCTGTATTCCATGCTAAACAGATTGATGGATAGCGGTTTTATCGAAAAAAGCGAAGGTCTTTATACGATAGCTGATCCACTATTGGAGGCGGCGTCATAATATGTCGGTTGTTAAACTATTACGGCCCGACCCTATATCCAGGCATCATCTATGGCTGACAAACCCCAAAAACTCTATCTGATCGACGGCGCGAATTATTTCTTCCGCGCGTTCTACGCCATCAGGAATCTGTCGAACTCGAAGGGGTTTCCGACCGGCGCGCTGTATGGATTTGCCCAGATGCTCCTCAAGCTCTTGCGCGAGGAGAAACCGGACCTCGTCGCCGTCTGCTTCGACACACCCGAG
Source organism: Pseudomonadota bacterium (assembly GCA_043798915.1). Lineage (GTDB taxonomy): Bacteria > UBA10199 > UBA10199 > 2-02-FULL-44-16 > JAAZCA01 > JAZDOG01. Next base: position 51,011 of record JAZDOG010000089.1, on the reverse strand, counting down.
CCCACCTTCCGCGACGAGATGTACAAGGAATACAAGGCCAACCGGAAGGCCCCGCCGGAGGAGATCGTCCAGCAGTTTCCTTTCATGCGGCCGATAGCGGAGGTGCTGGGCCTGCCGATCATCGACAAGCCAGGCTTCGAGGCCGACGACCTGATCGGCACGCTCGCGAAGGAGTACGCGGCGAAGGGGTGCGAGGTCGTCGTCGTCTCCGGCGACAAGGACCTCATGCAGCTCGTGGGCCCGAACATCTCGATCCTCGACGAGATGAAGGGGCTGCGAATAGGCCCCAAACAGGTCGAGGACAGGTTTGGCGTGGGCCCTGATAAGGTGGTAGAGGTGCTGGGGCTCTCCGGCGACGCATCCGACAATGTGCCGGGCATATCCGGTGTGGGCCCCAAGACGGCTACGGTGCTCATCCAGAAATACGGCACGGTCGAGAATGCGATCGCGCACGCCGACGAGGTCGGCGGGTCGCTCGGCGATAAGCTCAAGAAACAGGCCGCCCAGGCGCGGCTTTCGCTGGAGCTCGTGAAGATCGACACAGGGGTGAAGATAGAGATGAGCGAGTCTGATCTCCGCCTCAGGAAACCAGACGACAAAAGGATGCGCGAGCTCTTCGGCGAGTTCGAGTTCACAAAGCTCCTGGGAGAGCTCTCGCCTGTAGGGTCGATAGCGCGCGATGGGTATCGCCTAGTGGAAAATCGAAAAGCGCTCGATGATGTGCTGGCGAAGGCGGGGAAGACTGGCGCATTTTCGTTTGTCCTCGAGATGTCTTTGCCAAACCCCATGAGGGCCGATGTGATCGGCTTCGCGCTCGCTTGGGGCCAGGGCGAGGCGGCCTACATACCGGTCGGGCATGTGTCCGGCGTTTCCGAAAAGAAGGGCGAGACGGCCGACCTCTTCGGGGGAAGCAGTTTGATCAAAGGTCAGGTCGGCCTTGGTGAAGTTGTGGAGGCCATGCGCAAAATCTTAGCCGATGTCTCCATACGCAAGATCGGGCACGACTTGAACGGCGCGCTCCTCATGCTCCGGCGGATGGGCGTGGCCGTCGAAGGAATTGCGATCGACACGATGATCGCATCGTATCTGCTCGATCCATCGCGCGATCATGGCATCGATGCGCTGGCGCAGAGATTTCTCAGTCAAAGCATGGTTCGCCTTGAAGATGTGATAGGCAAGGGCCGCGATGAGATAGGCATTGCCGAGGCGGAGCCTGCCAGCGCGCGCGACTACGTCTGCGAGAGGGCGGATGTGGCGTTGCGTCTGGCGGCAAAGTTCGGGGGCGAGATAGAGAAAGAGGGTCTCTCAGGGCTTCTTCACGACATGGAGATGCCGCTGCTGGAAGTTCTGGTCGACATGCAGTTCTCCGGCGTGAGGGTCGATTCGCGAAAGCTTGCCGCGCTCGCCGATGATTTCTCGAAGAGGATAGGCGCCCTTGAAAAGATAATTCACGATCTGGCCGGCGAACCCTTCAACATAAACTCTCCGCGGCAGCTGGGCGATATCCTCTTCGGAAAGATGAAGCTCCCGGGCGCCAGGAAGACGAAGACAGGATTCTCGACGAACCAGGAGATACTCGAGGAGCTCGCATCAAAAAACGAGCTCGCGCGGCTTGTCATCGACTACAGGTCGCTCTCCAAGCTCAAGGGCACATACGTGGACGCGCTGCAGCTCCTCGTCGACCCGGAGACCGGGCGGATCCACACGTCGTTCAACCAGGCGGTCACGGCGACCGGCCGACTCTCATCGTCGGATCCCAATCTGCAGAACATCCCGAACCGCGGGGATGAGGGGCGAAAGATCCGCGAGGCGTTCGTGGCGGAGAATGGATTCGTGCTTCTCTCCGCGGACTATTCTCAGATCGAGCTTCGCGTCCTGGCCCACATGTCCGGCGACGCCACGCTCACCGAGGCATTCAAAAAGAGCGAGGACGTCCACGCGATCACGGCATCGGGGATATTCGGCGTCAAACCGAAGGACGTCACCTCCGAGCAGCGCGCGGTGGGAAAGACCGTAAACTTCGCCACGATCTATGGGCAGACGGCCTACGGGCTCTCGCGCCAGCTGGGGATCGACGTGGGCGAGGCGAACGAATACATAGACAACTACTTCAAAAAATATCCCGGCGTTGCGAAATACCGCGACGAGGTCATAGGGCGGGCGAAGAAAGAGGGGATGGTGGAGACGCTCTTCGGCCGTCGCAGGTTCGTCCCCGACATCACGAGCACCAACGGGCAGCTCGCGCAGTTCGCGGAGAGGGCGGCCTTCAACACCGTCTTCCAGGGCACCGCCGCCGACATCATAAAGCGCGCGATGATCTCCATCCACGCCGGGCTCCCGAAGATATCGAAGAGGGCGAGGATGATCCTCCAGGTGCACGACGAACTCCTCTTCGAGGCGCCGAAGGATGAAGTCGAGGGCGTGAAGGAGTTTGCGATAAAAGAGATGGTCTCCGCAGCTCAACTCAAAGTTCCGCTCGAAGTAGCCGCAGGCACAGGCCCCACCTGGTCCGATGCTCACTGATGGCTACGCGTATTCTGTGTCGGATTCTTCGGAGTCGTCCTCGCGCGAATCGGTTGTCGCGACTACGGACGATGAGACGGCGGATATCCCGCTCGTTGCGGCGCTCGTTCCTTTGGTCAGGCCGCGGAAGAGCGGCGAGATCGACAGGGCAATCGTGCACAGCGCTGCTGCGACGATGACCCACCAGAATGGCCTGCTGTCCGCCATTGCCCTCGCCCGTATCATACTCGAAGCCCCCTTCCTGCCTCTCCTGTCTTTATATTAAGCAAAATGCGTGCCAACGCGATGCGCGTTCGCCGCCATAAAAAGGCGTGATATATCAATAAGTTATAATTCTACAAAAGCCTGAAAAATGGATGGATGGGTATTTATTTACCGTAAACGGCATTTTTTTGACGGAACGCCGGATTTTTTCTCGGGCAACTTTCGGGTGTGGTTGTGCCGATAATAGGGAAGGGGCTGGCGTCTTCCGTCGAAGCGGTTTGTAAGTTGTTGTCCTTTTTTCGTAAAAGTTTATAATCAAAAAATAAATTTGGAGGAAAATCGGAATGTTTGCAGGAGGATTTCCAGATCAGCCGCCTGATGGGTCGGTAAAATCTGTAACGGCTCCGTTTGACCCCGGCGAGCGCGTCGCGCAGATCACCCAGCTCGTGGAGCAGGGTCAGATGCAGATCCAGGAGGCGGAGCAGCAGGTGGCTGAGGCCTTCAAGCAGCAGCCATTCGAAGTTGCCAAACAGCTCCCGCAGTTTCTGCAGGCGGTGGCGAAGAAGCTGGATGCCAGCACGGCCTTCCAACAGTTCCGACTGCCTGGGACCGACCGCGTCGTGTCCGACCGCCGCGAGGGACCGGAGCATGGCAAGCCGCAGGAAGCGCAGCGCGAGGCCGCGAAGAAGGGTGCGGACGACAAAAAGACGGACGGGAAGGGGCGAGATGCGGCAGGTGAGATGCATCTCAAGGACGGGCGGCTGATAAAACATCGCGAGCGCACCTATGAGAACTATCTTGGCGATCGCGGCGCGGGAAGGGGAGGCCTCGATGCGGAGGCGGCCGGCGAGCGGGTCGAGAGGATGATGTCCGCGTTCGAGCGGATGGTCCTCGAGCGCTTCGAGGGCGGCAGGCAGGTAGCCAGCGAGAGCCCCGACGGAAAACCCAAATTTCTCGAGAAGAGCGCGGCCCAGTGGCGCGAATTCTTCAAGATGTTTTTTGACCGCACTGTGCAGAAGAAAGTGCTGCTCTCCGACATCCGCGATTTTCTCCTCCGCGGCCTCATATCCAAGGGCGAAAAAGGGATAGTCATAAGCGACATGCGGCTTGAGAACGGGCGCGCCGAGAAGTTTGTCCGCTTTTCAATTCTCGCTGAGGCGCTGGCGAAGCTCAAAGGGCTGTTGCCGGGTGACGCATTCGACAAAGGCATGCTGGGAAAACTTTCGGGCGAGGAGCTGATGTATCTCGCTCTGGCCGTCTCGCGCGGGCGCCGGTTCGCCGCGGCGATGCTCCCGATGCAGGGCAAGTTCGTGGGCGGTCGAGCGGAGGCGATGGCGGCCGAGGCGCTGGGGCTGCCGCTTGCGGCGCACTTGAGCCAGAAGGCGAAGGGCTTGAGGGCCAGGCACGGCGGTTTTGGCGACGACGGCCCGGCCGATGATCTCCCTTATCAGTTCATCCCGTGGTGGCGATGGGGCAATCTCAAACGGCCAGGCAGATTCAAGTGGGTCACCGCAGCTTTTTATGGAACGCTCCTCATCCTCTCGATCATTGGAGTCGTTGCAATAACCTACCGTATTCTGAGCGGTCAATAATACTTCCACACAAGATAAGCGAACAAGAGTCCAAGCGAGACGAAGACGAGCTTATGGATGAGCGCGGCGCCGTGTTTCATCGCGTAATGGCTGCCGAGAGACCCGCCGCGAGGCCGGCGAGAGAAAGCAGGACGAAGGTCAGGGGTTCCACTTTTGCTTCGCGGCCTCCCTTTTCTCCCGCCATATGATGAAGGCTGGCAGAGAGATGAGCGCTGCGCTGAGACAGGTGACCTCGCCCAGGAGGGCCACCATGCCGAAGGAAACGAGTGCGCGGCTGCGGGACATCAGGAGAACGGAGTAGCCGATGATCGTCGTGAGCGAACAGAGGATCACCGCGCCGCCGGTCCTGCCGATGACCTGCGAGATGCTCCCGGGCCCATCGACCCTGTAGCGCTGGTAGATGTTGACCGCATAATCCACGCCGATGCCGAAGGTGATGGGGAGCGCGACGAAGTTCAAGAAGTTGAGCTTGATCCCCATGATCGCCATGCAGCCCACGAGCCAGACGACGCCCGTGATGAGGGACATCTGGATCGTCGAGACAGACTTCCAGCGCAGAAAGCTGGCCCATATGAGGGCGAGGACAAGGCAGAAGGAGAGGAGCGTGACCCTTGGCCCCTCCTTCACCACCGCATTGAGCAGATCGGAGAGTATCACCGGCTGGCCGGATGCGCGGACGACCTCGCCATTGGGGAGTTTCACCTCGCGGATTATGTCGGCGAATATTTCCAGCTCCTTGCCGTTCCACAGATCGGCCTTGGGATAGACGAAAGCCAGGATGCCTTCCTTGCCGTCGATGTCGGCGAACGACTCGATTATCTCGCGCGGGACATCCGCGAGCGTGAGCTCTCTGAGGTCGAAGCTATCCCTGAACTTGTTGACCTCCTTGAGCTGCTCCTCGTTCAAGAACTTGAGCGTCGAGCCGGAGAGGAGATTGCGCATATCCGCCAGGATAGAGAGCTTTTCCTGCTGCTCTGTCGGGACGAAGGAGAAGATCGTCTTGCAGCTCTCGACGTATTTTTTTCCGGGATCCTTCGCCAGGACCGCGTCGCAGTAGGACATCCCCTGATCGGTCCTGTCCAGCACGACGACGGAAGGGGAGGTGGACTGCCCGAATATTTCGTCCATCTTGTCGCCCGCCTTCTCCTCCCAGCTGTTCGTGGCCTTCGGGGCCTTGAAGGAGAGGCGGGAGAAATCGTATTCGAGCGATCTCGGCATATACCAGGCGATGAGCGCGGCACATGCGACAGTCAGGGCCGCCGTCACTTTCAATATCTTCCAGGGCCTGGCGACGATGAAGGCGGCGAATCTCTCCATCGCGGTCGATGTCGTGTGCGGCGGGACCTTCGTCTCCCATACCCTTTCGAAGACGCAGAGCCAGGCCGGCAGCACCGTGTAGGTGCATATCCAGCAGAGGATCATGCCTATGCCGCCTATCACGCCGAACTGGCTGATCCCCCGCACGTGGGTGACGACGAGTGCCCCGAACGACGCGCTTGTGACGATCGCCGCTACGAAGGTCGGCTTCCACGTCCGGGCCAGCGCGACCGAGAGGGCGCCCTGCACCGGAGAACCGCCCCGGCGTTCCTCGAGGTACCGCGCCATGAGGATCAGGCTGAAGTTGATGCCGTTTCCGACGATGATCGATCCGAGGAATGCGGTCTGGCTTGTAAGGTGCCCGATGGCGAAATAGGCGAACGCCAGCGCCATGAGCACACCTTGGGCCACGTTGATGAGCATCAGGATGCACATGCGCACCCTTTTGTAATAGAAGAAGACGACCGCGCCCACCAGGACGAAACACAGGAGCGTCGTCGTGAGTATGTCGCCTATGATCGCGCTGTACTCGGTGATCATCTTCTGGATGCGGCCGGCAAAAGCGAATTTTATATCCGGCCCGTAACCGGGCGTGGCTTTGATGGTCTCGCTCATGCGCTCGATGAATTTCTTCGAGAACTCGACGTTGGTCGCGGGCTCCCTGGGCCAGACGATGATTGCGGCGAGGTCGGCGGCCTGGTCCGTGAAGTATCCATCCTGATAGTTCTGGTAACGGCCGGTCTTCGAACTGTACTTGTTCTCGATGTCCTTGCTGTCAAAGGTCGGCTCCTCCTCGTCTATCTGGACGAAGAGCGGCGTCTTCTTGAGTTTCTCCCAGTCGATCCGGGTCTTGAGCCTCGTGTAGAGCTCCTTCAAATCCTCCAGGTCGATGTAAAGGTATTTGTTGTGGTCGTAGTAATTCTTCACCTTCGTCACGTCGTATTCGATCCTGCCGACGTCGCCCTTGAAATCGGTGCGGATTTTTTCCACCAGGTTGTCGACGAAGGCGCGGATCGTGGGCCAGTCGGAGTTGCCCACGAGGATAATCAGGTTGTCGGTGCTGCGCACCCGCTTCTCGATGCGGCCCAGCTCAATGACGCTTGGCGCGTGCTGCGGCAGCATCTCCTTGAAGTTGCTCTTGACGGAGAGCTTGGCCACGAAGTGGATGCTGACCGCAAAGAGGACGAGCGAGGCGAGGACGATCGGGATGGCGAGTGAATATATTATTTTGGTGTATCGCATGTGAAGGTCAGGCCCTTTCGAGATACTCCCCTGTCTCCGTGCTGATCCTTATCTTGTCCCCGGCCTCGACGAAAGGCGGGACCATGACGACCATGCCCGTTTCGACCGTGCACTTCTTGTACGAGGAGGACGCGGTCTGCTTTTTGACGGATGGTTCCGCCTCGATCACCTTGAGGTCGACGGTGGAGGGGAGCTCCACGCCGATCGGCTGGCCCTCGTAGAAGGTCACCTCGACCTTCGTGTTGGGAAGGAGATAGTGGATCGCGTCGCCCATCATGTCGCGGTCCATCTCGATCTGCTCATATGTCTCGCAGTTCATGAGATGATAGCGGCTGCCGTCGTCGTAGAGATATTCCATATAGTGCTTCTCCAGGAATGCCGCCTCGACGTCCTCCGTGGCGCGGAAGCGCTGCTCGAACTGCACGCCGCTCTTTATGTTGCGCACCTTGGCCTGGACCATCGCGCGCAGGTTGCCCGGCGTCAGGTGCGTGACGGAGAGGACGCGGCAGAGATCGCCCTTGTACATTATGACCGAACCCGATCTCAGCCTGTTTGCCTGAACCATATCCGTATTCTCCTCTATATCAGATCATCGATTTTCTTCAGCGCCTCTTCGATCTTCGCGATATCCGCGCCGCCGCCTTGAGCGAAATCCGGGCGGCCGCCGCCCTTGCCCCCGATCGCTTCCGACAGCGCCTGCACGATCTTCCCCGCGTGGACCTTCGGCGTCAAATTCTTCGAGACCGCCGCGACGAGCGCGACCTTGCCGTCGATGACGCTTGCCAGTGCGACGACCCCTTTGCCGAGCTTGTCGCGGTACTTCTCGGCCCATGCCCCAAGCGTGTCACGATCCGGGGCATCGACCTTCGCCGTTATCACCTTGATCCCTCCGATATCGCGGACCTCGCCCATGAGATTGACGGCGCCGCCGGCATTGCTTCGAGCTTTCTTCAGCTCGCGCTCCAGCCGCGCGACTTCATCCGCGAGCCTCCTCGTCCTGTCGGCGATCTCGGAAGGGGCCGCCCTGACGATCCGGCCGACCTCCGCAATCCTGCCCTCCAGCTCTTCGATGTATTTTCCCGCGCCGACGCCGGTCACCGCTTCGATCCTCCTCACGCCCGCGGCGACGGAGGACTCCGCGACGATCTTCATCATACCTATCTCGCCGGTGGCCGAGACGTGCGTCCCGCCGCACAGCTCGCGGGAGAATCCGGAGACGTCGATCATCCTCACCCGCTCGCCGTATTTTTCGCCAAAGAAGGCTAGTGCGCCTTTTCCGACAGCCTCGTCGTAGGCGAGTTCGTATGTCGTGACAGGATAATTCCTGCGTATCGCGTCGTTCACGTGGTGCTCGACTTCGCGAAGCTCTTCATCTGTCATCGCCTGGAAGTGTGAGAAATCGAAGCGCAGATGCCTGGGATCGACCAGCGACCCGGCCTGTTTCACATGTTCTCCCAGCACTTCGCGCAGCGCCTTGTGCAGAAGGTGCGCGGCCGTGTGGTTGCAGCGCGTCTGCTGGCGGCGTTCCATGTCTATGGCGAGCGTGATTGTTGCGCCCTCGGCGAGTCTTCCGGTCTTCACCTTGCCTGTGTGGACGATGATGTCGGACATGGGGCGCCTGGTATCGGTGATCTCGACCTCCAGCCCTTCCGCTGCCGCGAGGCCGGTGTCCCCCGTCTGCCCGCCGGATTCGCCATAGAAAGGCGTGGCGTCGGCGACGAAGCTGATCTCTTCCCCCTGATCGGCGTCCCTGGCGCGCTTGCCATCCTTGATGATCGCCAGGACTTTCGCCTCCGAGCTCTCCTCTGTGTAGCCCACGAATTTCGTCTTGATGCCATTTGCCGCCAGCTCTTTGTAGATCGACGCGACGGATTCCTCGCCCGATCCCTTCCAGCTGGCGCGCGCCCGCTCGCGCTGCTTCTCCATGAGGGCGGCGAAGCCGGCCTCATCGACGGAGAAGTTCTTTTCTGCGGCGATGATCTGCGTCACATCGAGTGGAAATCCGAAGGTGTCATAGAGTTTGAAGGCGATATCCCCTGCGATCATTTTCTTCGCCCCTGCGCGTTTCATCTCCTGCTCCAGGAGCTCGAGGCCGCGGTCGAGTGTGGCGTAGAAGCGCTCTTCCTCCGCCGAGACGGCCTTCGTGATGAAGCGCTCGTGCGTCGCAATTTCAGGATACGCTCTGCCCATCTCCTCAACGACGGTCGGCACAAGCCCGGCGAGGAACGGCTCGTCTCTGCCGAGGCGTTTGCCGTAGCGGATGGCGCGCCGCATGATCCTGCGCAGAACGTATCCGCGCCCCTCGTTGGAAGGCATCACACCATCGCCCATCAGGAAGACGCAGCCGCGGATGTGATCCGCGATGGCCCTGAGCGCGATATCCACTTCCGGGGATTGGCCGGCCTTCACGCCTGTGATCTTTGACACGCCGTCGATGATCGGGATAAAGAGGTCGGTCTCCCAGTTCGATTTCACGCCCTGCATGATCGCGGAGAGCCTCTCGAGCCCCATGCCGGTGTCGATCGACGGCGCCTTGAGATTCGTCATCGTGCCGTCTGCACTGCGGTTGTACTGCATGAAGACCAGGTTCCATATCTCCATGAAGCGATCTGATTCGAGGTCCTCCTTCTTCACTGCCCCGGAGCCAAAGTCCCATGCGATCTCGGAGCAGGGGCCGCAGGGCCCCGTGTCGCCCATAGACCAGAAGTTGTCCTTCTCATCCAGCCGGAATATCTTTTCCTTCGGCACGTGCGCGAGCCAGAGCTTTTCCGCCTCGTCGTCCTCGCGGAAGACCGTGACGCACATCCTCTTCGGATCGAGCTTCATCTCTTTGGTCAGGAACTCCCAGCCGAAGGCGATCGCCTCTTTCTTGAAATAATCGCCGAAGCTGAAGTTGCCGAGCATCTCGAAAAACGTGTGATGTCGCGGAGTGTGGCCGACGTTTTCCAGGTCGTTGTGCTTGCCGGAGACGCGCATGCACTTCTGCGACGAGCAGGCGCGGTTATACGGACGATTCTCCTCGCCGATGAAGGTCTCCTTGAACTGGACCATGCCCGCGTTCGTGAAGAAGAGGGTGGAATCGTTTGCGGGAACGAGCGAGCTGCTCCTCACGCGCGTGTGGCCGTTTTTTTCAAAATAGGAGAGAAATGCCTCCCGGATTTCATGTGCCTTCATGCGGCCCCCGTGCTCCTCTTTGCTAGTTATTTCAATATGTTGCAACCCTCGACCAAAAGAGCCGAAACCCTAGCACCCGATAAAAGAAATGACAATAGAGGACACACGCTCATTTTCCTCTCCCCTTCAGAGGCTGTTTCCGAAGTCATCTGATGTCATTGCGAGGAGCGAAGCGACGCGGCAATCCCATGCAATTGCAAAGGTCGCATAAGGGGCAGGGACCGGTTCGACAGGATTGCTCCCCAAACAGTGATGTCCGCCGAGGAGCGCGCCCGCATCGAACAACAGAAGAAGGAAGCCCGCCGGGCTGCCAGGCAACAGCGGGCCCCCTCATCGACAGGGTGAAATCCGGCGATTGCCGCCGCTGGTTTTGTATGTTACAAGATCAGCTGCCAAAATGACGTACACTTTCCAAGGGGGAACCATGGGTTACGGACACAGTGGTGCTGCATTAGCTGTTCTGGCGCTCGTCGCATCGACGGCATTGCTCATATGGGTCGAGGGCAAGGCGGGCATCTGCTGCCAGAAGTTCGCCAAGTTCATCGCATGGGTTGCGATCCTCGTCTCCGCGCTCCTGCTCATCGGCCAGGTGGTCATGTGTGCACAGTACTACAGGGGTCACTGCATGCGGCCCATGCCTGGAATGGGGATGCCGATGCCTGGCGAAGAGGGTGGCAAGGCAGGGAAATAGAGAAAAAGCAGGGGGATACAGATAGATGAGAAGGCGCCTGGCAAACAAGATTCTCTTCAGCATCGTCGCTCTCATCTCTCTTCTGACGATATCCTTTTTTGCCTATCACACGAGCCACATCAGCAGCGCTCTCAACGAACAACAGTTTGAAGGGGGCACCGTGCTGGTCAGCATGCTGGCGCAGAGCGCCGGGATCGGTGTGCAGGCGTCCGATATGAAGCTCATCGACGAGCCGCTTGCCGTTATCATGAAGGATGAGGGGACGATCTTTGCCGCCGTCTACGAAGTCAAGGGAGAGGTCATCAAAAAGATGTCGCGCAGGGTGGTCGAACTCCCTTTGACCGACGAGACCCTTTCCAGATTTTCCACCGCTCAAGAACCTTTCATGGGGAGGCAAATAAGCTTTGCGACTGAAGACGCGGATGATTTTTATGCCCCGGTGCTGATCCCCGCTGAAAAAGGGAGCGCAGTTGAAGCGCCCGAGGAATCCCCGGAGGGGAAAAAGGCGCCGCCGACAAAGATCGGGTTTGCCCGGGTCGTTCACACAAGGGCCAGAATCCAGGCGGCGGAGAATGACGATCTGAAGGTCTCTGCAGCGATAGCGGTCGTCGTCCTGTTGCTTGCCGTGTCGATCGCCCTGTTCCTCAGCCGGCGCATCCTGCAACCGCTGGCCGCGCTGAAGGATGGGGTGAAGCGTATCGCCGCCGGCAACCTCGACATAACCCTCAAGGTCGCCAGCAAAGACGAGATTGGCGAGCTGGCGGTCGCGTTCAATTCCATGGCGATGGCGCTGAGGCAATCCACCGTTTCCAAGGATTATGTGGACAACATCGTCGGCTCCATGAACGAGGCCCTGATCGTCATCGACCGGACCAAGTCGGTCCATACGGTCAACAGGGCAGCAGAGGAGCTGCTCGGTTACACCCAACAGGAGCTGCTCGGCAGGCCGGTCGATCTTCTGCTCGCAGATCGCAAATCCGGCCCGCTCTCGGAAGAGGGATGGCGAGGGCTCCTTGCGGGAGGGAACATTTTCGACGTCGAGGCGTCTTTCAGGGCCAAGGGCGGAGAAACGATGCCCGTCAACTTGTCAGCAGCCTCGATGGTGGACCTCTCCGGCGAACTGCGCGGCGTAGTGGCGGTGGTGCGCGATATGCGCGAAACCATCTCGCTCGTGGAAAAACTCCAGGCGCGCGCGGCCGACCTCGAAGACTATCAGAAGGCCCTCCTCTCCATCCTCGACGACAACCAGAAGGCGCGCGCAGTCGCGGAGGCGGAAAAGCAGAAGACCACCGCGGCAGTTTTCTCGATGACCGACGGTCTCGTGATGTTCTCTGAGGGGAACAGTATCCTGCTGATCAACCCTGCGGCGCGCAGCATGCTGAATCTGGGCAGGGATACGGAGGTGGACATCGGAATGCTGTCGAAGGCCCTTGGGCTGAACCTCGGGTGCCTTCTGAAATCGGAGGGGGACGGTGAGCTGCAGGAGCGCGTCTCTCACGAAGCCATGATGCTGTCGAAGGCCCTCGGGGTGAACCTCGAGAGCCTTCTTAAGTCGGAAGAGGAGGGCGGGCTGCAGGAGCGCGTCTCTAACGAAGTCATGATGCTGTCGAAGGCCCTCGGGCTGAACCTCGAGAACCTTCCGAAATCGGAGGGGGAGGGTGGGCTGCAGGAGCGCGTCTCTTACGAAGTCATGGTTGGCGCCGTCGTGAAGCACGCCATACGCGTCGAAACGTTGCCGGTGGCGGCAAAGGGCGGAGAGAGGATCGGCTCGATGCTCGTGATGCGCGACATCACCCGCCAGCGGGAGCTCGACCAGGCCAAACACGAGCTGATCGCCAACGTCTCACATGAGCTCCGCACGCCGCTGGCCGCAATCAGCAATGTCGTGTCGGGCGCCCTGGCTGGCGTGACCGGCGTCATCACGGACAAGCTCAAAACCCATCTCGAGATGTGCCGCGACGATATCAGGCGCCTCGGGGGCGTCATCGACAACCTCCTGGACATCGCAGCGCTGGACACCGGCCGGGCGACGCCGCAGCGATCCCTTGTCGATTTCATCCCTCTGATTGAAAAAACCTGCGAGTCCATGAAGGACCTCATCGCCCACAAGGAGCTTGAGTTTTCCTTGACGCTCCCCAAGGAACCCGTCGATGTCTACTGCGACCCGAACATGATAGGCCAGGTCGTCTCGAACCTGCTAGGCAACGCCATCCGCTACACGCCGCGCGGCGGAGAGGTTTCGCTCTCCGTGGCAAAGAAGCCCGGAAGGATCGAGGTCTCGGTGTCCGACACCGGCGTCGGCATCTCTCCCGATGAACAGCGGTCGATGTTTGAGAGGTTCCATCAGATAGGCAGGACATACGGTCCCGGCGAGAAGGGGCTGGGGTTGGGGCTCCCGATTGCGAAACAGCTGGTGGAGTTGCACGGCGGAACGATCGGCGTCACGAGCGTTCCCGGAAAGGGGAGCCGCTTCTACTTCTATCTGCCTCTGTCGGCTTCTCCTCTGGAGGAAGAACAGAGCGTCAGTTAAATATTCGACAGTTCCAAAAATTCATAAAATCCAACAAAATGCCGACTTTCCAGAAGCCGGGGGATGCTATGAAAAAATTGATCGTTGTGGCGGTGATAGTTGTCGGGGTGGTTGCTGTTTTTATCGCCATCGGTGTCTGGTGTGCCGGCGCCGCAAAAAAGATGATCGAAGAGCGGCGGCATAACATTGCGGGCCTGGCCCTTGATATCGGCGGTTATGAAGCTTCTCTGGCCCGGGCCGAGTTAAAACTGGAACGCATCAGGATTTATCCTGCTGGGCACGAGGATGAAAAATCACTTCTCACTTCCGCCGATGAACTCACCATAAGAGTTGCACCGCTTGACCTTTTGCGGGGCGCCTTGCACGCGCGAAAGATTACGTTGAAGGGGCCCTCCATTTCATACGTGATAACCGGGATAAAGAGTTCAAATTGGGACGTGCTCTCGCTGGGCGACGGAAGCAAGAAAAAGGTTGAAGAGAGTGGCGTCGACAAGAAAAGCAAATCCAAATCCTGGCCCATCACCGTCGATAAAATAGAGATAGAGCATGGCGCGGTTGCCTATCGTGATCAGGTGAAAGGCTCGCATCTCGATCTTGAAAATGTCGATATTTCGGTCGAAAATATCAAGGCTGCAGCGAGGGCAGATGAGCTGCCGACATCGTTTAAACTCAAAGCGAATGCAGGCAAGGCGGGAGGCGTCATTTCGGTGGCCGGCAGCGCGGATGTGTTCGGCGACGGAATCTCCTTTGACCTGACAGGGGGGCTTGCCAGCACGCCGATCACGACATTCGCTTCGTTCTATGCCGGTTCGGTGTCGCTCCCTGTCATGGGCGGTTCGATAGCCGTGACAAGCCGCGCTCGCGCGCAAAAGGACAGGCTTATATCCACGTACCATGCGACCATTTCCGGCCTTAAAGTGGGCGGCGGGATCAAGGGCGACGTCCTGAACAAATTTGTCCTGTCGCAATCCGGTCCGATCGGCGTCGATACATCCGTAAACGGCGATCTTTCGTCCGGCGACTTTTCGGTCTCCACTGCGGTCTCAAAGGGTTTCTTCGATGAATTGACGCGCCGTTCGGTTGCCGCAGCGCCTGAGATGGCGCTTGGCAAGTTGAAGGAGCTTGCCCCGGTGCCCGCCAAGGCCATTCCTTTCAAGATCGAGAAGGGGATAAAGGGTTTATTTAAAAAGCGATAGAAGCTTACTTCTCCGGCAGGAATGATTTTACGGTCTTCTCGAATGTCTCTTTATATTTATCTTTTATCTCTTCAGGGACAGACAATATAAGGACATAAAACCCCATATCATCCATGGCCGGGACGACGACAAATCTTTCATAGACTGACACTTTCTTCGGATTTATTTCCTCATGCCCGAGGAACCGGATATCGATTCTATCGAATGCCATCGCTTTTCTTCCAGCAATTCTGACCTGCCGGACCTTGCTGAAAGACTGCCCCTCCTCTGCGACGCCAAAGACAGGTTTGGCGTGCAGCTTGATAAACTTATCCATCGTTTTGTGCACAATATTTCCCGGGGCGTAATAGTGAATGGAGATCGACGTGGAGACCTGGTTTTCATTTGGCGGACCGAGGAGGGTAACGCCATATACTCTTTTTTCCTCCTCACACAAGCCGAAGACCTGCTCGGATTTGCTCCAGTCCTCAGGGATGCGGCATTTGAAGTAATTTTCGGTGGACACATATTCCACGAATTTAGGCTTTTTGTCCGATCCAAGGGAAAGGGATGGCTTGAATGCAATTGCTGCGATGATCACAAGGACTGTCGATAGCAGCGTAGTCATGAAATTGTTTTTATTCATATGTTCCTCTTAATATTTAGATCCTATCAACCTGGAGGCCAACCTGCCAAGCGAGGATTTGATGAGAAGGAGCGTTCCCTTTCTCTGTTCTACGGGCAGGAGCGGATACAACTCCCTCATCAACACCTTTTCCGTAAGTCTGGCGCCCTTGATTCGAAGGAGCTCCGCAGCCTTTTCGAGAGATATCCCTGCTGGTTTCTTTCGATCGACGGATAGATTCTCCAGCCGCCTTTCCAACGTGGCCTCATCATAGATGCAGAGGGGTTCAAACTGGCTTAAGTCATACAGGTCGCGGACCGAATCCCTTTCCAGGGCTGCGGCGATTTTGTTGGCGAAGGCCTCGGCCATCGCAATAGTTGAAACTATCCGGCCGCCCAGAGAATAACGGCCGGCAAGGGTTGAGGTGGAAAGGCTTTCAATCGGCAAATTCAGCGCCGGTCGCACATCGATTTCGATCTTCGCCTTGATTTGGCTGTCATCGGCTGTGCTCACATCGATAAAGATACCGCGTGAATTGAGGTTTACAGAATCTATTTTGATGCCCCTCATCCGGCCCAGGACACCTTTGATATGTTTAGCCAGTATTTTTTTGGATTCGGATGACAGGAGAATATAGTCCACATCCTGCGTGGAACGCGGGCAATTGAGCAGGCGCAACAGCATTCCTCCCTCAAGGGCCAGGCCGGTCTTATAGCGCTCGGCTAAAAAATGAATGATCCTTACGAGGAGTTCTTCAGATGTTTTCACCGATTACCCTCCTTGTAAATTTCACAAACTTCGGATTGCGGTATCTCTTGAGATAGCGGTTGATCTTCTTCTGATCCAGCTTCCGAACGGCTATTTCCTTCAGCGGATCGAACACGAACTTGTTGCCTCTTGTGTAGAAGTAAAGCGTGTCCAAAAAAGCCTTTTCCGGATCGGCGATCCGGACGCCGTTTTTGTCCGGCATGAATCCGAAGAAAAGTTCTTCCGCAAGGGAATAGAACCTGACGGTTCCAGCTTGGGTCTCAACTATTCTCGAGCGCTGGCGCTGAACGGCTGAAAAAGAATACTTCGGCACGGTACCCACTAGCCCCTCCCGCGCCAGAACTGTATCCATTGAAATATAGCACTCCGGATTGATGCGCCCTGCCAATCGGAGAGTGTCGAATTCGGCGGTCGTGTAAATTCCCTTCTGAACCCCGAACAATAGCCCATCCCGCACAAGCCGCTTTATTATGCGCGCGGTCGCAAGAGGGGAGCCAAGGCCGATTAAATTGCAAAGGTCGGCATAGGAGTATACCCCCGCCATACCCTTTTTGTGCTTTTCGATCTTTGCAGCGATTGAAATGATGTTGTATTTCACGATGCTGGTATAATATCATAAAATGATATAATGTGTACAGTGTAAAAGAGAGGGGCAAGGCAGACGGAGTGCTGACCCCTCTGGAGATTATCAAACGGAGCAAGCGCGCTAATTGTTTGGGTGCATGTTATTGCAGATGTTTGTTTGGTGCGTCTGACGGGTTGCATTATGTGTCAGTATAGGGCATCTGAATTCCAAATAGCCGAAAAAGCCAGAGCCTATAAGGAACATTTGCTGTCCACGGGCTGACCCCATTATTTCCTATTATTTAGGAGGTAAAAAAATGATTACATCAACAAGCAGACTGCTGGTTGTTCTTGTGTTTGTTTTTGGAATAGTTGCCCCGGCATCCGGGGCGACGGTTAATGAAATCGAGGTCAGCCTCAATAAATGTAAGAGTTCATTGCGGACGCAGAATGAGCGGATTCAGAGGGATTGCAAGCAAAACGACCAGGCTTGCAGCGCCATCAAGAAAAACCTTGAACTGATTCGCACGGAACCCCCAATAAAATATCTAAAGGCACATACAGAGGTAATGGATGCATCAAATAGATATTTTAAGGCCTCTGAAGAGGCTGTTGCCTATGAAAAATCCAAAGGCAAAGGTAAAAGTCTTTTTGATATGAGGTCAACCGATCCAGTTGCAGATCGATTGTTAAACGACATAACCTATAGAAAAAACCGTGAACAAAGCGCAGAGTTTTATTTTGAGCGTGAGAAGAAGCTCTGGGTCGCAGAAATCGCCAAGCAAGAAAAGGATTACAAACACTGTGTGAGTGGGTCTGAAGCCTGCCAACAGCTGGTGCGAATCCTTGCGTCCACGACCGAAGCCTGCGCTGATTTTGAGAGTCAGCTGACAGCTGCAAGGCAGCAACTGGCTCCATCGAAGTCACCAACCGCAAGACCGCAGCAACAGCAGGAACTGGCCCCATCGAGTTCACCAACCGGTTTTACGGTCAAATGCACACCCAACCCGGTCCCACCGGACGGAACAGTCAGTTGCACGGCGCTGGGCATTTTCGCTTATAGCGGCGGTGGCTTAAAAGAGTTTGATCTTACGAATGATCCTGGCACACGCTGGGAGAATGGCCCCACCGGCTCGGCTAAAGGATTGAAACCGGGCCAGAGTTTTGTGGTGAGGGCGACGCGCGATAATATCGCCGACAGCGTCACCGTGACTGTGGCCGGAGCGCCGGCGGAAAACAATGGGGAGCAAATACTAACGGGAGACGGCAAGCCCGCGGCTCCAGACAAGGTAGACGATCTCATCGGTCGCTGGGAAGGGAAAGGAACCATACTCGAATTTAAGACCGCCTATCCCGAAGTAGACGCCATGCAACAAGGCAAATCATTCCCCATCACCATCTCCATCGTACCCAATGGTGAGAGTGGCATCAAGATGACCTCTTCTTCCCCCACCGGCTTTTTTTGCAATCCCGCGGAACAAACCATGCGTAACGACAACCATGTCCGTATTGATTGGGATGGACCGCCACCAGCAGGCGTACCACAAACTCCCAATATGAAAACCACCGTCAATTGCTCGGTCGATCTTGAACTTACGGGCGGACGCCTCAGAGGAACCCATTCCAATACGTCTATAACTACGATCACCACTCCCCAAGGAGGGACATCATCTGCAACCACCCGCATGAAGACCTCTTTTGATGTGACCCGCAAGAGTCAGGTTTCAGAGACAACAACAACTGCACCGGTGCGGACAACGAGCACGCCATGACCGGCAACCACCACAGGGACTCAAAAAAAAGTCAGAAATTTAAGGAACTATGTCAAAATGATAAGGATGTATATGTCTGTTGGGGGTCCGCTTCGAGCTGTTGGGAACGAGGCTAGCCTGCCTGCCCGCCGACGGTTCAGTGGCGGGCACCTTCAAACCGGCTGTTTCGCTGGGCCGGATCTTCTTCGATGGTGATATGGTCACCTACAGGTCAAGGAGAGGCATCCTGACGTTGCCGCCGGTGGAGTTTCTGGCCAAGCTGACGATCTATATACCTGACCGCTACCAGAATATCCGGCGATATGCAGGGTTCAACTCCTCCGAGATTCAGAGGAGGGTCAGGGTGGCGCGGGGGAAGGGTGTATCTGCTACGGCGATCGACGAGAGCCGCCCCGTCAGATCCACCTGAATTGCTTTCACTGATTGATGTAGGAGGTTTCTTTATGAAGCGAGTACTCAAAATTTTTTTTTCTTTTGGCGCCTGTAGCGTTGTTTCTTCTTGCTATGATGGTTTCGGGTTTCCAGCAATGGCAGATCAGTCAGAAAATGAAGGAAGCAGACGGCTTGGTTTGGGGAACCGGAAAAGACAGGTATGTTGTTCGCGTAGAGAAAACAAAACCCGAAGTCGAGATAATCCACTATAACGTTAAAGTGTCTCAAAGCGATGGAAAATTAATCCATGCTTATGATTTCTGGGTTGATTTGGATATGTATGGCGGCGGATTTGTTAAAGCCATTCAAGCCGACAGTGACCCCGAGCGGGAAATTATTGTTTGGGGGAGACATGAATATAAACAAAGTTTTCTTCTCGATTTTTCTGAAGGAAATGTTGTTGAAAAAACCTATGACCTTTTTTCGGGAAA
The DNA here is from genome assembly GCA_043798915.1 of Pseudomonadota bacterium. Classification (GTDB taxonomy): domain Bacteria; phylum UBA10199; class UBA10199; order 2-02-FULL-44-16; family JAAZCA01; genus JAZDOG01. The sequence continues at coordinate 31,971 of JAZDOG010000089.1, read as the reverse complement.
AACAAAGGACCTTATCTTTCGGTGGAGCGATCTTTATATCATGCGGCCGAGGGCAAACATATTCTTAGGATTCGTTTTGATCGGCTACTATTTTATTTGCGGAATTATTTGGCTGATCGTTCGGTTGTTCTCCCGGAAGAAGAAATAAGACGCTGGCGGGCGAGCGTCGTCGAGCCGTAATAACGGAATCCATTCAATCGAACCACTGAAACCACTGATAACGAACCACTGGTAACGAAACAATATAGTAATAATGCTGTTGAATTGATGAGCTATGGATGAGCTATGGATGATCTTGCAATGTCTCTGATTTTCGGTGATTTAACTGGCTGAGCTGCGTGATCGATGGTTTAGATGGCATACGGAAAGGGACGAGCATGAACGGTGACAGTCCACGGGCAGAAGAAAAACAGGCAGACACCTCCAACGAGTTCCCGCGGGTTTTGGGCCTGTTCAGCATAATGGGGATCGTCGTCGGAGCCATGATAGGATCCGGCATCTTCATCAACCCATCAGCGGTCGCAAAAAACCTGGAGAGCCCGATGCTGATGATGGCAGCCTGGGCAACGGGCGGCATATTGAGCTTCTTTGGGGCGCTTGCCATAGCTGAATTGGGGGCCGCGTACACGCAGGCGGGTGGTATTTATGTCTATCTTCGCGAGGCGTACGGCGGGTTGGTCGCGTTCCTGTTCGGCTGGACGATCTTCCTTGTGATAGAATCCGGGACCGTAGCGGCCCTCGCCGTGGGATTTTCGACGAAATATCTTCCCTACTTCGTCAACATCTCGAGCTTTCAGTCAAAGGTCGTTTCAATCGCGCTGATACTTTCCCTCGCAACGGTCAATTATTTCGGCGTGAAAAAGGGCGCGTTTTTGATGAACTTTCTGACGAGCATCAAGTTTGTGGCCCTCATCGGCGTATGCGCCGTCATTTTCATCTTCGCGGACGGAAATGCGAACAACTTCATTTCCCCATCTCATTTCACGGGCAGCACAGGCGGGCTTCTCGGAAATTTCGGGGTCGCGCTTATTGCGGTTCTCTGGTCGTACAAGGGGTGGGAGACGAGCACCTATTGCTCTGGAGAGATAGAGAACCCGCAGCGCAAACTTCCACTCGGCATATTCATCGGGACGGTCGCCGTTACATTTTTATACATACTGGCGAATCTCGCCTATTTGTACGTCTTCCCCTCATTGGCGATGGCGGAATCGAGCCGTATCGCCGCCGATGCGGTAGAAGCGGCCATCGGCCCGATCGGTGCGTCGATCGTAGCGCTGATCATTCTGACATCGATCACCGGAACGTGCAATGGCCACATTATGACATCCCCGCGCGTCCTCTACGCGATGGCAAAGGATGGCCATTTTTTCAGCCGGCTCGCAAGAATTCATCCAAAGTATAAGACCCCGCATGTGGCGATCGTGGCCGTCGCGCTCTGGGGATGTATTCTGTGCGTCAGCGGCACATTCGAGCAGCTCTTCACATATGTTATCTTCGGCTTCTGGATATTCATGGCGCTTACGGTAGGCGGAGTAATAATACTCAGAAAGAAAAGGCCCGACATCGTCAGGCCCTACAGGACATGGGGATATCCGTGGACACCTGTGTTGTTTATCGCATCGGCGGTTTTTCTGATCATAAATTCGTTCATCATGTCTTTTTGGAACTCTCTCGTCGGCCTCGGGATCATCGCTACAGGCATCCCGGTATATACCTTTTGGAAACGGATTAAATAGATATTGGGCCGGTGATGAAACACCGGTCACAGAGCAAGCACACTTGTCACTCCGGGGATCCACCGCTGTAATCGCTGCGTTTGTATAAACCGCAACCGCAGCTCAACAGCGACGTACGAACGGGGGACGGATGGGTGGTCCCCCGTTCGAACTTGAAAGGCACACAAAATGAAAGGGGTAGGCGTGATGCCTACCCCTTTCCTTTTGTGGGCCCTCCCCGATTCGAACGGGGGACCCCCCGGTTATGAGCCGGAGGCTCTGACCAGCTGAGCTAAGGGCCCTTCTTCAGATAATGCCGTTCAAAAAGAACGGGGTTTTCTAGCACGCTGGGCGCAAGAAGATCAATAGATTTAATAAGTTGACAAGGATGGGCGAAGGTCGTAAAAATTCTAACCTTATTTTCGCCCATTGGAGCTTCAATGACCGTGGCATTTCAAGAGCAACTCGCACTGATCCGTGAACTACAGGAAATCGATTTAAATCTCCACAGTCTGCAGGCCTCTTTGGATGCCCTCCCGGGGCAGCTGAAAGAGGTCGAATCGGCCTATACCGCCGTCAAGGGGGAGCTTGAGGCCGCCGAGGCGGAGCTGGCGGCCGTGGAGAAGGCCAGGCGCGACGATGAGGCCGAACTCGCCGCCTCGGTCGACCACCTCCGCACCCGCGAGGCCAAGCTTTATGCTATAAAAACTAACAAGGAATACCAGGCGGCCCTCAAGGAGGTAGCTGAGAGCAAGCGCCAGAACCGGGAGAGGGAAGACCGCATCCTCCAGGCGATGGAAAAAATTGAGACCCTCACTAAAAATATCACGCAACTTCGCGCGGAGACTGCCGATAAGGAGGGTGTCTGGCGGACAAAGCTGGAAGAGGTGAAAGCGGAGGAGGCGAAGATTCACGAGAAGATGGAATCGGACAAGTCGCGCAGGCCCGATCTCGCCGCGCGAATAGACAAGGTGACCATACGCAAATACGAGTTCGTGAGACAGCGCTACGCGCAGGCGTCAGCAGGGGTGATTGGCGGCATCTGCCAGGGCTGCTCGACGAGGATCCCGCCGCAGCTCTTCAACGAGATGCTGAGGCGCGAGGAGCTGAGGGCCTGTCCCAGCTGCCAGCGGTTGATATACGTCATCGAAGCGGCAGAGGGCGATTCTGAAAGCGGCAGCGCCTAGTGATGTGCTGATGTTCGTGAATTGACGGGGGAGGGAGCAGGATATGATAAACATTTCAGCGATGCCAAAAGAGACGCTCGTCGAGCTCCTCCATTACATTGCCGAGAACGAGCGGTTTAATTCGGTTTCCGAGAACCTGGCCGGCGGAGTCTCCGTCGAAGAGGTCAGGGCGGTGCTTCGCGAGCTGGCGCGGGAATTGGCGCGCGAGGCAGCGGCTCAAAGTGCTGATGTCGATGTGAAGAAGAACTCCCACATCTCGCGCAAGACGCGGGAGATCATCTCGTATCTTTCTCCCCACGAAGAGAAGACCCTTCTCACCGCGTTTGGCCTGGTCGATAAACAGTAACTATGAGCGATGTGATCATCCATTCAGACGGCGCCGCGCGCGGCAACCCGGGCCCCGCCGGCGCTGGTGCAGTGCTCACCGACCGCGAGGGCAAGGTCGTGGGCGAGGTCTGCCGGTATCTGGGAGATTCTCTCACCAACAACCAGGCCGAGTATCGCGCGCTGCTGCTCGCGCTCGCCGAGGCGGCCGGGAAGGGCGCCACGCGCGTCTGCATCTACGCCGACTCGGAACTCATGGTGAAGCAGATCCGCGGCGAGTATCGCGTGAAGAATGAGGGCATCAAGCCGCTCTTCCAGGAGGTCATGGGGCTGTTGCGGAAAATTGGCGGATATACTATAGAACATGTGCCGCGCGAGAAGAACAAGCGCGCCGATCAGTTGGCGAATCTGGCGATAGACGGGCAGATGTTATAGTCCTTGGATGGATCTTTGAAATTCAGATGCGAGGACGGACGGCCGCTTCCGCGCGCAAGCGCGGTGGAGGAAAGTCCGAGCTCCACAGGATACCATGCTGGATAACGTCCAGGCCCCAGTCTATTTCCGGAGATGATGGGGACGGAAAGTGCCACAGAAAATAAACTGCCATGACTTCGGTCGCGGCGATGGTGAAAAGGCGGGGTAAGAGCCCACCGCATCCATGGCGACATGGATGGCACGGCAAACCCCATGGGGAGCAAGACCAAACAATCATCCCTTTTGAGTTATCCGCTCAAGTTCATCCCCAAAGGATGGCGGGATGGTGGGTAGGTTGCTCGAGGCCGCCGGCAACGGCGGTCCCAGATGAATGGTCGTCGCCTCATGCCTTGCGGCATGAGGAACAGAACTCGGCTTACAGTCCTTGCGCATCTCCGTTGTCTTAAGAAAGCCCCGCCATGTCCGGCGGGGCTTTTTTGTTTCATTGAAGTTCGTGCATCTTTCCGGCATATTGTTCGCTCATATTTCGCCTCGCGGGGGTTTTATGGATGATGCCGTAATAATTGCATGTGCTCGCTCTCCCATGGCCAGGGCGGGGAGGGGCTCCTTTGCGCTCACCCGCATCGACGACGTCGGCGCGCAGGTGGTGGCAGGGCTCATGGCCCGCGTGCCGGGGCTCGACCCGGCGCTCATCGAGGACGTCCTCATAGGCTGCGCGATGCCCGAGGGGGAGCAGGGCTTGAACGTCGCCCGCAACATCGCGCTCCTGGCCGGCCTCCCGTTTTCGTCGGGCGCCGTCACGATCAACCGATTCTGCGCCTCCTCGCTTGAAGCGATCAGCCAGGCGGTGAGGGCGATCTGGTGCGGCGACGGAGATCTCTTCCTGGCCGGAGGCATCGAGTCCATGACCCACGTGCCGATGGGCGGGTTCAACCCGTCTCTAAATGAAAAGCTCATGCGCGATGGCGCGCCCGCCGCCTACATCAACATGGGGCTCACGGCGGAGAACGTCGCGCAGAAATATTCGATCGGCCGCGAGGAGCAGGACAAATTCGCGCTGGCCTCCCATCTGAAGGCCGTCTCCGCGCGCGAGCGAGGCAAGTTTGACGCGGAGATTGTCCCGATCGAAGCCGTCGTCGCGGGCGGCGGCACGCGCCGGGTGACCCTGGACGAGGGCCCTCGCCCGGATTCTTCGCTTGAGGCGCTTGCCAAGCTTGAGCCCGCGTTTCTGAAAGGGGGCACGGTGACCGCAGGCAACTCCTCGCCTCTCACCGACGGGGCCGCGGCCCTCCTCATCGCGTCAAAAAGCCTGGCCAAAAAACTGGGTTTGAAACCCATGGCGAAGATCCGCTCGATGGCGGTGGCAGGATGCGACCCGGCCTTTATGGGGATCGCGCCAGTCCTCGCGGTGCCGAAGGCGCTCCGCCGCGCGAAGATGAAGCTCAAGGACATCGAACTGATCGAGCTCAACGAGGCGTTCGCGGCGCAGTCTCTGGCCGTGGTGAAGGAGCTCTCGATCGACGAGAGGCGCCTGAACGTCCACGGCGGCGCTATTGCGCTGGGCCACCCGCTCGGAATGAGCGGGGCGAGAATCATGACCACGCTCCTCCACGCGATGATCGACCGCAAGGCCTCAACGGGCATGGCGACGATGTGTATCGGAGGAGGGCAGGGCGCGGCGACGATAATCGAGCGGGTGTGACGCCCGTGCGCGTCTTTCATTGAGGAGTGCATGCAGGGTTTTCGTTGACTAACATGACCAAATATAGTTTAATATAGTCATGACACACGTCAAGACCGCAGAGTTCAAAAGCCGGCTCAGCCATTACTTGAGCCTCATCCGCGGCGGGGACGAGCTCATCATCACAGACCGGAAAACCCCTATCGCCAGGGTGGTCCCGTACAGCGCGGGCGGGGAGCGCCTCGCCGTCCTGCCCGCGAGGGAGAGCCCCCGCGCGCTCCGTAAGCTCAAGATTCCGCGGGCGCGCCCGGGCACGGATTCCCTGCGCGCGCTTCGCGATGACAGGCGGGACGATCTGGAGGCGGCATGAACACCGCCTTTCTCGACACGTCGATCGTCCTCCGCCATATCCTGGGCGAGCGCGGCGCGCGTGCCGGCCTTGAGAAGTTCGATAAGCTCTACGCGAGCGAGATCCTTCGTGTCGAGGCCCTCCGCGCGCTGGATCGTCTGCGCATCTCCGGCAGATGGCCGGAGGAGGAGGTGGCCCTTCGAGTCCGCCTTCTCACGGCGACAGGCGCTGCTATCAGCTGGGTCCCGATTCAGCCTGCCATTTTACGCAGGGCGTCCGAGCCTTTTCCAACGGTGGTGGGTACGCTCGATGCGATCCATATTGCTACTGCACTTCTGTTGCGGGAACAGATAAAAAAACAGTTCATATTCCTGACGTATGATTTGAGGCAGGGAATTGCTGCAGAAGCGGCAGGACTCGAGGCCTCGGGATTCTCTCGTTGAAGAACTCACACGATTTCAAAAAAGTCGGGGTGATCGGCGCCGGCGTCATGGGCGCGCAGATCGCGGCGCTCCTGGCGGGCGTTGGTGTTGATGTCGAGCTGCTCGACATCGTGCCGCCGGAAGGCCTGTCCGCTCCCCCCGAGCGAAGCGACGCCAATTTCAGAAACCGATTCGCCGTCGAAGGCAAGGCGAAGCTCGGCAAGATGAGGCCGCCGCCGTTCTACGCAGCCGGAGATGCGGCCCGCATCAGGCCCGGCAACCTCGAGGACCATCTGGGGAGGCTCTCCGAGTGCGGCTGGGTGATAGAGGTGGTCACGGAGCGGCTCGACATAAAGCACGCCCTCTACAAGAGGCTGGGCGCCGTCCTCAATCGGGACGCGGTCCTGTCGTCGAACACCTCCGGGATACTCCGCCGGATGCTGGTCGAAGGGATGGATGAGGACCTTTCGCGCCGCTTCATCATCACGCACTTCTTCAACCCGCCGCGATACATGAAGCTCTTGGAGATCGTCGCTGGCGATGCCGATCCCGCTGCGGTCAAGGCCGTCGCTGCCTTTGCGGGCGAGAGGCTCGGCAAGGGCGTGGTGCTGGCAAAGGATACGCCGCTCTTCATCGCAAACCGCATCGGCGTCTTCCACGTCCTGGATCTCATGCACTGCGTGGTCGAAAAGGGCTGGCCGATCGAGGCGGTCGACGCGGTGCTCGGCCGCGCCTCGGCGCGCCCCAAGAGCGGCATCTTCCGCACCGCGGACCTGGCGGGCCTGGATACGCTGTCGTTCGTCGCCGCCGAGCTCGTGAAGGGCTGCCCGGAGGATGAGTGGTCCGCGCGCTGCCGCATACCGCAGTTCCTGCAGCAGATGGTGGTCCGTGGAATGACAGGCGACAAGGCGGGCCGCGGCTTCTACTTCAAGGACAAGGAGAGCGGGCATATAATGGCGCTCGATCCCGCTCAGCTCTCTTACAGGCCGCGCGTGAGCCTCTCCACGCCTTCGCTCACAGATGCTTTGAGGATCGCCGACCCGGCGGAGCGCGTGAAGCGCGTGGTCTTCGCCGATGATCAGGCCGGCGAGATCGCCTGGCCGGCCGTCTCGCGCGTCATCGCCTACGCGGCCAACCGCATACCGGAGATCTCCGACGACCTCTTCTCCGTCGACCGCGCGATGCGGTGGGGTTACAACTGGGAGCTCGGTCCCTTCGAGATATGGGACGCGCTGGGGCTCCGCGAGGTGGCCGAGCGTCTGGAGCGCGAGGGGTCTCAGGTGCCGAGGCTCGTGGAGGAGATGTTGCGCGAGGGACGGACGCACTTCTACGAATGGCGCAGCCATCGCCGGATGTGTTTCGATCCCGCGGCAAAGAAATTCGCGTCGATCGAGGGCTCGGAGGAGAGGGTCACGATCGCGAGGCTCAAGAGCGTGGGAAGGCTTGTCGAGGAGAACGCCGGCGCCTCGCTCGTGGATGTGGGCGACGGCGTCTTCGCCTGCGAGTTTCACACGAAGATGAACGCGATCGACGAGGACGTGATCAGGATGATCCACTCCTCGATCGACCGCGTGGAAAAAGAGGAAGCGGGGCTCCTCATCGCGAACGAGGGAGAGCAATTTTCCGTCGGCGCGAACATCCTCCTCATCTTCATGGCGGCCGAGCAGAAGCGATGGGATGAGATCAGTACGATGGTGAGGGAGTTTCAGTCGGCGAGCCAGCGGATACGCTTCGCGCAGAAACCCGTGATGGCGGTGCCGTTCGGGATGGCGCTGGGCGGCGGCTGCGAGATATGCCTCGCGGCCTGTCGCCGGACGGCCGCGATCGAGACATACATGGGGCTCGTGGAGGCGGGGGTGGGCCTGATCCCGGCCGGGGGCGGCTGCAAGAACCTGCTGCTCATGATGGAAGCGCGCGAGCAGGCACGGCGCGGCAGGGACGCGCTGGCTGGCGATGGAGGGATGACTGGCTGGCCGGATCGGCCGCCCTGCAGGAGAGTCGGCGGCGGGCCGCAGCCCAAGGTCTCCGCTGCGTTCGAGCTGATCGCCATGGCAAAGGTCTCCGGTTCTGCGCGCGATGCGATGGGACAGGGGCTTCTTGCGAAGGAAGATTTTATCGTTATGGACAGGGAGCTCCTCCTCCGCGAGGCAAAGAAGGCGCTCATCGAGATGTCGAAGGTCTATGCGCCCCCGGCCGTTCGAAATGACATCTGTCTCCCCGGCCGCGGCGGCGAGATGGCACTGGTCAACGGTGTGGCTGGATTCGTCAAGGCGGGCAAGGCCACGGAATACGATGCGTTCATCGCGGGGAAACTAGCGCACGTCCTGGCCGGCGGCGATATGCCGACCATCCACGAGACGAGCGAGGAACATATTCTGGATCTCGAGCGCGAGGCGTTTCTATCGCTAGTCGGCGAGGAGAAGACCCGCGCCCGCATCGCGCACATGCTGAAGACCGGAAAACCTCTCAGAAATTAGACCAGACTTCCGGTCTTTTGATCACCGATAGACCTCGCGGCGATGCCGGACTCGATAGATAAACACCTTTTTTCCCTTATCGTCTATTCGATAGAGAACGCGATAATCCCCGACGCGTATTCTGTGGCCGTTGTCGTTCGTGAGCTTTATTCCGCCCACAGGGCGTGGGTTTTTTGCCAGGTTATTTATCGCAATGCATATCTTTGCGAAGACGCGGCCGTCGAACGAATCCAAGTCCATGCGCGATCGAGGCAGAAGCAGGACTTGATAGCTCATTTTCTCCTCTTGCGGTATGAGGCGAAATCGATCGCATGCTGTTCGGTGGGGCGGAGCGTATAGAGATCAAGGAGATCCTGGGCCAGTTCTTCGCGCTCCATCTGTTCGCGCAGGGCCTTCTCAAAAAAAGCCCCCTGTTTGAACCCGTGCGACTCGCAAAACTCCCTGATTTCCTTTTGAAAATCCTCGTCCAATTTCACCGCAAACGCTGCCTTGCCCATATTAATTCACCTCCTTTGACCTTCTACGACAATAGTAAACTATTTATGTACAAAAGTAAACCTTTTTAAAAACCGCGTGGAGGAGAAGACCCGCGCCTGCATTGCGCACATGCTGAAGACGGGAAAACCGCTCAGGAATTAATTGTAATTTGATAAAACCACCGGTCACGGAGCAAACCTGTTATAGCTCATGTTCATCAAGGGGTTCCGGTACCATAAATAAAAACCGTTCCCGCGCATCAAAAACTGCACAATTTATACGCCGCCCAAGGAGGCAGTGCAACGCTATGCGGCATTACCGCTCCCCTGTGCGGCCTGCCAGGAAATACATAATGAGGTGTATCATCACGTCGAGAATTTTTGTCGCCCAGATTCGGAAACGCACACCATTGTGAGATTTAACTCTGTAACCCACTGAAATTATGACATCGAGGTTGAAATACTCGATATTACGACTGACAGTCCGCCGTGATTTTTCTTATCTGTCGTTTTTCTCATGGTGCCTCAAGAACTTCGCAATTTATACGCCTCCGGGGGAGGCAAGGTAAACTGGCCGCAAATTGCGACCAGTTCAAAAACCTTAAACATTCCACAATTCAAGGGAGACCAGCGAGAGTCCAAAAAATCACACGCTCCATGGTTCTCTTTTAAGACCGCGCGCTGAAAGGATGGGGCTGGCTATTTTCTGGAGTTGAACGAGGATTCTCACCTTCTCTTCGACAGGCAGTTGCGCCAGATCCTGGCGCCTTTGAATTTTTGCCTGGAAAATCTTCTCCATTATTTCATTGTTTCTTTTCAATCAGTTTCTCCCATCTCTCCAAAAGGGAATGCCGTCTTAAAATTGATTCGAGTGTATTGCGATCAAAACTCGCTTCCTCTAATATCTTTCCAACGCGCTCCCTGTCTTTTGGACGATTGGTGTCGACCATGATGGCAATGAGATGTTCTATTTTTAACACTTTTATTTTGACTCCCTCATACTCCTTTACCAGGGCATTCTTCACAGACTCTTCCACAAGGGCATTGTATACTGGAATGAACTGGACCGGGACGCCCTCAATTATGACGTGTTCTTTTTCAGCATGATACCCTTTGGCTTCAAGGAATGCATAAAGAGAGCTCAAATCAACCAGATCCTTCGCTCCTTTATCGCCGGGAAGAAAGACAAAGATATCTACGTCAAAGGTCAGGGACGGCTCGGCATAGAAAAGAAGGGCCGTCGCGCCACCCATGGCGTAATTGTCGATGATCCCTTCCTCTTCCAGATTATTGATGACCTGAATAGTTTTTTTCATGATTCACGATTTTAATCTCGTTGTCAGAATAGGCTATATAAACCTTCCTTATAAATCAAGAGGTTTAGAAAGTCTGAACCGTGATCCATGGCACAAAAAATCCGGCGCTATTTTATCTTCACCGCTCTATTCCGACCCTCGCTTCGATGCCATTCCTGTAGTAATGCTTCACTTCCTTCATCTCCGTCACGAGGTCGGCCTTGTCGATGAGCTCCTGTGCAGCGGCTCTGCCGGTGAGGATGAGCTCCATCTGTTCGGGCTTGCCGCCCAGCATCGCGAGGACTTCATCGAGCGGGATAAGCTTGAAATCGATCGCGACGTTTATCTCGTCGAGGATCAGGATGTCGATCGATTTGTCCTTCATGCACTCCTGAGCGAGCTTCAGCGCGTCCTTCGCCATTTCGATGTCTTTGGGGTCGGGATTTTTCTTGTTCACGAAGGTCTCACGACCCATCTGCTTGAGCGTGAACTGAGGCGCGAGCCGGCGCGACATCTCGAGCTCGCCGTACTCGATGTTCCCCTTCATGAACTGGATCACGAAGACCTTGAGGCCGTGGCCCAGGGCTCTCAGCGCCTGCCCCAGCGCGGCGGTGGTCTTGCCTTTGCCGTCGCCCGTGTAGACCTGTATGCAGCCTTTGTTGAGCTTCATCTTTAGTCTCCCGATCATTTTACGGAAAAGTGTCCGAGCACCTTCCTGACGGCGGAGTAGGGGTCGATCTTTCCGCACCCGACGTCGTCGAGGATATTTGCGAAGGCCTTGTTCTTCCCGAACGCGTCCCTGACTACCTCCATCAGCTGGTCCCTGACCTTGAGCTCGATCTCGTAGCGGTAGCGCCTCTTGAGATAATTCGAAAGCACCTTCTTGTCCTCATACTTTTCGAAACCGGCGCTGATTCCCTCGAAGAGCGCGGCCATGCCTTCGCTCCGGATGGCATCGGTGAGGAGGATCGGCTTCTGCCTTCCTGTGGCCTTGTCCTCGGCGGCCTCTGAGAGCTCACGCGCCGCCCTGTCGGCCCCCACGAGGTCGCGCTTGTTGACCACGAAGATGTCCGCGATCTCGAGGAGGCCGGCCTTTATCGCCTGAATGTCGTCGCCGAGCCCGGGCGCCGTGACGACGAGCACGAGCCCGGCGATTCGAACGATGTCGATCTCATCCTGCCCCACGCCCACTGTCTCGATTATGATCACGTCCTTGCCGGCGGCCTCGAGGACGTGGACGATGTCCACCACCGATTTCGAAAGTCCGCCGAACGCGCCGCGCGTGGCCAAGCTCTTGATGAAGACGCCGGGATCGGCGTTGTGCTCGCCCATGCGGATGCGGTCGCCGAGTATCGCGCCGCCCGAGAAGGGGCTCGTGGGGTCGACAGCGATCACGCCGACGCTCTGTCCGGCCTTCCTGTAATGGGAGATGATGAGGGAGGTAAGCGTGCTCTTGCCGGCGCCGGCCGTCCCGGTGACGCCGATTATCTGGCCCTTTCCGGAGAGCTTGAAGAGCTCTTTCAGGACCTTCTCCGCGGCGGGATCGCCGTCGTCGACGCTGCGGATGAAGCGAGAGATCGCCAGGACATCCCCGGCGATTATTTGATCCAGTATGGCCATCGGATAATTTCTAGATATTTTTCTTCACCCATTCGATTATCGTGTCCAGCTGCGTGCCGGGGAGAAATATCTCCTCGATGCCGTGCTCCTTGAGAGATGCGATGTCCTTCGCCGGGATGATTCCTCCGCCGAAGACCCTGATGGAGTCCGCGCCTTTTTCTTTAAGGAGTTTTTTTACCTCTGGAAAGAGCTCGTTGTGCGCGCCGGAGTGGATGGAGAGCCCGACCGCGTCCACGCCCTCCTGGATCGCCATGTTCGCGATCATCTCGGGGGTCTGGTGAAGGCCGGAGTAGATGACCTCGAAGCCGGCGTCGCGGAACGCGCGGGCAAGGATCTTGACGCCGCGATCGTGCCCGTCGAGCCCGACTTTTCCGACCAGCAATCTGATCTTGCGGTTCGTGCGTGCGTTTTTTGGTTTCATCGCGATATCCAGGGCTTCAAGCTGCCAAAGGAAGGCCGTTCTTTTTCACCTGATATGAAAACGAGAGCGGATCCGGAGAATCCATTTCCTCAGGCGTGAAAGCCAGGACTTCAAGAGAGGTGTCTATCTCCATCGCCGCTCGTGAAAGACTTTGCAGCGTTTCCATCTCAGGCTTTCCGCGAAAATCCGGCGATATGATTGCAAGATCGATATCGCTGCTATCCGTGGCCCTGCCGGTTGCATATGATCCAAAGAGGAGCACCCGTTCCACACGATAGGATTTGCCTACCTCTTTGACGTAGGCCCTGACGATCGCTTCTATTTGATCTCTTGTTTTAACCATTTCACAAACTCCTTTGTCTTGACGAGCATATCTTTAGCATTTTCAGCCGTGCATATTTTTGCAAGCTCGTCCTTATATTCTCCATATCTTGCTTTTATGTAGAATGGATTCAGGTCAGCCAACAGGAGCTTATGATCGGCATTGATTTTGTCCATGAGACCCGCTTCCTCGGCCAGACGGGGCAGATTGTGTATCATGGGAGGCGGCTTGCCGATGGAGGTGATGTATGCCTTGATAGTTTTTTCGATACACTGCTGGCACATGAAGGCCACATAGAGATAGCGCCCGCTTTTCAGGAGAGAATCGGCAGTCTCCAGATCATAATCGGCGCGTTCAATCCACTGGCTGGTGATGGGATTCATAGCAAGCCAACCCTTCTGATTTTAAGGGAAATCTAGCATATGCCAAAAAATCTAGCAACTTTTTAAAAATATCCCGGGTCTCTATAGACTCCCCACACCTTGCGGAAGACGTCGCATATCTCCTGGAGCGTGGCGTATTCGCGGACCGCATCTATTATGAACGGCATCGTGTTCTCCGTGCCAGCGGCAGCGGACTTGAGCTTTGCGAGCGCCGCATCGACGGCCTTTCCGTTGCGCCGGGCCTTGACTGAGGCGAGCGACGCCTTCTGTTCCCGATCGACCTCCGGGTCGATCTCCAAAAGCTCGATCGGGATATCCTCCGACTGCGCGTACTTGTTGACGCCGACGACGACCTTCTCTCCGCTCTCGACCTGCCTCTGGAAGAGGTAGGCGGCGTCGGCGATCTCCTTCTGCGGATATCCCGTCTCGATGGCCGCGACCATCCCTCCCATCTTGTCGATCGTGTCGATGTATCTTAGCGCCTCAGCCTCCATCCTATCGGTCAGGGCCTCGACGAAGTAGGAGCCGGCCAGAGGATCGATCGTGTTGATGACGCCGGTCTCCTCCTCGATTATCTGCTGCGTCCGAAGGGCGATCGTCACCGCTTCCTTCGTTGGGAGGGCCAGCACCTCGTCCAAGGAGTTCGTGTGCAGCGACTGAGTGCCGCCCAGCACCGCCGACATGGCCTCGAAGGCCGTGCGCGCCACGTTGTTGTAGGGCTGCTGGGCGGTGCAGGAGCAGCCGGCCGTCTGAGTGTGAAATCTGAGCATCCACGAGCGCGGGTTCTTCGCCTTGAACCGCTCCCTCATTATATGGGCCCACATCCGGCGCGCGGCCCTGTACTTTGCGATCTCCTCGAAGAAATCCATGTGCGCGTTGAAGAAGAAGGAGAGGCGCGGGGCGAACTCGTCCACATCGAGGCCCCGGGCGACCGCCGCCTCCACGTATTCGATGCCGTCCCTGATCGTGAAGGCCAGCTCCTGCACCGCCGTGGAGCCCGCCTCGCGGATGTGGTAGCCGCTGATGCTGATCGTGTTCCAGCGCGGGACCTCCCGCGTGCAGAACTCTATCGTGTCGACGATGAGGCGCAGCGACTCGCGCGGCGGGCACATGAAGGTCTTCTGCGCGATGAACTCCTTGAGCATGTCGTTCTGGATCGTCCCGCCGATCTTCGCGCGGCCCACCCCCTGTTTCTCCGCGACGGCGATGTACATGGAAAGGAGTATCGCGGCGGGCGGGTTGATCGTCATCGATGTCGTGACCTTGTCGAGCGGGATGCCCTTGAAGAGGACCTCCATGTCCGCGAGCGAGTCGATCGCCACGCCGCACGTTCCCACTTCGCCGCGGGACATGTGGCTGTCCGAGTCGTAGCCCATGAGGGTCGGAAAATCGAATGCGACGGAGAGACCGGTCTGCCCCTCCCCGAGCAGGTAATGAAAGCGCTCGTTGGTGTGCGCCGCCGAGCCAAAGCCGGAGAAGAGGCGCTTGGTCCACGTCTTGCCGCGGTACATGTCTTTGTAGATGCCGCGCGTGAAGGGGAACTCGCCGGGCGTCCCGAGCCTTGAGTCGTAATCGAAATGCGCGATGTCCTTCGGCGTGTACAGTTCGTTTATCTCGAGATCGGATATGGTCGTGAATTTTCGCATATCACTCCGGGAGCGTTCCCGGCGTGGTTTTGCCGGAGGAGAGGGTGAAGAGGCCGTCGGAAAGGCCCGTGTTCGTCTTGATGTCGCTGAATTTGTAGCGGCTCACGTTGCCGGAGGTGTTGGTGATGACGAGTTCCAGGAGCAGATGGTCGGCTCCGAAGAGGCCGTCGAGCGAGTCATAGTGCTTCGCCTTTCCCTTCGGCACGAGGTGCAGCGCCGTGGTGTCGGGCGCCGCATCGGAGAACGCGCTGCTCGTGGATATCGAGAACTCCTTTGTGAGCTTGCCGAAGCCGCCGAGGAACGAGAGCGCCTCCTTCGGCACCGTCTCGTCGTTTACGGCGAAGGTCTGCGTGCTCGCCTCGTCTCCGGGGACGAAGATCCAGAGTGTCGCGCCATCGGAGACGTACGTCTTCTTGTCCGCTCCCTCATATTCTATCCGCAGCTTGCCGCCTTTTTTGAAGCGAAACGTGCCCTTTCTCGTCACCGTCCGGTCGATGAGCGCCACCTTAGTGGTCTGGACGAACCTGGCCGTGAGGTCTGAAAGGGAATGATAGGCGGCCTCGATAGCTTTGACGTTGCCGCTTCCCTGCGGCGCAACCTGTTCGGTTGCTGATTTTTTGGCGGCCGCGTTCCCGGCCAAAAAAAACAGGACGAGCGAAGACAGCGCGGCGATCAAACGCTTTGCTTGGCGGGCATTCATCGGCTGATTTGTCGTGTGCTTAAGGCGATTAGTCAAGTCTCAAAATTTCCTGCCAGAACCTGTCGGGGTTTGCTTCCTTCGGCGGGGCCGACGACGCCTTCGGACTCCATGCGCTCGATCATCCGGGCGGCGCGGTTGTAGCCGATCCTCAAGCGCCGCTGAACCATGGATATCGACGCCTGCTTCGTCTCGGCGACGAGCTTCACCGCCTGGTCATAGAGCTCGTCGTCCATCTCACCTCCCTCTTCGATCGGGTTGCCGGCCGCATCCTTCGGTTCCGCGACGATCGATTCATCATAGACCGGCTGTCCCTGCGCCTTGAGGTGCGCCACGATGCGCGTGATGTCGGAGTCTGTGATGTACGCGCCGTGGATGCGGATGAGGTTGCCCCCCTGCGGCGTCATGAAGAGCATGTCGCCCTGGCCCAGGAGGGTCTCCGCGCCGTTTGCGTCGAGGATCGTGCGCGAGTCGTGCTTCGCCGTCACCTTGAAGGCGATGCGCGCGGGGAAGTTGGCCTTGATGAGGCCCGTGATCACGTCCACGCTCGGGCGCTGCGTGGCCAGGATCAGGTGGATGCCGGCGGCGCGGGCCATCTGAGCGAGCCGGGTGATCGCGTCCTCCATGTCCTGCGAGGCCGTCATCATGAGGTCAGCCAGCTCGTCGATGATTATCACGATGTAGGGGATGGGGCCCGTGTGCGCCGCGGCCTCGTGGTTGGCTTCGACCGTCGCGACCGCCTCCTCCGGCGTCACCAGCTGCACCTGTCCGCTGTTTATCTTCTCGTTGTAGCCAAGGATGTTGCGCGTGCCCGTGTCGGCCATGAGCCTGTAGCGCCTCTCCATCTCGCGCAGCGCCCAGCGCATCGCGAGCACCGCGGGCTTGGGCTTGGTGACGACCGGCAGCAGCAGGTGCGGGATGCCGTCGTAGACGGAGAGCTCGAGCATCTTGGGGTCCACCAGGATGAAGCGGACGTCTGCCGGGGAGGCGCGGTAGACGATGCTTGCGATGATGGAGTTGATCGCCACGCTTTTTCCCGAGCCGGTCGCGCCTGCGACGAGCAGGTGCGGCATCTTGGTGAGGTCCGCCACCACGGCATGCCCGGAGGTGGAGGATCCGAGCGCCAGCGGCAGGTGTCCCTGCGCTTTATGGTACTGCTGCGACGAGAGGGTGTCCTTGAGCCAGACGATCTCGCGCTCGCTGTTTGGCACCTCGATGCCCAGCGCCGCCTTGCCCGGCAGGTGCGGCACAATGCGGACGCTTCGCCCCCCAAGCGTGAGCGAGAGGTCGTCCTCGAGGTTGACTATCTTGCCGACCTTCGTGCCAGGCGCCGGCTCGAACTCGTACATCGTGATGACGGGCCCCGGGTGAATGGCAGTCACGTGCCCCTCGACGTCGAAGTCCTTCACCTTGTTTTCGACGACCTGGGAGTTTTTCTTCAGCGTCTCCTCGTCGATCTCGATCTTCTTTCGTTCCGGCGCATCGAGCAGCCCTAAAGGCGGCGGTTCATACCCCTCGGAACACATCTTGTGGAATTTCAGCTGATCGTCCGTCACACGCCGCTGGTGCATGTCCGCCCGTTTGAGGATCCGCGGGCCCTCGGGTTGGGCCGCTTCCTGCGCCGCGTTGTTTGCGTCCGCGGGAGGCGGCGAGGCTATCTGCGGGAGTGAGGTTGCCGGGCGGATCGGAGCGAGGGAGATGACGTCACCGCGCCTCTCGCGCGTCGCCGGCATCCGCTTCAAGACTTTGGGATCGGCGAGCGTCTCGGGCGCGAGCTTCGCGCGGGATTTCTTCACGAGGCCCTTCACAAGGGTCTTCGCCCACGCGAGGAGTTTTTTTGCAAGCGGCGGAGTCTGGAGGGCAACCCATTTCACGCCGATCCAGACGTTGGATGCGACCCATACGGATGCCCGCCTTGCGATGTGAAGGACGTCCCCGATGGAGAGGTGCGTGGCTATCAGGAAGAGGAGAAAGAGGCCCGCCGACGATATGACGTATGCGCCGGCGCGATTGAGGTAGTGCGCGAGCGCGTCGCCCAGGAGTCCGCCGATGATGCCGCCGCCCGCGATCGAGTGGCCGTGCAGCGAGACCGTCTCGAAGCGCAGATGTATGAGAGCCGCTCCGAAGGCGATGACGCCGGCGTAGCAGAATATCTCGCGCAGCCTCAGGCGGATCGGGCGGCCTACGAACTGCAGGAGGCTCATGGCGACGAGAAGGAAGGCGGAGAGATATGCGCTGATGCCGAAGACCATGAACAGGACGTCGGAGAGATATGCGCCCACGATCCCGCCCATGTTCTTCACGTACGGGACGTTTGAGACGGAGTTGAGCGCGGGATCGGTGGGGCTGTAGGAGACAAGGCACAGGCCGAAAAATATCCCGCATGCAAGGAATATGATTGCGAAGATGTCCTTGCGGATGTCTATGTGGCGGTTTTTGGTCGACGGAGGCATTGTTGAAAAGTTATGCGACGCTATGTAAGTTGTTAATTTACCAATCTTTTCGCAGTATATGCTTCATCGGCCGGGCTGTCAATTAGCCAGCGATCAGGCCCGTGAATCTTTCCACCAGTTCTGCGTCGAATTGCCCTCCCGCGCCGGCCTTGAGCTCCGCCAGGGCGCGGTCCAGAGGCAGAGGCTCGGCGCGATAGGGCTGGGGTGTGATCATCGTGTCCCATGCCTCAGCGATTGCGAGGATGCGCGCCGAAAGCGGGATGGAATTGCCGGCGATCCCGTCCGGATATCCCGACCCGTCATAGCGCTCGTGGTGGTGTAGTATCGCGGCAGGCTCCGCGGTGAAGAACGGCGTCTGCCCTATGATCTGCACCGCGAAGAGGGGGTGCTGTTTGACCAGCTCCCTCTCCTCCAGGGAGAGGCCGCCGGCTTTTCCGAGGATGTCGGCGCCTATCGCGAGCTTGCCGGCGTCGTGCAGGATGCCGGCGCGGTGGATGGCGCGTTCCTCGGCCTCCCCGAGCCCCAGCGATTCCGCAAGCCTCTGCGCGTAGAACGCGACGCGCTCCGAATGTGGCATGAGCACCTTCTTGACGAGAGGTATCTCGCCGATCGCCTTGAGGAGCGACTGAAAATACCCGCGCTCCGCTTCAAAGGAGAGGCGGGCGAGCCTTTCGTGCAGCTGGTCGATGAGCTGGCGGTTCTCGTGGACGTCGCGCCGCCTCCCGTCGATCTCCCCCCACGTCTTGATCGTGCTTGACTGGCTTCTCTTGGCTTCGATCAGGGCGCCCAGGGCGGTGCGGATGATCTCATCCTTCGTCTGGATCTTGTGCGAGAGCGAGGCGATTCCGGTGCTCGTGAGTATCTGGATGCCGAGCTCCGGGGCGGCGGTGACAATCGACGCCAGCGCATCCTGTATACGTCTGGCGACGATCGCGGCGGCCGTCTCATCGGACTCGGGCAAAATCACGGCGAACTCGTTGTCGCCGTAGCGCGAGGGGACGTCGACCTCGCGCACGACGCCGCGGATCATGTCCGCCGCCTTCGCGAGTATGCGGTCTCCCTCCTCATGGCCGAGCGATTCGTTGATCGCGGTGAAATTCTTGATCGCGACGATCACCAGCCCCAGCGGCCTCTTGTAGCGGTTGGCCTTCTTCACCTCGGAGGAAAGCATCTCGTCCAGGTGGCGGTGATTGATGAGATGCGTGAGATCATCGCGTATGGATATCTCCTTGAGGTGGTGGGCCGTGCGCTTCAACTGTTCATGGAGCCTGTGGCGCTCGAGGAGGTGATGGAGGGCCTGAACGAGCCCCATGCCGGTCAGATCTCCGCGGGTGACGATCGTCCGCCGCCCGGAGAGCATATGGCTGAAGTGGCGCACCTGCGAGAAGTCGCCCACAACGATTATCGCGGGGGTTTCAGGAGCCTTGTCGAGGATGTGCTCGAGCCCTGCGCCGGAGACCATCTCCGTGTCGACGATGAGGATAGAGGCGGGTTTCAGCTCCAGCCGTGCCTCGTCTGCCACTGCCCTGACAGTTACCCCCGGAAAGACGTGTTCGAGGGTCCGCGTGATCGTGGTGGCGTCCTGGGGCCTTGATGTGAGAAACGCGATGGAGAGCTTGTTGCCGGACAGGGGCGTCTGCTTCATAAGTGGGACGCATAATACTAGAGCTTTGCGCGACTTGCAACTGTTAGTGAAGAGGGGTATTTCAATAGGCATACTTTTTGTCCGGAGGTGATGAGATGAGAAGGTTTCTGTTTCCGATCATGGCCGTCATTCTCTGCTCGCTTTTGTCTCCGGCCGTTGTCCGTGGCGAGGCTGAAGAAGGAGATGTGGTCTCACAGGCCACCCGCGGCCAGGAGATGATATTCGCCAGGCGCTACGACGACGCCATGAAGCTCTTCGAGGGCCTGAAGCGCGATTATCCGGATTCGCCGGCGGGGGACTTCGGCGTCATGGCGGCCCTCGAGATCGAGATGCTCGAGCGCGAGGATTTTCATCGGGAGGCGGAATTTCTGAAGGCGGCGAAGGAGGGAAGGGACAAGGCGACCCTGGTCCAGAGCCGCTACAACCCCGGCACCTGGGATCTCTTCCTCTCCGGTTCGCTTATGGGCCTCGAGGGATTTTTCAAGGCGCGCAAGGGCAAGTGGTGGGACGCCTACGTGGCGGGCACGAAATCCCGGCAGATATTCCGGCGCGTGAAGGAGCTCGATCCTTCCTTCGTCGACGCCGATTTCGGGCTCGGTATGTACATCTATTGGCGATCGGTCTTTGCGCACGACCTCACGTTCCTCAAGATGCTACCCGACAGGCGCAAGGAGGGCATCGAGATCGTCGAGCGCGTGGCGGAGCACGGCCGCTTTGCCAAGGACCTCGCCCGGATGAACCTCGCCGTGATGTACGTCGAGGAGGGCCGCTTTGCCGAGGCGCAGAAGATATGCGCCGAATACGTCGCGAGATTTCCTTCCAACGTCATCCTGCGGACGATCCTCGGCAAGACCCTCATCGCCCTCAAACGCTACGATGAGGCGATAGCGCAGTTTAAGGCGATACTCTCGATCGACTCCTCCCTCAAGAAACCGCATTATTTCATCGGCGCGGCAGAGGTGCTCTCTGGCGACCCGTCGCGCTTCGCCGAGGCGGCGCATGAGCTCAGGGGTTTCCTCGGCATGGAGAGCGGCAGATACTGGCCGGCGTCGACGCACTACTGGCTGGGCAAGCTCGCAGAGGCGAAGGGGGATGCCGCGCAGGCAAGGATCGAATACGATCTGGCAATCGCCTTGAACCCCAAGGCCGTTGAGGCCCAGAAGAGGCTGCGCGCCCTGGGCGGCGGGCTTTAATCATTACCAGTATTACATCAGCGCAAGGTATGTGGATTTCAAACAGAGGCTTTTCGAGGACATGGATCGGGAGAAAGCCAAGTCCTGTCTCCAAAAAACACGGGGAATTGTCAAATGCTTGAGAAGCGCATTAAAAATCTAGATTCCATCCTGAAACTCTATATCGGGGAACTCGAAAAGCACATTCGAGTGGAAAAGGTTTTTCTCTATGGTTCTTACGCGAGGAATGCCGAACATGATTTCAGCGATATAGATGTGGCGGTGATCTCTCCGGATTTCGAAGGCGGCACAGAACGGGATTATCTGATACTCGGCCGTGCGGCGTTGAAAGTCAACGCCCTCATCGAAGCGAAGCCGTATCGCCCGGAGGATATCAGAAATCTGTCACCGATGGAATTTCTGTCAGAAATCATCCGAACAGGGAAGCTCATCCACGACAAAGCTGCGTAAGATTCAGCCACAACGCTTCGTCGCGAGGAGGTCGGTTTCGGGTCCTGTCGCCTTTTGAAATTGAAATTGGAGCGTTTCTATAAACAGGATCCAGAGGATATCCACGCCATCATCAGACATGAGGTGATGTCATTCGAAAGATTCAACGCTATCGTCAAAGAAATGCTACCCGACTACATCGGTGATGTTCACCAGCTGATCATAAGCGCCCAGATCGTTGTCGAGCAGATATGGCCCGATAAGATCGATGAATTCAAGGGAACAGTGACCCAGGAGCGAAAAACGAGGATGTCTTAAAGAGGGGTTGTATGGAGCTAAAAGCGCGTTTACGAGACGAACGTACGACGAAGACAAAAGTCGTAGTGGTTTGGAAACTTAAAGGCCGACAACGGAGGACATTTAAGTTTCCAAAAACCACACGACCTTTTGACGAGGAATAGCGAGCGAAGTGCGCCCCAGCTCCGTACAACCCCTCTTTAAGACATCCTCGTTTTTCGCCATGCTCATTGATCGAATTATTCCAGTTTAACTTTTCCGTCCATTTTGAGGAGATGTGTGGCAAGTGTGCGCGAGAAGAGGCGATAGAGTTTCATCTGCAATTTGACATCCAGTATTTCGATCTTTTCAGGATTTAATCTCAAGAGGTTGCATTCTTCAGTGGCTATTACGCTTGCGCTCCGTGCGCATCCGATGAGAAACGACATTTCCCCGAAACAATTGCCACGGGAAATCCTGGCCATCTCCCTCTCTCCCACTTTCACTGCAGCCGCGCCCGAGACTATGACGAAGAATGCCCCGCCTTTTTCATCCTCGCGGATGATGGTGTCGCCATCCTTGTAGGTGAGCCACGCGCCTATTGAAAGAAGTCCGGCGATCTCCTCATCATCAAAATCTTCAAAGAAGTGAAGGGATTTTAAATGTGTCATGTGTTTTGACAGCTTATTGCCGCTCGGCATTTTGGAGCCGCAAAGGACGCTTTCGATGTCGCGGGCCAGTTCGAAACCGCTGTGATAGCGATCGTTGGGATCCTTTGCGAGGGCCTTTTCAATTATGCCGAAAAGTTTTGGCGGCAGAGCCGCATTCCTGTCAGAAAGAGGGATGTAGGGGTCTTCCACTATTTTGCGCCATATCTCTGGCGGACTGGCCCCTTCGAAAGGATTTTGCCCGCACAGAAGCCTGTAGAGGACGATGCCGGCCGAGAATAGATCGCTCTGCGGTTTAAGATCACGACCCATGACCTGTTCGGGCGACATGTACGCAGGGGTGCCTGCTGTTGGAGCGTTCCTGTCCGCCAGGCCGGCAAAAAATGCCAATCCAAAATCTGCGATCTTTATATCGCCATTTGAACCGATGAGGATATTGCCGGGCTTCACATCGCGATGGATGATTCCGTGCTGATGAGCATAATCGAGGCCATGACAGACCTTTACCATTATATCGAGTGCATCTGCGATCGGAAGCAGATGATCCGGCGCAGATTTATCTGCAAGCGATTCTCCTTCTATATACTCCATAGCAATATAGCAGAAGGGACCCTCTATGCCGGCATCGAATATTGTAACGATATTTGGATGGATAAGTGATCCCGCCGCCTCTGCTTCTTGAAACAGATTTTCAAGCGCGGTCCTTTTGTTATTATCTGTTCCTACTTCGCTTATCTTGAGCGCAACGGGCCGCTTGATGTACGGATCATGCCCAAGATAGACTGTGGCAAAACCACCCCAACCCAGAATTTTTTCTATTTCATACCGGCCGATTTTGTCTGATGTTATCATTGTGATTGTTAGCCCTCCAAATAAAATTCTTTCCCTGTCTCGTATCCCTCTTCTCCAGCTCTTTTTCCACCTCATTGAATATGGCGAGTTTGTTCACCGACCACTCGGGCGCGACGGTGAGGTTTCGCGGGCTGTGGCCGTTGACCCTGTGCACGACGATATTGGGACTCAGCTCCTCAAGAAAATCGGCCACCCATCCTGCATATATTTCAAGCGGCGTGAGTGCAATCTCTCCGGATCGATAAAGCTCTTCGAGCCTCGTTTCGCGCAGGACGTGCAGGTTGTGTATCTTCACGCCCCACACGCCTGTTTCATTCAGGAACCTGGCCGTATCGAGCATCATCCCGGCGGTTTCGTCCGGCAGTCCCAGAATCACGTGGGCGCAGACGCAGATGCCGGCGTCCTGCAGTGCGCGGCAGGCCGAGGCGAATTGTGCCGCCGTATGTCCGCGGCCGATGCGGGAGAGTGTAGCGTCGTGCGCGGACTGGAGCCCGAGTTCAACCCACAACAGTTTTGACCGCGAAAGATACTCAAACATCTCGACGTGATCGGGGCCGATGCAGTCAGGGCGCGTCGACACCGCAAGTCCGCTGACCGCGGGATGGGCAAGCGCCTCCGCGAAGAGGGGTGTGAGGCTTGATGCGGGCGCGTGCGTGTTGGAGCCGCGCTGGAAGTAGGCGATGCATTTTTCCGCGCCGTGGCGGCGGCGGATGTAGCGCATGCCCTCATCAAGCTGCGAGGCGATCGGTGCATCGGCGGGCCGTCCCTCCGGCGATGCCGCCGGATTGTAGCTCTCCAGATTGCAGAAGATGCAACCGCTTTTTCCGATTGTGCCATCGCGGTTGGGGCAGGATAGCCCGCTCTCAAGGCTCACCTTATACACGCGTTCGCCGAAGCGGATTCTCAGCCATTCGTTTATTGAATTATATCGTTGATTCAAGATGTTACCCATTATCCCTTTAATCTATTTTGTCCCTGATGAGAAGTGGGTATTTGTTTACGAGATCAGTCAAAATACGGTCATTTTTTAAAGATGTTTATATAACAACTAGTTATTGTGTTTTTATCATAATGATTCACCCCAAAATGGTAAAAGGGGTTTTATTTAACCCGTCTAGATAAAAAATGTAATTACGGAATGTCGATTTAACATATTAATAATAAAGCATATTTAGCAGTAAAATATAATTTAAGAAGGCTGGCACGTTCCTTGCTCATTCCTGTGGTCAGAGGGTTTGGGAAAGGAGCCAGCCATGAAAAGGGGACCAAAAGGATGGGGTTGGGGCCTTGGTTTCATGTTGGTTTTTCTCCTTGCCGGGTGCGGCGGCTACAATGACTCATCGTCCACTCTCAGTGAGAGTTCTGGAGGTGGCAGCAGCGGCGGCGGGACCGGCATCACCAATACATTCAGTTCGCCAGCCGAGATGTCCGTGGGCGATATCATGCCTATCGAATTCGGCAGCAGCAGCGTTTCTGTAGATTTCAGCAGCGTCGCCTCCGGGGCAAAGTTCATCCTGACGCTGGGCTCGTCTGCCACCGCTGGCAGCTTGTCTTCGATACAGCTGAGCACCGATCTTGCACTGCCCGAGCTCGATCCCCTTGCCAAAGGGATGGTTGCCCAAGTCGCTCCCTTGGGCGACGAGAGCGACGGCTTCGGGCCGCAGGAGATGCTCTCCGCTTGGCTCAGGGCCTCTGAGACAGTGCTCCCGTCGACGGAGGAGCCGATCCAGTCCGTCGGAGACTCCTCTTTTTCCAAGGCGATGAGCGTGAAGGACGTATCGGTCGGAAATACCGATACCTTCAGGGTGCTCGGGAGCCTCTCGTCGACATCCTCCTATGTGGACGTGGTCGGCGAGGTTCGCTGCGTTAAATCGAACGTCGTGTTCTATGTGGACACGGCGGTTGGCAACGATATCATCTCCGATGCCGACGTGCAGACCCTGTGCAACGATTTCGACTCCGTGGCGGGAGACGAACAGAAGCTCCTGGGTGAAATCTCCGATGTCGACGGCGACGGGAAACTGCATATCCTGATGACGAAGCAGATCAATCGGCTCGGCGCGCTCGGCGGCGGAATAATCACCGGCTACTTCTACGCCGGCGATCTGTACGATCGCTCCTCTTCCAACCAGGCCTCCAACAACAGGGAGGTCATCTACACGATGGTCCCGGATCCGCAGGGGCAGTACGGCACGACGATATCGAAGAATTTCGCGATGTCGAACCTCCTGCCGGCGGTCCTTCCACACGAGCTGCAGCATGCCATAAGCTACAACCAGCATGTTTTCGTGAACGGCGGCATGCCGGAGGACAACTGGCTGAACGAAGGCATGTCGCATCTGACCGAGGATGTGATGGGCTGCGGCATGGAGAACCCGTCGCGCTACTCGCTGTATCTCGCCAGCCCCTCCACCTCCGCGGTGGTAACGCAGAGCTCGCCGAACCTCGTGCAGCGCGGGGCGTCGTATCTCTTCCTCAGATACCTCTATGAGCAGTCATCGAACGGCAGCGCTTTTTTGAGCGCCCTGGAGAAGACCTCGAAGCACGGCGTTGATAATCTCGAATCTGCGTTCAGCGGCCCCTCCGGAATGAACCAGTTCTCCGAGTTCATGGCCCGCTGGTCAATCGCGCTCGCGATGACCGACCAGGGGATCAGCCAGGACGGCCGCTATATCTACAAGGCGCGAACGAAGAACAGCTTGACCGGCAAATGGGATGGAGTCTGCCTTTCATGCGATGCGGATGACGGCAGGGGCACGGTCATGAACGGTGTGCATATGAACACATATTACGGAACTCACACGGCAAACGTCAGTCCGTCTGCGCTGATGTTCTTCAACATGACCACTTTGCCGAAGACGATGAAGCTGGCGGGGACCCAGAGTAGCGGCAATTTCGGAATACTTATCCGCTACCAATAGGTCTCCATTCCCAAACCCGCACAGGGGCGGCTGCCATGGGGGCAGCCGCCCTTGGTGTATCTGGCTGTTGAAAAAGTGCCATCTGCTGCGTTGCCCTCCTCACGAGACCCTCAACGTACACCCAAGTACGCCTCGGGCCTCGTTCGTCGGGCGCCTTGCATCTGGCACTTTTTGAACAGCCTGCAACATCGTTCTCAATTTGCTTTACTTCTTTTGGACACTTCCTTATAAAAACCGCCTATGTATCCGGTTCTCTTTAAGATTCCGGTTTTCGGCGGCATCACGATCTACAGCTACGGAGTCATGGTGGCCGCGGCGTTTCTGGTCGCGCTCGCATGGATCGTGCGCGAAAGCCGAAGGCTCGACCAGGACCCGGCCAAGGCGATGGACCTTGCCTTCTACGTCATCCTCGCCGCCATCGTCGGTTCGCGGATATTGCACGTCGCCGTGAGCGAGCGTGAGCGCTTTTTCGCGAACCCGCTCATGTTCTTCAGGATATGGGAGGGCGGGCTCGTTTTCTACGGCGGGCTGATCGCGAGCATCGCGGTCGGCACCTGGTACATCCGAAGGCACAGGATGCCTGTGCTCATCACGTTCGACATCTTCGCTCCCGCCGTTGCGCTCGGACACTCGGTAGGCCGGCTGGGTTGCCTGCTGGCCGGTTGCTGCTACGGCAGGGCCGTCGGCCATCCGGCCTGGTATGCGATCGTCTTCCAGCCCAGCCCGCGCACGTTCGCGCCCACGGGCATCCCGCTTTACCCGGCTCAGACGATGGAGTCGATGGGCGAGCTTTCGATATTTCTGATCCTCCTCCTCATAAGGAGGTTCAAGAGCTTCAATGGACAACTGATTTCCTCCTATCTCATGCTCTATGCGGTGCTCAGGTCGTTCAACGAATATTTCCGCGGGGATGTCGAGCGAGGCTTCGTGGTTGGGCGCTGGTTCTCCACATCGCAGTTCATCTCGATCCTGATGTTTGCTGCGGGCCTTGCCCTCTATCTCAAGGAGCGGAAAACGGCCCGGTGCGCGGAGGCGGGCAAATGAAAGGTCGCATCGCAATCCTGTGCGTCCTGTTGGCGGCTTTTGGCTGCTCAAAGCCGCTGGCCTCCGCGAGGGTGAGGGCCGACGGGGTCGAATACAGCCGGAGCTATGCGGCCAGCGCAAACGACGTCTATTATGCCGCAAAGTGGGCGTTTGTGAAGGCGGGCCTGTCGGTTGCAAACGAGAACCTCCAGGATGGAATCCTCACGACCACGTGGCTGCCGGTGAGCTCGGATTCCCATTACGTCGAGATCTTCGGCAGGCCCGATTACGGCGTGACCAATTCATACTATCAGATTGAGATAAAGATTGTTCCCGGCGGGGGGCGCACCGAGGTGCGGGCTCTCTCGCGGGTGAAGACGATCGTCGCCCGTCTAAAAAGCTCCGGCATCAAGGAGAATGAGGTGCTGGAATCGATCGGCGACGCCCTGCGCAAGGGCGAACCCACTGTGACGAATCTTGGTGTCGATGAGTAATTACAAAGACACGCTCAATCTGCCGCAGACCGATTTCCCGATGAAGGCGAATCTGCCCGAGCGAGAGCCGCTCGCACTTGCGAAATGGGAGTCGGAGAAGCTCTATGAGCGGATGATCGAGGCCCGGGGCAAGTGCCCCACCTACGTCCTCCACGACGGGCCGCCGTATGCGAACGGCCATCTCCATCTCGGCACGATCCTCAACAAGATCCTCAAGGACATCGTCGTCAAATACAAGAACATGGCGGGGTTCCGCTGCGAATTTGTGCCGGGCTGGGACTGCCACGGCCTGCCCATCGAGCTTCAGGTGGACAAGGACATGGGTGCGGCCAAGCGCTCGATGGCGCCGGTCGACATCCGCCGCGCGTGCCGGAAGCACGCGGAGAAATTCATCGACATCCAGCGCCAGGAGTTCAAGAGGCTGGGCGTCCTGGGCCGCTGGGAGAAACCCTACCGGACGATGTCCTTCGATTACGAGGCCTCGATCGTCCGCGAGTTCGGGCGCTTCGTGAAAAGCGGCTCTGTCTACAAGGGCAAGAAGCCGATCTACTGGTGCGCATCCTGCCGGACGGCTCTCGCCGAGGCCGAGGTCGAGTATGCCGATCACACCTCGCCCTCCATTTACGTTAAATTCAAGCTCGAGGATGACGGCGAGCTCCGCAAGGAATGGAAGCTGAAAGATGAGCCGATATACCTCGTCATCTGGACGACCACTCCGTGGACGATACCGGCCAACCTGGCTATCGCGCTCAATCCCGACCTCCCCTATGTCGCCGCAAAGGTGGACGACGAGATATGGATAGTCGCGGAGGGGCTCCTCGATCCCGTCATGGAGGCGGTGGGCAGGAAATATTCGACGATAGTCGGAAAGCCCTCATCCGCAAAGCTAGAGCACAAACGCTGCCGCCATCCGCTCATCGAGCGCGACTCGCTCATAATCCTGGGTGAGCATGTGACGCTGGAAGCGGGGACCGGCGCCGTCCACACGGCCCCGGGTCACGGCCAGGAGGATTACGACGTCGGACATCGCTACGGGCTCGATGTCCTGGCCCCGATCGACGACGGCGGAAAATTCACCGAAGAGGCTGGCCTCCCGTGGCTCACGGGGATCTTCGTCGAGGCCGCAAACAAGCCGATCATCGAAAAACTCAAGGAGGTCGGGGCGCTGGTCAAGTGCCAGGACATCACGCATTCCTATCCGCACTGCTGGCGCTGCAAGAAGCCCATCGTCTTCCGATCGACGGACCAGTGGTTCATATCGATGGAAAAGAGTGATATTCGGAAGCGCGCGCTCGAGGCGATCGATCGCGTCGAGTGGATTCCGCCGTGGGGCAAGAACCGCATCGGCGGCATGGTTGCCTCCCGGCCCGACTGGTGCATCTCGAGGCAGAGGCTGTGGGGCGTCCCGGTCGTCGCACTCGTCTGCGATGCATGCGGCAATTCTCACACGACGCCCGAGCTCGCCGATCGCACTGCGGAGATATTCGAGAAGGAAGGGTCGGACGCATGGTACACGCATCCGGCTGCCGACTTCATTCCTAAGGGTTTTGAATGCCCCTCCTGCGGTGAAAAGAAAAATTTCGGCAAGGAGCCGGACATCATGGATGTCTGGTTCGATTCCGGCGTTTCATATGCGGCCGTGCTCGAGAACGAAGAGAATATAAAGGATCCAGCCGATCTTTATCTGGAAGGGAGCGATCAGCACCGCGGCTGGTTCCATACATCGCTGCTGACCTCCATCGGCACGCGCGGGCGGGCCCCGTATAAGCGCGTCCTCACGCACGGCTTCGTGGTGGACGGCGATGGAAAAAAATATTCCAAATCGGCGAAGAACTACGTCCCGCCTGAAGCGCTCATCAACAAGCATGGTGCGGAGATATTGAGGCTCTGGGTCGCGGCGGAGGATTACAGCGACGACATCCGCTTCTCGGATGAAATATTCACGCGCTGCATCGAGGCGTACCGGAAGCTCAGGAACACGGCCCGCTACATCCTGGGGAACTTGGGCGATTTCAATCCCGACAGCGACTGCGTCGCTGACGCGGATCTCCTCGAGATAGACAGATGGGCGATCTCGGAGCTCGGCCTCCTCGTCACGAGGGTGCTCGCCTCCTACGAGTCTTTCGAATTCCACGCCATCTCGCATGCGCTGGGCCGTTTCTGCACCGTCGAGCTGTCGGCGTTCTATCTCGATATCCTGAAGGACAGGCTCTACACCGAAAAGAAGGACGGCCTCTTGCGCCGGTCGGCCCAGACGACCATGTGGAGGATACTCGACTCGATGGCGAGGATCATGGCTCCGATCTTCTCCTTCACCTCCGACGAGATCTGGCGCGCGATGCCGCGCAGGAAGGACGCGCCCGACACGGTGTTTCTCGCCGATATGCCGGCGGCGCCCGAGTCCGACGCTGCGCTCGTCGATCGATGGGAGAGGTTGGTCGTGCTCCGATCGGTCGTCACGAAGGTTCTCGAGGCTGCGCGCGCGGACAAGTTCATAGGAAATTCGCTCGCGGCGAAGGTCGTGATAGAATGCGACGAAGCCCAGAGGGTTTTTCTTGAGGGCTTCGGCGAGGCGCTGCCGGATCTTTTTATCGTCTCCGATGTGTCTTTCGGAACGGCCGCCGGAAAGTACATCTTCTCGAGCGAGGATGTCCCGGGGTTCAAGGTGGCGGTCGAGGCTGCGGGCGGTGAGAAGTGCGATCGCTGCTGGAAGCACTCAAAGAGCGTAGGCAGCAATTCGGAGCACCCCGCCATCTGCGCGCGCTGCGCTGGTGTGATAAAGACTTGAGAGCAACCCACGATGAAAACCAAATACAAGCTTCTCCTCATTATTGCGCCTGCTGTTTTTATTCTGGACCAGGTCACCAAGTTTGCGGTCTCGGCGTCGCTCGAGGCCGGCTCCAGATACCCGGTGATCGCAGGGTTCTTCGATCTTGTCCACTTTCAGAACACCGGCGCGGCCTTCGGCCTCTTCTCCGAGGTCGGGGCCTCGTTCCGCGTTCCGTTCTTCTACGCCGTAGCGGTTGCAGCTGTCGTCCTTCTTGCGATGTTCTATCGCACGCTGGGGGAGGATGAGAGGCTTCTGCCGGTGGCTCTCGCGCTCGTCTTCGGAGGGATAGCGGGCAATGTGATGGACAGGCTGCGGTTGGGTGCCGTCACCGATTTTCTCTCGTTTCACATCGGTGACAGGTCTCTCGATTTCGCCCTGCTTGGGATACAGCGGCACATCGGGCTCGAATGGCCGGCGTTCAACGTAGCCGACAGCGCGATTACCATTGCGATGCTTTTTCTGCTCTGTTCCGCATTCAGCCGCAGGGGGGTGAAATGAGGTCGTTTCTCTTTCACATCGGCACCCTGGGGGTGCCGTCGTTCTTCTTCATGATAATGATCGGTGCGCTCGCCGCAACGTTTTTTGCCTCGCACATGGCGAAGAGGGAGAAGGCCGATTCCGTGGCGATGCTCGACTTCGGCATCATAGCGATCGTCGCCGCAGTCATCGGCTCGCGCCTCTTCCATATCTTCGTCGAGTATCCATCATACTACTGGGAGAAGCCGATCAGGGTCCTCTATTTCTGGGAGGGCGGGTTCGTCTCGATCGGCGCATTTCTCGCCTCGGCGCTTGCGTGGGTGATCTATATGCACAGGAGAAAGCTCGATCCCTGGCGCTACCTCGATCTGGCCGTGACCGGCGTGCCTCTCATCATATTCTTCGTCCGCCTGGGGTGCCTTCTCGTCGGATGCTGCTACGGGAAGCCGACCGATTTCTTCCTGCACCTCGTCTTCAACGACCCTAACTCGACGGCTGGACACTATCACCCTGGCGAGAAGCTCCACGCGACCCAACCCTACTTCATGGCCAACGCGCTCATCCTATGGGGGGTCGTGCTCTATGTCTACGGACACAGAAAATTCTACGGCCAGGTGCTGGTAGCCTTCATGCTTTACTACGGCGTCAGCCGCTTCATGCTGGAGTTCCTGCGCGGTGACGCCGATCGCGGGATGTGGTTCGGGAATGCGCTCTCCACCGGG
Organism: Pseudomonadota bacterium; assembly: GCA_043798915.1. Taxonomy (GTDB): domain Bacteria; phylum UBA10199; class UBA10199; order 2-02-FULL-44-16; family JAAZCA01; genus JAZDOG01. Next base: position 538 of record JAZDOG010000089.1, on the reverse strand, counting down.
CAGATATCTATGGCGCTCACGTTCCTCGGCGGAATCTTCCTGTGGGTCTACCTTAGAAAACGAACGCGGATTAAATAAAGTGGCAGTAATAAATTCACATTCCAGCAAGCGTTCGCTTGCGATCGAGATCGCCGTGGTGACCGCGGCGCTTCTGGTGGTGGCCCGCATCCTGATGCTCCTGCGCGGCCGATCGATCCTGGGACAGTCGCTCTTTGCGATCATTGCCATCCTCTTCCTCTATGTGCCGATCGCCGTGCTGTGGCTCAGGAAGAGACCTGTGGATTTTCTCGACCGCGGGTCGAGGCAATATTGGAGATCTGTCCTCGCATTCGGCGCCGCGGCGCTGATCTTATTCCCGCCTTTCTTAGCCGCCGCCCACGGCTGGCAGATATTCGCCGTCGGGATGCATAATTTTCAGGCGGCACCGTTTCCCAATTTGCTGAATTTCGCACTCGTTCAAATCCTTCTCGTCGCGCTCCCGGAGGAGTTCTTCTTCCGCGGCTATTTTCAGTCGGCCGCCAATGCCATCTTCCCCGGC
>JAZDOG010000083.1:0-30410 GCA_043798915.1 Pseudomonadota bacterium | reverse complement strand
ATCGAATCGACGAGCGATTTGGGGATGAGATATATTTGGCCGCTGCCTTCCAGCTTCGCGTAGTATCTCCTGGATTTTTCGTCCTTCTTGCCGGCCTCGGCCATCTCCTTGCCCACGAAGAGCTTCACCGACTTGTCCGCCCCATATGACACGGCGAGGGTCAGCGAGGGGGTTTCCAATCCGGCGATCTTTTCATCCGCATCGTCCGCAAAACCCTGGGCCCTGAGACCGGAGAGCTTTCCTGCGAGAGCGCCGGCCGCCGCGGCATCGAATGCGCCGCCTGCGGGCAAGGCGAGGCCCCACTCGCCGCCCTCCGCCTTCGTCATCCTCCAGCTGCCCTTGGGCGACGAAACTTCCACGCCCGAAACAGTCTTCGGATCGATCGTCCAGAGCTTTTTCTCCCGCCAGTCGTCCGCCCTGGAAGAGAACATCCCGACGAGGGCGCGGCGCACGAGATAGACACGGCCCTCCCCTGCCTTCCTCACGTATGTGCTCTCGAAGTCCGGGCCGCTCTTTCCGATGACGACGTCGACGATGGGCTTTCCTTCCGCGCCCAGCGCGCGGACCTTGAGGCCCAAGACATCGCTCGCCTGATAGAGCGCCTGTTTCTCGGGATTCTCGGAGACGAGGACGCCCTCAGCCAGGCCGCCGAAGGAACCGAGCGCCGAGTTGATTCGCGTGCGGTCAGCCGCGCGCCATTTTGTCTCAGGCAGAGGCCGGCCTTCCTTCTCGAGGAGCCCCTTCTTCATCGGCGTCACGAGTTCCGACACCTTCCACCCTTCGCCCTCGCGCTCGAGGACGACGCCATCGACGAGCTGGTCCACCTCCACCCTCGTCACGTTCGCGCTGTCGAAATCGGGGATGAAATAGTTTTCCGACGACCCGCCCGGGCGAAACCTCTCCGGCCCTTCGATGACGAGTATCGCGAGCGCCGCCACAATTGCGACGGCCAGGTAAATCAGTGGGCGTTTGTTTGGACTCATTTATACATCGCCTGTATCGCCCGCCGGCGCGAGCGACGGATCATATATAGAACGAGGCCGATCGCCACGACGACCAGCGGGCCGACGACAAGGTTTGAATATTTGACGATCGCGCGCGCGCCATCCGAGAGAATCGCCACCGGACGCGAAACGCCTTCGCGGGAGCGTATGCCTATCAGGAGATCGCCCATAGCGAATGCGTCGAGCGCGTTCTGGAAGAGCGCCGCGTTCTGCGGAAAGGTCTGCAGGACGCGGTCCGAGACCCAGCGCGACGAACCGGCGACGAAGAGGCGGGCGCCAGGAACGCTCTCGGCTATGACCTGGCGCCCCTTTGGGGGAACAGACTTGCCCGGCGCGAAGTAGCTGCCGAACGGACCGGAGAGGAGCGCCAGAAAAGTCTTCGAACCCCGCTCTCCATGAATCAGGGCGCCGTTCGCCGACTGGGGATCGAGCCTCGCCTCATTCTCCGGCACGGCCACCGCCAGCTCCGTGCTCACCGCAATCGCTTTCTCCGAACGGTCGTTCGCCCCGCTGGATGAGAGTTTGATCGGGCTCGTCCAGGGCAGGACGACGGCCTCGAGGCCCGCGACGATCGGCTCCGTCCTGATGAACTGTTCGCGCCTGATCTGGGGCCAATAGGCATAAGGAACATGATACGTCACGACCCCGCCAGAGAAGGCGGCCATGGCGTTAGACTGATCGGCGACCACCGAATCCTCGACCTCGGCCCCATAGTGGGCGACGGGATCGGCCGCGGAGGTCTCCAATGGAATGAGGTTCAGCTGCGCCCCCACATCGAACCGGTCGACCAGCGCGATGACCTTTCCCCCGCCCATGAGATACTGGTCGAAGGCGAATATCTCATCGTCCGACATCTTCCTGGGCGAGGCCAGCACGAGCGCGGCGAATTTCTTCGCATCGAGGTCGGCCAGGTCCTTGCCCTGCAGATGCACCACGCTGTAGCGGCGCGACATCGCGTTCTCGATGAGCGAAAAGCCCTCTCCCTCCGGCGCCTCGCCGCGGCCCGGCTCCCACCACGCTATCCTCGGCAGCTCCTTCGTCGACACCTTGATGATCGCCTCGGAGAGGTCGTACTCCAGATTGTCGGCGTCGCGCACGACCGGGATCACCTGCTGCTTGTCGCCAAACATGACGGCCATGCCGAGATATATCTTCGCGACGGACTGCTTGTCGCGCTCGACGACGTTCACCTGGACAGGCGGGATGCCCATCATCGACACCTTCTGCTCCTCCATCACGGAGGAGCCCGGGTCGATGAACTCTATCTGGAGCCTCGACCCGCCAAAGCCCTTGAACTCGGAGAGCAGGTCGTCCACGTCGCGGCGAAGCGACTGCATCGCCGGCGGGAGATCGGTCGTGAAGTAGACGCGGACCGTGACGACGTCGTCCAGGCCCTTGAGTATCTTCTTCGTCGAGTCGGAGAGCGTGTACAACCGCTTCTGGGTCAGGTCGAGGCGCAGAGGATGGCGCGAGATGAGAAAGTTCGCCGCCAGGAGCACGATCAAAACCGTGAGAATCGTGATAAGCGCGTTTGTTCGCTTCATTGTCATCATCGCCTCGCCCTCGTCTCAAGCACCTTGAGGTTCAAAAAGAGGAAGAAGCCGATCACCGAAAGATAATAGATGATGTCGCGGCTGTCGACAACGCCACGGCCTATCGATTCAAAATGCGTCGCAAGCCCCAGGTACTGCAGCGCCTGGGTGAGGAGGTTCGACGCGCCGCCCACCACCATGGACGTCCCGACGATGAGCATCAGGAAACAGACGGCGACCCCGACGATGAAGGCGATGATCTGGTTCTCCGTGAGGGCGGAGACCACAAGGCCGATAGCCAGGTATGCGCCGCCGAGCAGGATGAGCCCCGCATAGCCGCCGATGACCGGGCCCCAGTCCATGTCCCCCAGGAGCGCCACGGTCACGGCGACCGGGACGGTGAGAAGGAGCGCCGAGGCGATGAGGGCGAGTCCAGCCGCGAACTTTGCGATAACGATGTCCCGGTCGCGGATCGGCAGCGTGAAGAGTATCTCGAGCGTCCCCTGTTTTCTCTCCTCGGCCCACTTGCCCATGGCCACCGCCGGAACGAAGAAGAGGAATATCCACGGCATGATCGCGAAGAACGCGCGCATGTCGGATTGGCCTATGAGGAAGAATGCGCGGAAGAAGAGCCAGTTGGCGATCACGAGGAACGTGATGAGATAGACGTATGCGATCGGGCTCGTGAAGTATGCCGAGAATTCGCGGCGGGCTATTGTAAAAATTGGTTTCATAAGTTCATGTGCCCTGCGTCAGCTCCCTGAACACCTCTTCGAGCGATGCGCTCTCGCGCTTGAGCTCCGAGAGCACCAAACCGCAGCCCACTGCCCACTTGAAGATATCCTCCGAGCGATCGGCGCCGTCGCCTGAGAGCGTGAAGCGCTGGCGCTCGTCCCTGGGCTCCGACAGCCACTCGCCAAGAGCAAGCCCCGCGATCCCCGCGATGTCCCTCTCCACAGCTTCCCGGCCTGCGCGCACGGCGACCGTGTAGCTCGCGTGGTGAGCGCCGCCTCGGTGCAGGAGTTCCTCAATCGTTCCCTCCCCCACGAGTTTACCGGAGCTGATGATGAGAGCCCGCGAGCAGGTGGCCTCGACCTCCTGAAGGATGTGCGTCGAGAGCACGACCGTCCGCTCGTGGCCGATCTCCTTTATGAGACCCCTGATCTCGACTATCTGGTTCGGGTCCAGCCCGGAGGTCGGTTCGTCGAGGATCAGTATCGGCGGGCGGTGGATCATCGCGGCCGCGAGCCCAACGCGCTGGCGGTATCCCTTGGAGAGCTCCCCGATAGGCCTCCCCATCACTTGCCCCAGGCCGCACGTATCCACCATCTCCCTGATGCTCGACGGCCTTTCAGCCGCACCGACGCCGCGAAGCTTCGCTATGTAGTTCAGATATTCTGTGACCTCGAGGTCGTGATAGATCGGCGCGTTCTCGGGGAGATAGCCGATGCGGCGGCGCGCCTCGATCTGGCCCTCTTCGACGGGGATGCCGTCCACCGCGACCTTTCCCCTCTCGGCCGCGAGATAGCCGGTGATGATGCGCATCGTCGTCGTCTTCCCGGCGCCGTTTGGCCCCAGAAGCCCCACGACCTCGCCGCGGGCGACATCGAAGGAGACGCCGTCGACCGCGCGGACCGGACCGAAATTTTTATGAAGCTGTTCGACGTGAATCATTGCGGCGTGAATTGTATTGAACAAAAAACAATTGTCAACTGGGTCGATTCCCGTTGCCCCTGAACTCGATTTCATGCTAGTCGCGGCAGCATGATCATAGGGCTCACGGGGAAAAACGGGTCTGGCAAGGGCGAAGTAGCGAAGTTCCTCACCGACAGCGGCTATGAATATCACTCGCTCTCCGACGCCGTGCGCGAGGAGATAGCGAAGGGCGGCGAGGCGGTCACGCGCGAGCTGCTGGTCAAGACGGCGAACGATCTCCGCCGGAAATTCGGCGCTGGCGTGCTCGCCGAGCGCATCCTCGAACGTCTAAGCCCCGATGCCCATGCCGTAGTCGATTCCGTAAGAAATCCATTCGAGGTCGAGGCGCTCCGGAGGCGCAAATCGTTTCATCTCCTGGCGATCGAAGCGGATCCGAAGGTCAGATTCGAGAGGGTGAAGGACCGCAACCGCGAATCCGACCCGACGACCTACGAGGAGTTTCAGGATCTCGAGTCGCGCGAGGCCCAGTCGCCGGACCCTGCGACCCAGCAGATGAACCGCACCGGCGAGATGGCCGACGCGGTCGTCTGCAACAATGGCACGATCGAGGAGCTGCGCGAGCAGGTGCGGCAGGTCGTGCAGGCGCTGGCCGCGGCCACTGAGCGCCCCGGGTGGGACGAATACTTCATGGGGATCGCGCGGGTCGTGGCGCTCAGAAGCAACTGCATCAAGCGAAAGGTCGCGGCGGTGATCGTAAAGGACAAGCGGATCATCTCGACCGGCTACAACGGCACCCCGAGGGGGGTGGCAAACTGCAGCGAGGGCGGGTGCCCGCGCTGCAACCGCTTCGGCGCACCGGGCGAGAAACTCGAGGAATGTCTCTGCTCCCACGCCGAGGAGAACGCGATCGTCCAGGCCGCCTATCACGGCGTGTCGATCAAGGATGCCTCGATCTACTGCACCCTGTCGCCCTGCCTCATCTGCACGAAGATGATCCTCAACTCCGGGCTCGCCGAGGTCGTCTACAGCAAGTCATATACGATCGAGGATGTGCCGATGAAGCTCCTCAAGGGAGCCGGCATTAAAGTCCGGCAGATTGAATAGATTAAACCTCAAACAGCGCGGCGAGCGAGGATTGATAGGGCGCTTCGGCGATGCCCTTCTCGGTTATGATCGCCGCGACGAGCTCGGCGGGGGTCACGTCGAACGCCGGGTTTATCACCTCGACATAGTCCGGCGTGATCTGCACCGATCCGATGTGCGTCACCTCGCGCGGGTCGCGCTCCTCTATCGGTATGTCGTCGCCGCTCGCGATTTTGGGATCGATCGTCGACAACGGCGCGGCCACGTAGAACGGTATCCGGTGGCGCAGGGCTAGCACCGCGACCTGATAGGTGCCGATCTTGTTTGCGACGTCGCCGTTTGCCGCGATCCGGTCCGCGCCGACGATACAGGCGTCGATCTTCCCCTTCTTCATCAGCGAACCCGCCATCGTGTCGGCGATGACGGTCACCTCGATGCCGTGTTTCTGCAGCTCCCACGCCGTGAGCTTTGCGCCCTGCAAGCGGGGCCTCGTCTCATCGGCGATGACGTGGATGCGCTTGCCTGCGTCCGTCGCCGCATAGATGACGCCCAGCGCCGTCCCGTAGCCCGCCGTCGCCAGCGCGCCCGCGTTGCAATGCGTGAGCACGGTCATGCCGTCCTTGAGGAGCTTCGCCCCGTTGCGCCCTATCATCCTGTTCGACGCGATGTCCTCCGCACAGATGTTGAGCGCTTCGATCTTCAGCGCCTCCCTGATCGCGGCCAGGGGTTTATCCTTCGCCGCCTGCGCGCACACCTTCATCCGCTCGAGCGCCCAGAAGAGGTTGACGGCGGTGGGCCTCGTCTCGGCAATCCGGTCCGCGACCGCCAGGAGCTTCTTGTAGAATTCGTCGAAGCTATCGACGCCGATCCCCTGCGCGCCGAGCGCCATCCCCATGGCCGCGGCGACGCCGATCGCCGGGGCGCCACGGATCGCCATGCTCTTTATCGCCTGGGCAACTCCCAGATAATCCTCGTAGATGTTGTAGACCTCTTCGGTCGGGAGCCTGCGCTGATCGAGGATGACCACCTTGTCGTCCTTCCACTCTATGGTTTTAATAGTGTCCATTGAATCCTCAAAATTTGAACAGGTCGAGAAACGACTCGATGATGTGAAATTCCTCTCCGCAGAGTTTTTCCAGCGCCTTCGCCTCGAGGAACACGCCGCCGCAGTTGAAACATTTGTGCGCGGTGATCCCCTTGAAAGGAACGGGATCGAGCTCCATGCCGCACTCAGCGCACCTGCGCCAGTGGAGCTTTTTGAGCTCATCCCTCTCATCCTTCGCAAGCTTGTCGCGCCTGGTCTCGGCGATCCTCTGCAGCTTTTTTATGTCCATCTTTCCAAAATATTCGACTTCTGGACGTGGAAGTTTTGGCATATCGGCGATCTAACACAGAGGGCAGAGGCTGGCAAGGATTTGGCTTATGCCGGTTCATGTGCTACCGTCCGCCGCATGTTCGCAACGATGCCTCCATGGTTTTTCTACACCTTTGCCGGAATGATCGGCGCTGTCCTGGGCAGCTTCGCCAACGTCTGCATAGTCAGGATGCCGCGCGGCAGATCGATCGTCAGGCCGTCGTCGCACTGCCCGCATTGCGGGCACAGGCTGAGGTGGAAAGAAAACATCCCCATCCTGAGTTTCATCCTCCTCCAAGGCCGCTGCAGGGGATGCGGCAGGAAAATCTCAGTCCGATATCCCATGGTGGAACTCATCTGCGCGGCGCTCTCAATGCTCACATGGTGGCATTTCAGGCATCCGCTGCCGTATTTCATCTATCTCTGCCTCTTCGTCATCCCGCTCGTCATCATCACGTTCATCGACTTGAAACATTTGATAATCCCTGACGAGATCTCGATCTCGGGGATATTCGTCGGCGCCGGGGCGCATATCTTCCTCGCTGGCCCGGGGCACAGGGAGGCCGCAGCCCTCGATTCGCTGCTCGGGGCCCTTGCCGGCTCGCTGGCCCTCTTTCTGGTGGCCCTCGTCTACGAAAAACTCAAAAAGCAGGAGGGGCTGGGCGGCGGTGATATAAAGCTCATAGCGATGCTCGGGGCCTTCTTCGGGTGGAAGGCGGCACTGTTCATGCTCCTTTTCTCCTCGATCCTCGGCTCCATCGTCGGTCTCCTCCTCATCGTCATTCTGCGCAAAGACATGAAGTACGCAATGCCCTTCGGCCCGTTTCTCGTTGCGGCGGGGTTCGTCCAGCTCTTTGTGGGGGAGAGGGCGATATCCTGGTATTTGAACCTGTTTATGTAGAGGAACCTCTAAACTCCTCTCCTTATAAGTATCTATAATTAATATTAATTTATATTAATTGATATTGTAATGTTTAAAATTTTTAAAAATACTTGACGATTTAGGTGGGTTTGAGTGTATAATCAGAAGTTAATAAGTGGTGCCCGATATGACAAAAGAGAAACAAATCATTCCGAATAACGTGCGGCGCCTCCGCGAGGAGATCCTCATGAGCAAGGCGGAACTCGCGCGAAAGGCGGGTCTCTCCGCCCTCACCATCGACCGCGTCGAAAGAGGCATGCAATGCCGCATGGACACGATGCGCAAGATACTGCTCGCCCTGGGCCTCAAGCTCTCCGACAAAGAACGGGTGTTTCCATAACGTAATCGTTGCTTATGCATGCTGTTTCGTGTATTCCGTTGCAGTCATATGCATCCGGAACTCCTCAACAATTCCTGTTTTCTCCGATACTACAAGCAATGGCAGGACGATCCTGACTCGATCGTTTTCGCCCCGATCGCCGAGTATTTTCTCACCTTCGGCATGCTCGACGATGCGATGAAGGTTTGCCGCGAGGGAATAAAACGGCACCCATCGCTCGTGAGCGGCAAAGTGGTGATGGCGAAGATCCATATGAGGCGCGGCAACTGGGAGGAAGCGGAGGAAAATCTCAAGGATGCCCTCTCGATCGCACCGGAAAATATGTCGGCCCACGAGCTCCTGAAAAAGATCAACATGTATCTAAGCAGGGATTCAGAGGCGGACGTGCACGACAGCAGAAACAATCCTGCGGAAAAAACCGATAAAAAGCCTGTCGCAGAGCCGCCAGCGCCCTCCTGGAGGACGCTCACCATGGCCAGCATCTATGCAACCCAGGGGCACTTCGATCAGGCCCGCGCGATCTTCAAGTCGATCCTCACCTCCGACCCCGGAAACGAGGCCGCGAGAAGGGGTCTTGAGGCACTGCCCGCTTCACCCGATTGACGGCGTGCCGGAGAACAGGGTGACGATCCTGAACAAGGAAAAAATTCTCGACACGGCCCGCGACTTCATCGCCGAGGGGAAGTACGACAGGGCCATCCGGGAATACGAGAAGCTGCTCGTGGCAGACCCGAGCGACCTCCGCGTGAAGCTCCGCATCGCGGAGCTCTACACCAAGCGCAAGCAGATCACCGAGGCCATCCGCATATACCGTGAAGTCGCGAACGCATACGCCGTGGAGGGCTTCTACCTCAAGGCCGTCACCGTCCACAAAAACATCCTGAGGCTCAACCCCTCCCTCACCGAGACCAATGAACAGCTGGCCTCCCTCTATGAAAGCATGGGGCTCGTGCAGGATGCGATTCGCCAATACGACATCCTCGCGGCCGCGCTCGAAATGAAGGGGCAGACCGACCGCGTCCTCGAGGCCAGGCTCAAGTTAGTGAGGCTCGCCCCCAGGGACGGAACCGCGCGCGTGAAGCTCGCGGAGATATACCAGCGCGAGGGCAAGATCGAGGAGGCGATAGACCAGTATGAGGAATACGCCAAGCAGATGGAAGCGAGCGGCAGCGACAAATCAGGGCTCGCAGATATCTTCGAGAAGATACTGGCGCACAGGCCCGACAACCACGACATGCTCAAAAAGCTGATCGGCATCTACGAAGGGATGGGGGATCACAAGAAGATACTGAAATGGCTCGATTCGGGGAAGGATGTGGTCGAACAGGACTCGAGCCTCCTGCGCCTTGCGGCAAAGATATACTCCTCTCAAAATCAGAATGAAACAGCGCGAGCAAAGTTCCTGGCCCTGGCCGAGCTGCTCAAGGCTTCCGGTGACGTCGAAGGCGCGATCGAGGCCTATTGTGAAATCCTCGTGCTCCTCCCGGACGAGGAGGATCGCATCTCCCGCTATGTTGAAGAGCTGAGGCCCGGCTCATTTCCGGAGGTCGCCGCGCGCGCCAGGCAGATCCGGGAGGAGATCGAGAAGGAGGAGGGGCGAAGGCAGGACGAGGAAGAGAAAAAGAAAGCGGCGCCGCCCGAGGCCGCCGCCGCGAAACCGCCCGCTGAGCCAAAACCCGCGCCGCACAAGGCCGCGCCCCCGGCCGCACCTTCGACGAGGCCCGCAGCCAAACAGGCCGCGCCTTCAACCAAGCCTGCAGCTAAACAGGCTGCGCCGGTCGAGAAACCGGTTGTAAGGACGCCCGATCTCCAGATCGCCGCTGCGGCGTTCGATCTCGGGATGGCCTACAGGCGGATGGGGCTCGCCGACGAAGCGGCCTCGGAGCTCAAGAAGGCGGCGGATATATACCGGAGCTGCCTTGAAAGCGGCACAAAGGACGAAGATATCTCCAGGCGCCTCTCCCAGATAGAGGAGAAACCCGCTGCTCCGCCAGCTCGCAGGACCGAAGCGCAGCCTGAAAAATTGAAAGAAAAAGAGAGTAAAAAGAAGGTATCGTTTGTATAATAATCCGCTATGGATCATCTAGCATATTACGAACTCAAGGAAGAGCCCTTCTCGGTCGTGCCTCTCACGAATTTCTACTATCACAACGACCAGCACGATCAGGCCTTCATACGCCTGATGCGCTCGGTCGAGGCGATGAAGGGGCTCGCGGTGCTCGTAGGCGAGATCGGGACGGGGAAGACGCTCCTGGCGCGCAGGCTCCTCGAAGCGCTGCCGGAGGAGAAGTATGAAGTCTCCATGCTCGTCGTCCTCCACACCGATGTGACGAGCGAGTGGCTCGTGAAGAGGGTTGCGGCACAGTTCGGCGTCGAAGACACGGGCGGTGGGAAGGTGGATATCATCGGCCGCCTGTACGAAAGATTGAACCGCATCTCGGAGGAGGGGCGCAGGGCCGTCATCATCGTGGACGAGGCGCACATGCTCAAGAATCGCCAGGTCCTCGAGGAGGTGCGGGGCCTTTTAAACCTCGAACTCGCCGCCTCCAAGCTGATCTCCTTCGTGATGTTCGGCATGCCGGAGCTCGACGGCTGTCTCTCGCTCGATCCGGCGCTGAAACAGCGGACCGCGGTGCGCTATGAGCTCAAGAATTTTTCTCCCGAGGTGGTATCGGACTACGTCCGCTTCAGGCTCTTCCATGCGGGGTCGAGCCAGAACATATTCTCCGCCGAGGCGCTCCGGAGGATCTACGAGCTCTCGCTGGGAAATCCCAGGCTCGTGAACATCATCGCGGACAACTCGCTCTTCGAGGGATTCGTCAGGAAAGTCCCCATTCCGATAGGGGCAGAGATCGTGGATGGCGTCGGCCAGGATTTGGGAATAGGCATGCAGGCGTTGTTGGACGATGTGGCAGACAGACGCTGATTCTTACGGTTTATTCACCACTGCGTAATCCGCTGCCGTTCGGCTTCGAGCGAAGATGAAGGAAGGCCGGCCGTCGGGATATTTCCACACATCCGGCTGGATGAGGATTTGGATCGGAGCGAGGTCCGGAAAAGTTGCGTCAGAAAAACCTGCGTCGGCCGGCACTTGAGACAAGAGCATCGTCCAGGCGCTTTCGACGGAAGTCCACTCCTCAGCCGTGGGCGAACGGAACGCGAAGGACCCTCCGGTCGAATCGCTGATATCTCCGTTGAATATGCCGGCAGCTATGATGACCGCCTGATCGTAGGCTACGACATAGTCCCCGTCGAGAAAGTTGCGGTCCTGCGCCTTGTCGAAGATCGCGTGCGACGAATCCTTGGGGTCGACCGGCGAAAACTGTCCCGCTGCTTCGATCACCGCATCATAATAAGATACCGGAGCGTCGGCGTCATAAGCCTTCGGGTCGGCGGAAAAGAGGCTTGGATTTTTCGCTATATTGATTTTGTCTATGCGGTTGCGTATCACGGAACCTATCGCATCCCCGGTCTTGCTCACGCTGTCCAGGGCGACGGCATCCGAACCGCTCGAACTGTCGATCTTTGCCTCCGCCGAGAGCTGGGCCCCCGCCTCGGCGACGAGTATCTGGATCAGGTTCTGCGGCGGAACGGTGATCTCATAGACTCCGCCGACGGCGTCTCCGTCGAGCGTGCAGCGGACAGCGGTGACGCCGGGCTCGACGGCGACCACCTGCACCCCGCTGCCGGCGGCTGGCGTGTCGAAGCCGGGCCTGTTTCTCAAAAACACGATCTGGCTGTCGGCCGCGCAGGCGAGCGTGCGGCTGCCGAAGTCGCTGATGTCTCCGCTCGCGTCGTAGATGACAACCTCATCGCGGCCGGGCGCCACCCCGCCGATCGCCAGCGAATACTTCGCAGTAGCCTCGATCACGCGGCCTGGTTCCGTGGATGGACTGCTGCTGCCGCTGCTGCTCGCGAAGGGATTTTTGAAGGGGTTCCAGCATGCCGTGGTGGAGAGCAGAACGATGATTATCCCTAGTCGGACGAAGACCCTCATTTGCAGATAGTAATTGTTTTTCCGGATGTTATCAAGGCAATTGCATTGACAGGCGCCCACCAGTTCTGCATAAATCGCCGGAATGGCCGACACCAAAAAATTCAGCGCAGTCAAGGGCATGGCCGATGTCCTGCCCCCCGTCTCCTCCCTCTGGCAGGAAATCGAGTCGACGGCGCGGCGCGTCTTCGACAAATACGGCTATCACGAAATCCGCACGCCGATCGTGGAACCCTCCGAACTATTCCGGCGCGGCGTGGGCGAGAGCACCTCGATCGTCGAAAAGGAGATGTACTCCTTCGTCGACCAGGGCGGCGATTCGCTCTCGCTGCGCCCTGAGGGGACCGCATCTGTCGTGCGCGCCTACATCGAATCGGGCGCCTGCATATCCGATCCCATCGCGCGCTACTATTACATGGGCCCGATGTTCAGGCGCGAACGGCCGCAGAAAGGAAGGCAGCGGCAGTTCTACCAGATCGGCTGCGAGATCCTGGGGGTGGAGAGCCCGGTCGCGGATGCGGAGACGATAGCGATGACCTCCCACTTCCTCGGCGAGGTGGGGGCCCGGGATGTGGCGCTCGAGATAAACTCCATCGGCTGCGCCGATTGCAGGCCATCGTTCAACGAGGCACTCGTCGTCTTTCTCACGGCGCGCGCGGCGCACCTCTGCGAGGACTGCACGAGGCGCCTCTCCCGCAACCCATCGCGCGTCTTCGACTGCAAACAGGAGAACTGCAGAAAGATCCTCAAGGACGCCCCGAAGATTTCCGACCACTGGTGCGAGGCGTGCCGCGGCCACTTCAGCGCGGTGAAGCGCGCGCTGGACGGAATGTCGGTCCCGTATGTGGAAAACGTCCGCATCGTGAGGGGACTCGACTACTATGTCCGCACGGCATTCGAATTCACATCGAAGGCGCTTGGGAGCCAGAGCGCCGTCGTCGGCGGCGGCCGCTACGACGGCCTGGTGAAATCGCTGGGTGGGCCGGAGATAGCCGGCGTGGGGTTCGCCCTCGGCATCGAGAGGCTCGTGCTGCTGCTCGAGGGAGCGGGCAAGAAACCTCCGTTCGAGGACATCATATTCTTCGCGGTGCTGGGCGAGGCTGCGCAGGCCGCCGCCATCCCCATCGTCCAGACGCTAAGGCGCGACGGGGTGAGGGTCGAATGGGACTACGGCGCTCGCTCGCTCAAGGCGCAGATGCGCCGCGCCAGCAGGATCGGCGCGGAGACGGTCGTGATCCTCGGCGACGACGAGGTCGCAAAGGGCACGGCGACCATCCGCGACATGCGCGCAAGCACGCAGAGAGAGGTTCACATCAAGGACATTCCGATGCACTTCGTGCGGACGGGCGACTAAATGAAAAAGAGAACACACACCTGCGGCGAACTGAACGCGTCTCATGAGGGAAAGAGGGTCCTGCTCCAGGGCTGGGTGGGTGGCCGCCGCGATCTGGGCGGGTTGATCTTCTTGGGGCTCCGCGACCGCTATGGAGTGACCCAGATCGTCGTGAACCCCACCGCCGCATCGCCCGAGACCGTGAAGACTGCCGAGGGCGTGCGCTATGAATTCGTCGCGGAGATCGAGGGAAAGGTGGCCAGGCGCCCCGAGGGGCAGGCCAATCCCAAGATGGCCACGGGCGAGATAGAGGTGATGGTCGATTCTCTCACGATCCTCAACCCTGCAAAGACGCCGCCGTTCCTCATCGAGGACGATACCGACGCCTCCGAGGAGCTGCGGCTCAAATATCGCTATCTCGACCTGCGCAGGCCCAAGCTCCAGAACCTGCTCGCGCTCCGGCACCGCGTGGCGCAGATCGTCCGCGGATATCTCTCCGACGAGGGCTTCCTCGAGATGGAGACGCCTATCCTCACGAAGAGCACGCCGGAGGGCGCGCGCGATTATCTCGTCCCCTCCAGGATCAGCCGCGGTCACTTCTATGCTCTTCCGCAGAGCCCGCAGATCTTCAAGCAGCTCCTGATGGTCGCCGGGTTCGATCGCTATTTCCAGGTCGTCAAATGCTTCCGCGACGAGGACCTTCGCGCTGACCGCCAGCCGGAGTTCACGCAGGTCGATATAGAGGCTTCGTTCATAAACCGTGATGATATCATGGGGCTCATCGACGGCCTCTTCGCAAAGCTCTTGCATGACATAAAGGGGACCGACATCAAATTGCCGCTCGAGCGCATCACATATGCCCAGGCGATGTCGCTCTACGGTAGCGACCGCCCCGACAGGCGCGTGCCGTGGACGTTGTGCGAGCTCACCGAGGCGTTTCGCGGCTCGGGCTTCCGGGCCTTCGCCCAGGCGATCGACGGCAGCGGGGTCGTGAAGGGGTTGAACGCAGGCGCGCGCGATTTTTCGCGGAAGGAAGTCGACGAGCTGGAATCTATCGCAAAATCGTTCGGCGCGAAGGGGCTCGCCTGGGTCAAGGCGGCATCGGATAAATGGGGCGGCTCCATAGCAAAATTCCTGTCGGATGCGGAACTCAACAAGGTCAGGGAGGTCGCGAACGCGAAGGACGGGGATGTGATCTTCCTCGTGGCCGACAAGCGCACTACCGCCGACAACGCGCTCGGAAATCTTCGCATGCATCTTGGGAAAAAACTGGGGCTAGTCGACGAAACGAAGACGGACCTCTTCTGGGTCGTGGACTTCCCGCTCCTCGAGTGGAGCGGCGACGAACACAGGCACATGGCGGTGCACCACCCGTTCACCGCGCCGCATCCCGAAGACATGGCCCTCCTGGACTCCGAGCCCGCAAAGACGCGCTCGCTCGCCTACGACATCGTGATGAACGGCAGCGAGGTCGGCGGCGGTTCCATCCGCATCCACGACCGCGCAACCCAGAGCAGGATATTCAAGGCGCTGGGCATCGGCGATGAGGAGGCGCGCGCCAAATTCGGATTCCTCCTCGACGCGCTCGAGTATGGCGCGCCGCCGCACGGCGGGCTGGCGCTCGGGCTAGACCGGCTCGTCATGCTGCTGGCCGGCACGGAGAACATCCGCGACGTGATCGCATTCCCGAAGACGACCACCGCCGCCGACCTCATGTGCGACGCACCCTCGACGGTCTCAGAGGCGCAGCTCAAAGAGCTCGGCCTGACAGTAAACCGGCCGTAGCCCGTCAATACCGCCTTTTCCCCACAAAATTTCGACCCTCAAATAGTCCGTTGCAATGTGAACGGCAGGTGTGGCTATAGAGATGAAAAACAGAAAGTGGCAAACAAACGGGAGACGCTAAAATGGAAACCCATCTTGCAGTCTTTAAGGGGAATAATATTCGCCGGACACTTCATAATAATGTGTGGTGGTTCGTCATCGAAGATGTCGTTTTGGCATTGATAGATTCAAGGGATCCAAAACAATATATCCAGCGCATGAAACAGCGCGATCCGGAACTAGCAAAAGGGTGGGTACAAATTGTACATATCCTTTCCATTGATACGCCCGGAGGAGCGCAGAACATGCTCTGTGCCAACACTGAAGGCATCTTCCGCATCATCCAGTCCATCCCCTCCCCCAAGGCCGAACCGTTCAAGCGCTGGCTGGCGAAGGTCGGCTACGAACGGGTGCAGGAGATTGAAAATCCGGAGCTGGCAACGAAGAGGACCAAGGCCCTCTATAGGGCCAAGGGATATTCGGACGTATGGATCGAGAAACGAATGCGCGGTATCGCGGTCCGCGCCGAGCTGACCGATGAGTGGAAGAATCGCGGAGTCAAAGATGAGCCGGAATACGCCATCCTCACGGCTGAGATCAGCAAGGCCGCCTTCGGCATGACGCCAGGCGAATACAAAAAATTCAAGGGGTTGGAGCGGGAAAACCTGCGTGACCACATGAATGATCTGGAATTGATCTTTTCTATGCTGGGCGAGGCGGCCACGACCGAAATCACACGGCAGCATGACGCGCAGGGACTAACTGAAAGCAAGATTGCGGCACACAAGGGCGGCCGCATCGCCGGCGATGCCAGATCAAAACTCGAGAAAGAGACGGGAAAGCGGGTCTCAAACCGTGAAAATTATCTAATGGAACCGGAAGGCCGAAAGAGGCTGAAGGGAAAGAAGTAAGGGAATTCCTCCACAAGCTCCAGCACGCCTACAAGCGAATACTCACGCGCGAAGACCGGCGCCTCGCCGATGGCCGCCATGCGTTTATGGCAGAATTTTTTTAAGAGACTGGATGCGGAGATAAATGGTGAGGTTTAGCTACGCTGGCGAAAAACGAGAAGGTGTAAGGGAGCGGGCGTGGGTGCTGGGGGCACTTCGCTCGCTATTCCTCGTCAAAAATCGTTGTGGTTTACAAAAACTTGAATGGCTTCCGCTGTCAGCCTTCAAGTTTTAAACCACAACGATTTTTGTCTTCGTCATACGCTCGTCTCGTAGACGCGCCTTTAGCACCGTACGACCGCTCCCTTACACCTACTCGTTTTTCGCTCCTTGGCCGAATTAAGTGTCGTGTCCCCGGAACGATACATTCAATTCACCCTAATAGGTATTTTCGCGGTACGGATTTCTTGTAATCAATCTTGGGGATTCCCTTACGTTTTGGTGGTATAAGCGTTTGCCCGGAATCAATATTGCCATCTTTAAACAACTGCTTTCGGATCTCCTTCCCAAGGAGTTCTCCTATTGCTGATGGAACCGCATTCCCCAACTGTTTTTGGACCTGCGATATACCTCCCATAATCTCAATATCATCCGGGAATGTCTGTATTCTAGCCATCTCTCGCATGGTCAGCCGCCGGTTATTCCAATGAAAGGGGCCGATTGCAGATCCTGGTTGAGCTTGAATTGTCCAGCTGGGCAATTCAGGATGTAGTTTTAAAAGAAAGCACCAATATCTCGACCGCCATTTAAATATTGGGTTTCCTTCACCCCTCTCCGAATGCCATAGATAATTCATTCCGGGAGGAATTGTGGGCAACAGACCGGACCATTTTCCACCGACGGCACACGCGGATATCGCACCACTATCATTATCAAGATCTCCAACTGCATCCCACGCAGTTCGATAGGGTTCTGTAATTGAATCAAAAAGCGTTTGTTCTGAATCGCGAGACCTGAACCTTGGCTGCGGAAATATAAATTCCTTTCCTTCTCGGTGCCCAATCATGAACACGCGTTCTCGTATCTGCGGCACCCCATAGTCCGCCGCATTTATTACCTTCCAAGTGATTGAGTAATTTACACCGCTCCTCTTATTGATCGCCTTGATCTCATCCAATAGATACTGGAGCCCCTCATCTTTATTCTTATAAGCCAATCCAAAGACATTCTCTAGCAGGAAAGCCTTGGGGAGTGTGTCATTTAACACTCTCATATATTGCGACAAAGTGTTGGCCCGCGGATCATCCAAACGTTTCGTGTCACCATTTACCCAATAGCTGGATTTTGAGAACGGCTGACAAGGCGGACCGCCAACTAAGATATCTGCTTCGCCTAGCTTCAAGTTTCCATGCTTAAGCAAACGCTTTGAATCAACATCTTCGATCTTACTTTCGATTAGAGCCCAGTCTCGATTTTGTCTAATTGTCTTACAGCAAAATGAATCCATTTCCACAGCGACACCTACTTCAAAACCCGCAGCCTCAAGACCGTAATCAAGCCCACCTGCGCCAGTATAAAGGCTAATCACTTTTCTTTTTTTCATGACAATTCCCCGTGCAGAAGTTAAGAGATTCGTGCACAATATGAACATAATTAGTGGTGTATTGTCAATACACTAGACAACTATGAACACATTAAGGTTCGATCTAAAACTTGCCTTGGATCATTATGAATCAAAAACAGGAATCCGTTTATCCTATGCGGAGCTAAGCAAGACTTCTGGCATCTCGATGGATACGCTCAAGTCACTTGCTTCGAGGTCTGATTACAATGCCACTTTTGAAACGATCTCTCAAGTTGGAATGGCACTAAATCTGAATCCAATCGATTTTTTTGAATGGAAGATAAATCCCGATGCAAGCAAGTGAACCGCGAAGCGTGTCGTTATTGTATGAAATGACCGGTCTTTCGGATAAGGACCTTGCAGATGTGCTTCAGAAAAATCCTCGTGCATATATGAATTTGAGGGGTGCCGTCGCCGAAAAACATCTCGAAATACTTCTTGAGAAATATCGTGAGGATGGAGGGATAAAATCGTTCAGGCGCGGTCGTGGCGATTTTGAGAAAGACTTCTATATCGTGCTACAAAATGATGTCGACATTGCCATCGAGTGTAAGAATGTCCAGGTTTATAATCCGAATAAGAGTGAGTTTAGAATAAAGTATCTTAAGTTTCTCCTTGGACACAACTATCTAGACCAAAACCAATGGCGTGACCTAATTACCAAAACCAACACAGAATTACATTGTGCTCTTGATGTGAGCGCAGCTGACCGATGTCTTGATGGGGGTCCAAAAAAAATAATCGATCACATCGAAGCTCTCCTGCCGCAAGACTTGAGGGAATCTGGTCTTCCACGCTACAAATTCAGTGAAAGCATGCTGCAGATAAGGCACGTCGACCGGAACAAGCTAAAACCCTTTCTGACTCAGTTTGATGAGCACCCACTGACAATAGATTTCCAAAGGACCCGTAACTCTACTGATGCACTTGACGGAAATCCAAAAGCTCAGCGGTTTTACAAGGTTGGGGAAATTGATATTGTTGCAGCCTGCCTGTTTGCCCGAACGGCTAGCTGGGAATTTATCTTTACGTCATCAACACACCTTGAACGCCATCGATATTTCAACGACAGGTACACCAACAGATTAATGATAAAGCCTGATTGCTGGGTGGCAACCTTGACGGAAGCGCTATTGCTGGATTAAACAAAAAATAATCTTCTGGTTCAGGGAGCGAAAAACGAGGATGTGTAAGGGAGGGTCGTAGGTGCTTAAGGCGCGTCTACGAGACGAGCGTATGACGAAGTCAAAAGTCGTAGTGGTTTGGAAACTTAAATGTCCTCCGTTGTCGGCCTTTAAGTTTCCAAATCCACACGACCTATTGGCGAGGAATAGCGAGCGAAGTGCGCCCTGCACCTGCGACCCTGCCTTACACATCCTCGTTTTTCGCCGTGTTTAGCAGCAAATCAGCTGAGGATCTTCATCTCCAATATCCTGTCGACGCGGAATACGCGCTCTTCGTTTCTTTTCCTGCAGATCGCGCGGAGGCCGGGAAAAGCGCGGCCGGCATATTCCATTTCGCCGACCTCCAGCGGTTCTATGATGCGCGCGGATTTTACGTCGCTCGCCTTGAGATACGACATCTCGAGAAGCTTCCCGGTTTCGATCGCCTCCTCGATCATCCTGATCTTGTCCGCGAGAGGCATCTTCTTCTCGGAGATCGCATAGTGGTGCGAGGTCAGGAACTTGACGACCCTGGGGTCCACGCGGACATGCCCCTTTTTCAGCCTGGACTTGAGGACTATTCCGTCGAGGGACCTGGCGCGGCTCAGGGCCACGTATGTCTGCCCGCAGGCAAACACGCGGCCGATGTCGATCACCGCCCGGTCGAAGGTCTTGCCCTGGGCCTTGTGGATCGTCACCGCCCACGCGAGCGCGAGCGGGATCTGGGTGAATTTGCCTACGGCCTCGGAGACGATCGACTTCCCCGCCTTGTCCAGGCCGAAGCGGAACATCTGCCAGGTGTGCGGCCCGATGTTTTCGATGGATCCGCCGGACAGTTTCACATCCGCGGAATCGGCGCGCACCGACCTGACCGTTCCGATCGTCCCGTTGACCCATCTGCCTAGCGGATCGTTGCTGAGGAGCATCACCTGCGCGCCGGATTTGAGGATCACCTCGCTGCCAGCTGGAAAGGATTTCTCGTCGAAGGTGCCGGAAACATCTGCCGCGAAACGCCTGGCCTTTCCTGGCAGCGCATCGAGGCGCCTCTCATTTATCGCATCGGCCTCGCGGTTGAGCGACGTGAGGTGGATATACGACCCGTCTCCCGGATCAAAATCGGGATCGCATCGTTCGTTGAGGGCGGCGATCTCCGCCTCGCCAGCCGTGTTGTTCCTGATCGAGTTGAGCAGGGCGATGAAGCGATCGTCGCGCTGGCGGTATATTTTCTCAAGTTCGACTATCTCCACTTCCATCGCGCGGCACGCATGCGAATCGAAGAAATACGGGCTCGCGTAGTGGCTGGAAAAGATTCCGGCTTCGTGAGACGTCACGACCGGCGGGAGCTGATAGAGATCTCCTATCATCGCGACGTGGACGCCGCCGAAGGACTCGGCGCGCCTCCCGCGCACTGTGCGGAGGAACGCGTCCGCGCAATCGAAGAGATCGGCGCGCACCATCGAAATCTCGTCGATAACGAGCGTCTCCATCTTCCGGTAGACGCCTGCGCGCCCGGCCTTGACAGCTTTTTTCGCCGCAGCCGCGGCCTTCTCGACGGTGATGTCGGGCCTGAAGCCAAAAAAGGAGTGCAACGTCTGGCCGGATACGTTCACAGCCGCGACGCCTGTGGGTGCGAGGATGACGGCCTTCCGTTTCGTGGTCGCGCGAAAATATTCGAGAAGCGTCGACTTGCCGGTGCCCGCGCGCCCCGTGATGAAGAGCGGCCTGCCGCCCTCCTCCATGAGATTGAGCGCCGCGGCAAACTGCGCGTTGATCTCGATGTCCTTGATGTTCATGCCCATTGAAGCCGCCTCATAGCGCGTCCAACGCGCCTTTTCCACTCCCAAATCGGCCGTTGCAATGTGAACGGAGGGTGTGATTATTGAAATGGCAGGCGGGATGGTGCTCCGCCTCAAGCGGATCGGGGCGGACGCCGGGCAGTCCGCGGCATATGGCCCCGGATGACAGAGGGTTGATGTAAAGGGCAGAGACAAAAGAGGCCGGCTACTATGCCATCAGACGATCCAAAACGCTTCTACGCCCGCAGCCTATCAAGCGATCCGCCCGATAAGTGGCAGCTGACAAATCTTTGGGCGAAGACGGCCAAGAGCTGTGAAATGGGATGGCATCCACTTATTCTCCATATGCTGGATGTGGCCGCCAGTGCGGATGCCATCCTTACGCGTGAACCAGAATCGACTCGTAAAAGGATGGCCGCATGCCTTGGGATCGATTGGGAGGACGCCCGACCATGGCTCTTGTTCGTGATGGCCTGCCATGATCTGGGGAAGGCTTGTCCGGGTTTTCAGTGCAAATGGCCGGAGGCCCCCTTGACTGGCTTGCAAATACCTCGAAGCCCTAACATCAATATTAATCACGCCTTCGTGAGCCAGATTGCCCTGACAGAAATGTTACAGAAACAGGGTTGGCCAGATGAATTGACTGCGCTGGTGGCCGATGCAGTGGGGTGTCACCACGGGAGTCGCGCTTCTCCAAACGTCCTCGATCATCTCATGGGCGATAGGCGTGCTCTGGGGAAGGATGATTGGACTGAAGCACGCCGAAGTCTTGTGGAAGCATTGCTGGATGTTTTCAAACCCGGCAGGGCACCTACGAGACAAAAACTCTCCGGCCCTGATTTCATGTTGTTGTCGGGGCTCACGAGTTTTGCCGACTGGATAGGATCCAACGAAGAGTGGTTTTCCTTCGGCACTCCTGATGAGTGTGAAAATTTGCCGGAATGGTTCGATAAGCGAAGAGCCACTGCCGACCAAGCCCTTGACGCCATCGGTTGGGAACAGCGAATCCCGCTTTCTTCGACGTCGAAGTCTTTCGAACAAGTTTTTGGCTTCGCCCCCCGCCCATTGCAGCAGGCGGTTGCCGACGCTCTGACTGATTTACAGGCACCAGCCATCCTGCTTGTGGAAGCGCCGATGGGAGAAGGCAAGACCGAGGCGGCCTTCTTAGCATATCTGGAGTTGCAGCGACATTTCGGGCATCGCGGTTTATATATAGCCCTGCCAACCAAGGCGACCGGCAATGCCATGTTCAAGCGAACCCTCAAATTCTTGCGTCTCCAAGGAGCAGACCGAAAGCTCGATCTGCAATTGCTGCATGGTGCGGCACTCCTCAACGACACTTTTCAGAATCTTCGCCTTTCGGGCATCTACGATCCGACAACGGGTGGTGAGATCCGCGCTGGCGAATGGTTTACACAAAAGAAACGAGCGCTTCTCTCGGAATACGGTGTGGGAACTGTGGATCAAGCCTTGCTGCCCATTTTGCCTGTGCGCCATAACTTCGTGCGTCTCTGGGGCCTTGCGAACCGTGTGGTAGTCTTCGATGAGATCCACGCATATGATGCCTATACGGGCACGCTCCTGGTTCACCTGCTGCGCTGGCTCCTGGCATTGGGTTCATCGGTGGTGCTTCTCTCAGCGACACTGTCGCCTTCTATTCGACGAAAGTTGGCAGAAGTGGTAAATGCACAGCTACCGGAACAAGAGAAGGAATATCCCCGTCTTTCCGTCTTTTATCCTGGTGTGGTGGAACAGTCACATTTTGGGACCGACCCTGCTCGCCGCCGGACTCTGCAACTCCGAGGGATTCCAACGGATCTGTCAGCCATGCGCTCTGCCTTGGAGGAGCATCTTGTCAGTGGTGGAATGGGGTTGGCGCTTGTCAATACCGTGCAGCGTGCCCAGAATTTGTATCGGCTTTTCCCCGAAGGTGAGTCGCTGGAACGCGAAGGTCAGCGTATCGGCAAGCGCCTCTCCGATGGGACAGAAGTGTTTCTCTTTCACGCTCGCTTTCCGGCCGAGCGACGGCAGCCACGCGAGGATCACGTATTGGAGACCTTCGGGGAAGGAGGGGGTCGGACCGGTCGAAAAATACTCATCGCCACTCAGGTGGCTGAACAGAGCCTTGATCTCGACTTCGACCTGATCGCAACCGACCTTGCACCAATTGATCTTGTGCTCCAGCGAGCGGGGCGCTTGTGGCGGCACTCTCGGGATTTCAGGCCCATTCCCGAACCGATTTTGCTGGTGGCAGGTCTTGCTGGCGATGAGCCGCCTTCATTCGGGAAACCTCTCTGGTGGGGAGCGGTGTACCGCGAGGATATTCTGTTGCGCACATGGAGTCTTTTGCGCTCAAGACAGAACCTGACGTTGCCGGACGATATCGACAACTTGGTGCAGGCGGTCTACGAAGAGCAAGTGGACGTGCCGGAATCCCTGCGGGTGCGGCTGGAGAATGCCATGGCGACAGAAGACGGAGAAACCATCGCCCTTAGGGGGCAGGCGAACCATGCGATCATTGGTTTTCCCGACGATGCATCGTGGAATCAGCCAGAGAGATTCGTTCTTTATGACGAAGATGAACCCGGTGTACATCGAACCCTCATGGCCCAGACCAGGCTTGGTGCAGACTCGATTATAGCTGTACCGTTATTGGCGGAAGACGGATTCCGTCCTGAAGCAACGCCGGATTTTGGTCAGGCCAAACAATGGTTCTTGCGAGCCGTGAGCCTTTCGCGCAAAGGTGTGGTCAGGAAACTTAAGGCGCTGGGTGTGCCTGAAGGCTGGAAGAAATCTCCGCTATTGCGCAACTGCTTCCAGATGGCCCTGAATGCAGACGGCCGTTGGACGGAGGACTCCACCGTGCTACTGGATGACGATTTGGGCGTAGTGTACGAATCAAAGGAGATCGGATGAGCCGATTCAACCTGATCGATGAGAAATGGATCCCTGTGCGGTTCCCTGATGGAACCCGCGACGAACTGGGTATCCGCGATACCATGCTGAGATCCAAAGAGATCACGGCGATCGAAGATCCATCGCCGCTGGTGGTGGCCTCCCTGCATCGCTTTCTGCTTGCGGTATTGTATCGCGCCTTGAAAGGGCCGACCGATATTGATCAGGCGAAGGCGTTATTCAACTCAGGGCTGCCGGGTGAAAAAATCACGGCTTACTTGGAAAAGTGGCGAGATCGGTTCTGGCTGTTCGATGAGAAGTATCCGTTTGTACAAAATCCGAATATTCCGAAGGATGAAATCGAACCCTGGACCAAGCTAACGGCTGAATACAATGCGACGTCGAACAAGGTTCTCTTTGATCACACCGACACCAAAAAGCCCGGCGCTCGGGAGCTGAAAGAATGTGCTCGTTGGCTGCTCTCAACCATGAGTTTTTCGATCAGCGGCGGCAGAGGCTATTATCCGTCGCCATCCCCGAATGCGATGATGTGCATTCCATTGGGCCGGAGTCTCCATGAAACACTCTGCTACAGTCTGGTTCCTTATCCTAATCGGGATGTGATGCGCGGGGATTCAGCATTGTGGGAGCGTGAACCAAAGACGCTTCCCCTCGGCATCCCAAAGCAGATGGCATCTGGATATGCAGACCTCTACTCATGGCAGTCTCGGATGATCCTGCTTGAGGAACTACCCTCGGATGATGTGGCAGTTACGAGATTTGTTGCCGGACAGGGTTTTGAGAACCCATCGAAAAATCCTGATCCGATGCAGCCCTACAGGACAGATGAAACTTACGGGATACTACCTGTTCAGTTCAAAGAGGATCGGGGAACATGGAGGAACTTTGACTCCTTGCTTCCCGACAGTAGCAATCTCGCTCCCATGACAGTTCAGAATGCGCTCCGCTTGGCAGGGAATAAAGTGGGTTTAATGCCGGAATCGGTTCTGGTGCTTGGTTTGAGATATAATCCACCAAACGCTAATTTGGAGTTCTGGCGTATGGAGCGCTTCGCCTTGCCCTCAGTCCTAGCGGGAGATCGTTTTATCCGGACGGATATCCGGCATATCCTCGAAGACGCAGAAGATGCCCAAAAATCACTATACGATGCCTGTAGTTCATTCGCGCGAAATTTGTTGAGCCGAGGGGACCGGAAACTTGAAAAAAAAGACATTTCTGGATTCGTGAAGCAGATGTCGCTGAACGCCTGGTACTGGTCCACCCTTGAATTTCGCTTTCACGAAATCCTGCGCGAGTACACTCTCGACCGTGATTCCGAGAATATCCGTTGTCAGTGGTTGAAGTCGGTGCGAGGCACTTTGAAGAAGGCGTGGGAACTGCATAGCGCATCAGTCTCCATGGGCGATGCCTGGGCTATCCGTGCCCTCGTGAAAGCCGAAGGGCCGATGCGGCGCAAGCTGAAGGAGCTGAATGATGAGATTGTGAAACTTGAACCAGGGAAGGAGGTCGCATGAGCGGATTCATTGAATGGCTGAAAATCGTGAACGAAAAGGACACCAAAGTCAGAGCGGCGCTGCGACGAAGCCTTGCATTTGATCCCGGAACCTTCGTGCCTGCGTATCCCTATGTTGAACCATTTATAAAGGATGCGGACAATTCCTGGCGACGGCAAATGCTCTATTTGGTGGCCGGTGTCTGGGCCGCACACTGGCGGAAAGGTCGATCGAGTGTCCAGATGAAAATAGGGAAAGCGGCTGCAACCCATCAGGAAACCAGCGTCTCAACTAGTACCGAGCGGCGTTTCATCACTCTACTTGACGCCGATCCCGACCAGTTGCCACACCGCTTGCGTCAGATGATTGCCCTTCTCAAGGAGCAAACCATCGACTTCGACGACTTGTTGAAGGGGCTTTTGTACTGGAACGACGATCAGAAACGCACTCAGAATGCCTGGGCACGCGACTTCTACCGAAACCTGGATCATGAAACAGCTACAGAATGCCAAACCTAAAAGGAGATCAGCGAATGAAAACAATTATCGAGATTCATGCCTTGCAGAACTTTGCCCCGTCGAACCTGAACCGCGACGACACGGGTGCTCCGAAAGATGCTCTTTTCGGTGGCACTCGTCGCGCCCGCGTGTCCAGCCAGTGTATCAAACGAGCGGTACGCCAGCACTTCACGGGTCTGGTGGAACAAAACGCCCTGGCATCGGATGATGTTGCTGTCCGCACCAAACGCGTTTTGGATGCCCTCACCAAATCCCTGGTCGCAAAGGGGCGGGCCGAAACTGAAGCATCTGACAAGGCTCGCCTGGCATTGGCGTCCATGGAGCTTACGGTGAAGGATGACGGGAAAAGTGAGTATCTTCTGTTTTTGGGGCAACGAGAGGTCTCCAGCATAACCAACATTATCAACGATAAGTGGGATTCCATTGTCGCATCCGATACGGCTCCAGCCGAGGGGAAAAAACCGGGCAAAGCCAAAAAGCAAGCCGCCCAGAATGCTGATCCCGAGTTGAAGAAAGCTCTCGATAAAGTTTTCAACGGAGGCAAAGCTGTGGATGTGGCGCTCTTCGGACGCATGCTGGCCGACATGCCAGAGAAGAACCAGAATGCTGCTTGCCAGGTGGCCCACGCCATCTCGACCCATTCTGTAGAGCGCGAATTCGACTTCTATACCGCCGTGGATGATCTCAAGCCCGAGGATACCGCTGGCGCTGACATGATGGGCACGGTGGAGTTCAATTCCGCATGCTTCTACCGTTACGCCGTGGTGGATTGGGAGAAGCTGGTTGCAAATCTCCAAGATGATACGGAACTGGCGACCAAGGGGCTACGAGCCTTTCTGGAAGGTTTCGTAGTGGCTGAACCCACCGGCAAGCAAAACACCTTTGCTGCCCACAATCCTCCGGAGTTTATCGCGGTATCTGTGCGCCGCAACACAGCACCGCGTAACCTGGCTAATGCCTTTGAGACAGCTGTGTTCACGAAAAAAGGTGAGTCGCTGACCAGAAAGTCGGCAGAGGAGCTTGCTAAGAAGGCCAAAGCTTTGCAGTCTGCTTTTGGTGGTGAGGGCGAAACTTTCGTGCTCAATCTCGTTAAGGCCGATTTGGATGGATACGGAACAGCCGTGCCAGCGTTGAAAGAGATTCTCGACAAGACCCTTTCAGCCGTACAGGGGTGATCCATGCCGACTTTACTGCTTCGCCTGGCGGGACCGATGCAATCGTGGGGAACCACCAGTCGCTTTGCTCAACGCGATACCGGGAAGGAGCCGAGCAAGTCTGGCGTCGTCGGACTCCTGGCTGCCGCCCTGGGAATAGACCGCGAGAACTGGGCGTATTTGGAACCACTCACTCGCCTGTCGATGGGCGTTCGGCACGACCGGCCCGGGGTGCCCAAGCGGGACTACCAAACAGCGGGATGTGCCGCAACCGACACCATCATCAAGGCTGATGGAACCCAAGCCAAGGATGGAGGCGTTGTTTCCGATCGCTTCTACATCGCCGATGCGGCGTTTCTTGTGGGCCTGGAATGCGATGATCGTTCTTTTCTGGAACAAATTCACGCTGCCCTGCGCGACCCCGTCTGGCCTTTGGCCTTGGGGCGAAAATCTTATGTGCCCTCCGAATCGATCTGGCTTGAGCATGGCGTGCAGGATGTTCCGTTGCGAGATGCTTTGACACGGTGGCCGTGGATCACCTCGCAGCGGAGATGGGAAGAACTCCCTGAGAAACTGCTGGTCTCCTTCGAGTCCGAGGACGGATCGGGTGTCCTCAAGATGGACCAGCCGTTGTCGTCGTTTGCCGAACGGCGCTTCGGAGCGCGGTTCGTGCGATCGGGGTGGATCCCGTTTCCCCAGGAGGTGATTCATGTTCCTGCATAGAATTCATCTTGATCCACGTTGCCGAGAGGCCAGGCGCGACCTTTCCGATCCCTACCAGTTTCATTCCACTCTGTGTCGGGCTTTCTGCGAGCCCGACAGGAAGTGCCCTGAAGGCGAAATCTTGTGGAGGCTTGAGCCGGAGACCGACTCCACCGGGTGTCCGCGCATTCTTGTGCAAAGCCGGGCGATCCCGGACTGGACTGGCATCGGCGTGCAGGGCTGGTTGGCAAAGGCTGATCCAGCCATCAATCTGAAGGAGCGGCTCAAGCTCGATTCACTCAAGGTCGAACAGCGCTTTCGTTTCAGACTGCGCGCGAACCCTTGTGTGAAACGCGAGGGTAAACGACTGGGGCTGCTGCGGCTGGAAGAGCAGGAAAAATGGATTAAGCGCAAAGGAGAGCAGCACGGATTTTCCCTGCCGCAACTGGCATCCCTTGACCTTTCAAAGACACACCAGGAGCAGGTCGATGTGCGTGTTTCTCAGGAGCAGATGCTCGGCGGGAAACAGCATGAGGGTAATGGCATCCGGGTTTTTTCGGTGCTGTATGACGGAGTGCTTGCGGTTACCGAACCAGACAAGTTCAAGGCTGCGCTGCAGACCGGCATCGGCCATGGCAAGGTCATGGGACTTGGACTCCTGTCGGTGATGCCGATAGCCTGAGGAAATTCCGGCATCGGCCCCGGCAAGGCTTTTGTCTGCGGCATGCTCTCGCTTATGAGGTATTGATATGCAAACTCATCTTGCAGTCTTCAAAGGTAAGAAAATTCGCAGGACGCTCCATCAGGAAGAGTGGTGGTTCGTGATCGCGGATGTCGTGTCTGCCCTGACTGATTCGGCAGATCCTCAAGGGTATCTGAAGGATATGCGGAGGCGGGATGAGGAACTTGCCAAAGGGTGGGGGCAAATTGCCACCCCCCTTTCAATTGAAACCTCTGGCGGTCCCCAAAAACTCAATTGTGCAAATACGGAGGGAGTTTTTCGTTTGATTCAGTCCATCCCCTCGCCCAAAGCCGAGCCGTTTAAGCGCTGGCTGGCAAAGGTCGGCTACGAACGGGTCCAGGAGATCGAGGACCCGGAGCTTGCTACGAAGAGAACCAAGGCCCTCTACCGAGCCAAGGGGTATTCGGACGCGTGGATCGAGAAACGAATGCGCGGCATCGCGGTCCGCGCCGAGCTGACCGATGAGTGGAAGAATCGCGGAGTCAAGGATGAACCCGAATACGCCATCCTCACGGCTGAGATCAGCAAGGCCGCCTTCGGCATGACGCCAAACGAGCACAAAAAATTCAAGGGCCTTGAACGCGAGAACCTGCGCGATCACATGAACGATCTGGAGCTGATTTTTTCCATGCTGGGAGAAGCGGCCACGACCGAGATCGCACGCAAACACGACGCAAAGGGATTCGATGAGAACAAGGTCGTGGCATACAAGGGCGGTCGTATTGCCGGCGATGCGCGAACGAAGCTCGAACGGGAAACGGGACGACGGGTTTCCAGCCGAGAAAATTATCTCAAGGAACCGGAATCTCGAAAGAGGTTGAAGGGAAAGAAATGACCACTCCCTTGCTTCCATCATTAAAACCCATCCCGATGAAAGATCGCGTATCGGTAATCTACGTCGAAAAGGGAAATCTCGATGTTCTCGATGGCGCATTTGTGGTCGTGGACAAGACGGGCACTCGCACGCATATCCCGGTTGGTGTCGTCGCGTGCCTGATGCTCGAACCTGGGACAAGGGTCTCTCATGCTGCGGTAACGCTTGCCGCTCGTGTTGGATGTCTTCTAGTGTGGATCGGTGAAGCGGGGGTGCGGCTTTATGCCGCAGGACAACCGGGAGGCGCCAGAGCTGACCGTCTTTTATATCAAGCTAAGCTGGCGCTTGACGATACGGCACGTTTGAAAGTGGTGAGAAAGATGTATACTCTTCGGTTCAAGGAAGAGCCGCCGGAAAGACGCAGCGTCGATCAATTGCGAGGCATTGAGGGTGCACGAGTGCGCAAGATGTATGAACTTCTGGCCCGGCAGTACAATGTTCAGTGGGCGGGTCGCAATTATGACCACACACAATGGGGGAGCGGTGATCTGCCGAATCGCTGCCTGTCGTCTGCCACCTCCTGTCTTTATGGTATCTGTGAGGCGTCAATTCTTGCAGCGGGATACGCTCCGGCGATTGGTTTCATCCATACCGGCAAACCTCAATCGTTCGTCTACGACATTGCCGATATTTTCAAGTTCGATACCGTCGTGCCTGTCGCCTTCCGCATTGCTGCCAAAAAACCCGGCGAGCCTGAACGTGAAGTCCGGATTGCTTGCCGCGATGCCTTTCGTCAGTCACATATACTTCAGCGTATTATCCCGACGATTGAGCAGGTGCTATCCGCCGGCGGCATAGAGGTACCGAAAGCATCAGTGGAATCAGTGTCTCCGGCAATACCAAACAAAGAGGGGGTGGGAGATGTTGGTCATCGATGTTGAAAACGCCCCGCCTCGCCTGCGTGGCCGACTGGCGGTATGGCTCGTCGAAGTTCGAGCTGGTGTATATGTTGGAAACATCTCTCGAAGGATTCGGGAGATGATCTGGCAACAGGTGTTGACTGGAGTAGAAAATGGCAATGCTGTGATGATCTGGAGTACGAATACCGAAAGTGGATTCGATTTTGTCACACATGGGCCAAATCGTCGGATGCCGGTTGAATATGACGGGTTGAAACTTGTTTCTTTTCTGCCCGAAGAGGTAGTCACGTGAACAAAATACGCGGTGGATCGAAAAAATGATAAAATAACGTGGTAGATTAGTGGGATGCAGGAAGAGTGTTCCCCACGCGCGTGGGGATGAACCGTCGTTATTGACCACGGCCTTGATGTCCTTGGGGTGTTCCCCACGCGCGTGGGGATGAACCGCTAGTTAAATAAAGGGGGACAAACGGAAGGGGGTGTTCCCCACGCGCGTGGGGATGAACCGATTGCCATTCCATGCCAAGCGGAGATAACTGTCGTGTTCCCCACGCGCGTGGGGATGAACCGATCGGCATCCTGTCTTCAAGTGATTTCATAACGTGTTCCCCACGCGCGTGGGGATGAACCGAGAGT
>JAZDOG010000060.1:0-21496 GCA_043798915.1 Pseudomonadota bacterium | reverse complement strand
CAACATTCTCCACCCAATGGGTGGAGAATCTGAAAACAGCCAAAAACTCCACCCAACGGGTGGGGAATCTCCTGCCAGCTTTCATCCAAATCTAAGTTGGTCCCACTATCGGGCTCTCATGCGTGTTGAAAACGAGAAAGCTCGTGATTTCTACGAAACTGAATCGGTGCACTGTGGCTGGGATAAAAGGGCCTTGGAACGACAGATCTCCACTCTCTTCTATGAACGATTACTCAAAAGCGGGGACAAGTCCGCAATGCTTCGGCAAGCTGCATCCGAAACCAAGGGGCTTGAGCCCATCGATGTCCTCAAAGATCCCTACATTCTGGAATTCGTCAATCTGCCTGATACTCCGAAACTGCATGAATCAAAATTGGAAGAGGCCCTGATTGCCAACTTGCAAAAGTTTTTACTGGAACTGGGAAAAGGGTTCTCTTTTGTCGCGCGCCAGAAACATATCCGTATCGGCAACAAAGATTTTTACGTTGATCTGGTTTTCTACAACTACCTGCTTAAATGTTTTGTGTTGATCGATTTAAAAGTTGGGGACCTCACTCATCAGGATATCGGGCAAATAGACGGCTACGTCCGGATTTTCGAAGAGCAGCTCAAAACACCCGGTGACAATCCGACCATCGGACTCATTCTTTGCTCTGACAAGGATGATGCGATCGCACATTATTCAGTGCTCAAAGAAGATAAAAAACTCTTTGCCTCGCGATACAAGCTCGTTCTGCCGGATGAAGAGGAATTGCGCAGAGAGATCGAAAGAGAACGGCGTTTGATCGAAAATAAAAGCTCGATAGATTTCAAAAAATTACCGCTACGCAAAAAAATGAAGCGGAAAAAGAAATAAATTCGCCAGATCGAATGTGGCAAATTGGAGGTGCCCGTGCCTTGTCCAGTCGTTGCACTAAAATTGGCAATGCATAATGGAAAAGGGGTAATGGCATCGTAGAATAAGGGTAATAAAGAGGGTAATGTTGGGATGCATCCGCCACATCAGCCATGAAAAGGGAGACCTCACAATGATCGATTTTTATGCCCCATTGAAAGATCTCTTTTGCTGGTTCAAAAAGAGAGGAAAAATTATTGAGGTCGAACCTTTTGTTTTGAGCGGGCCTGACAAACTTGATGTTCTAAAGCAACAGGGCTTGATTGTTGAACCAAACGATAATTTTTATTTTGCACGGCCTGAATCTGTATCTGAAAAGACAGAGATTCCTTCACCTTCTCATGAAGTTGTGTTCCTGTTGGATAAGGAACAGAAAACCAAAAGGAAGGTCGTCTGTATGGCCAATGACAAGATCGACCTCGTGCTTTTGAGGAAATTAAGAACATTATAATGAAAAGAATGTGAGGGAGTTCAATGGGTGCATTGAAACCAAAATTTGCAATATCCAGAGTCTCAGGCCTTCCTGTCTCTGACGAAGAACTACTAGCTGATCTCCGACGTGTAGCTGGCGAATTAGGGAAAAACACTGTCCCGCAGAAAACTTACGGGAGACTTGGTAAATTTGATTACAGTAATATCGGTCGTCGTTTCGGATCATGGAACAAGGCGTTGGTTGCAGCGGGGCTTATTCTATCAAATGAGGTTCAGATTTCTGACGAACGATTGTTTAATAATATATTTATTCTTTGGCAACATTTTGGACGTCAACCCCGCCGCAGGGAATTATCATCGCCGCCATCCACGATTTCCCAAACTCCTTACAATCGTCGTTTTGGATCTTGGTCTGCCGCGCTGGAAGCCTTTGTAAATTACGCTAATGAGAGCGATGATTCAGAAACTCAAATCAATACAAAGGTTCCTAAACGCCAAACAACGGGAAGAGATCCATCGCTTAGATTGCGATTTAAGGTATTGCAACGGGATCGCTTTACTTGTCTTTCTTGCGGATCCAGTC
The DNA here is from genome assembly GCA_043798915.1 of Pseudomonadota bacterium. Taxonomy (GTDB): domain Bacteria; phylum UBA10199; class UBA10199; order 2-02-FULL-44-16; family JAAZCA01; genus JAZDOG01. Next base: position 19,586 of record JAZDOG010000060.1, on the reverse strand, counting down.
CTGCATTAACATTTGGCGTTGAACTTCATGTGGATCATATTGTTCCTTGGAGTAAGGGTGGGGAAACCGTATTAGATAATCTTCAGACATTGTGTTTAAAATGTAATCTTGGCAAATCAAATATGCATCAGAGTTGAAGAGGAATGATTTATGCCATTACCCATAAATATCACCGAAGTCCTCCACGGCAAAACTGTGGAGTGGGAACGGCTTGAATTCAAGAAGGGATGGAATCCTGAGGCGGCAATGCATACGCTGTGTGCATTTGCCAATGACTTTCACAACCTCGGCGGCGGATATATTTTTATTGGCATCGATGAGGAGCACGGCCGGCCTGTTCTACCACCCGTAGGATTGAAGCCCAAAGACCTCGATCGAATACAAAAAGAGATCGTCGAGTTGGGGCATCGCATTCAGCCCTATTATCATCCGGTGGTCGCACCTTATGTGTTTGAGGGACGCCACATCCTTGTCCTCTGGGCTTCCGGCGGGCAGACACGTCCCTGTGGTTCAGTTTCCCGACGGACCGGGCGGCGATGTGTTCAAGGAAAAAATCTTCAAGGGGCCGCTGGGCCGCATTGTCAAAGAGTCTCTTGAATACATAAACGGCGTCCTCATCGAGGAGGTTGTCGTCAAGCATCCGGATAAAGCCGAGGCCGAGCGTTTTTTTAACTATCCATTCGCAGCCATTGAAGAATCTCTCGTCAATGCGATCTATCATCGCAGTTATGAAATTCGCGAACCTGTTGAAGTGCGCATTCTCCCCGACTGCGTGACCATCGGGAGTTTTCCAGGGCCGGACACGTCCATCAGTAAGCAGGATCTGAAGGCGCGCCGCTTTCTTTCGAGACGCTACCGCAATCGCCGAATCGGCGAATTCCTCAAAGAGCTGGATCTCACTGAGGGGCGCGGGACGGGAATCCCAAAAATCATGAAGGCGATCAAGAAGAATGGATCGCCCATGCCGAAGTTTGAAACGGATGATGACAGGAGCTATTTCATCACAGTTTTTCCGATCCACCCAAAGGCGAAAAAATGGGGCGGGCGAGGCGTTTCTTCAGGGCCGGAAACGACCCCGCAAGTCACCGCACAAGTCGCCGCACAAGTCGCCGCACAAGTCGCTCAATTCTGTCTTGAGTCCAGATCGGCAAAGGAGCTCATGGCAGAGCTTGGCCTGAAGCACTGGAAGAACTTCCAGAGCAATTATTTGATGCCTCTGATCGAGGCGGGAATGTTGGAGCGCACCATCCCCGACAAGCCCAATAGCCGTCTGCAGAAATATCGGCTCACGGAAAAAGGCCACCGGTGGCTCAAGTCCCAAGAGGAGATCGGCGGCAAGAAATAATTTGTCGAGTAAGATGAGGGACACAATGAAACCATTGAACAAATCATGGAATGACCGTATTAGCAAAGCATTGGATCTAGGTTGTTTTATTTCATGGAATGAGGGTTCCGAATTTATTGGGGAACTTGAAGAAGTTCATCGAGGTCTTGTAACGCTCGCCAAATCACGTCCGCGCGAGGCACTCGGATGTTTCGAGATCTTCTTGGCCGGATGTCTTGTCAAAGGCAACGAAGTGGATGATTCCAGCGGCGGACTGGGAATGTTTCTCGAGGAGATATTTCAGTCATGGGCGCGCTGCTGCTCCTCTGCTGGAATGAAACCGGCCGATTTTCTCCGGAAGATTGCGCATTGGATGCAAGTCGACGATATTGGGTTCTGCTGTGACCTTGAAAGAACGATTATTCCGGCCTTGAGTTCGGAATATCGCTCGGCTTTGCGCCATTCTCTGGAGCAAAGGCTTTTGGAGAAACCATCGAATGGGATGCCGGAGCCGGAACGAAGCAGGCTTTTGTCTCAATACCGATACGACCTTTCCACCCTCAAGAAGCTTCTTATTTCGACGAACAACACGACCGCCATCATCGAGGCAGGGGACCGATACGGATTCACGCTTGAGGATTGCTTGGCCCTTGCCACCGCATTTAGTTCTCGAGGACAACCGAAAAGGGCTCTGGAGTGGGCCGAACGCGGGCTAAAGTGCAATGATGATCGAAGTGGACAAGAATATAAACTTGAGCAACTTCGGCGGCAGCTCATGATAAAGACGGGCAGGAGGAGTGATGCCATCCAGGAGGCATGGAAGAAGTTTGAGCAGTTTCCAGCGATCCATTCTTTCAAGGATGTCTTGGCGTGCGCTTCACGGAGTGATAAGTCGGAACTCACGAACAAGGCGCTGATCCTATTCGAGAAGGCTGACCTTCAACATGCCATCGAGGCTTTTCACGAACTCAAACAGACTGATTGCCTCGTCCGCCGTATTGAGCGAGCCAAAAACGCCGATCTCAAACAACTATTTTACTCAACTGCAATTACCACCGCAAAATCCATTGCCAAAAAGTTTCCAAGCCAGACGGCCCGCCTGTACGTAACACAAGCGCTGGCCATTCTGGATGCGCGCAAGGCCAAGGCCTATCATCATGCGCACGATTATCTTTATGAAGCCAAGACCCTTATGGAGCGGGCGGGCGAAAAAGAGTTATGGGATAAGCTGGTAAAAGATATCCGCCATGAACATCGGTTAAAGTCGAGCTTTATCCCGGGTTTTGAGGAGATCGCGGCCGATCGAGGCCCCATTCGGCCGCCGTCATTCATGGAAAGAATCTCAAGCAAGCTGGATCGTTGAAAAAGGGGACGTTGCCCGACGTGTAACTTTGAGAAACAGAAAATCCTTCCAATTGAATCAAGGGGATCGCCACGCCCCTTCAGGGCTCGCGATGACATCCTATATGCTGATTGATGATTCGCCTTAATGTTCTGCAGAAAGTGATGGCCTGATTTTGTCGACCTCCGCCTTCACCTCGGCCGCGGTTGCGCAGCCCGTGCTGCCGGTCGCTTTGCCGACTTCGTCCAGACATCTCGTCGACATAATTTTGCCCGAAGATGTGGCGTCCACCTTGGCGCGCTGGCGCTCGAGATAGAGGGGATCATAGAGGATGACGCGAAGGTCGGCCCCCGCTTTGGTGCGGCTCCCTTTCCCGTCGATATCTGCGAACGTGATGTACCAGAGTCTCCCGGTATCGGGCCGGTAGTGCTGGATGAGTTTGTGGACGCCGTCGCTGCCGTAGCCGTCGCTGCCGTCCGGCCCCATGACCGACCGCGCCAAGATCCTGCCGCTGGCATCGTAGCTGTCTTTATATCCTGCCGCTCCGGATTCATCGACCGTCGGGCGTCCCTCGGAATCCTTGAATGTCTGCTTCACCATCTTGCTCTTGGAGTCGAACTCCTGATCGGTGATCGCGATGCAGTTCTTCTCCGTGCACAGGTTGCCGTTTGCGTCCAGGCGCCTTATCTTCAGGATGTTGCCGCGCTCGTCCGTCTTGAACTCCTGCGCCTGACAGCCGAACCTGCGGTTGAGGGCCGGGTTCCTCGCGGTGTCCTCGTAGTCGATCCTGGCCACGAAGCCCAGCCTGTCGTATGTGTTTTTCGTAAAGGCGACGCCGTCGGTGTCTTCGACGGGCGCGCCGTCCTTGCCGATATTCGACGTCTCCGAGAGGCGCCCGCGATCGTCGTAGTTTGTCCGATGCTCGTGGATTCCCTGGAGGTTGGTGGTGGGCGCTCCGTTCTCGTCGAAATACGACTCGGAGGTCTTGTGGCCCAGATCGTCATATGTGAAGTGGATCTCCGAAAATCCCCATATCCCCGCCGTGGGTTGTCCCTCGCTGTCGATGGCCTGGGCCTTGAGCTCGTGCCCCCTGCTGTCGAATTCGCGGCGGAAGATGGCAGCCTTGTACTTCGGGTTGTCGATGAGGTTGCCGTTGCGGTCGTATGTCGCGATCTCGATCTGGTTTCCGTAGTCGTCGTAGGCGACCTTCCATATCGCGGAGCCCTGGTAGCGCTCGGCGGGCTCTCCGTTGGCATCGAATGAGCGGACCTCGCTCATGTATCCGCGCCTGTCGTATTTGATGGCCAATATCGATGAGACGTTTGGATCGTCGATCAATTTTCCCTCTGCGATGTAGCATTCGAAGCGGGTGAGCTTGCCGTATGCGTCGTGCTGGTATTCGCTTATGGCGCAGTTCTTGATCCCGGAGATCAGGTGCCCCTGACCGTCGAGGCAGCGGCTCTCATCAAGGTTTCCCTTGTCGTCGTACTTGAGCTGGATGCGGTGGCAGACGTCCTCGCGGCCCATCGCGGGTTCATTCCTCTTGTCGAAAAAGGATTTGGAGGTGAGATTTCCCGATGGGTCGTATTCGTTGCGGACCACGGCGAAGCCGTCCCGGTTGTTCGTAGGATTTCCGTCGGTGTCGAAATATGCCCATTCGGTCGCTTCGCCGCGCTCGTTGTACTGGACCCCGATCTCCGCATAGCCGTTGCCGGCGATCGTCGGGCTCAAGTCCAGCCCCAAATAGCTCCTCCTCGCCGGCAGGCCCCTCCTGTCATAGGCGTAGTGGACGGCGTGCGCGTGATCGAGGTCCATCTGGGCCTTTCCGTCCGGCCCGAAAAATACGACTGCGCTGATGCGGCCGCTGTTGTCGTATTCCACGGCAGTTGCCGCAATTCCACGGCTGTTCGCGGTCGGGAGGTTGTTCTCGTCGAAATATCGCACCATCGAGACCCGGCCGCCGTCGTATTCATAGCGGACCGTCGCAAAACCCGAGGGCGTTGCGATCGGGTTTCCTGCGCACGAGAGCGTAGTGATTTCGGTATTGCGCCCTTCGGAGTCGCAGGCAAACCTCCTCATGCAGGCCCCTTCGTTGTCCGCCGAAAGCTCCCCGGAGCTGTCCTTGTATTTTTCCATCACCTGTCTGCCGCGATCGTCGTACTCCTTCTCGACGGATGCGTTTCCCTTGCGGGAGTCGTGCGGCGCCTTGTAGCGGTCGAAGTAATTCTCCCGTATGAAGAGGCCGTCGCCGTTGTATTGGAGCGACGTGATCGCCACGCCATCCTTGTTCTCGGAGGGATTCCCGTTGATGTCGAACACGCTGATCTCTTCGGGCAGATCGTCGGAATTGTATGCGTAGCGGTATGAGGCGGCGCCGTCACCGTCGACCCTTCGCATGCCGAACGCATTGCGGTTTTCGAGTTGCACCTCGCGCCCGCGCCCGTCGAACTCGAAGCCAAAGCCGGCGATCTGGTTTTCCAGAGTCTTGATATAGCCCTTATCGTCGTGGACGGTGGCGATCTTTCCATCTTCATCGTAGATGAGCCTGTACTGCATGACGCCATAGCGGTCGTATGCCTGCTCCTCCTTCACCCGGCCGCCGGAGCATGAATATTCGCGGATGGGGAAGTCGCGCCTCTGTTTCTTCGTGAGCCCGAACTCCCATGCCTGCTGGGCGTCCTCCGGCAGGAGGTCGGGTTTCGTCACCTCCACGAGCCTCTCCACGCATCCGCCCCTCTTCGTGAATTCGTAGTAGTGGTTTAGCGCTCCGACTTTGGATCTTCCAACCGCATGGCGCGGCTCGGGGGCGTGGCGGATGAACGCGACGTCGCGGGCGTAGCTCGTGTGGGAGGCGAAAAAGGTCCAATAAGCGTTTGCGCCGACGGCGAGAACGGCCACCGCTGCGGCTGTCAGAAGCCTCTGCCGCGACTCAGCGATCCAGCTGAACATCTCTCTGAACGTCACAGGCTCGCGCGGGGCTGTGGTCGATGTCCTGATGCGGTAGATGTCGGGCACGTCGGTGATGTTCTTGAGCTCGCGGACGCCCAGGTGCGAGACCTCGATCTCCAGGTGATGCTTCACCTGGTCATAGACCTGCCTCGTGATGCATATGCCGCCGGGTTCCGCCAGCGGCTCGACGCGCGCGGCGAGGTTCACTCCCTCGCCGAAGACGGAGCCGTCCTCGATCAGGATGTCGCCCAGGTGGATGCCGATCCGGATCCAGACCTGTTTTTCGACGTCGCGCCCCTGGTTGAACTCCAATATATCGCGCTGGATGTCGATCGCGCACTTCACCGCGTTGACCGCGCTGTCGAAGATGACGAGGAACGCATCGCCGATAATCTCGCGCTCTTCTCCTTTGTGCGCGGCGATGCATCTCCTGATGATTTCCCTCTGCGCCTTGACGAGCCCGACGGCTGTGACTTCATCCGATTCCATCATGGAGGAGAACCCCTTGATGTCGGTGAACATGATGGCGCAGAGCCTGCGCTTCTGTTCCCCGCCCTCCGATGAATTTTTGTGAGGCGTGTCGCTCATATCGGGATTAAAGGTCTCCCTTTGCGAAGATAGACCAAACGGTTGCAAAGATTGCAAAGGGGGATTATCCCATATATCGAGGGAAAATCAAATTGGAGACAGAAAACCCGAAAATGGGGACTTTTGTTCCCAAAATTGGGCAGGATTCCAATAAAATAAGCAGTGATTTCAATAAGATAGACTTGGCGCGATTTTTGCTTATTAATGAAGGTGAAAGGGGACACGCCATGAAGAACAAACAAAAAAGCATTCTCGCAGTGATGGTCGGACTCGCCATTTTGGGGTTGATCGGCTGCGAAAAATCGTCTTCGTTCCCGACCATTTCAAAGAACATGGCGACAAAGCTGGCGAGCGACACAGCCCTCAAGAAGGGCTGGGCCGAACTGCCGATACCGATCTTCATCAGCAGCACGGTGCCGGAGAAGTTCCGGACGGCATGCCTCCACGCGATGGACATGTGGAGCGAGGAGGCAGGCATTCAGCTCTTCGATTATCAGGGGATCACGGACTCGACCATTGTAGGGGATGACGGCATCAACGGGATGTACTGGGACACGAAACCGAATTCCAAAGGTTACTTCGCCGAAACGAAAAAATCATGGCTGGGCGAGAGCATGATAGTTGAAGCGGACGTCATGTTTTATGGAAGTCCCGACGACTTCGCTGAACTCAAATGCGATGGCGGCAAGGATGTATGCGTGAGCCCGATAAAGAAAAAGGACATCGCGACCACGGCCCTCCACGAGCTGGGCCATGTGCTCGGCTTTGTGCACACCGATACGCCGGATCGCCTCATGAATCCTGATTTCACGTACGGCGATGTGTATCTGCGCTTCGACGACGAGGTCGCCACGGAACTCAAGGCGGTCTACAATCCCACCGTCATGGCCGGGGGCGACGCGAGCTGATAATCTCGCAGCAAATCTCCGCAGATAAAAACCCATCGAAAAGATTTGCGTGCTGCCGATCGTTGAGGTAGCACTCCCGGCATGCGGGAGATTGCGATCAAAGCGCCGGCGAAGGTGAACACGATACTTCGCGTCCTCTCCAGGCGGCCTGACGGCTACCACGATCTCGAGATGGTCATGGTGTCGCTCTCCCTCGCCGACGATATCGACATCGCCCTGGCTCCATCGGGCATCGAGCTTCATGCGGAAGGGGCCCACGACAGCGGCATGGCCGGCGAGAAGAACCTGGCCTGGCGCGCCGCGGCGCTTCTCGCCCAAGCCTCGGGGACAAAGGCCGGCGCCAGGATTCGCCTCGTGAAGCGGATACCAGTAGCTGCGGGGTTGGGCGGCGGTTCGAGCGATGCGGCTGCGGTGCTCAAGGGTTTGAACCGGCTGTGGCAACTGGGATTGGATGCGGAGCACCTTGCTGCCCTGGGAGCCAAGCTTGGCGCTGATGTCCCGTTTTTCTGTCATGACGGTCCCGCGTTCGTAGAAGGCATAGGCGACAGGGTCAGTCCCCTCCATGGCTTTCCTAACTTATCGATTTTACTGATCAATCCCGGTTTTGCCGTATCGACCCCCTGGGTCTACGGGCAATGGGATCTGCAGCGTGCCCCGCGCGCAACCGAAAGGCCTGCCCTGAATGCAACTGAAGGGTTGACTCCAAATGAGCGCAATGCTAGGGTCCGCCCGCTTTTCAAGGACTTGGGAGCAGTTGTCTCATCGCTCCACAACGATCTGGAGGCGGTGGCGATTCCGGCCCATCCAGAGATTGCCAGAATAAAGGACTTTCTTATGGATACGGGGGCGGCGGGCGCGCTGATGTCTGGCAGCGGTCCGACCGTCTTCGGCGTTTTTGAGGACGCCCCCCGGCGCGATGCTGCGCTAGGGGCAGCCCACGGGGAGGGTTGGCGCGTCTTTGCCGCAGACAGCGGTATTTGAGGATCGCGTTTGGCGGCGGTCTCGATGGAGGGGGCTATGGAGATCACCGAAGTGCGCGTGTTCCCGGTTGAGGAAGAGAAACTCAAGGGGTACGCGACGATCACGTTCGACAACTGTTTTGTCGTGCGGGATCTGAAGATCATCGCCGGGACGAAGGGCCTGTTCGTGGCGATGCCTTCGAAGAAAAGGAAGGACGGGACGTACCGCGACACTGCGCATCCGCTCTCCAGCGAGATGAGGGATGCGATAGAATCGAGGGTGCTCGGGATGTATCGGACCGAGGTTGGAAAGGTTCAAGGCGGCGATGGCCCGGGTCTTGGCAACTGAAAGGCCGTTGCTCGATTGGGGCGTCGACAAGCGGTAAGTCACCAGACTTTGGCTCTGGTATCCCTGGTTCGAATCCAGGCGCCCCAGCAGAAAGGCAGCTGACAGCTGACAGCTGAAAGCTGATGGCTGACAGCTAACGAGGTTTTTATGTTCGGCACCAACAACCTGAAGATCCTCTCGGGGAATGCGAATCGGCCGCTGGCCGAGGCGATCGCTGTGTCGCTCAAAAAGAAGATCTGCTCGGCGACGGTCACGCGTTTCTCCGACGGCGAGACGTGGGTGGAGATCCAGGATAATGTGCGCGGAGCGGATGCCTTCGTGATCCAGCCGACCTCCTATTCCGCCAACGAGCACATCATGGAACTGCTCATCATGATCGATGCGCTCAAGCGCGCCTCCGCCGACCGCATCACAGCCGTTTTGCCTTACTACGGCTACGCCAGGCAGGACAGGAAGGTAAGCCCCAGGACGCCGATCAGCAGCAAGCTGGTCGCGGATATCATAACCGCCGCGGGCGCCGACCGCGTCCTCACGATGGACCTGCACGCGGGGCAGATACAGGGTTTCTTCGACATCCCGGTCGACCATCTCTTCGCGAAGCCCGTGCTCATCGAGCACCTGAAGAAGAGGTTCACGAGCGACAACCTCGTGGTCGTTGCGCCGGACGCCGGCGGGGCGGAGCGAGCGCGCTCATTTGCAAAGCTTCTCCAGTCGCCGATGGCGATGATCGACAAGCGCCGCGACAAGCCCAACGTGAGCGAGGTCATGCACATGGTGGGCGACGTCAAGGGTCGCTACGCAGTGCTCATCGATGACATCATCGACACGGGCGGGACGATGGTCAAGGCGGCCGAGGCGCTCCGCGCCAACGGCGCGACCGGCGTCTTCGCCTGCTGCACGCACGCGGTCCTTTCGGGCTCTGCGGTGGAGCGCATAACGGAGTCGCAGATAGAGGAACTCATAGTCACGGACACGATCAAGCTCCAGGGGCCGGCCGCGCAGTGCGGCAAGATCCGCGTGCTGTCGGTCGCGAGCCTTCTTGGTGAAGCGATAGAGAGAATCCACAACGCCGACTCGGTGTCGTCGTTGTTTGTGTAATCGTGTAATACGGAGGACGTCATGGAACGCGTAACGCTGGTTGCAGAAAAAAGGATTGCAGGCAAAGGGCCTGCCCACAGGATGAGAGTCACCGGCCGCATCCCGGCGGTTCTGTACGGGAGAACGGTCGAGGCGCTCCCCATATCCGTCGATCGCCGCGCGCTCGAGAAAGCGGTGAAGACCAAGGCTGGCATGAACGTCCTCGTCGACCTGTCGGTCGCGGGCGGCGATTCGGGCCTTGCGCTCATCCGCGATTTTCAGGCGGATCCGTTCAAGCGCGATTTCACGCACATCGATTTTCAGGCTATCAGTTTGACCGAGAAGCTTGAGGTTGAGGTGCCGGTCGTGCTCACCGGCCTCTCCATCGGTGTCAAGGAGGGCGGCGTCGTCGAGCAGCTGCGCCGGACGCTCCACATCCGCTCGCTGCCGGAGAGCATCCCGGAGAGGATCGAGGTCGATGTGACGGAGCTCAAGATCGGCGACAGCATACACTCGAATACGATCTCGCTGCCTTCGGGCGTCGAGCTCTCGAGCGCTCTCAACTACACGATCGTGACCATCGTTCCGCCGGCCAAGGAAGAGGTTGCGGCGGTGCCGGTCGCTGGTGCCGAAGTGCCGGTCGAAGGCGAGGCTGCTGCCCCGGCTGAGGGAGCTGCCGCTGCCGCGGCGACTGCTGCTGCCCCGGCCGATGCCAAGGGCGCTGATGAGAAGAAGGGCTCGAAAGAGAAGAAGGAATCAAAATAGCTTTGTGAAAATGATAGCGGGGCTGGGCAATCCCGGCCGATCATACGCGCGGCACCGGCACAACGCGGGCTTCATGGTCCTCGATCTGCTGGGTCGCCGCCACGGCATCGAGATATCCAGAAAGTCTTTCGGGGCGCTGGTGGGCAGCGGTGCCATCGGAGGCGAGGCGGTCATCCTCGCGAAGCCGCAGACCTTCATGAATCTCTCCGGAGATTCGGTCGCGCCGCTCCTTCGGTACTACAGGCTTGGGAAAGAAGACCTGATCGTCGTCCACGACGATCTGGATATAGATGTGGGAAAGCTCAAGCTTTCGCAGGGCGCCGGACACGGCGGGCACAACGGCATCCGGTCGATCTTCGAGAATATCGGTGCTAGTGATTTCTCCCGGGTGCGGGTGGGGATCGGCCGACCGCCGGCGGGCATGGATGGTGCAAGCTATGTGCTCCATCCCTTCGGCGAAGAAGAGGCGGGAGACGTGGAGGATGCCATGGCCCTCGCTGCTGATTCGGTGGAGATGCTCGTTGCAAAAGGGCTCGCGGCCGCGCAGCAGAAGTATCATTGAAAATTGAAGATGACAGCTGTCAACCGACAGTCTGTTTTTCTCCTTGGTCCCGGGATTGTCCCAGGGCCTCATAACGAACCACGAGGAGGATGCATGAGAGAATACGAGACTGTATTTATCACCCAGCCTAATCTGCCGGACACCCAGCAGAAGCAGCTCATCGACCGTCTCAAAACCACAGTCGAGAAGCACGAGGGAAGGCTCTTCTTCGCCCGCGACATGGGCAAGCGCTCCCTGGCCTATCCGGTGGGCAAGCAGACGAAGGGCACCTACACCTGCCTCGATTATGCAGCGGGCGGCGGCTCGGTGACCGAGATCGAGCGTAGTTTGAGGCTTGACGAGAACGTCTTGAGATTCCTCACCGTCGTCAAGGCGGAGGAGGTCGACATTGAGGCGCGCGCGGCTGAGGTCGTGGCGCGCGGCGAGGATGCCGTCGCCGTTCCCGGCGAGGAGACGACGGAAGAGATGGGCGGCAGGGGCGCATTTGAGCGCGGCTCGCCCAAGGCTGCAGACGCGGATGTGAAGTCCGCAGAGAAGGAGGAATAGCATATGGCTTTCATGAGGCGAAAGTTCGACAAGGACAAGGACAAGGACAAGAAGAAGAAAAAGGGCCGTCCGCTGGCGCGCCGCCGTATCTGCAGGTTCTGCGCGGACAAGAAGCTCTCGATCGATTACAAGGAGGGAAGGCTTCTGACTCCCTTCACGAGCGAGCGGGGCAGGATGGTCCCGAGGCGCATCTCCGGAAACTGCGCGAAGCATCAGCGCGAGATAGCCCAGGCGATAAAGCGCGCGCGGATATTAGCGCTGATACCGTTCTCGGCGACACAGGTGCAGTTGATATGACGCCTGATGTGCAAAAAATGAGGGATGTCGCCATAGCGGCCGTGGTCGCCGTGGTCCTCTATTCGAGCGGGCTGCTCGTGATACTCACGCCGCTGTCGCTTTTGTACATCTGGGTGATCCACGGCCGTCGCCTGGGATTTCTCACGGTGGCGATGGCTTTGGCTGCCGTCGCTGCGCTCTACGCTAATTTTCTTCCGCAGGCCGGGGTGCATGCACAGGGCGGAGGCATCGCCATTCCCCTTCCGGGAATGGCGATGGCCGATTTCGTGTCGTCGGCATTTCTCTCGATGGCAGGCATCGGATACTTCCTGTTCTACGCAGTCGTGGCCCTCACCATCGGCGAGGGCGTGCGCCGGCAGTGGAACCTCACGAGGTGGTGCGGAACGGCGCTTCTGGCCGGGCTGGCTGTCTTTGCTCTGGTGGTCGCGGCGGCCCTCCTCAAGGTCGGCGGTGGCATCGGCAGCGGTTTTAGAAATTACCTCGGCAGCATGATCGGCGAGGTCTTGAAGATGAACCAGACGGCAGGGAAGAACGGCGCCGACTTGGGGTTCATAGCAGATCATGTCGATGAAATTGTCTCGTTCATGGTCGGCGTGGCTCCGGCGCTCATATTCGTGTTTGCGCTCGTGGCAGTGGTCGTCAACATACTCCTCGGGCGCAGGCTCATCCATGGGCGCCATGCGTTCGCGCACGTGCACAACGTGGCCCGTTTTCGCCTGCCGGATTACGCGATCTGGGGAGTGATAGGCTGCGGGCTGGCTTTCTTTGCGGACCACTATGCCATCCGGACAGGATGGCTCGAGATGGCCGCGGTGAACTGCATGATAGGCGTAGGGGCCCTCTACTTTTTCCAGGGGCTTGCGGTCGTCGTATATTTTCTGCAGGGCGTCCGTCTGCCGCTCATCAAGATGATCGCATACGGGGCCATTATATTTTTTTTCCAGACGATCGGAATGGTGATAGTCGCAATCGGCGTCGCCGATGTGTGGGTTGATTTCAGGCTTCGCAGCTGGAAGGCGAAGCACGGGCATCAGGCCTGATCTTACTAAGGAGGAGTACCATGCAAGTCATTCTGCAGGAAGATGTTGTGAAGCTGGGCAAGGCGGGTGAGGTGGTGACTGTCCGCGAGGGTTACGGCCGAAACTATCTGCTGCCGCAGAAGAAGGCGGTGCTCGCTGTTCCGGGAAACTTGAAAGAGCTGGAGCACCAGAAGCGCACCGTGGCCGCAAAACAGGAGAAGGTCAAAAAGGCGGCAGGGGAGCTGGCGGAGAAGCTCAAGGCCCTCTCCATCACCATCGGCCGCGAGATCGGGGAAGAGGACCGCCTCTTCGGTTCCGTGACGACGAAGGATATATCGGACGCGCTGCGGAACGAGGGTTTCGTGATCGACCGCCGCGATATCCATCTTGAAGAGCCGATCAAGCAGCTGGGCATCTTCGACATACCGGTGAAGCTCCATTCCGAAGTGACCGGAGTAGTCAAGGTGTGGGTTGTAAAAAAGTAAGTTTGCGGGCACGTAATCTATGACAGTTCCCGAGGTCCAGAGGCTCAAGCTCCCTCCGCAGAACCAGGAGGCGGAGCAGTCCGTGCTCGGGGGGATGCTCCTCGACAACGAGGCCATCCACCGGGCGGTGGAGACCATCGAGTCCGTCGATTTCTATCGTGACGCCCACAGGAAAATTTTCCAGGCGATAATCGGTCTCTACCAGCGAAACGAGCCGGCCGACCTCGTGACGGTGACCTCCGCCCTCAAGACATCGGGCGACCTCGAGGGGGTCGGCGGCGCCTCCTACCTCGCATCGCTCGTGGACAAGGTCCCATCCTCCGCCAACGTCGCGTCCTACGCTCGAATCATACGCGACAAGTCGGTGATGAGGAGACTCATCGAAGGCGCGACGGATATCGTCGAGCGCGGCTATCGCGAGGAAGGAAACGTCGACGAGTTCGTCGACAGCGCCGAGAAGATAATCTTCGAAGTGGCGGAGAAGCGGATAAAGAAGGGATTCTCCGCGGTCAAGGACATCGTCAAGGACAGCTTCAAGGCCATCGAGCAGCTCTATGAGCGCAAGGAACTCCTGACCGGAGTGCCCACCGGATACCACGAATTCGACCGCCTGACTTGCGGCCTTCAGCGCTCGGACCTCATCGTGATAGCGGGCCGCCCCAGCATGGGTAAGACCGCCTTTGCCCTCAACATCGTCGAACACGCGGCCATCGAGGTGGGCGTCGTCTGCGCCGTGTTCTCGCTGGAAATGTCGCAGGAACAGCTCGTGAGGAGGATGCTCTGTTCGCGCGCTGAGGTCGACGCATCCAAGCTGCGCGGAGGTTTCTTAGGAGAGAGCGACTGGCCCAAACTCACGCGAGCGGCTGGCCTCATCTCGGAGGCGCCGATATTCATCGACGATTCTCCGGCGCTCAACGTGCTCGAAGTCAGGGCCAAGGCCCGCCGCCTCCAGAGGGAGCACAATCTGGGGCTCATCGTGATCGACTACCTGCAGCTCATGCGCGGCATCGGAAGGATAGAGAGCAGGGAGCGCGAGATCTCGGAGATATCGCGCTCGCTCAAGGCCCTCGCGAAGGAGATAAACGTGCCGGTGGTCGCCCTCTCGCAGCTCAACCGTGGCGTCGAGGCCAGGCAGGACAAGCGGCCGCAGCTGTCGGACTTGAGGGAATCAGGCGCCATCGAGCAGGATGCCGATGTGATCGCGTTCATCTACCGCGACGAGATGTATAACCAGGACAGCGCGGACGCCGGCAAGGCGGAGGTGATCATCGGCAAGCAGCGAAACGGTCCGACGGGCAAGGCGATGCTCGCATTCAGGAGCAACATCACGCGCTTCGACGATCTAGCCCGCGGCATGGACGCCTATACTCCACCGCCGGTTCCGGCAGGCGCGTCGGAGGAAGAAGTTCCGTTGTTCTGAAAAATTTTCAGTAATGCACGCCCAGCATCACCGCCCCGCTGAACGATGGATGGAATCCGCCCTTGTAGACGAGCACGTTTGGCACGCCGTTCACCGTCTGATTGAGGTCGTCCAGGGTAAACAGGTCCTCCTGCAGGTCCACGCCGAAATAGAGGTACTTCTTCACCAGAAAACTCAATCCGCCGCCGACCGACGGTCCGATGCCAACGCGCGTGACTGTCCCGTGCGGGGCGGTGGGGGCGCCGGGGAGGGCCTCCACCCTCACTGCCAGTCCGGCTTTCAGAAACGGGAGGATCCTGAGCGATTCGAAGTTGGTCAGAGCGTCTGTGATGAAGCTCCATCTTGCATAGGCGTTTGCATTGGCGATGTGCTCCCTGCTTCCGCCGTTGGTGGACGTGGCATAGCGCCCCTGAAGCTCTGCTGAGAAGGAGTCCCATATGTTCCAGCCGAAGAGGAAGCCGAAGGTGGGCTCGAGGTTGTTGCCGACGTCCCGCCCCGTGACTCGATTATTGTCGAAGTCCTCCTGCACGACGCCCACCTCCAGGGCGAGATAGGGGCCCGAGTGGAAGCCCTTTCGCGGCCGCGCCTGGGCGTGGGATGCGATGGCGCAGATGAGCGCGGCGGTCATGGCGGCGACGATGAGGCGGTGCATATGGAGGTTTCTAGCACGGGAGGGGGAAAACGCAAGCCGTGACACACATCCCGGAATTTGGTAGCAATTGCGCAATGAAGATCGTCCTGGCTACACAGAACAGGCACAAGGTGGAAGAACTCACGAATCTGCTGGATGATATGAATTTTCAGATCAGCTCGATCTACGATTATCCGGAGATACCCGACGTCGTAGAGGACGGCGCCACATTTCTGGAGAACGCGCGGAAGAAGGCGCGGGTCGTTTGCCTGGCGACGGGGAGCCTCACGCTTGCGGACGACTCCGGGCTTGTGGTCGAAGCGCTGGCCGGCCAGCCGGGCGTTCGCTCCGCGCGCTATGCCGGAGGGCAGGGAGATTATGCCGCCAACAACCGCAAGCTTTTGGATGAGATGAAGGACGTGCCCGATGGGCGAAGGGGGGCGGCGTTTGTATGCAACATGGTGCTGGCATCGCCGGACGGGCGCGAATGGGACGTCGAGGGGCGCTGTGAGGGGATAATAGGGCATGCCCACATGGGCAGCGGCGGTTTCGGCTATGATCCGCTCTTTTTCGTCCCCTCGGAAGGAAGGACGATGGCGGAGCTTGCGATGGATCGCAAAAACAAGATCAGCCACCGCGGAAGAGCTCTTGCTAAGATGAGAAAGATTTTGATTGAGATTCTGAAATAAGCTGTGCCGCCTGGTCGGGGCGAGAGGATTCGAACCTCCGACTTCTTGGTCCCAAACCAAGCGCTCTAATCCAGGCTGAGCTACGCCCCGGCCATGCGGCACGTTTTTTGCGGGCCCAGCAGGACTCGAACCTGCGACCCTCTGCTTAGAAGGCAGATGCTCTATCCACTGAGCTATGGGCCCTATGGGCGCATTTTATAACCAGCTAGCAACTGTATGGCAAGGCACAAAAAACCCCAGCCCGGTCAGGCTGGGGTTTTTGAGCTTGCATGTAACAAACAACTTAGAAGTGCCAGCCAAAAATACCCAAGAGCGAGAAGTGCGGATTGAAGCCGCCCTTCGTGAGTTTGAAGTTCTGCGAACCGGCATTCGCCGTCGTGATGTTTCTTGATATCGACTTCTCCCAGATCAGATATTCCGTGAAATCCAAAGCTGCAAAGAAGCCCTTCCAGATGAAGAATTCGCATCCCACGCCGAGCGCCGGACCACCTCCGAATGCGCCCATTTTATTGGCATTCGTTGGGGAGTTGACAAAAAGGGCGCTTCCCGCGGCGCCAAGCTTGGCATATGGCAGTATCTTGACCATCTTGGGCTGCCATTCTGCATGTGTGAAATAGGGAAGCGTGGCTTTTGCATACAACCCTATATCAGTCTGATACTGTCGTGACTGCTCGACCGGGAAGGTCCCGGCAGGGAATGTGAAGGTGGGTTGTGAGGCATAAGCAACGCCGCCGTTGTTGCCGCCGTTCGAATCACCGACCTGAGCAGTCTTCGTAGAGAAATTCATCTGCAGCATTGGCCCTATCCAATCCGCGATATCCCACCCGAACGTTATGCCGAAGTCCAGGTTCGGCCAACTTCCGAAGTTTCTTTCCGTGATTATGTGGCTATCCTTTGCTGTCTGCACGATACCGATGTTCACGCCAACGTACGGCCCCTTGTGCCAGCCCTTCTCGGGGAAATCCGCAGCCGTAACCTTTTGTTTCTTGTGCTTGGTTGGCGGCGGTGGCGGAGCTACAGGCTCTGGAATCGGAGCTGGGGCAGGTGCCGGCGCTACTGCAGCCTTGTGATGAGCCTTTTTGTGATGTTTCTTCTTGGCCGGTGTCGGTGCGTTTGAAGCTGGTGAAGCCGGCGCAGACTTCGCTGCCTTGGCGGCAGGGGCCTTCTTGGCAGCCGGTGCTGCCGACTGCGCGTTCACGAGGCTGGTCGTGAAGATTACAGCCACCGCGACCGCGAAAATGCACGTCAAAATCTTTTTCATGATTCCCCCTTTGTTCGTGGATAAGCTAATCCGAGTTTCTACCAGCTTTCGTTTTGGTGTCAAGGAGTTTGCTGCCCCCAGGGGCACGAAAAGCGGGGCCAAGAAAACATGGACAAATTGCCTCCAATTCGCTAATACGGCGGCTCGCACGGTGTCATATTGGTGGCTATGGTGCAGCGGTAACGAAGCGGGAGCACACTCAGAAAACATTTGGATAGAAGACGAATATGGTGGCTATGGTGCAGCGGCAGCACACCTGACTGTGGCTCAGGGAGTCGTGGGTTCAAATCCCACTAGCCACCCCAAGCGGGAGAAGAGGCCATTTTCGCGACGAGCGAGAATGGCTTTTTCAAAAACCATCAGATGAACCTCCAAGGTTTTCATCCGCAGTCCTTGAGCAAAGAAAAAGCGCCCCAAAAAGGCGGGGCGCTTTTTCTTTGCTCACAATCGTGGACGACGTTAGAACCGCCATAAGGCAGGCAACCGATATGATTTTTGTGCCGAAACTGGCTTTTGGAGCAGGTTGACCTTGAATAAGGGCAAGGTGTGCCTATTTCTTTCGGAGGGGCTGAAAGAAGTTGTGCGGATGTAGTTTTAGGGCGCGGCAGATTTTCCAGAGCGACCGCAAAGTCAGGTTTTGTTTTTGTTGTTCAATACGCTGAAGATACTTCACATTCATTCTTGCCCGTTCTGCCAACCCCTCTTGGGTAAGTCCAGCTTTCTGTCGGTGACGAACTATATTCCTTACAATGACAGCTCGGAAATCTCTGAATTTCATGCTAAAATTTTTAGCATTTATAAGTAGTGCTATAAACCCACCGAGAGGTAGTAGTAAGGTTTGATTATTTCATTGAATACTGCTAGATATGCTATATATTATAGAGTGTTAAGTAGGTATCATTTCCTAGCATTGGTCTGTATTAAGCGCACCTTCTGGGCAGTAATCATTTCCCCCGAATATGCTGCTCAGTCAGAGCCATTAGGATAGAGAAAGGAGCTATATGTTTTCATCATCCTCGACAATTAACCAGCTCACCGCACTTGGGTTTACGATAACGTTGGTGTGGGTAATTGTTAATGCTGTGAAAAAAAGACCCGTGAAAAAAATTGGCATTGCCTGCCTGTTATTTTTTATTTTGAGCGTTGTATCTTCACCACTGACAAAACAACAAGTTATTGAAGGCCAGAAAGTGCAGGAAAGTCAGTCAGCTGTTGAACAGGGAAATGAGGCTGTTAAATATAATTCTGCAACCGGCAAATTTGGAGTAGTAGCGGAATCCCCTGCCACCCAACCGTCACCGCCCCAACCTCAATTTGTTAGCACGAATTTCAAAGATTTTAATGCGCAGTTTGGGATAGACAGCAAACTCACGGATGTTCAAAAAGATGAGCTTTTCAATTCCAAATACAAGGGGAAGCCCATTAAATGGCGAGGCAAGGTTGCGGAAGTTACGAAAACATGGGGGGATGTAAGTATTAATGTGAAGAATCTCCAAACCACCCTTATGGCAGATGTAATAATTACGGTAAAAAAGTCCGAGGAAAATAAGGCAATGCAATTAAGCAAAGGCGACACCATTACATATGCGGGCATACTGGTAAGGTGGGGAACAATAATGCCTCATTCTGTGGATGAAGGTGAAATCATCGGGCGGTGATGTGGGAAAGTCTTATGGTGATGCGGTATGCGGGAACGCGCCTATGAACAAAATCGTCATAATTATTTCGTCGATGGTAGTCATAGCGATTTGCAGGTTTGCTATCGCCGGTGAGTTATATCCTCAATCTGACTTAGAGTTCCCGAAGGGGTCGATAGGAGATGTGATAGAAAACCCTAGTAAATATGAAGCAAAATTCCTTGAGAAACATTCCAGACAGGAATTGAAGGATATTTACTATCACTATAGAGTTTGTTCGATGAGGGTTACCAAGTATTTTAAGGATAGGGGTGGGAGCTTTAGCATGGATGAGCATGATAATTTGATGGAGATATGCGATAAAGTTTTGGCTGATGCAGGGATTAAAGGTTCTGATGTGGCTGTTTTCTTACACATTGGTGGGTTGCTTCGATGGCCAAATCCATTTGATGATGCCAAAAAGGGTAAGAAAAAATAACTCAACATTGCAGTTGAATAAACAATAGTTTTGAAATCCCCTAGAACATCTTTTCAAAACCTTTATCCCATCTGTTGAAAAGACGATTTGGTTTGCTATCGCACTATATATCGTGTGAAAATGTAGATAATACGGAGGAGGAAAGGAGTTCCATTATGGTGGGCGCGCCGGTTTGAAAACCAGCCAGAATCGCCGGTTTGAGGTGTACCAGCCGGTTTGGGTTTGATTCAGGGAGGGATATTCTTGATGGGTTTTGATTGAATTTCTAGATTTTATTCCCGCCTTGCAGTTCACGAAGCG
>JAZDOG010000059.1:0-24581 GCA_043798915.1 Pseudomonadota bacterium | reverse complement strand
CTTCTCTATCGCCGCCGCGAGGCACTCTGCCATGTCGTCTTCGTGGATGAACTGAAAGAGCGGATCGCGCACTCCCTTGCCGTCCACGATCTGCGGCACGATGGGGTAGCCAAGCACGTCGAAGAAATTATTGCGCGTGTTCGGGCCGACGAAGAGGCACGGCCGCAGGATCGCAAACTCACATGCGCCGTGCTCGGCCATGAACTCACAGGCCATGCCGTCGGAGCGCGCCTTGAGCCTGGAATATCCGTAGCCGTCTACGCCCCTCACCGGAGAAGTCTCGGTGAGAGGAGATTCGTTGTCTTCATGCGCGCCGTATGCGGCGGCGCTGGAGAGGTACACGGCCTTCGGCACCGCCGCCCTTTCGCAGCCTTCCAGAAAATTGCGCGTCCCGTCGATCGCGACGGATTCCTCAAGGCGCCTGTCGTGCGTCGTCGTCACGACGAAAGCGAGATGGACCGCCACGGAGGGTTTCGCGCGGTCGAAGATCGCCTGCATCGCCCGCTGATCCGCGACGGAGCCCTTGACGAACATTTTGTAGGAGGACCGGTTTGCCGGCTCGCGGATGTCGATGCCATACACCTCGAAACCACCGCGCGCGGCCAGGAGATCGACCGCCTTGGAGCCCAGGTAGCCAGCCGACCCGGTGATCAGAATTCGTCGTGTCATCCTGCGGCTATTTTTACGCCATCCGCAATTTTTCGCAAGCTATTAGACTGCTATTTCACGCCCTCGACCAATCCTCGTCCGGGCTCCATTGCTTTGCCCCTGCCTTCTCTGCCTTCTCTGTATTCTTCGCCTTCGCGCCTTTCGGCCCGGCCGAATTCAGCTGTCAGATGACCTCCTTCCAGAGAAGAATATATCGCATCCTTCACCCACCGATCGAGCACGTCAACATCGACCCAGCCCTTTCGTATCGATGTCTGCTGCTCCACCGGAAAGCCGCGCCATATTTCATTCAAAAACGCCGCCCTTTCTTCACTGCCCAAACCGGCCATGAGATCGCCGCCCACGGCCGTCTTCTCGAACCGCCCGAGGGCAGCCTCCAGATTTTTAGGGCAATTGAACCGTCTTGCAAACGCCAGCCTCATCTGCATCACGAACAAGCTCGGATCTTTGCCGTCCAGGATCGCCCACCGCTCTTGCTCGGACAATTTATTCCATGCGCCATCGGCAAAATCAAATCTCGCGGCATCGTCTTTGAACTCAGACAGGATCTCTCGAACCCTGCCATCGCTTTCCACGAGCCATCCTATGATGGCCATCTTGTAAACATGGGTGGCTGTGGACGAGCGGAGCGAGTCGGGCACCTGATCGACGGCCAGCCTCTGTATGACAGAGGCCCGGTACAGCGCAAGCCTGGCGCTGCGGGCGGACTCCCTCTCGAGCAGAACCCCCCTCAGTTTTTCAATTTGCCCGTCCCCTTCCGAAGATGCAGATTGTGCAAACTCCCGCAATCTTTCTTCATGCAGATCCATATCCTCCTTTGCCGCGGCCGCTTCCTGCCGTGCAGTTTCAACCTTTGAGGATGCAAGCCGCGCGGACTCATCCGCGCTGATAAGTTCTTCGTCCGCCGCCTGCTTTACAGGGTCCGTTCCAAAAACCCCCTTCTGGTTGAGTTGAAGCTGGTAGTTTGTGGCCGATTTCAGCCTTTTCACGGCTTCAGATTTCGACCATTTGGCCTCTGCCAATCTCTCCCTTGCGCCCTGGTAAACTTCTATCTTGCCGCGGAACGCATCCAGCTCCCGTTCTATCCGGACCGATATCGGCGCGTCTTCGGCAACGGCGTTTGCCTCCGCGTTCGCGCCTTTGCCTGTGATGAGTTTCAGCAATGCGGCCAAAGGCGTGAATATGGCCCCCATAGCAGATATCACATCCGGTTTCCGAGAATTGGGCGCAGCGCCTGCGCCTTGCCCGCCGCAGACAAGGGAACCCAGCCGGGCCGCCGGATCGGCGCTCGAATAGAGACTTTCCTGAACTTCGCCGTCCTCTGCTTCGGACGAAAAAACAGCCTGGCTCGGGGCTTTGCATACCGCGCCATTTGCTGCACTACTGATTTGAACAACGGGGTCGAACACCATATTCAATCTCTCCTTCTTCGCCTGTGTTGCAGGCGGCTATTGTGCTGCATCATTATGACGCAGGATTTTGTTTCGCTCTGTCGATTGATCAGAGGATGGTTATTTCTTCGCTCCCTCAAAGAGGGAGCCGGTCGGCTTGGGTTCGGCTTTTCTTTGCTCTCTGTCCTCTGCGCCCTCGCGGCGCTCTTCGCGGCCTTCGCCTCTCCTGCCCTCGGCAGACAACCGGTCTTCCGAAAGCAAGCTCAGCGTCCCCTTCAATAAATTTCCGAGTTCAGTCTCGCCGGTCCTTCCCTCCAGGATCGCCTGTCTGTCATTTGCCGGCAAGGCCCGCAGCAGCTCGTCCAGAAATGCTGTCCTCTCTCCCTCGCCCAAACCGGCCAGCATAGCGCGGACCCCGGCGTCCCTTTGCTCGAGCCGCATCAGGACATCCTTCAGGTGCAAAGCGCCGATGATTGCAACCTCTCCAGGCGTATCTTCTGACGCACGGTCGGAAACTCCATCCGGCATTTTGCCGAATGCGGCACTCCCCCTCAGCACTCCTGCCCGTATATCGCCCAGCGCCCTGATCCTCGACGTCTCCGCGTTGATCAAACTGATGGTCCGGAGTCTCGCCCTTGCTTCGTTCAATTCCTTTTTGGCACTCGAGGAGGCCTCTTCTGCCTCATCAAGCCTCGCCATGGCACTCGTCAATTCCCCCTGCAGAGAGTCCTCCATCTGTCGAAGTTCTCCCAGCCGAGTTTCGCGGGCCCGCACCATCTCTTCTGCCGAACGCATCGACCTTTGTGCCCTGGCAAGAACAAATCCCGCTGATTGAAATACCCCGTCAGCTCTTTCATATGCAGCCCGGGGCCTTTTCATTAAAAAACTTTCTTCCCGCATCCTGAATTTAACGTTTTTTTGAAAGGCCAGCGCCAACCTGATACTGCGCATCTCTTTTTCAGCCGATCGCAAAGCCTCTCCAGCGACCCTTTGTGACGATTCGGCCCGCTCGGCATAACTCAACATCTCCTGGAGCTTGGCTCTCGCAGCTTCGAACCTCCTCTGCGCCGCTGCTGCATTAAGCCCAATGGCCCGCAGCCTTCCTTCCAAAGACCCGATTTCGCTTTTTGCTCCCCTCTCTCTCCGCCCCGCCTCATATGCGGCTTGCGCGGCACTTTCGACCCGATTTGAAGCCTCCCTCTCCATTGCCTCGCTTATTCGGGATTCTTCCCTCCTCTGCAGCATCCCTCTCGCAATCGCATCAGCATCCGGCCGGCGCATCCCGGAAGGGCCCGTCATCGCCCGCAGCCCTTCGTAGGCAGCCCTCGCTTCCGCACTGCTTGTAGCGGGCCTGGCCTGGCCACCTGGCACGCTGTCCCCCGACGGCCCCTGGGCAGGAGCGAAAACCCCGACAGGATGGAAAACACCGTCTTGTACAACTCCACCAACTTTGGGCGGCACACCAGCCATGAAGCGCTCCTGGTTATCTATGGGAAAACAACAGGGGTTCGGTCTCGACCTGCGTCTTCGTGTTGTGCCGCTTATACAGAAACGATTTAAAAAAACAATAAAAACAAAGATTGAGACCGGGCCCCGCCTTTCCTCAGTCTATTCTTCGGCGATAAATTGAAAATGTTGCGTCTTTTTTTGAAATTCGGGATCGGCAGCGGCCGCAGCTCGATTGTTGCTTAAAAAAGCCTTATCCATCAATATGTTGCATAGACACGAATTTTCATTTTCATAGCAACTTTTTGAAAAAATTGTCGATACTCTCTTTGGAGGCCGAAGAAGTCCGGAAAAGGTCCGGGGCTCTCTCGAATTCAATTGAGGAGGACTCATCATGGTTGAACTGACTGAAATGCGCAGGGAACAGCTCATGAAGGACACGCGTCCCTGCTCCTTCCAACTCGCAAATACGCACTATGTCTCTGCGAAAGACGCGCCCTTCACGTATGAGGACGTAGCCGCGCTGCAGGACAAATACTATGGAAGCAACGGCAATCTCCTGCACATGAGCGATGTGCCGGGCTGGATATGCGTCAAGAGCTTGGGGGAGATCGAAAACAGGAAGCGCGCGGACGCGATCAAGGAAAGCTGCAGCAAGGAAGTCCTCACGGACCCAGAAGGGAAAAAGAAGTGCAACGCGTTGTATGAAATAGTGAATGATTATGCAAGGGAAAGCCGGCTGCGGTGGACATCCAAGTACATCGGCGGAGGGCTTCTCGGCTACGCCGGCCTTGAAGTGGTTTTTGGCCCGAGCCATTTTTTGAGGTGGGCGGCGAAGGGAGGGGCAAATCTCCTGAGCCGCGCCGGAATACCGGGCAAAGTCGCGGCAGCAACCCTCGTGATCTCAGCCGGGCTGCTGGCCAGCTCTTCCTCCGAGGCCTCAGAAAAATCTGACGCCGCGGGATTGCCGCTGTGCACCGACAAAAAGGCGATTGCCGCTGCTCACGAGGCCGGGGTATCGAAGGTCTCCTGCCGGATGCCCAAACCAGTTGGATTCGATAAATTCATGGATCTGCTCGGCGACACAATCCCCACCCTGATGCCCGTGGGAGGATCAGAAGCTCAGTGACGTGAAGCCCTCGCGATGAAATCTGACGTTCCCTGTTTTATCAATTTGATGACGGTTTTTTGACGTTTTATCAAAATGAAAGTCCGAAGCGGTCCTTGTTGCGCATCCCCCTCAAATAACTCCTTAAATATCAACTAGCTGACAAGCCCATCTTCTCCCGATTCCTGGCACATATATTGCAGAAAATCATAAGTGAACGGGGGTACTTTATGAAACCTGTCATAAGGATTGTCGTCATCCTGCTCCTCTCGATCCCGCCCATGCTCATCATCGATCATGATGCGTCGGGCCAGCTCACTACGCGCGTATGCGCTGAAGAGGCGACAAGGCAGGTTGACTGCTACGCGTCGATCACAGACATGGAAAAGAAATCGTGTCCCGGCTCAAAAAATCAGGTGTGCCGGAATAATGCGTGGGTCTATGCCGAAGGCGAATCCAATATCGGTGGAAACTGCAATTATTCAGCTACGGACAGAGGATCCTGCGATACTGGAAGTGTGTGCTCAACAGGCCAATGCGAAGCGGGACATTGCTACAGCAGGCCGGTCAGCTGCGACGACGGAAACGCGTGCACGACGGACACGTGTGTTCCGGGCTCGCCGACCGATGGCACCTCCCTCTTTACCTGCAAGCATGATGCGGTGATCGGCGGTGTCTCATGCACCCCCACTGACAATCCATGCGCAGCGGCGGGTCAGTGCCAGGGCGGGGCATGCGCAACGACACAATCCAAATTATGTTTATCCCTCGACCAATGTCAGACCGCAGCCTGCAATAGAGCGACTGGGGAGTGCGCCAGCACTCCAAAGGAGAATAACACGCCGTGCAACGATGGAAATGCCTGTACGAGGGACGAGAGCTGTCAGAATGGAACCTGCGCCGGAGGAGTTGCCCTCGACTGCCCCACGCGTACCGAGTGCCAGCTCCCCGGCACTTGCGATCCAACAACCGGGTGCTCGAGCCCTCAGAATAAGCCGCTCGGTGAATTCTGCACCGATGACGGCGACCCTTGCACAGACGATATCTGCTCGGGAACCGGCTATTGCATCAATCAGCGCAACAGCACGTGTGAATGCACCCCGGGCACAACACTAGCGTGCAGTTCCCCGGACGGCTGCTACGGAACTCAGATGTGCAATTACCTTGGGAAGTTGGGTCCCTGCGAAGTCGACGTCGGAGGTCCCTGCACGCTCGCCGATACATGCATGGAGCCGCGCTCGGGTTCGTGTCGGCCGGATGGAACCTGCGCCGGGGGAACTCCCATAAACTGCGGCACACCGTCAGACAACTGCCATGAAGCAAAATGCGTTTCCGGAAACTGCGCCAGTATTCCTCTGAGCGGCACATGGTGCGACGACAGCGACGCCTGCACGGCACCCGATACCTGTCGGGATGGGACCTGCACAGGCGCACCGATGACATGCCCCGACGACAATAACCCGTGCACGCAGCCGGGCAGGTGTGTTCCGGCCGCCATGACTCTTACCGCCAGGGCAGCTGCCCCCTCTACTTGCGTCTATGATCCGGTCCCAGGTTCCGATGGGAAACAAAACGCCTGCGGCGGATGCGGGCTCCTCAGCGGCGCCGAGGGCGATATCTGCTATCCCGTTACAGGGATATCCACGACAGCCATAGCAGCCGATCCATGCACCACCAACGCCTTGCAATGCAAAGACGGCGCGCTCGCATGTGTAGCTAAACCACAGGCGGATGGCACGGCCTGCACAGAAAGCGACGGCATTTTCTGCACCGTGGCCAAATGTTCCGCTGGAGCGTGCAGGCAGGATTACGATACCAAAACGGGTTGTGTGTGTCAGCCTGGCACAACCCAAACGACGGGCACCGAGCCCTGCCTGGGCATGCAGACCTGCGACAGGGATGGAACATGGGGACCGGTACTGCACAGCGCTACCGACGGAAAGGCCTGCGCAGAAACCGACGGCATTCTCTGCACCGTAGCCAAATGCCAAACCGGAGAATGCAATCAGAAATACGAAACCAAAGCGGGCTGCGAGTGTCAGCCGGGCGCAACCAAAACATCCGGCATCGATCCTTGCCTGGGCATGCAGACATGCGGCACAGACGGCAAATGGGGACCGATACTGTACACTTCTACCGACGGAGCTGCCTGCACGGACAGCGACGGCAAATTCTGCTCCGCAGCAAAATGCCAATCAGGAGAATGCAAACAGGATTACGACACCAGGGCTGGTTGCGTGTGTCAGCCGGGCGCAGCCAAAACATCAGACACCGAGCCTTGCCTGGGCATGCAGACCTGCGGCAGCGATGGAACATGGGGACCGATACTGCACAGCGCTACCGACGGAAAAACCTGCACAGAAACCGACAGCGATTTCTGCACCGTAGCCAAATGCCAAACCGGAGGATGCTATCAGAAATACGAAACCAAAGCGGGTTGTGTGTGCCAGCCGGGCACAACCAACACATCGGGCATCGATCCTTGCCTCGGCACACAGACCTGCGATGCCTACGGAAAATGGGGACCGGTCGTATACAGTTCCACCGACGGAACGGCCTGTACGGACGACGACGGTAATTTCTGCACCGCAGCCAAATGCCAAACCGGAGAATGCAAACAGGATTACGATACCAAAGCCGGCTGCGAGTGTCAGCCTCGTGAAACTAAAACCACAGGCGCCGAACCGTGCCTTGGCACGCAGACCTGCGGCACCGACGGAAAATGGGGACCGATACTGTACAGCACTACCGACGGAAGGTCCTGCACAGACAGCGACAGCAATTTCTGCACCGTGGCCAAATGCTCATCTGGAGAATGCAGGCAGGATTACGAGACCAAAGCCGGCTGCGAGTGTCAGCCTCTTGAAACTAAAACCACGGGCACCGGGCCTTGCCTGGGCACGCAGACCTGCAGCGCCGAAGGAAAATGGGGATCGATACTGTACAGCTCCACCGACGGGGCGGCTTGCACAGATAGCGACGGCAATTTCTGCACCTCAGCCAAATGTTCCGCTGGAGCGTGCAGGCAGGATTACGAGACCAAGGCGGGTTGTGAGTGCCAGCCCCGTGAAACTAGAACGAAGGGCACCGAGCCCTGCCTGGGCACGCAGACCTGCAATGCCGACGGAAAATGGGGATCGATACTGTACAGCTCCACCGACGGAAGGTCCTGCATAGACAGCGACGGCGACATCTGCACAGTGGCCAGGTGCTCATCCGGGGCATGCAGGCAGGATTACGAGACCAAAGAGGGCTGTGTATGCCAGCCGGGCGCAGCCAAAACGACGGGAAGCGGGCCCTGCCTGGGCACGCAGGCCTGCGGCACCGACAGCAAATGGGGACCGATACAGTACGGTTCCACCGACGGAACGGCCTGCACAGACAGCGACGGCAAATTCTGCACCGAAGCCAAATGTTCCGCTGGAGCGTGCAGGCAGGATTACGTGATCACGGCGGGTTGTGAGTGCCAGCCTCGCGAAACCAGAATCACGGGCACCGAGCCCTGTCTGGGCACTCAGACCTGCGGCACCGACGGAAGATGGGGACCGATACTGCACAGCTCCACCGACGGAAAAATCTGCATAGACAGCGACGGCGATGTCTGCACGGTAGCCAAGTGCTCATCTGGATCATGCAAGCAGGATAACGAGACCAAGCCTGGTTGTGTGTGCCAGCCGGGCGCAACCACGACGACCGGCACCGGGCCTTGCCTGGGCACGCAGACCTGCAGCGCCGATGGAAAATGGGGATCGATACTGCACAGCTCCACCGACGGAAAGACCTGCACAGACAGCGACGGCAATTTCTGCACCGTGGCCAAATGCGCATCCGGAACATGCAGACAGGATTCCGAGACCAAGGATGGTTGCGTGTGCCAGCCTGATGAAACCAGGGTGACAGGCACAGCTCCCTGTCTGAGCACGCAGACCTGCAGTGCTGACGGGAAATGGGCGACCACGCGCGCTGCCGCTAAAGATTGCGTCGCGCCGATAATTCCGGCGACGCTGCCGGAGTCGCAGCCGCCGGACGTGATGAAGACCGAGTTCGTGCCTCTCTCGCCAATCGTCCAGAGCTACTGCGACGGCTGCTCCGATGCGATCGCCGCGAAGAACAAGACAGTTCACGACAAATTGGGGATCGATCCCATCGCGGAATGCGAGACGAGCAGGATGATATACGTCGTCGCCTTCCCGACGGGCAATGCTGCGGACGCTAACGCCGCAGATGCCGGCAAGGCCGCGAGCTTCGCGGGCGCAAACCCGGGCTGGATGCTCTCGCAGGAGAGCGGCCGCATCCTTAAGAACGGGAAAGACAGCACCTGGACCGGAATAAGCGAATCGACCATTCTGCTTCAGAATTTGAGCTCCGCGCAGGGCGCATCGGGCAAGTCGATGTCGCTGACAGGGCTGACCGACGGGCAGGTGGAAGGCGATCCGGCCGGGAGGCTCACGCTCAACGGCGTCGTCACGCACGACTTCACCAGCATGCCGATTGAAACGAAGTCATTGAGCATCCCGCTGGCCGGCAAAAACGCGGACATCGCGCTCATGCCGGCGCTGTCAGAGGGCCAGACGGCGCAGCAGACCTCATGGCACATCCACACGGTCTCGATCGTATTCCCGTGCGCAGAGACCATGGGGGACCAGGACTCGGCGCACTTCATCGAAAACCTGACATACGACGCGGACGGGCTCGTATCCATGATCCTCACATCGCCGGAACTGATTGATACAGAGGCGGCAAGAGTGTGGACGCCGATCGACACCTACAGATTCACGATCGCGGAGGAAGGAGCGACAAAAGACAACCCATATACTGCGGCGACGCTCAGGGCCAACGTCGAGCCGTCCGGCTCTTTCGCGCAAGGTGGTGGCGGCAAGGGCTGCAGCATCGTGATGGACAACCAGGAGTTGGCAGCCGGCGCCCTTTCCCTCGCCTTCATGTCATTCTTCATCGGGATCACCACCTGCGCCCTTTCGCTCACGAGGATACGCTCCAACAGGCGCAAGTGAAGGATTCAGATGTCAGACGGAGCGAGTTAAGATAGGAGGAATTATGAAGAGAAAAACAGAAGAGTTCGGCTTAAAAAGGAAGGAGCTGGACCCGCAAGCACGGAGGAGAGACAAGGATGAATTCGCGGCCAAGCGCCGCGGCATAATGCCGACGAACTTGGCGTCTCTTAACAAGATGCCCCGTGGCGGCGGCAATCGTTCCGTGTAAAGACAGAGGATATGAGGATATAAAGACAGAGGGGACGTTTCTCTTTTTCAAAAGGGGAAACGTCTCCTTCGCATTATCAGACGGAGACGGCCCTCGCTGCGCATCCAGCCAAACAACTCCTTGAATATCAGCCTCCTACTAAATCCATTGCACCTCGATCTCTGTCATATATATTGCGTAAAATAATATGTGGATGGAGACCCGGTGAACGGGGCTGCATTATGAAGACTTTCACAAGAATTGTCATCTCCCTGCTTCTCTCGATCCCGCTCTTCTTCGTCATCGGGCATGAGGCTTGGGCAGCAGTTTCGACTTCCGGATGCACGCAGGGAGCGACGAGAGCCATTGTGCCATGCTACAATAGCCCCGCCGACAAGAATATGATGTCTCCCTGTTCCGGCGTACTGCCTCAGATATGCGACAATAATGAGTGGATCAACAATGGGCCCTGTGATCATTCAGCTTCGGACAGAATATCCTGCGGCAATGGATATGCGTGTGAAACAGGCATCTGCGATGCTGGAACATGTTACACCAAGCCCGTCAGCTGCGACGACGGAAACCGGTGCACGACTGATTCGTGTGCTCCAAACTCCAGCACTTTCACCGGGGCTCCTCCCTATGTCTGCAATCATAATCCCGTGATCGGTGGCACCTCATGCACGCCCACCGACAATTTATGCGCGACGGCGGGTCAGTGCCAGGGCGGAGCCTGCGTAACGACGCAGACCAAATTATGTTTGCCGAAGGACCTTTGCAGCACCGCATCCTGCAACAAAAGCACTGGAGAATGCACCAATACTCCGAAGCTCATGCTCTGCTCAAACCCCCCTGGCCAGTGCTACAATGCCACCGGCAGCTGCGACCAGACGATTGGGAGCTGCGCCTATACTCCACTCCCCGGCTCCGATGGGACACCGAACATCTGCGGCACATGCACAACTCTCAACACGAATGGTCTCACGCCACGAAAAGAAGCTGACTGCGGCGCATGCGGAAAGGTCGCATGCAATTCAACCAACGACAGCCTGGTCTGCAACGATCCGGGCGCCAACGCCTGCGGCGGTTGCAGCACGCTGATCGGAACATATGGAGGCAGCTGCGGGCAATGCGGGCGTCTCGCTTGTGGCTCAGACAAACACAGCCTGGTCTGCAACGATCCGGGCGCCAACGCCTGCGGCGGATGCAGCACGCTGAGCGGCACATGCGGAGCCAGCTGCGGGCAATGCGGGCGTCTCGTTTGTGGCTCAGACAAAAACAGCCTGGTCTGCAACGATCCGGGCGCCAACGTCTGCGGCGGATGCAGCACGCTGATCGGAACATACGGAGGCAGCTGCGGGCAATGCGGGCATCTCACTTGCAGCTCAGACAAAAACAGCCTGATCTGCAACGATCCTGGCGCCAACGCCTGCGGCGGATGCGGAACCCTCCCCGGCATCCCTGGCCAGCCCTGCCCTGCCGCTACGGTGATTGCCAATCCTTGCACCACCAACACCTGGCGGTGCTCGACGGATGGTTCGCTCCAGTGCGTCTCGGCACTCCAGGCTAATGGCACGACGTGCAACGACAACAACCCCTGCACAACAGGAGAGACCTGTCGGAATGGAACCTGCACAGGCACGCCGGTCACATGTCCCGACGACGAACATCCCTGCACACAGCCGGGCAGGTGTGTTGCGTCTGCCCCGACGACCACTTCCTCCGAGTATACGCCCTATACCTGCATCTATGACCCGGTCCCTGGCTCCGATGGCAGCATCAACATCTGCAACTCATGCGCTCACCTCAAAAATACGTCCGGGCTTCCCCTCCAGATCGACGCAACCTGCGGCGCATGCGGAAAAGTCGCATGCAATGCGACAGGCGATGATTTGGTCTGCAACTTCAGCTCCGATCGCTGCGCCTGCGATCCCAACAACACACCAGCCACCCCATTCACTTCCGAAAGCGGCTGCAAGGGCACAATAACCTGCGGCGCAGACGGCAATTTGAAGACTACATTCAACACCGCCTCCGCACCCAATGACGGCAAACCTTGCGACGGCATGGTATCCTGCGATGCGACCACGGGAGCTTTGGTTCGTGGCGCACCGATCACAAAACCAGCAAACGACGACGCATGCTGTCCTCCAGGCGCCAACGCCGCGACCGACAACGACTGCAGCCCGTCCTGCGGCAACGGCGTAATGGAAAAAGGTGAAAAGTGCGACAAAGCCATAGCTCATGGCCAATCCGGAGCATGCCCGACCAAAGAGGACTGCAACAGCAATGAACCGTGCATCACCGACACCCTGGCAGCGAGCGCGGAAAACTGCACCGCCGAGTGCAAGCATGAACGGACCGGCTGCAACCTGGATGGGAGGTGCGTGGCCTTCGACCAGAGCCCCGCCACCTGCCAGATCTGCAAGAAGGTGGCGGACGACACGGGCAAGGTCATCGGGGGAGTGATAGCCAAGATGGAGGCCGGCGCACCCTGCAACAGCATCGATCCATGCCACCCTTTCGGATTTTGCCAGGAATTCGGCACCTGCCTCGGCACCAGCGAGGGCAGCTGCGCCTGCAACCCGAACGAAACAAGGCCGTGCCCCGGCGATGATATCTGCGGTGGAACTCAGACATGCAATGAAAAAGGCAGGTGGGATGCCTGCAAATACCCCCAGGCTGGCGTCGAATGCAAAGGCGACCAGTGCTACACGAAATCAATATGCAGCAGTGCTGGAAAATGTCTGGCGGATACTTCAACGAAGAAGAGTTGCGACGACGGAAATGACTGCACCGATGACACGTGCGATTCGGCATCGGGCAAATGCGTCCACACAATCAACACCGCTCCGTGCACCGGCCTGGCCTGCATGAAGGACAACGTCTGCAAGGACGGGAAATGCTCCGGAACGCCGAACTGCCTTGATGATGCCTGCCACAAGGGAGGCGCCTGCGAGGACAACGGCAAGTGCAAATTCGCCACCGAGATAACGGCCTGCGTGAACGTCGACGGTTGCTGCCCGGCCGGATGCACGCCTGCCAATGATAGCGATTGCAGCGTCGCGCCGACAATTCCGGCGGCGCTGCCGGAGGCACAGACCCCGCCGACCGCAACCACACCCCTGGCTGAGGCTGTGCAGAAGACCGAGTTCGTGCCGCTCAAGCCAATCGTCCAGAGCTACTGCGACGGCTGCTCCGATGCGATCGCCGCGAAGAACAAGACGGTTCACGACAAATTAGGGATCGATCCCATCGCGGAATGCGGGACGAGCAGGATGATATACGTCGTCGCCTTCCCGACCGGCAACGCTGCGAACGCCGCGGATGCCGGCAAAGCCGCAAACCTCGCAAGCACAAAACCGGGCTGGATACTCTTGCAAGAGAATGGCCGCATCCTTAAAAATGACAGAGACAGCACCTGGACCGGAATAAGCAAACCGACCGTTCTGCTTCATAACTTGAACTCCGCACATGGCGCATCGGGCAAGTCGATGCCGCTGACAGGACTGCCGGACGGGCAGGTGCAGGGTGATCCGGCCGGGAGGCTCACGCTCAACGGCGTCGTCACTCACGATTTCACCACCATGCCGATTGAAACGAAGTCGTTGAGCGTCCAGCTGGCCGGCAAAAACGCGGACATTGCGCTCATGTCGGCGCTGTCGGAGGGCCAGACGGCGCAGCAGACCTCATGGCATATCCACATGGTCTCGATCGTATTCCCGTGCGCACAGACAACCGGGGATGAAAAGTCTGCGCACTCCACTGAAAATCGGACCTACGACACCGACGGGCTTGCATCCATGATCCTGGCGGTCGCTGACCCGTCAAAATCGGCGGATGAGATGAATACGCAGATCGACACGGAGACAAAGACAAAGAAAATATGGGAGCCGATCGACAGCTACAAATTCACGATCGCCGAGGAGGGGGCAACAGCTGTGACTGGAGAAAATAAAGCCATGGGGGAGAACAAATACGCAACAGTTACGCTCCGGACCTTCAGCAAACCTTCCGGCTCTTTCGCGCAAGGCAGTGCCGGCAAGGGCTGCAGCCTCGTGATGGACAGCCATTAATTCATTATTTATGATCGACGGGATAGTCGCCTGTGAAACAGGCGTCGCAGAACCACTCGCGCTCGCCCTTCTTCTCGAACCAGTACAGCCCGTCGTGCGAGAGATAGCTTAGCGAATCGGCCGTGACGTACTTCCTTATCTCCTCGACAGTCTTGCGCGAGGCGATGAGTTCCTCGCGGGTGGGCGTGTCGATCCCATAGTAGCACGGCCAGCAGGTGGGCGGGCTCGAGATGCGCAGGTGAACCTCTTTTGCGCCGGCCCTTCTAAGCATCGTGACGATCTTCATGCTCGTGGTCCCGCGGACGATCGAGTCGTCGACCACGACGACGCGCTTGCCCGCGAGCGCCTCGCGCACGGCGTTCAGCTTGATCCTGACGCCGAAGTGGCGGATCTCCCTCTTGGGTTCGATGAACGTGCGGCCGACGTAGTGGTTGCGGATGAGCCCCATCTCGAACGGGATCCCAGACTCCTGCGAGTAGCCGATCGCCGCTGGCACGCCTGAATCCGGCACCGGAACGACGACGTCCGCATCGACCGGATGCTCGATTGCCAGCTGCCTGCCGAAGCCCTTGCGGATCGGGTAGACGTCGCGCTCGAACACGTGGCTGTCTGGGCGGGAAAAATAGATGTATTCGAATATGCAGTGCGCCTTCTCGACGCCCTTTGTCCCGATCAGATCCGGAAACGATTTGAGCTTGCCGCCCTCGAAGAGGATTATCTCGCCGGGCTCGACCGGCCTCACGAGCGCGGCGTCGATGAGGTCCAGCGCGCAGGTCTCCGATGCGACGACGTGCGATGCGCCGAGCTTTCCGATCACGAACGGCCTGAACCCGCGCGGGTCGCGAGCCGCGATCATCTTGCCATCGGCCAGGAACACGAGCGAGTATGCGCCCTCGACCTTGCGGAGCGCCGCTGCGATCCGCTCCACGAGCGAGGCGCCGCGCTCGCGGGCGATGAGGTGCATGATCGCCTCGCTGTCCATCGTGGACTGGAATATGGCGCCGCCGGCCTCGAGGCCCTCCCTGAGGGCTCCGGCATTCGTGAGGTTGCCGTTGTGGGCGATCGCGAGCGACTCGCCCCGCGCGTTGACGACGAACGGCTGCGCGTTCTCGATCGTCGAGTCGCCGGTGGTCGAGTAGCGCACATGACCGATCGCATTTTCGCCGCGCAGCGGAGCGAGAACCCTCGTATCGAAGATGTCGGCGACGAGCCCCATCGCACGGTGCTGGTGGAACCTTTCGCCGTCCGATGTGACGATGCCTGCGCTTTCCTGGCCGCGGTGCTGTTGGGCGTAGAGGCAGAGGTAGGCGAGATTCGCCGCCTCCGGGTGATTATGTATGCCGACTATGCCGCACATGATTTTCTATTTTTCTCCCAGCATCTTAGGAATTGCACCCTGCCACCGCGTGTGGATGTCGGCGAGATCGGCCTTGAGCACGTCGCCGATCACGAGGTCCCTGCCGCCGACCTCGCCTATCACCTTCGCCGGCGCACCCAGCTCGCGCGAGATCTCAATCATCTTGTCGACGTCCTTCGGCAGGACCGAGACGATGATGCGCGAGGCGCTCTCTCCGAAGAGGAGCGCGTCAGGCCGGAGGCCCTCGTCCAGGACCACCCTGGCGCCGAGTATCCCCTCGGGCCGCGTGATCGAGCACTCCGCGAGCGCGACGGCGATGCCGCCGTCGGAGATGTCGTGCGCCTGTCTGACTATCCCGCGGCCGATGCCGGCGCGGCATGCGCCCTGGACCGCCTTCTCGCGATCGAAGTCGAGCGCGGGCGGCCGGCCCGCAACCTTGCCGTGTATCTGCTTTAAATATTCGCTGCCGCCCAACTCCAGCTCGTTTTTGCCCAACAGGATGATGATGTCCCCCTCGCCCTTCCACCACTGCGTGCAGCGCGCTTCGACATCGTCGATCAAACCCACCATCCCGATCGTGGGCGTTGGGTATATGGCATCGCCCTTCGTCTCATTATAGAAACTCACGTTGCCGCCGGTCACCGGGGTAGAAAATGCGCGGCAGGCGTCCGATATCCCCGCCACCGCCTGTTTGAACTGCCACATTATCTCCGGCTTCTCGGGATTCCCAAAATTGAGACAATCGGTGATCGCAAGCGGCATGGCGCCGGCGCACGAGACGTTTCTCGCGGCCTCGGCCACGGCCAGCGCCGCGCCGGCGTATGGGTCTAGATAGCAGTAGCGGCTGTTGCAGTCGGTCGAGATCGCTATCCCCTTTTTCGTCCCCTTGATCCTCAAAATCGCAGCATCGGAGCCCGGCGTGCAGACGGTGTTGGTCATCACCATGTGGTCGTACTGCTCCCACACCCATCTCTTGCACGCGAGGTTCGGAGAGCTCATGAGTTTCATGAGGACGCCGTTTAAATCGGCGGGGATAGGGAGCGCGTCCACATCGAGCCTCTGCGCCTCATCGAGCCAGACCGGCTCGGTCAGCGGCCGTTCATAGATCGGGCATTCGTGCACGATCGGCGCAACCGGGATCTCCGCCACCTTTTTCCCCTCGTGAAATATTCTGACGCGACCGTCGTCGGTCACCTTGCCCACGACGGCGCAATCGAGATCCCACTTTTCAAATATGCGCCGCACCTCCGCCTCGCGCCCCTGCTTCGCGACGATGAGCATCCGCTCCTGGGATTCGGAGAGCATGATCTCGTATGGGGTCATCCCATCAGCGCGCTTGGGCACGCGGTCGAGGTCGAGCTCCATGCCGGAGCCGGCGCGGTCCGCCATCTCGAACGAGGAACACGTGAGGCCGGCCGCACCCATGTCCTGGATGCCGACGATCGCGTCGGTCGCCATGAGTTCGAGGCACGCCTCGAGGAGGAGCTTTTCCGTGAATGGATCGCCCACCTGCACCGTCGGTCGCCGCTCTTCGCCGCCCTCGCCGAAGACGTCAGATGCCATCGTAGCGCCGTGGATGCCGTCGCGGCCGGTCTTGGAGCCGACATATATCACCGGGTTTCCAACGCCCGATGCCTTGCCCAGGAAGATCCGCCGCGAGTCCATCAGCCCCAACGTGAAGGCGTTGACGAGGATGTTGCCGTTGTAGCATTCGTCGAAGGATGTCTCGCCGCCCACCGTCGGAATCCCCATCGTGTTGCCGTAGCCGCCAATTCCCGCGACGACCCCGCGCATGAGGAGCGGAGTCCGCGGGTGCTCGGGCGCGCCGAAGCGCAGGCTGTTCATGTTGGCGATGGGGCGCGCGCCCATCGTGAAGATATCGCGCAATATCCCGCCCACGCCGGTGGCCGCACCCTGATAGGGCTCGATGAACGACGGATGGTTGTGGCTCTCCATCTTAAAGCAGACCGCCTGTCCATCGCCGATGTCGATGATGCCTGCGTTCTCGCCTGGCCCCTGGAGGACCCTTGGCCCCTTCGTGGGGAATGTCCTGAGATAGATGCGCGAGCTCTTGTAGGAGCAGTGCTCGGACCACATCACCGAGAAGATGCCGAGCTCCGTGATATTCGGCTCGCGGCCGAGCACATCCACGACGCGGCGGTACTCGTCGGGCGAAAACCCGTGCTCCTCGACCATCTCCGGCGTTATTTTCGTGTCCTGTTGCATATGACCATTTCCCCCCTCCTTTGTAAGGAGGGGCAGGGGGAGGTAGATCATGATCTACCCCTCCCATCCTCCCCTTACAAAGGGGAGGGGTCTATTTTAAAGTTTTTACAATCGACTCCAATATCTTGATCCCACCCCTGTTGCCCAATATGGATTCGCTGCAGCGCTCGGGGTGCGGCATGAGCCCCAGGACGTTTCCCTTGGCGTTCATCAGGCCGGCCACAGCGCCGAGCGAGCCGTTCGGGTTCGATTCATCGTTAACATCGCCGCCGGAGTCGCAATATCGGAAGAGCACCTGGCGCGACTTCTCGAGCGCGTCGAGTTGCCGCCGCTCCATGAAGAAATTGCCGTCCATATGCGCGACCGGGATGCTCATCACCTCTCCGTCGCGGCATGCCGAAGTGAACGGGGTGTCGGTGCGCTCCACCCTGACATGGAGGTCGCGGCAGATGAATTTGAGCGAGCTGTTTCTCATCAGCGCGCCGGGGAGCAGCCCCGCCTCCTGCAGTATCTGGAAGCCGTTGCAGATCCCTAAGACCCTCCCGCCGCCCGCCGCGAACTCCTTCACCGAATCCATGATCGGCGAGCACGCGGCCATCGCTCCGGAGCGCAGATAATCGCCGTAGGAGAAGCCGCCGGGGAGGATCAGACAGTCCGACCCCTTGAGGCCTTTCTCCTTATGCCAGAGAAACTCCGCCTCTTGGTGGAGCACTTCAGTCACGGCGTGAAAACAGTCGTGATCGCAGTTGCTGCCCGGAAACACTATGATTCCGAATTTCATATTGGCGTATTAGATTTCAAACCTGTAGCTCTCGATGACCGTGTTGGCCAGAAGCTTTTCGCAGATTTCTTTGATCTTCGCCTCTGCAGCCTTTCGGTCCTCTCCATCCATGTTTACCTCTATATATTTCCCGATGCGGACGCCCTTGATCTCCTTGTGCCCCATCGCGGCGAGCGTGTGTCTGACCGCTTCGCCCTGGGGATCGTGGACGCCCTTCTTCAATGTCACGTAGACTTTTGCAAGCATGGGGCTCTCCTCAAATTTACTTGAACACCCTTTTGAATATCTCGTCCACATGTTTCAGGTGCAGCTCGACGTCGAATATCTTCTTGAGCTCCGCCGCCGGGACCCTGGAGACCACGTCCTTCTCCTCAGCGAGCAGGTCGTAAAACGATTTTCCCTCCCGCCATGAGCGCGTAGCCGCGTCCTGAACGATCCTGTAGGCATCCTCCCGCGTCGCCCCGGCGCGCGCGAGCGCGAGCATGACCTCCTGCGAGTTGTAGAGGCCGCGCGTCATCTCCAGATTAGCGCGCATCCTCTCGGGAAAAATTTCCAGCCCGTCGAGCACGCGCGCCATCCTGGCGAGCATGAAATCCACGAGGATCGTCGAGTCGGGCGCGATGATCCTCTCCACGGATGAATGCGAGATATCGCGCTCGTGCCAGAGGGCCACGTCCTCAAACGCCGCCATCGCATTCGCGCGCACGACGCGCGAGAGCCCGCTCAAGTTTTCGCTCAAGATCGGGTTCCTCTTGTGCGGCATCGCGCTCGAACCCTTCTGCCCCTTGCCGAATGCCTCCGCCGCCTCGCCGACCTCCGTGCGCTGCAGATGTCTGATCTCCACAGCCACCTTCTCGACCGACGCGGCGATGCCGGCCAGGACCGCAAAGAAATGCGCATGCCTGTCGCGCTGGACGATCTGCGTCGACGCGAGATCGGCTTCAAGCCCCAGCGCCCTGCAGACATCCCGCTCGACCGAAGGGTCGATGTGGGCGTACGTCCCGACCGCGCCAGACATCTTTCCAACAGCGACGCCGGCCGCAGCATCTTCGAGCCTCTTCGCGTGGCGGGAGAACTCCGAGTGCCACACCGCGAATTTGAGACCCAGAGTGATCGGCTCCGCGTGGATTCCATGCGAACGCCCGATCATCGGCGTCCGCTTGTGCTCGAGCGCTCTCTTTTGAATAACATCGAGCAGCTTCGAGATGTCCTTCGCTATCATCCCGGCCGCTTTCTTGAGCTGCAGCGCGAATGCGGTGTCGACGAGATCGGAGGAGGTCATCCCCATGTGTATGTATCGCGAATCGGGCCCGACCTTCTCCGCGACGGAAGTGAGAAACGCGATCACATCGTGCGCGACCTCCGCCTCGATGGCCTCGATGCGCCCGATGTCGTAGGCGGCCTTCCTTTTTATCGTCGCGGCCGCCTCTTGGGGTACGACGCCGCGCGCTGCGAGCTCTCCGCATACGGCGAGCTCGACTTGAAGCCACGTGTCGAACTTTGCCGAATCGCTCCACACCGCAGCCATCTCCGGCCTCGAATAACGTCCGATCATAAAATGAACCTCCTGAAAACCTGTCCTGAAAACACGAATGCCGAAACCAGCCGATGAATATAACTAGCTGAAATTATTGCTTTATTTTCGGAATCCTTCAGGGCGGGGACTATAGTCCAGCTTTTCTTCATATGCAACCCAAAGTTGGAAATCCGAATTTACCTTGAGGATTGCCGCGATTTAAATAGAATGAGCTGAGATCATGAGGAAAAAACTTTTTACATTCGTTTTCCCGCTGGCCCTGACCTTCCTTTTTGTGTCTGCATGGACGCTCAAATCCGCATTTGCGCAGGATGATGTCGACAACACGATCACCGAAGAACCGGGCGACGAGGAGATCATTCCGCAGCTTCCGCCTCCCGGCGGCGAGCGGTTCCCGGTGACGCCGGCCGGAGAACGAGTGGAGGGCGGAGCGCCCCGCGAGGGAGAAACGCGTTGGAACGTCACCATAACCGGCGCGGTGATCGTGAACTACGTCTTCAACGAGGAGGCTAGCAACTTCACCGTCAAATACCGGTGGGAGGTCAAGGGACAAGCCAACGCTGAGACGGCCGTCATACACGGTGACGCGGAGTTCAACGCCGAGGTCGCCGGCCCGCTCTCAAAGTGGCCGACCGGCGAGTGCAAGCTCGAGATCACGGTCCCCAAGGTGCCGTTCGAGTTGACGTTTCGTCGCTCCAACGAGCAGAAGGGAAGCATGAAGCTCGTCTTCAAGCGCGCCATCACCGAGGACTGGCAATCGAAGTGCACGTTCACCGACGCGCCGAATGCAAAGTTCGACACGCGCGGCTCGCCCGAAACATGGCTTACAAAGGCGATGGACAAGGCGAGGCCGCCGCTGCGCGACATAATCGCCGACATGGGGACGGAGGAGAAGACGACCCGCTTCGTCATCAACAAGGAGATCATCCCCGACCCGCCGCTCGGCTCCGCGGAGATCGAGGGAACCGGAGTCATCACGATCAAACCGGGCGGGGCGGAATAAGCAGCCTCTTTATTGTCTCTGCTGTGACCTCTCCAATCGGAATCAGTTCGGCATTTTTCGCAAAGCCCCTTGCCCTCTCGGTTCCGACGATCTGCACAAAATTTTCCACGGCTGATGGGCTCGCGAAGATTGCAGCATCGATACCTCGCTCCGCGATGAGCAATGTGAGGCGTCCGGCATCGGCTGGAAGAGTGGTGCGATACGCCTCGACGACGTCGACGCGCGCGCCCTTCGCCCGCAGGCCATCCGCAAGGAGTTCCCTCCCCTCCAGCGCGCGCGGAAAGAGGACGCGATCGCCCTTCCGAACGAGCCGCAGCATCTCCTCAAGGAGGCCGGATGAACTATGCTCCCGCGGCACGACGGCGACCTTTGCTCCGCTTTCTTCGATCGCCGTCGCGGTGGCCGGACCGACAGCGGCCAGCTTCGCTCCGGATGGAACTGAGCGCCCTTCGAGGCGCGAAAAAAAAGCGACAACCCCGTTCGCGCTCGTGAAGGCGATCCACGCATATAAATCGATGCCGGCGATTGCGGAGTCGAGCGCCGCATAGCCGTCGGATGGAGCGCATATCTCTATGAGCGGGATGTGGATCGGAATCGCCCCGGCCCCTTCGAGCGCAGCGACCTCGC
This sequence comes from Pseudomonadota bacterium, assembly GCA_043798915.1. GTDB lineage: Bacteria > UBA10199 > UBA10199 > 2-02-FULL-44-16 > JAAZCA01 > JAZDOG01. The sequence continues at coordinate 3,161 of JAZDOG010000059.1, read as the reverse complement.
GCCAGGCCTGCCCCTGGCCCCGCGTCACGAGGACGCGCCTTCCTTTGAGATGTGCGAATGATGGATACATATGGCCGTTTTCAATACTCCCCTCCTTTGTAAGGAGGGGCTGGGGGAGGTAGATCCTGATTTCGTTCAGTATCTACCCCACCCTATCCCTCCCCTTACAAAGGGGAGGGGAATTTATGAGATAGCTTTCAGCATTCGCTCTCCCAGCCTTCTGCCGATCCCGGCCGCATTCTCAAGCGGGCCATCCTCGCAATCGACGATGGAGCGCCTCCCGTCCTTCGTCGCCAGAAAGCCAACGAGGTGGAGCCCGGACGGGCGGATCTCGGCGTAACCGGCCAGCGGCGTATAGCAATCTCCTCCGACCGCCTTGAGAAGGCTGCGCTCGGCAAGTGTTATAATCCCGCTCGCGGCGTGGTGGCACGCCTTGTGAACGAAGTCGATGACCGCTCGATCCGAACTCCTCGCCTCCACGGCGAGCGCCCCCTGCCCTATGGCGGGGATCATCCTGCCCACCGGCAGAATCTCGGTTATCTCCTTGCCTGCCTCAAGCCTCCGGAGCCCGGCGACTGCGAGTATCACCGCGTCCGCCTCGCCCTTCTCAAGCTTTTTGAGGCGCGTCTCCACGTTGCCGCTCATCGGCACGACGTCTAAATCCCCCCGCATCTTGAGGAGCAGAGCCCGACGCCTGGGGCTCGACGTCCCTACGCGCGCGCCCATCGGCAGGAGCGAGAGGGAATCCGATTTCCTCGAAACGAAGGCGTCGCGGGCATCCTCCCTCTCAGGGACCGCTGCGATCTCTATCCCCTCCGGCATTATGCCGGGCACATCCTTCATGCTGTGGACGGCGACGTCGATCCTGCCACTCAGCAGGGCCTCGTCTATCTCCTTGACGAAGAGGCCCTTGCCGCCGAGCTCCGCCAGCGGCGCAGACGCTTTGTCTCCGGACGTTTTTATTTCGGTGATTTCCACTCGGGCGCCCGCCGCCTCAAGCATGCGGCCGACTGACCGCGCCTGGGCGAGAGCAAGGCTGGAACCGCGGGTGCCGATGATGATCTTCATTTTCGTGAACCTATCCTTCGGCCGCTCGAGCACGATGCCAGCCAGAGGATTTGCTCCCATTATATTGGGGGAAGCAGCTTACGCAAAGATCCGAGCCAATGCAGCTGGCCAAAGACTATTTCTTCTGATATGCATCAATTATTCTCTTCGCCTTCGAACGTATTGCTTTTTCGCTATCCGAAGTTGAAATAATCTGCATCGCTTGCAAAATATTCGGGTCGTAAAGAAAGGGGCCCAGCCCCGAAATCGCCGTGTATCTAATTTCATCAACAGGATCTTTTGCAAATTTCAAAAATATGGGCATTGCCTTCTGCATTTCAAGTTTCGTCAACCGTGGCATCGAAGTCTCATCATAATCGTCAGCATCTGAAGATGGGGCAACCCAAATACTCAACACACGGAGCGCTAGTTCCTTCTCATTTTTATTTCCATTCTCAATCCTATCAATCAAAAGCTCAAGAGCTGGCTCTCCATAGGCAGTCAGAATGGCGGGGCTGATCGTATATGAGGTCGATAAAAGAAACTTGAATAAAACAGGGAGACCCCCCTCAATTTTATTGGAAGCTACAGCAGTTGCAAGAGATGTAACATAATCACCATACAAGCCACTTGAATGTGAATCATTTTCTTTGTTTATTATTTTATCACCCGATTTCCCTTTTTCCTCAACTTCTCGATCGAGCATTCTGACTAATACATCGGCTGTTTCTCTGTTTATCTTTTCACCCGAATTTTCGTTTCTTAACAGTGTAATCAAACCTTTATTACGATCAACCCAATTTTCTGAAGACAATGATTTTAATACGTCATTCTTTTCGTCCTTCGGCAAAATAGTCGAATTTCCTCTGCACGACCATAGAGCCATCAGACAAACGGAAACAACCATCCATCGTAGTAGCTTCATTGTATTAACCCTCCTACCAACCTGCAGGACAGACTCCGCGCCAATCCATATGGATCCAAGTTGGAGTACGATCATCTGGTTCGATACATGCCCCCTTGGCCTTTGCTGCATCAACCATCAGTTCTCGATCTTTGAAGTTCACCACCCCGTCTCCATTAAAATCAGCAAGTCGAATATCAGCTGCAATACCATATATATGCATGCTCTCACGGCCAGACCCCTTTGTAATGCCGTTCTTATACGGGTTTCGATATCCGCTGTTGATTGACATAGCAGCATTTCCTGCTGCCTCTCTTGTTTGCTCAAGCCGATCAAAGATAAGGCAAAGAATAGAGGAGTATTTTGAACCGGCTATATTCCGAGAGGAATTGAACTGGCCAAAGGAAAAATGTTTGCTCATACAATTACTGGACAGTTCGTTTCTCTGTGGCAATCTGGACTTCTTCATATCTAAGTATTCTTGCCTGAGGAGATCCTGATCATCTTGCTTGATTGACATCTTCGTTATGTATTCATCGTTATCGTTACAATTGAGTCCTGCCTGGAGTTTTATGCTCAGCGAATTGCCTCTGTCGCCTTGGGGTTTTAATGGAATTGGAAACTCAACTGACAGATCTTTCTCTTGAATATCTTTTTTGATATTCATATCAGGAAATGAAATTGTCCAAAGGGGAGTTTTGGAACCACAATTGATGATTGGTACTGTTTTTGCTCTTATTGTAATTGCTTTGTCGCTACTGGATACGAAAGTATCCGTAATTGGCACCAGCGCTTGAGGATCTAAGCCAATTTCGAGCATGCTTAATTTTGCTTCTCCAAGATTTTGATTTTGTCTGCTTGGTCGGCATGAATCCGGATTATTTGGATCAATGGGCGGATTACATCCCCATAAATTTCCCGCTTGCTCCATAGCTGCTTTTGCGGTTGCAAGGGCTCCCTTAATCGTAAGTTCTTCGCTTGGATCCAAAGAAATTTCTTTTTTGTTAACTTTCTGCCATTCGATAACACATTTATTACCACGGGCCTTATCGATTTCTCCTGCAGCTATATGTTTCATGCAGGAATGTTCCCAGACAGGTATTATTTCGCTGTTGGGCACAATGAGTCTGCAATCATTTCCTTTATCGTCACAACGGAGTTCCATGGCATAAAGGGAAAATGTGATAGATAAAAATACTAATAATATAAA
>JAZDOG010000030.1:0-5271 GCA_043798915.1 Pseudomonadota bacterium | reverse complement strand
GGACTTCCGGCCCATCCGAGCTATCTTGTTCATGGCGGTTCCTCCTTTTTCGGTAGTGGTCGGTCTTCGCAAATCAACCCCTACCAGGTTTGGAACCGCTTTTCTTTATCCAATTTCAACTAGCTTTAGCACACGCTCCTTGTGGCACCTCGGTCTTCCCAATGCAAAATGCCGGTTCATCGGAGTGGACTGCGCCCGCAGGTTTTATAAGCACCATCCCTGCGGGGCAAATTGGGTCCGCCATAAAATCCTCCAGTTCTGCAAAAAAACAAATCTTCCCCTACGTTTATGTTATCGGCATAAAGGGGGAAAAGTTGCGTGCTTTCTTAAAAAAAAATATCAGCTTGAATATCAATGAGTTACACATTCATCTGTCGAGTTTATTCGTCGTCTGCGCATAGACATCCTGCCCGCTGCCCTCGGCTTTTTTTCATAAAACCCCTCATTTCTTAACATCCTTCCCCAGCAGCTCAGACAGCTCACTCATGAACTCATTTATGTCCTTGAACGAACGATAGACCGATGCGAAGCGGACGTACGCTACTTCATCGAGCTTGTGGAGTTCATCCATCACCTTCTCGCCAATTTTGCTGCTCGGGATCTCCGGCTCGCCCTGCTCCATCACCCACGCCTCGATGCTGCCAACCACGGATTCGATCGTCTCAGTTGAGACAGGCCGCTTCTCGCAGGCCTTCTTGATGCCGCCGGCGATCTTCATCCGGTCGAAGGCCTCTCGCCTGCCGTCCTTCTTGGCGACCACAGGCAGCGGTTCCTCGACACGCTCGTAAGTGGTGAATCGCTTGCCGCACCCCTCGCACTCGCGCCTGCGGCGGATGATGCCGCCGTCGCGCGACACCCGCGAGTCGATCACCTTGCTGTCGGTGCGTGGACAAAAGGGACATTTCATTTATATATTGGAAACCTCTCGCAGAGCTTTCGGACCTCGGCCTTGATCGCTTCATGGCGAGAGGCGTTCTCCACGTCCGAGAGACAATCGGCGATCCAGTTGCCGATCGACGCCATCTCCGGCTCCTTCATGCCCCTGGTCGTCATGGCCGGCGTGCCTATGCGGATGCCGCTCGTGACGAACGGCGAACGCGTCTCGCGCGGGATGGTGTTCTTGTTGACGGTGATCCCGGCTCTTCCAAGCGCGTCCTCAGCCTGTTTTCCCGTGAGACCGGTGGCCGTGAGATCGACGAGGAAGAGGTGCGTATCAGTGCCGCCCGAGACGATGCGAAGTTTCCTCTCCGCAAGCGAGCTGGCAAGCGCCCTGCTGTTCGCGACGATCTGCCGGCAATAATCTTTGTACGACGGCTGCAGGTCCTCCAGGAACGCGACCGCCTTGGCCGCGATCACGTGCATCAGGGGGCCTCCCTGCGTTCCGGGGAATATCGACTTGTCGATCGCCTTCGCGTGCTCCTCGGTGCACATGATCATCCCGCCGCGCGGGCCGCGGAGCGTCTTGTGCGTCGTCGTCGTCACGAACTGGCAGTGCGGGACCGGGCTCGTGTGAAGCCCGGTGGCGACGAGCCCGGCCGGGTGGGCGATGTCGGCCATCACGAGCGCGCCGACCTCGTCCGCGATCTCGCGGAACTTTTTGAAGTCGATGTCGCGCGCATAGGCCGAGGCCCCGCAGACGATGAGCTTCGGCCTGTGCTCATGCGCGAGCCTTCTCACATCCTCGTAGTCGATCAGCTCCGTATCCGGGTTGACGCCGTAGGAGACCACTTTGAAATACGTGCCTGAGATGGAGACGGGCGAGCCGTGCGTCAGGTGCCCGCCCTGCGAGAGACTCATGCCCATGATCGTGTCGCCCGGCTTCAGGGCCGCGAAGTATACGCCCATGTTCGCCTGGCTGCCTGAGTGCGGCTGGACGTTCACATGCGCGCATCCGAAGAGTTCCTTCGCCCGCCTGCGCGCCAGCTCCTCCGCAACATCGACGTATTCGCAGCCGCCGTAGTAACGCTTCCCCGGATAGCCCTCGGCGTACTTGTTGGTCATCACGCTCCCCATGGCGGAGAGCACGCGTTTGGAGACGAAGTTTTCGGAGGCGATGAGTTCGAGTTTGTACTCCTGCCGGTCGATCTCGTTCTGAATCGCCTTCGCTATCTCTGGATCAAATTTCTTGAGATCTTCGGAAATCATCGAATCCCCCTTGAGCCTGTTATATATCTATCTTGGCCACTCGCGCGATGTGCCTGCCGCCTTCAAACGCCGTCTTTAAAAAGAGATCCACCAGGCGCCGGACCTCGTCGGGACCAGTGACGCGCGCGCCCAGGCAGGCGGCGTTCGCATCGTTGTGCTGGCGGCTCACGACCGCGTCGTTCTCGTCGCGGATCACGACGGCGCGGACGCCTTTGTACCTGTTCGCCGCGATGCACATGCCGATGCCGGAACCGCACACGAGGATGCCTCGTTCGGCCTTGCCCTTTGAAATGAGGCTGGCGGCCTCCTTCGCGTAATCCGGATAGTCTGAGCGCTCCTCGGAGGCCGCGCCGCAGTCGGCGACCTCGTGGCCGGCGGCCGCAAGGTGTTCTTTGAGCATCTCTTTGAGTTTGAATCCTGCGTGATCGGAGGCGACAGCGATGCGCATATTCAAAATTCCCCTCCTTTGTAAGGAGGGGTTAGGGGAGGTAGAACATTATCTACCCCACCCTGACCCTCCCCTTACAAAGGGGAGGGAAACCATAGCTACTGTGCACGACGGGAGAGATAATCGACCACATCCTGAACTGTCCTCAGGCCTTCAACATCGGCATCGTCGATCTCGAGTTCGAACTCCTCCTCGAACGCCATGATCAGTTCCATGAAATCCAGGGTGTCGGCGCCGAGATCGCCCGAAAACGAGGCGTCAGGCTGGACATCATCCTCTCCGAGCCCCAGCTGCTCGGCGACGATTTCGCGCACCTTGCTCTCGACGAATTCCGCCATGAGATCCCCGCGCGACCGTGCAATTGCACGATCAAACCGCCTGTTTGACGATCTCGCGCCCTTTGTAGAAACCGCACTGAATGCAGACACGATGCGGCATCTTGGGCCTCTTGCACTGCGGGCAGATGGCGAGGCTCGGGGCATCGACAATCATGTGGTGGGCGCGTCGCTGATTTTTCCGCCCCTTGGATTTTCTTCTCGCTGGTACGGCCACGGTGTCGCTCCTTTCGAAAAGCGCTTCTGACTATACAAAAAAGTCAATTGTGTCAATCAGTTATTAACTTACCTTGATATCCTTGAGCTTGGCCCAGCGCGGGTCCGCCTTCTTTTCAGGGCAGCCGCACGGGCCCTCGTTCAAGTTTTTGCCGCACTGCTGGCAGAGGCCCCGGCAATCCTTTTTGCACAGATGCTTCATCGGCTTGGAGAGGAGCATCTGCTCCCTGACTATATCGTCCAGATCAAAGCGGTCCCCCTCGTAGAATTCGAACTCCAGGTCCTCACGCACCAGTTCCACCTCCGCACCCTCCTCATGCTCCTGCTGTTTCCGGCTCTCATAGAGCGGCGCGAGGGTGGAGCGGATGGGAATCGATGACGACTCCGCATAGCGGGCGAGGCATCTGTCGCACCGTGGATGGGATTTCAGTGCGAGCGAACCGGAGATCATCGCGTTCCTCTCAACCTTGCTGATCGCGACATCGAGCCGGGCGCTGTCGCCCGGTTCGAACGCCTCGCCGGCCACGTCGTGGATGATGGCGCCGAGCCATTTGTCGGCGTCCGACGCGTGGATATCAAGCCCCTCTTCGGGTATGTCGTCTACGAAAATCTCCATTCAGCATTCCTCGTTTTCTGCTTTTTTTACGATTTGGTTTTTCGCGTCCACGAAGACCTTGCGCGGACGGTGGCCTTCGAGCTCCCCCTCATCGACATCGGCGAAGCTGCCGATGATCACGATATCGCCCTTTTTGACGAGGAGCGCCGCGGCGCCGTTCATCGCGATCTGCCCGGAACCGGCCTTCCCCTCCATCGCATAGGTCGTGAGCCTCACGCCATTTGTCACGTCCCAGACGTGGACCTCCTCGTACTCCCTTATGTCGGCGGCCTCCATGAGCCCGCCGTCGATGGTGACCGAGCCTTCGTAGTGGACGCGAGCATCGGTCACCGTGGCGCGGTGGATCTTGGATTTGAGCATGCGGCGCATAGCGGCGGACCCTATCCCCAAGCGGCCTGTCCTGTCAATCTGCGCTCCTTGACACGGCTCTGGGCACGGTGCTACGAATTTACACTCAAGATGGAAAAATCGACCAATTCAAGGGGCGAAGAGATCGTCGTCTTCGGCTGGGGCGAGCAGGGGCGGGCCCAGAGCTTGAACCTCCGGGACAGCGGCCTGGCCGTAAGCGTCTATCTCCGCAAGGGAAGCCCCCGCGCCGCGGAGGCAGGAGGGTCGAATATCCTGCTTCTCACCGACCCGGCCGCTGCAGCAGCCAGGGCCGCAATCGCTGCCCTTCTCATCCCGGACCGCGAGCAGCCGGCATTCTATAAGGAAGCACTGGAAAAGGGCCTGCCTAAAAACGCAGCGCTCATCTTCGCACACGGGTTTGCCATCCACTACAGCCTGCTCGTCCCCCGGCCGGACCTCGACGTCGTTTTGGTCGCGCCGCTCGGGCATGCATCCGCCGTGCGCGGCGATTTCATGAACGGCAGCGGCGTCCCGTGCGTCATCGCGGTGGCGCAGGATGCAACCGGCCGCGCAAAGGAACGCGCGATGGCATACGCGAAGGGGATAAGCAGGGGCGGCACCTTCATCGACTCGACCTTCGCCGAGGAAGTGGAGAGCGATCTCTTTGCGGAGCAGGCGGTCCTCTGCGGAGGGGTGCCTGAGCTCGCTCGCGCCGCGTTCGAAACGCTTGTGGACTCCGGCATCAATCCCGACATCGCCTATTTCTGCTGCCTCCGCGAGCTGAAGGCCATCGTCGATCTTTTGTTTCACCACTCGATCGCCGGCATGCGCGGGATGATCAGCGACACCGCGCGCTACGGCGCCATCACGCGCGGTCCAAGGGTCATCGGTGAAGAGGCGCGCCGGGAGCTGAAGCGCATCATGGAAGAGATACGCTCTGGCGCCTTCGCCAGGGAGATCGCAGACCGCGCCACCGTGGAGGCCATCGAAAAAAAAGCAGCCAGGGAGGACAGGGAACATCCGATCGAGCGCATACACGAAAAATATTATTAGAACCTTGGCGTATTCAGCCAGGGAGTCGTCTGTTGCTGGACATAACTTCGGAGGGGGAAACCCCCTCCCCACCCGCCGAACGCCGGCGGGCGGTTCCCCTCCCCATGTCC
>JAZDOG010000014.1:0-2862 GCA_043798915.1 Pseudomonadota bacterium | reverse complement strand
GTCATCGCGATCATGCTCGGCTTTCCCACCGCCTTCACCCTCATGGGGATGGGAACGATGTTCGCCTTTTTCTCCTATTACAGCCAAAACCCGAATACGGCGTTGGCCCACACGTTCGATCTGGTGTCGCAGCGAGCCTATGCCGTCATGAACACCGACGTACTGATCTCGATACCGCTGTTCGTCTTCATGGGGTACCTCGTCGAGCGGGCCAACCTGATCGGCAAGCTCTTCAAGAGTCTCCACCTGGCGACCTCCCGGATCCCCGGGTCGCTCGCCGTCGCGACGGTCATCACCTGCGCGATCTTCGCCACCGCCACCGGGATCATCGGGGCGTGCGTAACGCTCCTGGGCCTCCTCGCCTTTCCGGCGATGCTCAAGGCCGGCTACAGCATCCGCCTCTCGGCAGGGGTCGTGACCGCGGGGGGAACCCTCGGAATCATGATCCCGCCGTCGGTCCTTTTGATCCTCTACGGCGCGACTGCGGGCGTCTCGGTCGTCCAGCTCTACGCCGGGGCGTTTTTACCCGGCTTCATGCTGACCAGCCTCTATCTCGGCTACATCATCATCTCCGCGAAGCTCAAGCCGAGCATCGCCCCGCCCCTCTCCGAGGAGGATCAGCGCGTAGAGCTGCCCAAGTTCGCGGAGGCGATCTCCAAGAAATCCAACAACGTCATGGTCGGGCTGATCGGTGCGATCAAGGGGAAGCGGAACGCCGACGTCCCGATGAAGACATTGGTCACCCACCTGATCATCGCCATCCTTCCGGCGCTCGCGGCCGCTCTCCTCGTGCTGGTGATCTACCTCTGGACGACGGCGCCGTCGCTGATCGACACGTCGGGCGTGCAGGCGATGGGCATGGAGGCGACTGAGACCGAGGCGGTTTCCACCGATACCGACAGCCTGCAGGAGCCGGGCGCCGAGGGCGGTCTGCAGGAGCCCCAGGCCGAACCCGGGGAGGCGGAGGAGGTAGCCCCGGCCGCACAGGCCGAGGCCCCGATGGCGGCCGCTGAGGTAAAGCCGGCGTCACCGGCGGTGCCAGCGGTGCCCCCGCGCAATCCTCCCCCCCTGGTGTTCTGGATCACGTTCGGCATCGTCGCGGCGGGGACGGTGATCTTCTATGCGATCTTCACCTTCGCCCGTCTCGAGATCTTCAAGATGCTCCTGGGATCGTTCTTCCCGCTGGCCCTGATCATCCTCGGGGTCCTCGGGACGATCGTCGTGGGGCTTGCAACCCCGAGTGAGGCGGCGGCGATGGGATCCTTCGGGGGGTTTGTCCTGGCGGCCGCGTACAAACAGCTCAATTTCACCGTCGTTAAGGAGTCAGTCTTCCTCACCGCCAAGACCTCGGCCATGGTCTGCTGGCTCTTCATCGGTTCGAGCATCTTCGCGGCGGCATTCGCCCTCCTCGGCGGTCAGGAGATTATCAACGAGTGGGTGAAGTCGATGGACCTGACGCCGACCCAGTTCATGCTCCTGGCGCAGGTGATCATCTTCCTTCTGGGCTGGCCGCTGGAGTGGACCGAGATCATTGTCATCTTCATGCCGATCTTCATCCCGCTCCTGGCGCACTTCACCATCGATCCGCTCTTCTTCGGTTTGCTCGTGGCGCTGAACCTTCAGACGGCGTTCCTCTCGCCGCCGGTGGCAATGGCCGCCTTCTATCTGAAAGGGGTGGCGCCGCCGCACGTAACGCTGAACCAGATCTTCATCGGGATGCTGCCCTTCATGGCGATCCAGTGTTTAGCGATACTGCTTCTCTACCTCTTCCCGCAGATCGGTCTGTGGGTGCCGTCCTTGTTGTATTGATGATTCCGGCTTCCGCGCCGGAATTTCGGAACGGGTGTGTACTGAACCACTATAACCTACGTCAGGAGGAAAAAGATGCGACATTTTTTGTCTGTGGTCGGCGCCATCGCCGGTAATTTTATTCTATGGTCGTTGATCACCATTCTGCCCGTGCATTCAATGATCATTTTTTGTCTTGCGATTGCTACGGGCTGTCTCATGCTTTACGTAATCGTGCGCTTCGGGAAAGCACCGGATAATGATACGTCCGCCAAGGGTTGATCCGAGCAAACTCAATACGCTCAAACAAAGCGATTCACACTGACCTGTCGTCATTGGGATCCGCGCCCGTCGTCGGATCAGATCATTCCAATTTTCTGAAGCACGTATGCAGGGAGGTTAAATATGTGGGAAAAGCTGGGTGGGCTCGCTGCCATAGTTGTTGCAATTACGGTGTTATGTTTCATAAGTATTCTGAATCCACCGACATACATCCAAATTATCTGTGCGTTGGTCGGCAGCGTTACCTGTCTTATCGGCGTTGTGTTTCTGTTCTCTGAGGGACAGATTTTGACAAAAGACCGCCGGGGCAAGACGGCCCCCAAGGTCGGTTAGACCACCAACGTAACGGCATCCTGATGCATAGCTGATTCGGATACTTGTTCGGTTTTAGGCGCAGGTTCCGGGAATCGTGGTCGGTGCAATTCGGAAAGTATAGGGCAGTCCCGCTTTGATGGGGCTGCCCTTATCCATTTTAATCCTGTTGAAAGCTCGCAACCAGTTGCGCCAGAGAAAATAGTTTGATTTTGTCCACGCGGTTCATTATGATACCTACGTTTCATTGTCTCCTCGGGCAGTGAAACGTCTGATACGTTCGTACCTCCGGTACGTCGAAACTGCCGCCGCTTTTGGGCCATGTGACCGGAGCATGGACCGGCAAACTCTTCCAGGAGCTGAGGCGATGGTCACAAAGAGGAAAAATACGGAATTCCGTCAGCAGCAGATCATCGAAGCCGCAGCCAAACTGATCTTCAAATACGGCAGCGAACATCTGACAGTCAAGAGGATCGCCGC
>JAZDOG010000081.1:0-15540 GCA_043798915.1 Pseudomonadota bacterium | reverse complement strand
TTTGTGGAACAGAAACTCGGCCAGACGCCTAAGCTCCAGCAGGCCTTTGAGAAGATGGCCTCGGAGCTGGCGACCCTTTCTCTCATCGGACAGATCTCCGACCTCCACAGCGCCTCGGTCATGCAGGGTGCCGAGTCTGATTTTGTGCGGAAGAAGGAGGAGTTTTTCGCGCAGGGGCGCAAGGCCCTTGCAGATGAGATCCGCGGGCTTCTCGTTTCAGGCCGGGCCAAAAGTTCGAAAGAAGCGATCGATATCATCGAGAAGAAGGCGGTCGAGCTGGCAAGGCGGCAGAAGGAGGAAAAGGCAGGGCGCTCGTCGGCCGCCGCTTTTCTGAACTGGATGACGGGCAACAGGGCAGGAGATGCAGAGGTCCTGGGTGAACGCTTCGAGCGCGGTTTTTCAGAGAGGGGTTCCGCGGAGTATTATTCCGATCTGGTCGTCGCGGCAAACGACGAGCTTTTTTCAAGGATGCGAAGGGTTGCGGATGAGACGAATCCCGCGCGTCGCGCAGGCATCCTGTTCGCGACGGCGCAGTGGATGCGCGGGCCGTCGGTCAGGTCCTACGAGGCGGCGGGCCTGATCTTCTCCGCGCTTTTGAAATCCAAAGGAATCGACTCCGAGATGGCCAGGGAGGTCGAGGCGCAGAGGGCAAGCCTTGAAGGCCAGGGCTGGCATATCAAAGACAGCACGCGCGACCTGCTCCTGGACGTCGGCTTCGAATCCACGCTGTCCATCATCGTCTGCGGGGCGATCGCTGGAGCGGCTGCAGCGGCCTCGGGCGCAATCCTTCGCATGGCATCGACGGCGCTCAAGGCGCGCAGGTATATCATCGCGGGCGAGGTCCTTGCGAACCCGGCACTCCATCAGGCCGTGGCATTCGTCGTCAACGCGCAGGCATTCACGTCCACGCAGTTTGGCTGGCACAAGCTTCGCGGACAGCATACCGGCAGCTACATGGAAGAATCGGTCAAAGACATCCTGATGTTTGCGGCCATCCCCGCGGGCAAGGCGCTGTTCGAGGCGGGATTTGCAAAGACGATCCGTGCCAAAGCGGAGTGGAGGGGATTTTTGAATGCCCTGAAGCGAAACCCCGAGGCATTGAAGGCATTCGAGGGGGATTCGCTCGCGATCTTCAAGAGGCCGGCTGCACAGCTGAGTGAGGCGCAAAGGTGTTATCTGATAATGCACGGTGGAGAAAGGGCCGGCTACAAGCTGGCCGATCTCTCAGCCGAGGCGGTGGTGTTCATGGGTCTGCAGAGCTGGGAGGCCGCCGTCGGCCTTTCGGAGGGGAGGCCTGAGGATGCCTGGAGCCTCCAGAACTTTCTCCTCAACATGAAGACGCTGGGAGTTCTCAAGGTCGGACAGAAGATCGGGCATGCCGTGGCAGGGCATGTCGCAGGGAAGGTCCGGTCGCATGTGGAGCACGCCAGGGCGGAACGGGCGTTGAATGCCGCGCGCATCGCTGCGGATGACATTGTCAGGGGCACTCCGGCAGAGGGGACCGCGGGCCACGAGCAGCTCGTGGACATGCTCGCCGGAGTGGCCGCGTTCCTCCAACCTGGCGGTGTACGAAATATTATCGATACGGTTGTGCGAGGTCTCCAAAGATTGCCTGGAGCACAAGAAGGTTCGCTCACTCCGTTTGGAAAAGATCCGCTGAAGATATTTCGCGCGCCAGATGGCAAGGGCGCGGGCGGATCAGCCGCACCTTTTGCCGCCGGCCAGGACAATGGACGGCTGAGCCCGCAGATGAGGGCGCTGCAGCAGAAGGTTGGGTTCACGTCCGGGCTTTTGCGCGAGGTGAAGGCGATGAGCGATGAGGGGGACGTCGTTGCGCGTCTGCAGAGCCTTTGGGATCGGGAGATCGACAGGGTGTTCGGCCCCGAAGCTGCAAGGGCGTTTGAGAAGTATAAAGCGCGGTCACATTTACCCGAATCCTCATCCGGAGATGCGCCGGCTTTTCTAATTTCACATAATCTGAGAATGCTGGCAGACAGCTCCTTTTATCTGGATATGGTGCACGGCGAGATACTGGCTGTTGTCGAACAGGCGGCGGAACTGGCGTTTGGCCTGGACGGACCAACTAACCTGAACACATTTATTGGACATATTTCTGCTGACGAGTTTGATCTCAGAAGCCGAGCTATGAGCACAAGCGGGGCACAGATCAGGAGTTTGCGAAGCGCAGTGGCGGATGTCTTGGCAAAGCTGCGGGCGGACGATGCTCCGTTGAGGGAGGCGATTTCGCGGTTGTCGGCCGGGATATCGAACGATTTCTCGCGAACCATCCGGATGATAGATAATTCCCGTTATGTCGCCCGGTCGCTCGGCGGCAGCGCCGGCGAAGAGGTGGGGGCCCTCCTCTATATCCTGCGCCCCAGCCAGTATCGCGACATCAAGTATTTCCTCGAACACACCTATGGCAGAGAGGGAGTGCAGACGCTTTATAAGGTGGCAAGGTTCCGGAGCTTTACGACTCCATGGGAACTGAGCGAAGGGGCAGAGACAATACTCAAGCATCCCGAGCTTGTTACGGATGAGCTGCGGCGGGCGTTCGTCTGGCGTTTCATGTATGTCCTGGGGCGTATTCAAAATACAGCGGACGAATTCGCCGCAGACACATTTGAAGGGATGCAGGCATACTTCTCGGCACTGGATCGACTCCAGCAGACCCTTGTCATTGGTGACGACATAATCCTTAAGTTCGCTCGAAGGGTCGGCATCGGATTCCTCTCTGATTTTCTGAATAAGGACATGCAAAATCAATTTGGAAAGCTCAAAGGATTGTGGGACCTCCTCAACGAGGAGGGAAGGCGCGAAATTGTGGCTGTTTTGAAAGGCAGGATGCTGTCCGTCCATGAAAAAATGGGCATCGCACTCGATGCGGATGCCACAGCAAAAGTCAAGGCGCTGCCGCTATGGAAGGTGCTCGAAGAGCTGGGGCTCGCCCAGGAGATTGAGCCAATATTGTCAGCCGCGCCGCTATTTAAGCGCCTCAAAGAGCTGGTGGTCGCCGCGAAGGATGGAAAGAGGCCGGCAAAAAGGCACCACCCGGAAAAATCCGGGACGACAGCGCGCCCCGGGGGCAAGACGCCGGGCAAACAAGTTAAGTCCAAGGGCCGCAAAGGCGGGCCCGGCAGCGCCCCCGCCGGTTCCGCGCCTCCCCGCTGATCTATCCGGTTCGGACCCTACCCCATTTATCCCAAACTGCAGCAAAACGCTGCAGCACTGCACACAATCGCTGCACCTCTTGCCCCATCCGACAGCCTAACTCGTTGAAAAATCGTCAGCTCAACTTTGGCACGGCTCGTGCATTCTAAACGTGTGTATCCGTTGTGACAAAAAAAGGAGGGGCCATGTCGATCATGAAGAGGGTTGGGAACAGGAAGGGGCAGGCCGCGACGGAGTACATGCTGATCGTGGCAGTCCTGGTGCTGGGGCTCGTGGCTGCGGCGAGCCACTTCATCCCGACGTTCAACCAGGCGATAGCGCAGCTCGCGCAGAACGTCTCGGGCTGGCTCACGACGAACCAGCCGATGTCGAATCCAAACTAGTGAGGCGGCCCATGAGATATGCGAGAGGCCAATCGCTTGTCGAATTCGCCATCGTCCTGCCGATGGCGCTCCTGCTCATCTTCGTCGTCTTCGAGGGTGCGCTCACGGGAGTGAGGAGCGCCATGGCACAGCACGCGGCGATGCGCGCAGCGCGCGTCTCAGCCGTCTATCAGGGCGACCTCGCCGATGTGGAACTCTATGCGATGCTCGATCGTCCTCTCTTTCGCGGGGGGCTCACAGAGGCCAGCGATGCCTCTCAGCCGGTGAAAATCGTGGCGGTCGCCAATTCGCTTATCAATATCCCGGCGCTCGGTCCCGCCCGCCTGCTCTGGAGGGAGAGCCCGAGGGCGGATGCGTTGACCCCCGGCCTCTCCGATGCGGTGCTCCAAGGAGGCGACACTCCGGCGCCATATTGCAACGATTCGGGAGGATATCGCGCATGCGATTATCCGTGAGAAAATCCGCGGGAAAAGAGCGGGGGAGCGTGGCGGTGCTCATCATGATCGCCGTTCCGCTCATGGTGGTGATGTTGGCGCTCGCCATCGACCTCGGGCGCATAGCCGTCGCACGGGCGAGGCTCGAGGCCGCCGCCGATCGAGCGGCATATGTGGGCGCCGTCGTGCTGGCGGATGCGCTTAATGAGATATCCTTCCAGAACTGGCGGATATACAAAGACTGGCGCAATCTAGTGAGCGAATTTGGCAGCGACTCGCAGCAGACCAAAGCGACATCCCAGAGGCGCATCGCCTCATTCAAACGCGGGTACGATGTGGATTCCGAAAACATCAGGGAGATTCAGGATGAAATGCCGGCACGGGCCAACGCCTATGCGCTGAATCTCCTCGCGGCGAACGCGCCCAATTCAACCGGTCGCACCGTTTTGCCCGGAGGGGTATTTCTCTCGGATAGTGAGGAACAGGAACAGGACGGGCACGTGGACTATAGCTATGTCACCGGAACGGATTATTTAGATCCAACGTCTGTAGAGACAAAGAGCTACGACCACAAGAGCTACCTTGTCAAACCCAAGGGGCCCGATGCGACGATCGGTGTGCTCGCCAGCGAAACGATCAGGCCGATGCTGCTGGGCAAATTCTTCGACCATGTGGAGATCAGCGCCTCTGCCGCCGCGCAGGCCTTCGGCGGTTCAGTCAGAAACTTTGCGCTGAAGGCCACTGACACCGTGAGCGAGGCCAGGGACCAGATATCGGCAGAGGGGTCCGACGAACTCTACCACGCGGCGCTCGTGCCGATGTGGACGCTGGGCGCCGGGTACGAGGAAATGCGGCATTGAATCTCAAAGGGAACAGAGGCAACGCGATGATCGAGGTTGCGGCGATGACGCCGCTGGCGGCGCTCTTCTTTCTTATCATTATACAGTTCGCGGCGCTCTTCACGCAGGGTGTGCACGACGTTGCGTCCGCTGAGGCGGAGGCGTCGGCGGCGCTCCGCGAGTGGGACGCGTCGCACCTGGGCCAGGGTTTTCAAAGGATGTGCATCGAGAAGATGGGAAAAGTTTCGTTCGTCCACGGCGGGGAGCCAGTCGCCATAGGCGCTGGCAAGCTGCGCCGGGAAATTAGCGCGCCGCAGGAGGTGAAAATTGTTTCAGATCCGATCTGTGCAGATTGGTGAAATCGTAAAACAGAAGCCGCTCCTGGTCGCGTGCGTCTCAGCGCTGGCCGCCTGCCTCTTTGCAGCTGGCTACCTCGGCAGCCGCGAGGCGAGTATTATGAGCGTGGCCGAGCCAGTGGGCGTGGCGGTCGCCGCGCGCGACATCGCCGCTGGCGAGGCGATCGACGAGAACGCGATCGGCATGGCGCGCGTGCCTCGGCGGTTCGTCCAGCCCGCCGCCTTCTCATCCGTTTCTGACGCAGCCGGCCGCGTCGCCGTCGTCCCCATCAGAGCCGGCGCGCACATGACGCCAGCCAACGCGCGCCGCGTCGGCGATGCTCGCGGGCTCGCGGCGGTCATACCCGCCGGGAGGAGGGCGGTGGCCATTCCGCTCGACGACGCGGCGGGCTCCTCCGGAATCATAAAGCCCTACGACGTGGTCGATGTGATGGCCACGTTCGATCTCGGGCAGGAGTCTTCGGTCCGGCGCACCACTCTCACCATCGTCGAGGATGTGCAGGTTCTCGCCGTCGGCAGCGAGATCGCCGATGCGCTGCCGGCGCCGAAGAGCGCCGCCGCAAAGGGAGGCATGTTCGGCGGCCAGGCCATGGTCCCCGGTCGAGCGCAGGCGACCGCCACGCTCGCCGTCACGCCTGCCGAGGCGCAGGCGCTCGCCTTTGCGCGCGAGTCCGGTGCGCTCACCGTCGCGCTTCGCGCCTGGGGCGACGATGCCGGCGCGGAGCGCACCCCGCCTACGACGATCGCGACGATCACCGGCGGTCACGACGAACTCGTGCCGATGAAAAAGGGATATCGGGAATACAAGGGGAGATAAAAAGCAGCTATCAGCCAAGGAGCGTCTATGCGATTGATAATATCTTCGATTATGGCGGCAGCGATCATCGGCACTGCGATTCCGGCAGCGGCGGCCATCTCGTCGCAGTCCCTCATGAAGGGGCAGTCGACGACCGTCGAACTCGGCTACGACGTGGGCGACGTCGCCGTGGCTGATCCCGGCGTGTGCGACTACATCGTCTCGCAGGACCGCCGCTCCATCTATGTGAACGCGCGCGGCGGCGGCGAGACGATGGTCACGGTGTGGGATGCCGCTGGCGCCAAGCGAGACGAGTTCCAGGTGAGGGTCGTGACGACGTCCCTCAAGGAGGTCCTCGACAAGGCGAAGAGCGAATTCGGCGAACTCTCCGGCGTGAAGGTCAGCGTGCAGAACGGACACGTGGAGGTGACTGGCGAGGTCGCCGAGCCGGAGGACTTCCGCCACATCGAAGGCGTGGCCCGCCAAGACCCGCGGATCAGGAGCCGCATCAGGCTCGCTCACGACGCGATCGGCCAGCTCGCAGACGCCATCGCGAAATCGATCGACGTTCCTGGCGTGACGGTCCGCTCCGTTCGCGACCGCATCGTCCTCGAGGGCGTGGCCTACAGCCAGGCCGACGCAAAGCGCGCCGTGGAGATAGCAAAGCTCTACTCGCCCGAGGTTTTGGACCTGATCGACGCGCGCGACACGAAGAGGCAGGTCGGCCGCGGAAAGATGATCGAGCTCACCTTCCACATGATGGAGATCAAGAAGTCGGCGCTGAGGCAGCTGGGCATCAACTGGGCGCCCGGCGCCTTCCCATCGGGCGGGCATGCCAACGCCGGAAACGGCAGCGGCGCGGGGCTGCTCTCATCCATCAGCGGCTTAGGGAAGGAACTGATCGGCTTCGTCTTCCAGCTTGTGCCGAAGCTCCAACTCGTGCGCGAGCGCGGCGACGGCCGGGTGCTCGAAAATCCGTCGATCGTCGTCAAGAGCGGAGAGGACGCGAAGATATTCAGCGGGACGGAGGTCCCCTATTACAAGGGCCAGGACGTGCAGTTCAAAAAGATGGGGATAGACATCGAGGCGACTCCGATAGAGGTGGCCGGCGGCGTTGACGTGAAGCTCACCGCGACCCTCTCCTCGCCGACGGCGGACCTCCGGGGCGCCATCGACACGAACACCGTCTCGACGAGCGCGATCTGCAAATTCGGCCAGAGCCTGGTGCTCGGCAACATCGTGAGGAACGGCGAAGTGAAGATGAGAAACCGCGTCCCTCGGGATCTCGACACCTCATCGGCGCTCTTCGCCCTCTTCCTCTCGAAGGACTTCCAGTCGAACCGGTCCGAATTCGTGATCTTCGTGACGCCAAGGCTCGTGGAGCAGCCGACGCCGGCGGAGGCAGAACTCAAGGAATTCCTCGCGACCGAGGAGTCGATGATCCGCGACCGATCGAAGAAGGAGTATGGATCATATCTGGCCGGCCGCCGCGGCGGAGACGTCAAAGAGGCGGACGTCGATGGCGGCGCGGCTGCATCCGAGACGCGCCGGCCGCAGAGGAGGAAATGGCGATGAATCGAGACGGCGCATCGCGCGCGCGCTGCTTTGCAATCGCCGATCCCGCAGACGGATCCTCCGCCGCTTCCCTTGCCCGCGGCGTGGCGTCGTGGTTCTCGGCGCGTGGTAAGACGCCCCTTATAATAGATGCCTCAGGGGGTGCTGCGAAGCGGAGCGGGACAAGGGCATGGAGCGAACTCCTCGTGCACCTCGGCGGTCTCGAGGCCCAGGCCCTCGTCGGCTTTCTTTCCCCAAACGGTTCCGTCGCCGCCGTAGCTTGCGACGGTCCAGTCGATGCAGCCCCGCTCGCAAATATTTCGCGCGTCTTCGATATAATCCTCTTCGCGATCGGACCGGAATCGCTTTTGATCGCTGCGCAGGCGCTGCCGGCTTTGCCGGCGCTCGTCGTGGCGGATGTCTCCGCGGAAGGCGGGCTCGCAGCTGCGGGCCGGATGATGGACCGCATGCTCGAGGACGATGTCTCCGCGCACCCGGCCGGATTTGCCCTCGGCTCTTCCGGCGGCTGGAACTCCAGTGCCGACACCGCCATGGCCGCGAGGCTGTCTCGCAGATGGAAGCTCGCCTTCTGGGGCGGCGCGGAGGAGATCGAGCGGCTGGCCCTGCGTTTGATCGAGAGAGCGGTCGCAGTGCCCAAGGCGGAGCCGCATCCTGCATCCAGCGAGTCCGCATCCCATGAAATCGAAGAAAAAATATCTCCAGATGCAAAAGCCTGCGATGACAGATGTGAAACGGCGGTGAGAAAAATCCTCGGAGAGCTCCGCGCCGACCACGAGTTCAAGGATCTCCGCGTGCCCTCGGGCGACCGGGCCGCGGAGGAGTCGTTCCGCCGCCGCGTCGCCGCGGCCGCGCGCCGCCTGCTCGCCGGCATCGATCCGTCGGAACTCGCGGGCCTCTCTCCCGAGTCTGTCGTGAAGAGGGTCGTCGACGATTCCGTCGGGTTCGGCCCAATCGAGTCGCTGCTCTCCGATCCAGAGGTGACCGAGGTCATGGTCAACGGGCCCGAGCGCGTCTGGGCGGAGCGGCAGGGACGAGTGAACTCGGTCGCTCTAAAATTCGCCGACGAGGCGCACCTCATGGCGGTGATAGAGCGCATGGTCGCGCGGACGGGCCGACGCATAGACGAATCGTCCCCTATGGTGGACGCGAGGCTCCCCGACGGTTCACGCCTGAACGTCATCATTCCGCCGCTTTCGATCGACGGCCCAGCCGTGACGATCCGGAGATTTTTGAGGAGGGTGAGGGGGATGGACGACGCGGTGTCCGGCGGCATGCTCACGCAGGGCGCCGGCGCGTTTCTCTCCGCGTGCATCCGCGCGCGCGTCTCGATGGTGATCTCCGGCGGCACCGGAGCGGGGAAGACGACACTCCTGGGGCTGCTCGCGGCGCGGATCGATCCCGCGGAGCGCGTCGTTACAATAGAGGATGCGGCCGAGCTCTTCATCCCGCTTCCTCACGTGGTGAGGCTCGAATCAAGACCGCCGGGGCTCGATGGCGCCGGCGCGGTTGCCATACGCGACCTCGTGCGCAATGCCCTCCGGATGAGGCCGGACCGGATCGTCGTCGGCGAGTGCCGCGGCCCGGAGGCGCTCGACATGCTCCAGGCGATGAACACCGGGCACGAGGGTTCGCTCACGACCGTCCACGCAAACTCGCCGCGCGACGCGCTGGCCAGACTCGAGACGATGGTGCTCATGGCCGGCATGGAGCTTCCTCTCGTCTCCGTGCGCGAGCAGATCGTCCGCGCCGTCAATCTCGTGGTGCAGGTGGCGCGGCGGGACGGCATGCGCCGCGTTGTGGAGATATCCGAGTTCACCGGCATGGAGGGGGCGACTCCATGCATGCAGACGCTCGCAGCGATCTCGCCGGACGATGGGAAACTAACGCCCACCGGCCTCAAGCCGCGCTTCGCTGAAAAGCTTGCGGCGCGGGGAATAGAACTTCCCGCGCTGTGAGGGAGAGATATGCCGATACTCAAGATGGCATTCATTATCTCGGCGGCCATTGCGGCCGCGGCCCTGGCCTTTGCCCTGGCGCGTCTTGTCCCGTGCGCTGCGCCGCTCATCTTGCGCGGCCGCGACCGGGTCGCCCGGGAGGCCGACACGGCCGGCGTGCAGCTCTCCCCGAGGATATGCTCCGCGCTTTCGCTATTCGCTCCCGCCGTCGTACTGCTGCTTGCAGTCATCAGAAAGAGGAGGCTCATCGCCGCGGACCGGCAGCTCCCGGACGCGCTGGCGCTCATCGGAAACGCGATGAGGGCCGGGCTCTCGCTCGCGCAGGCGCTCGAGATGGCCTCGCTCGAACTCGCATCCCCGCTAGGCGGGGAACTCGTGAGCGTCGTGGCGCAGCTCAAGCTCGGCCGCACCGCGGAAGAGGCGCTTGCGATCCTCGCAGAGCGAGTCCCGACGGAGGACGTCTGCCTCGTTGTCCAGTCGGTCGAGGTGCTCCGGCGCACGGGCGGCAACCTGATCGAGACCTTCGGCACGCTCGCGGCGACAGTCGAAGGGAGGCTCCACGTCGAGGAGCGCATCCGCGTGCTGACCGCGCAGGGGGTCTATCAAGGCGCCATGCTGCTTGCCATGCCGTGGCTGCTCGGGGTGGCGCTCTATATGGTGGCGCCGGATTACATCGAGCCGCTGGTGGCCACGCGCCTGGGGCACCTCCTGGTCGCGTTCGGAATCCTGCTCGAAGCGCTCGGCGCGGCGTGGCTGAGGAGCATCGTGATGATCAGAGTGTGAGGGAGACGACATGCGGAGGATCTGGCTCATCGCTATCATTATATTAGCTTCATCATCGCTCTCGATGGGCCTTGGGGATACGGGCTACCGCACCGTCTCTAT
Organism: Pseudomonadota bacterium; assembly: GCA_043798915.1. Lineage (GTDB taxonomy): Bacteria > UBA10199 > UBA10199 > 2-02-FULL-44-16 > JAAZCA01 > JAZDOG01. Next base: position 5,146 of record JAZDOG010000081.1, on the reverse strand, counting down.
AATGAAGGAGGGCGGAAAGATACAGGAGCGCCGCATGGTCGTCAGGCGGAGGCAATCGCCCGGCGGCATCGAGCCATCCCGGATTCTGTGGCAGGACCTTCCGTCGCGCATCCTCTCGCTTCCCCTGAATCCGTCCGCTGGAGGGCAGGGCGGCCAATCCGATGCGCCGGTTTTCATCGCCGATCGCGAGCTGCCTCCTATCGAGGCGAAGATCGAATTCTCCGATCCCCGCCCTGTCAGTTTTCCCCGCCGGGACGTCTCAGCGCGGAGCTTCAAAATCGGCGGGAAGATTCCGCGGGAGGATGCGCCGCCGGACGAGGCGGCGACGGCGGCTCTTGCAAATGTCGGCGCGCGGTTTGTCGCCATTGAGGGCGAGGGTGTCGCGATATTCGATGCGAAGAGCGGATCCCCGCTCGCCGGGCGCCTGCGCATCGTCCGCAAAATCACGCCTGCGCTCTGGCGCGACGCATCCAAAGAGGGCGGGCTGACAAGCGAGATGGAGGCCGCGTGGTCGATAATACCGTAGCTGAGTTTTTCATATGCGTGATCCTTGCCGGCGTCGCCGCATGGGCTGGCCTGCTGGCCATCTGGCGGAGGAGGGAGCGGCAAAGGCTCTGGCACGCGAGCGGGATGAGGACAAAGGCCCGCCCCGCATCGCCCCTGTCGTGGTTGCTCATATCTATGTGCCACTGGATGTTGCCTTTGGCTTCGATGGCGGGCCTCCCGCGCAATGGAGAAAAACTCTCGCGCATGATCGCGGCTGCCGGCCTCGATGAGTCGATCGATGCCGCCGGCTTCTGCGCCATGAGGTTAGCCTCTTCGATGCTTACGGCCCTCGCCTTCATCGCGCTCTTCAATATGCCGTTGCCACTCAGGGCCGTGTTGGGCGCGGCGCTCGGGTGGTTCGCTGCGACGCTGTGGCTTAGGGCCAAGGTGCGCCGCCGCCGCGCGGCCATCGAGCTCGAGCTCCCCGGAGCGCTCGACTGGCTGGCCCTCTCGGTGGAGGCCGGCCTCGATTTTGCGGAGGCGCTCGGCCGCATCGCCGCGCGGCTGAAGAACGGGCCTTTGAAATCAGAGCTGGCGCGCCTCGAATCCGCAATCAGGATGGGGACGCAGCGGCGCGAGGCGCTCGCCGTCATGGGCCGGCGCGCGTGCGTGCCCGCGCTCTCATCGTTCTGCTCGCTGCTCATCCAGGCGGACGCGCTGGGCGGCGGGATCGGTCCGGTGCTGCGCACGCTCTCGGTGAGGCTCAGGGCCGAGCGCTTTGCGCAAGCGGAGCGCAAGGGTGTGGCCGCGCAGCAGAAGGCGCTCATCCCGCTGGCGATCTGCATAATGCCGGCGACGTTCATCGTCATCTTCGGGCCGCTGATCGTGCGCCTGGCAACAGGCGGCTTGGGCGCCCTTTTCTGAATCGGACATCATGACGATCGCGGGGTTCACAGGCTGGCTGATAGTGGGAGTCGCAATTGCGGCGGCGATCTGCACGCGAAAAAATCCGCGCGCGGATGACGCTGCGGAGCCGCATGTCGATGTCGGAGCTTCGCACAAGGGTCCTGATGAGGGCGAATGGTGCGACGCGGTCGAAACGCTCTGCGGTGCCGCCACGTTCCTCTTCGATTCTTCATTGAGGCTCGTCGCTGCCGGCCGCCGCGGCCGCGGGATGGCGAATGGAGGTGCGGGCAGCGGCGCACATCTTGTCGATATCGTCCCGCCAGAATCGGCCGCGCGCTTCCTCGAAGGTGCTGCAGCTGCGCGCAGGGGGCGCGGCTCTTCGTGGGAGTGCGCCTGGGGCGGCCGGCAGATGTTCTGCTTCTCCGCGCCGGCCGGCGACTGCGTCCTGATGACGCTGGAGGAAAAAACATGCTGAAAAAGAGGATCGCGATATTCCCGGCGCTGGCGCTGGGGCTCGTGCTCGCTGTGGCCGGATCGGTGCACATCGGCGCGCGCGACCCGGCGGACGCCGCGCCCGAAGCTTCCGCGGAGCCGATCTCCGCGGCCGGTGAGCTCGCGTCGTGGCTCTCGCGCGAGGGGAGGGCCGCGCTTCGCGGCGGGATGCTCGACCGGGCTTCGGCTTCTGCCGCGCTCTCAAACGCGCTTCATCCCTCCGAGGAAGGCGAAGCCCTCATCTCCGCAATCGCACGAAGGCGCGGCGCGCTCACGCAGAAGATCGAAGCGGAGGTGTCGGAGGCGTCGGTGGCGGGCGACCCGAGGCGGTTTCTCCGCGCAGAGGAGCGCCTCGCGAGAATCCGCGCAGAGGGGGCGCAATGAAGAGAGCGATGAGGTTGAAGCTCGAGATGCAGGATGGCCGGGCGCCTCTCGAAGCGGAGTTTGGCCGCGAGGGCATGCTCTTTCTTTCATCTTCGCGCGAGGGCCTGTGCCTTGTGAAGGAGGTTGCCCCGGGGCAGATCGCCTACGCCGTCTTCGCGCGGCGCTCCAGGGGGCTTGTCTGCGCGGCGCTCCAGGATGCGGCCCTGGCGGGCAGGGATGAACGGATCGGAGCGATTGGGCCGGGCGATGCTATCGCGCTGGGGCTCACGCGCCTCTCGGTCGCGGATTCGAGGGTTCCGTGGCGCGCGCGCATCAGCCGGCGCGTGTGTCTGTTCGGAGCGATGGCTTTCCTTCTGGCAATCGCGACGATGGCTGCGATATTTCAGCGCGGACCTGTTGCCGCTCCATCGTATCCCTTGCCGGTCGCTGTTGACCCGGCTCCGGCAGCCCAGGCAGTTTCGGTTGTGAGTGCCACGAGGCTCATCGAAGAGGCTCGCGATCATCTCCGCGCGGGGCGGATCGAACAGGCGAGGCTGGCGCTCATCGAGACCACGGAATCCGCGCCAGAGGATGCTGAGGCAAGGCGTCTGCTTGAAGAGCTCAATAGCGGCGATGACGCCCAAGCTGCCGGAAAAAAATCCGAGAGTTCATATGGCGATGAATTATCCTCAGGCAGTGAAGAAGAGGCGCTCGCACTTTTCAAAGATGGGATGAGGCTAAAAGGTCTGGGCGATCTCGTTGGCGCCAAAAGTGCGCTCGACCGAGCGGCTGAGATCCTGCGAGCCGGTGGGATCAGGCCGACGTTTGCAGGGCCGCTCGATGAGGCGCGCGTTTCTCTCGCGGCGAGCGTCAGGGACGATGCGGCGCCGCGCCTTGCGGCGATCGGAGCCATGCTCTCCTCAGTCGATTCGCTGGATGCAAGAGAGGCGGTCTCTCGCCTCGGCAGGGCGAGGGCGGAGGTTCAAGCTGCAACCGATGCCGGCGCTGGCAACGCGGCCGCCTCTCTCAAGGCGAGGATCGATGCGTCGATCAAATCCGCGGCGGGCAGATGGCTCTCGGGCGCGCTGTCGGCCGAGAGGTTCTCCGGCTGCGGCCGCGCGCTGCCGATCTACGAGGAAATATCCTCCGCCCTCTCCGCGCTCGATCCATCCGCCTCCGAGTCTGCGGCGGAAGGGGTGCGCCGATGCAAGGGCGCCGGCGACGAAGGGAGGCATCGGCCATGAAACGAGCTTCAGTATGTCTCTTTGTGCTCGCGGTGCTTCAGCTTTTTGTGCCTGATGCATTTGGGGCACAGGGGAGATTTATTGATCCTGTCCGCGGCGTCGCGTTCGAAATACCGGCAGGGTGGAAAATTGCGGAGGGCTTCGGCGATGTCGTCGTGGAACTCCGTGACGGCAGTGGCGGCCGCGCGCGCGTTAAGCGGATGAATGAACCCGTCGGCGCGCCTTCGCGCGATCTCATCGCCCTCACAGTTGCGCGCGAGTTCGGCGGCGCGCTCCTCAAGTCGGTCGACGATATCTCTGCGGTCGAGGGGAAGGCGCTCGCGGCATCCTTCGATATAGCGGCGGCGCGCGGAGGTGGGGCGGGAGTTGCATCCCTCGGCCTCGTCATCCTCGTGCCCTCCGGCGGCTCTATCATGGAGGTCTCGTGCTCCGCGCCGTCCGGTCGCTTCATCGAGGTGTTCTTCGAGTGCCGGGGAATGGCCGGCGGTTTGCGCACAGCTGCGCCGGAGCGACACGGCTTGAAAGGAAGGGCAGATGATGATTTCACCGCGGATGCCGATTGGCTCCCCTCGCCCAGCGTCATCGCAGCAATCCGTGCCAGGCTCTCGAAGGAGCCGGATTCATTCGCTGCTCAGGCAAGGCTCGTTGCGGCGCGCTCGCTCTACGCATTTCTCGACGGCCGTGGTTCGTGTCCTGGAGTTGCAGAGGAGCCCCGAAGGTTTGCGAACGTGGCGGCCCGCGCAGGTGCAGGTGATGCCGAACGCATATTCCTTTCGCTGGCATCATTGCTCGATGGCGGCGGTGCCATGGAAGTGAGCGGATCGTCCGCGATGGAGGAATTTGCCCGCGCGATGCTCCTCGAGCGCGAGGATGCAGACGACGAAGCCAGAAAAATCTATCGGCGCTTCGCGAAGAGGAGGGACGGATTTTTTGCCCTCCTCGCGCTTGCCCGGATGGATCTGGCGGAAGGAGATGCAGCCGGCGCCGAAAAAATCCTCTCGAAAGCGGAGGGTGGATCGAATCTCGCGGCTGCGCTCCGCATCCGCGCCGCGCGGATCGGCGGCGATGCAGCCGCGGCTGCATCGGTCGCGCGGGGAGCGGGCGTGCCATTCTGCGGGACAAGCGGCGCAATCGCTGCGCATGAGCTGGGGCTCGCGACCAGAGAGGCGGATCCCGCCGGTGCCGCGAGGCTCTTCCGCGACGCGATAGAGGCCGACCCATCATATGCCCCGGCCTATGCCTCGCTTGGGAGGCTCGCGCTGGAGAGCGGCGGAGGGAAGGGCGCGGCGATCTTTGCTTTGGCTTCGCTTCTGGCGCGCGCGCCGGATACGAAGGAGATCAGGAGGCTGAAGGAGGGGATTGGCTCGCAGATCGCCGCAGGGGGGAAATGATACAAACCCGCACCGTGGAGATCGATGGACATCCCTTTTCAGTCGGGGTGGCCGACACGGCCTTATCGCGCATGCGCGGCCTGTCTTTCAGGGATCGTCCGACGTCGGACGGGATGCTTTTCATCTTTCCGTTCCGCCGCCGCTGGTCGCTCTGGATGCTCGGCATGCGCATCGCGATCGACGTTGTATGGATCGACAACGGGCGCGTCGTCGGCATCGAGCGAGGCATAGCCCGCCCCCCCAATGTCCGCGAGTCCTTGACGC
>JAZDOG010000054.1:0-2034 GCA_043798915.1 Pseudomonadota bacterium | reverse complement strand
GCTTCACCGCTGATGATCAACAGCAGGGATTCGCGCTGATTGTGATAGTGGTACTCCCCTTTACTTCGCGCAACGATGATGCCGAAAATACCGCCCAATTCATTGGCGAAATGATCCCGGTTCAGGATCTCTTGGCGATATATCTTTCCGGGAGTCGGATTTGTCAGCTTCAAGTAGTCATCCACTTTGAATATCTTCATTTTTCCTCCGAATTAAGAGAGACGACCTCGTAAAAAGTCACATTTCCCTTCCCCTGGTGGGAGGGGATTGAGGGGAGGGGGAAATAACAGGTTGGAATACGATTGCTTACCACCCCCACCCTGACCCTCCCCCGTCAAGGGGGAGGGATTTTTGGACTTTTTACGAAGCCATCATGAGAATCGGTTGCGGTGCAGCCAGCTCCCTTCCGGCCTCAGTTTGCGAGGCGCGGGTTCTTCTGCAGGGACACCGATGGAAATGGCCGCTACGAGCTCCATTTGCTGAGGGGCGTGAAGAATGGCGTTGATTTGCCCGACGGCATCGCCGCCGAAGCGGGCGATCCTTGCGCCCAAGCCCTCGGCGACCGCCGCAAGGAGCATGTTTTCGATACATAACCAAGGACCTGCGGTATCGGCAAGCTCCCGGTTGCAATAGACGACAACGAGGCTGGCGTTTTTAAACGATTCCTTCTGCTTCAGCGCTCCTTTTTCCTGTTCTTCGGGCACTTCTTCTCCTGCGGCTTTGCCTCGATTATGGACGTATTTGACCTGGCTGATTTTGTCAACGATCCCCAAATCATCAACAACAACGAATTCCCAGTTTTGTTTGTTCGTGCCCGATGGCGATCGGGTGCCGGCTGCGAGAATTCTCTTCAACTGATCTTCGGTTGCGGACCCTTGAAATTTACGAATTGTTCTGCGTTGTTCGATAGCTTGATACAGTTCCATAATGATGAGCTCCTTTTCTTTTGATGGTGCAAGTCATTTCTCATGAATGACGCGACGTTCTTTAATCGGGAATTGATAAGAACATGCGATCACAATAAAAATATGATACAAAGGGCTGCCCTGTATGTCAAGAAATTATTATCGAGCCTTCACTACGTCATCAGAAGGCCGCCTGTGACTTCCATGACTGCGCCGGTGATGTAGCGGGCCTCGTCCGAGGCCAGAAACACGACAATGCCTGCCTGTTCTTCCGGCACCGCCAGCCTGCCCATCGGGTTCCTCTCCTCGCGCTCCCTCAGCCTTTCGGGATGCAGCGCGAAGGTTCTTTGCGTGCGGGGTGTGAACGTGGTGCCCGGCACCGTCGCGTTGACCGTGATGCCTTGCCGCGCGACCTCGAGCGCGAGGTGCTTCGTGAAGCCGATCACCCCGGCCTTTGCGGCGGCATAGGCCGGACTCGTGAGGCGAACCGGCAGACGACCTGCGTCGGAGGAGATATTCACGATGCGTCCCCAGCCGCGCTCAATCATGTGGGGCAGAACGGCTCGCGCGCATAGGTAGTGGGATCTCAGGCAGAGCGCGAAGGTGACGTCCCACTCCTCGGGAGACACCGTGAGGGTCGTTTTTCCGCCGAACATGCTGCCTGTGCAGTTGACAAGAATGTCGATGCGGCCATAGCGCTGCACCACTTCATCTACCATCTGTCGGACCTGTTCGGGCTCAGTGACGTCACAGACGATTGCCGTGGATCCGGCGCCGGGAGCCACGAGCGCCGCAGCCTTCTTTTCGGCGGCGATGGGGTCCTTGTCGACCACCGCCACGGACACGCCGTTCTCGGCAAGCGCGCTCCCGACCGCCCCGCCGATCCCGACGGCGCCACCGGTGACGATGGCCACTTTACCGGATAGATCTGCAAACCGCCCCATACTCCTCCTTTCATCGAAACTGAAACTGAAACCGATACTGCAAAGCATGAAGAATTTGCTTGCACGAGGGTGAGGATAAAAAAAGTGACCCTGCATGTCAAGCGGCTTTTGTCGAAAGCGGGGCAGAAATTTCTTGACATGCGAGACCGTTCTTCATATCGTACGTCCGCACAAAGGCAAGTTCT
>JAZDOG010000044.1:0-2270 GCA_043798915.1 Pseudomonadota bacterium | reverse complement strand
CAGGATCGGCCGCAGATGATCGGGGGCGCCGTTCGACACATTGGAAAGACCGCACGTCGCCTTCAGCCCGGGGGCCATCTCCTGGAAATCCATAAACATCTTCATGAATTCCACGCAGCTCGGCACCTGCACCTGGCTCTGAGGGCTGGTAATCGGCGTGACGATCGGATCGATCCAGACATCCTCATTGGGAATGCCGGCTTCCGCTGCCTTCTGCATCAACTCGGCGGCCAGAACGCCCCGCTCGTTTGCATCCCTTGGCAATCCGGAAGGTCCCCAGAGAAGCGCAACGAAGCCCGCGTTGTACTTCCCCGCCAGCGGCAGTTTCGATTCCATGCTTTCCGGCCTCGCCATGATGGAATTGATGACGGCCTTGCCTTTGCGATTCTGATAGACCTTGAGCCCCGCCTCAAGGGCCTCGGCGTTGATGGTATCGAGGTAGAGGGGGTTATCGACCACATCCTGAACCGTCCGGACGACCCATTCCATCAATTGCGCGCCCTCCTTGCGGGCCGGTCCCAGATTGATATCGATATAATCGACGCCCGCTTTGGCCTCGGCGATCGCCAGTTCCTGGATGGGTTTGGTATCCCTCGCCTGCATCGCCGCGCCGATCTTCTTCACCATCACGTTGAGATTTTCTCCGATGCGAATCATAAGCTCTTCCTCCTTATAGGTTCATCCGATTCATGGATTTGAGTTTCCACCGTTTTTTACATAAAAATGCCCCCTCCCTGTATCCCTCCCCGCGAGGGGGAAGGAAGGGATGGGCTCCCTTTATCCCTCCCCTCGACGGGGGAGGGTGGGGGGAGTTAGACACCCAGCTTCAGAAACGGCGACAGGTGAGCGGCCTCACGAGGTCCGATCTTCACTTCCCATTCCGGACCCAGCTCTTCCTCCAGATCCCCGCTTACGGCGGCCACAAATCCCGGGATTACAATCTTCCGGTGCTTGACTTTTTCCGTGATGCCCGATTTTTTCACAAACTGACCGATGGCGTCCCCGACGAACTTTCCGGCGGCCCATGCGGTCAGCACGGAAAGACCTTCCGTATCCATCACCATAAGCCAGCTTGGAACGCGGCTGGCCTCGATTTCACCGGAGACGATGAAGTAGGTCAGCGCAAAATTGGTCGTAATGAGCACCGGCGAATCCTCGGTCGGATTTCCGACCGGGTAGATCCCCTGCTGCATCATCATCGGCCGTTGCGGATCGGTGTAGATGTTGAGTCTCGCAACCAAAAGCGGGAAGAGGCTCTCCCCCTGGAAGTCGGACATGACAATGATCCCGGCATACTTCGCAATCAGTGTTGCGGCGATCAGCGCCTCCTTCATCGGGTCTTTCGTCATCTCGCAGGCAAACGCGATCGTTGAGAAGCCCAGAGATCGGTTCTTCTGGACCAGCGCGGCCCGGCGGGCGAACACCTGCTCTTCAAAGGTTCCCCTTACCGTCCGGGCGCCGCCGTCCAGAACGATATCCTTTACGCCGGCGGCGCTGATCTTGTCCGTCAGGGCGGTCAGACTCTCCAGGTTATTGGCCTTTGCGGTCAGCGGACACTTGTACTCCTTGGCCAGCGCGACCATCGCCTCCGCGTTTCCATCCGTAGCCGCGTAAATAAGGGGCGTACGCTGGGCCGAAACCTGGAGGGCGGCCTTCAGGGCATCCGCGCTGTCGCTCATCAGGATCAGCGCGGCGTCGGTCTCATCCGTAACCTTTTTGACCAGGGCCTCGAACTTGCCCGCATCTCCGGATTCATTTCGGACCGCTATCATCTCCGCCCGCAGCACAAGGCCGATCCATTCGTATTTTAACAGATTAAAACGCTTGATCCGTTCGGCCACCTCATCGGCGGGCATCGTATCGCTGATCAAGAGCGCCATGCCGGGCTTGTTTACAAAGGTTTTCTCATGGCGGAAAAGAACCGTCTCACCGCCGATTTTGACCACATTCTCCCCGCTCCCGATCGCGACCGGACGGATCGGCGGCGCCGACGCTTCCGACAGCAGCGTCTTCGATTCCTCCGAAATATAAGGACATGAAGCCAGTTCGGCCTTCGCCGCCGCCAAATTCATTGCGAACGCAAGGCAGGTGGGAACGCCGCATTCCCCACAGTTTGTTTTCGGCAGCAACTTGAATATCTGGATTCCCGTAAGAGCCATGATCTACTCTCCTTTCTCTTCGATCATTAATGGATACAAAATGTTATCCCCTTATTCCAGGATCGATGCCATCGTCAGCGCCGGATGCTTCTTTTCCTCCAGGAACGGCAG
>JAZDOG010000032.1:0-2398 GCA_043798915.1 Pseudomonadota bacterium | reverse complement strand
TAGAGAAATTTCAGGTAGAGATGATACGGGGTGATCTCGTCGTTCAGCCAGGTCTTGTCGTGGATGGTGTCCACGTATTCGCGGGAAAGATCGACCGCGTCCTTCCAGAGCTCCTCGAACCGGGCCAGGGCGAATTCCACGTCCGCCCGGTTTTTCAGCTCGACGTTGAATTCCCGGTTGGCGATGAGACCCGCCTCGGAGAAGTTGCTGGAACCGGTGATGACGCGGCCGAAATCGCGATCATCCTCGCCGAAGCGGCTGATGTAAACCTTGGCGTGGAGGTTGCCGCTGGGATAGGCCTTGATTTCCATCTTACCGGATCGTAGGAACTCGATGAACTTCCGGACGCCGAGCTCCGTCTCAAAACTGTCCGGCGAGCGATCCATTTCCGTGGTGACCTCCTCGGAGAAGATCTCCTTCGTCCGCCTGTGGGATTGAAAATCGAGCGTGGACTGGGACTGGCAGGCGTCGATGATCTCGAAGGCCTGCCGGTCGACGTTCAGGCCGACGAGGATGCGGATCTTGTCGATGGTGGCAAAGGATTCGTGTAGTTTGTCGAAGCCGCTGGTGCGGAAATATCCCACAAGGATATCGAAAAATTTCACATCCCGGAGGGTTCTCTTGAACCTGTCAAGCAGCGCGGAACCTGGTTCATTGGTGAAAAATGTCAGGTCATTTTGCATGGATGGGTTCTCTATAGATGCATCGTGTGAAAGACACTCGCGAAAGCTGCCGATAAATATCAGATTTCAGGTGTGATTGCCAGAAATTTGCGTTTTTTGCTTTCTGGACTCCTGCTTTTGTAGTGGTGATCGGGTTGCAGGTTATTTTGACGCCATCAGCTTTAGATCTCAGCTTTCGCGGCCCGTTTCGGAAACGGACCGCGCTTACCGTGCCGTCATCCGGAGTGATCCGTCGAGCCGGATGCACTCGCCGTTCAACATCGGATTTTCAATGATGTGCCGAACAAGCGCGGCATATTCCGCAGGCCGGCCGAGGCGTTTCGGGAAAGGTACGGTCTCGGCCAGCATCACCCGGACGCTTTCGGGAAGGCCCGCCATCATCGGGGTGTCGAACAGCCCCGGTGCGATTGTCATAACACGGATCCCGTAATCCGCGCACTCCCGTGCGATCGGCAGCGTCATCCCCGCAACCCCCGCCTTGGAGGCGCTGTAAGCCGCCTGGCCGATCTGCCCGTCGAAAGCGGCCGCGGAGGCGGTGTTGATGATGACCCCCTTCTCCCCTTCCCCGTTCGGTTCGTTCTTGACCATCTGCTCGACGGCAAGGCGGATGATGTTCAGCGTGCCGACAAGGTTGATCTGAATGACCCTGTTGAAAAAGGCAAGCGACATCGGTCCTTTCTTTGAAAGCACCTTCCCGGGATCCGCCACGCCGGCGCAATTGATCGCCGCATGAATCGCCCCGAACGCAACCACCGCTTTCCCGATGGCCGCCCGGCCGCTCTCGTCGCTGGTCACATCGGCGTGGACGAAAATGACATTCGACCCCAGCTCGGCGGCCAGCTTCTCGCCCCGCTCCGAAACGACATCGAAGATCGCCACCTTTGCGCCCAGCGCGGAGAGGCTCCGGGCACAGGCTTCGCCCAAACCGGAGGCGCCTCCGGTGATGACCACAATGGAATCTTTGATCTGCATGCAATTTCTCCCTTCGTGATAATGATAAGTCAAAACTCTTCATGCATGAATTTGGATAATTTATCAAGGTAAAATCAGGTTGCGACTTTTGGTCATTTTCCCGCTGATGCGCCCTTCCTAAATCATTACAGATCCTTACTTTGATCCCCCCTTGGACGAGACCTTTGAAAAACGCGCCATTTGTCATTGCGAGGAGGCCAAAGGCCGACGAAGCAATCCCATAAGTTACGGCATTGATGAGATTGCTTCGGGCGGAAGCCCTCGCAACGACTGCGTCGGATTGCCTCGTCGCTCCGCTCCTCGCAATGACAGGAAGGGCAGAAATTCAAAGGTCTCCGGACAGAGACGATTTTACAATATCCTCAGAATGAGATAGAATGTTTCCATGGAAGCGGGCGGCGCATTCAAGAAAAGAAGTTTACCGGGTTTCCTATGAGCCTGCACTCGAAAGCCTCCGCTTCCGTGCTCTTTTTCGGCGGCGGGGGTCCATCTTCGAGCAATCACAAAATGGAGGAGAGAGGAATGATCAACGAAATTCAGACACTGAGAGACCTCATCATGCCGGCGGCGTTGACGGTCGGCGGCTTTCTTATCGGTTTGGTGATGGAGAAATTCGTCCGGCCGGTTCTGATCAGAATTGCGGAAAGAACGCCGTGGGAGGGCAATGCACTTCTCATAACCTCCTTTCATGGAATGGCCTACTGGTGGTTCGGAACCGCGGGGGTGTACGCCGCCCTGAACGG
>JAZDOG010000064.1:0-8183 GCA_043798915.1 Pseudomonadota bacterium | reverse complement strand
GGGGCATCAGGCCCAGCACTCCGCCGAGGTTGATCGTGACCTGCCAGAAGAGGAGCGACGCTATGCCAATCGCGGCGAACGAACCGAAGCGGTCGCGCGAGCGCGCGCCAGTCTCGATGCCCATCATGATGAGCGCCGTATAGAGCCCCAGCACCACGAGAGAGCCGGCAAATCCCCATTCCTCGGCGAAGACCGGAAAGATGAAGTCGGTGTGCCGCTCCGGCAGATATTGGAGTTTGTTGATGTTCCCCTTGAGATAGCCCTTGCCGAATATGCGCCCGGAGCCCACCGCGATCTTCGATTGCACGAGGTGATAGCCGCTCCCTCGCACGTCTGCCTCCGGGTTCATGAAGTTCATGATGCGGTTGCGCTGATACCCCTTGAGGCCGAACGAATAGACCGATGCGACAGCGATCAGCCCGATCGCGATGCAGACGAGGAGCGTTTTTGTCCTGATCTTCGCGAAGAGCGACATCGACATGAATATGAGGATGAAGAAGAACGACGAGCCGAGATCGCCCTGTATGACTATGAGCGTGAAGGGGACGACCATCAGGAGGGCCGGGTGCCACAGCTCCGCCAGGGAATAGCCGTCCGGGTTCGGGTTGTCGGCGAAGAAGCGCGCCGCGACGAGGATGTAGGCTGTCTTCGCGAATTCCGTGGGCTGCAGCGAGAGCGGGCCGACCTGCAGCCAGCCTTGCGTCCCGCGCACGGTTTTGCCGATGATGATCGCGAGCAGGAGCAGCGCACAGATCACCAGGTACATCGGTATGGCGAAGCGGCGGAACAGCCTGTAGTCTATGAAGGTGCACAGTAACATGAGCGCTATGCCGACGATCGTCCAGAGCAGCTGCGACCAGAAGATGGCGAGCGAGCCGCTTTCGCCCCAGAAGTAGACTGCGCTGTAGAGGTTCAAAAGGCCGATCGCGACCAGCGCAAATGTCACCCAGAAGAGCGACCACGGAAAATTGTCGATGTATCTTCGGTCCATTTTGTTTATGATCCGTGCTCTATGTCATAATACTTCTGCATCATCTGGCCGAGGATCGGCGCAGCGGCCGCTGCGCCGAAGCCGCCGTGCTCGACGACGACCGCGGCCGCGACCTTCGGGTCGTCAGCCGGCGCAAAGCCGATGAACCATGCGTGGTCCTTGCACGAGTCGCCCTTGCAGATCGCTCTGCTGCCGAGCTGGACCACCTGTGCGGTGCCGGTCTTTCCGCCCATCGTCACCTTGAACTTCGATTGTGCGTGCCCGGTCCCGCCCGGCTCAGCCACGACGCCGACCATTGCATCCTTCACGATCTTCAATATGTTCTGGTCGATCGGAATCATCTCCTGATTCTCCGGAGGCGTCCATCTGTAGATGACATTGCCGTCCGCGTCGATCGCTTCATCCACCAGATGCAGCTTGAGTTTTTTTCCGCCGTTGGCGACCTGCGCGGCGACCATCGCGTTCTGGAGCGGCGTCTCCAGATCGTAGCCCTGGCCGATGGCGATGGAGAGCGTCTCTCCCTCCTGCCACGGAACGCCGAAGCGCTTGAGCTTCCATTCCGAAGTGGGGATCAACCCGCCTTTTTCGCCAGGGATCGGAATGCCGGTCGGCGCGCCGAGCCCCATGATGTTGGCATATTTCGCAAGCCTGTCGACGCCGAGCCTGAGCCCGGTGGTGTAGAAGTAGACGTCGCAGGAGGAGACGATCGCGTTGTGCATGCTGATCGGGCCGTGCCCGCCGTGCCGCGAGCAATGGTACGGCCGTCCTCCATAGACGAGAGCGCCGCCGCACCTGATCTTCTCGTCGGGTGCGACCACTTCCTCCGACAGCGAGGCGATCGCGTTGACTATCTTGTACGTCGATCCAGGCGGATAGCTGCCCTGGATCGCGCGGTTGATCAAATGGTGGTCCGGGCTCGTGGCGATCTGGTTCCAGTAGGCGCTCGCCTGCGGGCCGGAGAGGGCGTTTAAGTCGTACGACGGCGAGCTGTACATGGCCAGCACGCCGCCGGTGTTCACGTCGATGGCCACCGCTGCTCCGCTGCGCTTCCCGAAGAGATTTCGCGCGACCTCCTGCATGTTGCGGTCGATGGTGAGCTTCAGGCTCGCCCCGGCCCTCGCCGGCTTGTCGACGAGCTGGGAGGCGATGCCTTCGTAGTCGACCTCGCGCCCCATGGCGTTCACGATCTTTTCCTGGTAGCCGTCCTCGCCCCTCACCTGCTCGTCCCACGTTTCCTCGATGCCGCCGATGCCGACTGGATCGCCGGACCGATAGCGGCCCCGCTTCTCCTCGCGAAGGTGCTTGAGGTGTTCGGGGTCGATCTCGCGCACATAGCCCAGGACGTGCGTGGCTATGTTCGACTCAGGATAGGTGCGCTGATAGTGCACTTCGACGTCGACGCCCCGCAGGTCATAGGGGTCTGTCTCGTCGTTCCATGGGGTCTTGCGCGCCTTGATGACCGCCACATCAGAGAGCGGGACGTCCTCCTTTATCGTGAGCGGCTGGTAATAGGGCTGGAGCTTTCGCTTTTCCCAGATGGCTTCAATGCTCTCGCGCGGCATATGGAGCAGACGGCTCAATGCGCTGTGCATTCCGGCCGGGTTTTTCACGTACTGAGGGATCACCATGATGTTGAAGGATGGGCGGTTCTCGACCAGGACCTGCCCGCGCCTGTCGAGGATCATCCCCCTGACCGCGGCGATATTGATCTCCTTGATGCTGTTCTCGGTCGAGAAAAAGCGATAGAAAGAGCCGCGGATGATCTGCAGATAGTAGAGCCTCCCCGCCACGATGAGAAACAGCAGAAGGGCCGCGATCGTCGCGTATTTGAAGCGGTGCTCTATATCAGCTGTGTATTCTTGCGTCAGTCGCATGCTTGATAGCTCATTTCATCACCAGCCCCTTGGGCCGCGTTATCTTCTTCCACGAGAGATCCCAGTACCAGCAAAGCAGCGGCACTACCCCTAAGCCCACGACTGCATCCAGAAGTATCTGCGCCGGGGCGTGCCGGATGATCACGCGCGCGAGCGCCGTGTCTCCGGACACCGCCATCAGCACGAATATGCGCAGCGCCTTGTCCATGAGGCTCACGATCCCGACCCAGAAGAGAAGGGCGGGGCCCACCTGGAACGATATCTTCGAGATGATCGTGCGTATGAAAGCGTAGATGATGAGGAAGGAGAAGATGGATACTCCGAAGAGATTGCCGGACGCCGCGTCCGTGAGGGCGCCGTAGAGGACGATGACCGGCAGCGCCTGTTTCCACTCAAATGAGAAGGAGATCGCCGCGACCGAGACGACGATCATGTCGAAGCGCAACCCGTCGGTCGGCACGCCCGCGAGCATGGTGCTCTCGAGCGCAACCGCCAGGAGGCCGAACGCTGCCATGAGAAGAAAAAATCGCATTATTGCCCTATTGCCCTGCCGTTGAAATCTCAGTCCTGGAGAGAAGGACCATGACCTCCTGAAGCTCAGGCATGTTCTCGAACGGGACGACGTTGGCCTCATGGAACACGCCGTAGCGCGACGCCCGCAGGTCGCGAACCGTCCCGATCGGAATGCCGGGCGGGAAGAGCTCGTCCAGGCCGGAGGTGACCACGACGTCGTCGTCGCGGATGTCGCTCACGCTCCTCATGTATTCCATCCTGGTCAGGTAGTAGCCGGCTTTAAGCTCCGTGTGCCATGCGGCCCCGATCACCATGCCGCGCGCCCTGGAGCGCTGGACCATAGCGTCCACCGAGCTGTTGGGGTCGGTGATTAGCAACACCCGCGCGCTATGCGCGGCGGCCTTGCCGATCCTGCCCACGAGCCCCTTGGGGCCGATGACCGGCATCAGCGGCTGCACCCCGTCTTCGGAGCCGCGGTTGATGGTTATGCTCTTGAATTCGGCGCGCGTGTCGCTGGCGACGACGCGGGCGACGATCGTTTTCTGTGAGAACGAGTCGTGCCAGGCAAGGAGCGATCTCAGGCGCTCGTTTTCCTTTTCGACCTCGCTGGAGCGGATATGATCTCCCTCGAGCTCCGCGATGCGCTTTTTCAGATCCTCGTTTTCATCCTCGACGCCGATGAGGGCGATGTAGTGGTCCCATGCCTCGCTGACGCTGCCGCCGACCCAGGAGATGAGTTGCTCCGGCGGCGAGAGGATATTCCAGAGTAGTTCCTCGTACCACGGCGCGCGCCTGAACGTGTTCCTGTTGAGCGAGAAAAAGATGAGCGCGAGGAAGAGCGGAATGAGATAGTAGAACAGTCGTGCTTTTTTTGGCAGCAGGGACATAAATAGCTATCAGCTGATAGCTTAAGTTACCGTGATCCCGCGGAAGATGTCGAGGCGTTCAAGCGCGCGTCCGGAGCCGAGCACCACGCAGCTCAAGGGATCATCCGCCACGACCACCGGCAGCCCCGTCTCTTCGCGCAGCAGGGCGTCCAGATTCCGAAGGAGCGCGCCGCCGCCGGTGAGGACGATCCCGCGGTCTACGATGTCGGCCGAGAGCTCCGGCGGGGTCCGCTCGAGCGTGACCTTCACCGCCTCGACTATGGCATTGACCGGTTCGATGATCGCCTCGCGGATCTCCTCGGAGTTGACCTCCAGGGTCTTGGGGACGCCGGCGACGAGGTCGCGGCCTTTTATCTCCATGGTGCGGATCTCGCCGTCGGGATAGGCCGTGCCGATGGCGATCTTCACCGCCTCGGCCGTGCGCTCGCCGATCAGCATGTTGTACTTGCGCTTTATGTAGTGGATGATCGCTTCGTCCATCTTGTCGCCGGCGATGCGGATAGACTTGGAGAAGACGATGCCGGCGAGCGATATCACCGCGACTTCAGTCGTGCCGCCGCCGATGTCGACCACCATGTTGCCCGAGGGCTCGGTGATGGGGAGCCCGGCGCCGATCGCGGCCGCCATCGGCTCCTCGATGAGATAGACTTCGCGGGCGCCGGCGGATTCGGCCGATTCGCGCACGGCGCGCTTTTCCACTTCAGTCACGCCGAAGGGGATGCAGACGATGATGCGGGGACGGATGAGTGTTTTGCGATTGTGCGCCTTCCGGATGAAGTAGCGCAGCATCGCTTCCGTCACCTCGAAGTCGGCGATGACGCCGTCCTTCATCGGGCGGATCGCTTCGATGGTGCCGGCGGTGCGGCCCAACATCTCCTTGGCCTCTTTGCCGACGGCGAGCACGCGCTTGATGCCGCGGGCATCGCGCTGAACCGCTACGACGGAAGGCTCGGCAGCGACGATCCCTTTGCCTTTGACATAGACGAGGGTGTTGGCCGTGCCCAAATCGATGGCGAGATCGTTCGAGAAAAAGCCCAGAATCGGATCGAGTATCATAAATTTCCTTCTCTCCAATATTATAATTAGAAAACCGCCGGAAAAGCGGGGTAGTTCCTAACATTTGCACCCGGAAAGATCAACAAATTTGTTGATTTATGCCACTTGCCTGGGCTAGGGTCGGCACCATGCTGAACGTTCTGAGAAAACACGCTTCGTCCTGGATCATCAAGGTCATCCTTGGCGCCATCATAGTAACCTTCATATTCTTCTTCGGCTACAGCTCCTTCAAGAAGGGCATGCGCGGCGGCCGGATGGGCGGGGGGGAGGGGGGCATGGCGCTCAAGGTAAACGGCGCCCCGGTCTCCATCTCTGAATACGACTTCTTCTTCAACCGCAGCATGGAGCAGATCAAATCATCCTTCAAGGATCAGGAGTTGCCTGAAATAGCGCGCAAGATCGCGCAGTCCTCCACGATTCGGCAGCTCATTGGCCGCGAGATCGTCCTCCAGCAGGCGGATGCCCTGGGGCTGGTGATAACCGACCAGGAGTTGGCCGACGTTATACGGAGGTCTCAGTCGGAGCAGAAGAGCGGGGAGTTCGACCCGATCGCATACCGCCATCAGTTCCTGCCCTCCTTCAGCAGCCACTACGGCTTGGACTATGAATCCTTCGTCCGGCAGGACTTGAGGATCGCGGCGTTCCAGGCCATTTTTGCGAGGCTCGATGGCGCCGATCCCCTGGCGGATGCCGCCGATAAGGAGAAGGATGTCGCCTGGACATTCGAGGCAGTGTCGATTGATCCGAAGGCGCTTGTCGATTCGAAGGCCGCGGGGAGCCCGGACGAGGTTCTGGCGGAGGCAAAGAAGCTTGTGTCGATGAACCCCGGCGATTGGAAGAAGACCCTCGCGAAGTTCAAGGTCGAGCCGAAGAGGATTGGGCCGATAAAGATCAGCGAGAGGAGGCAGCTCCTGGACGGCGCTGGCTTAGAGGATGACTACACCGCGATATTTGCGCTTACCAAAGAGCGTCCCATGATCGATCGCCCGATAGAGCGCGGCGGCAAGATCTACGTCGTGGGCCTTGTGGAGAGGGCGGAGAAGCAAAGCGGCGAGAAGCCCGCATCCGGCCCCGGCCGGTTCCTCGATGAGTGGATGACCAAGCTCTCCATCGGGGCGAAGGTGCAGGACTACGTCGAAAAGCAGCAGTAAGCCATGGTTTTATCTGCCGACATCTCTGTTCACACAAAGGCTCTGATCCACGCCGGCGGCGATCTCTATGAGGTCGGCGGTCCGGTGCGCGACAGGCTCCTGGGGCTGCCGGTCAAGGACCACGACCTGCTCTGTCGCCATCTTTCGGTCGAGAGAATCTGCGCGATCTTAAAGCCCCTCGGCCGGGTCGCCGCGGTCGGCAAGTCGTTCGGCGTCGTCAAGTTCTCGCCGCACAGGGAGCCGGAGCTCGAGATCGACATCGCGCTGCCGCGCCGGGAGCTCTCGACAGGCCAGGGCCATCGCGACTTCGACGTCGCGTTCGATCCGGAGCTTCCCGTCGAGGATGATCTGGGAAGGCGCGACTTCACGATCAACGCGATGGCGCTCTCCCTCTCGGACGGCCGCATCATCGATCCCTTCAGCGGGAAGAGGGATCTGGAAGAGAGGCTCCTGAGGCAGGTCTTTCCGAAGGCCTTCGAGGAGGATCCTCTCCGGCTCGTGCGCGCGGTGCAGTTCGCGGCGCGCTTCGGCCTCGCGATCGAACCCGGGACCCTGGAGGCGATGGCCAGATGTGCGCCTCTCATAGGCACCGTCTCCGGCGAGCGGATCGTCCTGGAACTGGCCAAGCTCATGAGCGCCCCGCGCCCTTCGAAGGGTTTCAATCTCATGCTGGAGTCCGGCCTCATGAAGCATATCCTCCCGGAGATAGCCGCGCTCAGGGGGATCGAGCAAGACAAACAGCCGGGCGACGATGTCTACGGCCACACGATGCGCGTAGTGGACGCGTGCGCATCCGACAGAGAGGTCGAGCACCGCGGCGATTTGGAGCTCCTCTTCGCCGCGCTGCTCCACGACATCGGCAAGGCCGGGACGGCGAAGTACCATCCACCCTCGAAGCGGGTCGTCTTCTTCGGCCACCAGCTCGTATCGGTGAGGCTGGCCCGCCGATGGATGCAGCGCATGAAGCTCACGACCGCCGGCCTCGATCCCTCTCGGATATTGAGGCTCATCGAGTTTCACATGTTCGAGACGAAGGCGACTTTCACCGACCGCGCGATAAGGCGCTTCGTGGCTAAGGTCGGACAGGACCTGATATTCCAGCTCCTTGACTTGAGGCTCGCTGACAACCGCGGCGGGAAGCACCCGCACGGCACCAAGGGGGTGACAAGGCTACGCGCGCGCATCCGCGAAGAGCTGGCGAAGAAGCCGCCCTTCGGCCCGAAGGACCTGGCCGCCGACGGCTCCGACCTCATGGCCATCGGCATCCCGGAGGGGCCGGCCGTGGGATTTGTACTGGTGGGGCTCGTCGAGAAGGTCCTGGACGAGCCGGAGCTCAACACGAAGGACGAACTCCTTGCACTTGCGCGTGAAATGATGAAAAATCTTCCGGCCGAGCTGATGGCGGTCAGAAAAAGAAAAGCGGAGAAACCCGATGCCTCCAAAAAATCAAAAGCCGGACAAGGCAGCAAGGCATGAATCGAAGGGGGACAGCCATCTCGCGGACGGCAAGCCCAAACGGGCGATCGAGGAATACAAAAAGGCGCTCGCGGTTGATCCGGAGCGGCGCTATATTTACGACAAGCTCGTGGATGCGATGGATCGGCTCCCCGGCGAGTGGGGGCTCAAGGAGTTTGCGGAGTCTGTGTCTCTCACGATGAAGAAACAGGAGCTGGAGAATCCGCCGATCAAGCAGGTGCATGCGAAGCTCTCC
>JAZDOG010000061.1:0-3064 GCA_043798915.1 Pseudomonadota bacterium | reverse complement strand
TTGGTGTCCAGGACTTCTTGAAGAAGATCGCGCTATCGAGCGTCGACTTCTCACTTGTGCCCAAGCTCGTCAAGCAGGCGCCTGGATTGCTCGGCTCGCCGTCGGGAAAGGTCACGCATGTCTCGCTGAGCGGCGGCGTGTTCTGCAAGACGATCGGCTGGTTCGTCTATGTCGAGAACGCGGGCTTCGTCGAGTTCAAGCTCGACGGCAAGGTCGACAAGGTCCGAAAGATGTGACGCGACTGCAGCGGCGCGGGTTTTATGGTAGCTCGGTCGAATACACGCTCCCGCCGGCGGTTCCGGCATACAGGCGCGCCGGGCTGCCACCTGCGATTGCGAGTGCGCGGACATCGGTGTGGACTAGGCCCTCGATGAATGCCGTCCAAGTCGTACCGCCATCCGTGCTGCGAAACACGCCGTGGAAGGTTCCGGCGAAGGCCTGGCCGTCTCGCGACACAGCGACCGCCGCGACGTCGTCCCCTTTGAGCCCCTGGGTTACCGCACTCCACGTCTTGCCGTTGTCGGTGCTGCGGAAGAGGCCCTTCTTGGTCGCGGCGAACACGCGCTCCGGCTTGGTCGGATCTACGGCGAGGTCCTGGATCTCTCCCGGACGCACAAGACGCCAGCTCTTGCCGCCGTCGGTGGTGCGGAAGATACCGTCCCTGCCGCCAACGGCGAACACGTTACCCGGGGCGGCAGAGCGGAGGAGCGTCACGCTTCGGCTCGTGATCCCGGCCCCCGCCGGCTGCCACTGTTTGCCGCCATCGATCGTTTTGAAGACGGCCGTGCCGGGGTCGTTGCTCGACCACGAACCCGAGTAGAAAATCTTCGGGTCGACGGGATCCTGCACGAGGCTCTTGAACTGGGGTTCGCTGAGCTTGCCCTTGAGCATGTTTCTCATGCTCGCCCGCGGCACCTCGACCTTCGACCAGGCACGGCCCGCGTCGTCGGAGCGCCACCAAGACGACGCTTTGTGGGCGTAGATCCTCTTCGGCGAATCGCGATCGAACACGATGCCGTCGATCTTGGCCGTCACTCCCGGTGAGAACGGCGCCTGGATCTCCGTCCAGGAGGCCGGTCCATCCATTCGGAACAGGCCCACGCTCAACTGCGCGAAGGTCGGGCCCGTGCCGGATGACGGCGTGTAGATCTTCTCCGCCCAACCGGCGGCCATACCCTTGCCGAGCGGCTCGAAGGTCTCGCCGCCGTCGATGCTTTTAAAGAACCCGGTCCCGGCCGTGCCCGCGTACACGCTGCCCTTCCGCGCGGGATGGAACGCAAACCCTTTGCAAAGGTAGCCGCCGAGACCCGCTCCTGCGGAGCTCCAGGTCGCGCCCGCATTGATGCTCTTGCGCAGGCCCTGTTTCGTCGCCGCCAGCAGCGTCTGCGGATCGTGTGGATCGATCTCGAGGCTGTAGATGTCTTCAGTGCCGCGCAGGCCCAGCTCCAGCTCGCTCCATGTCGCCCCGCCGTCAGTGCTCTTGTGCACGCGGCCGAATCCAGAGCAACCGATAAGCGTGGACGGGCTCGCCGGGGAGATGAGAAGGCTTTTGATGCTGCTGTCCTTGGGAAGCCCTTCGCCGAACGGGCGCCACGTCTTCCCTCCGTCCTGGCTGCGGCTCATGTTGTGCTCGGAACCGCGCCCGCCGGCGTAGACGATGCGCGGGTTCTGGGGATGAATTGCGAACGCGTACACGTCCTGGTTGGGAACGCGGAAGCTCTCCCACGTCTTTCCGCTGTCGGCGCTCTTGAAGTGCAGATTGGTGGAGGGAACGTAGATGATGTGGGGGTCGGAGGCGGCGAACGCGATCGGCTGTCCTACCGCGAAGAAGAATCGGTCGACCTTCACGTTCGCCCAGGTCTTACCGCGGTCGGGAGAGCGCCAGAAACCGGAGCTCCCTCGGGCCTCGATGCCTGCCCACAGCGTCGCGGGGTTCCCGGGGTCCACCTCGATCCACTTGACGTTGCGACTCACCATCTCCTCGCCAGGCAGGGTCCACGTCTGCCCTGCGTCGTCGCTACGCCACACGCCGCCCGCGGAAGTCGCGACGTAGATCATGTCCGGCTTCGTCTTGTCCACCGCCACGTCTACAATGGTGGCCACGAACGGGCCCTCGCTCCGCCATGCCGCGCTAGCGAGCATGGGGATCGCAAAGACAAGGACGACCAACACTCCGTAACAAACCCTGGATCGCATCATCCCACCCTCCCGTCGTACGAATCTAAGACCCTATTTTACAGCAGCGCGCAAGTCCGAGAGCGTCTCACTTGGATTCGGGTGGCTCCGGAGAGTAATTCCTGCTCGTCCGGACGACGCTTCGGCCAGAGACATCACTGCGGGACCCACCATGATAGAACCCGTCCTCTCGTTCTTTGCAGTTTCCCATAATGTTCGGTATCATACCCCACTTTTCCTTAGAGGAAATTTTAACAGGGAATCCAAAAAGGATATGGTTTACTCTATCAGGGTCTTGGTAAAAATAAAAGATGAAAAATATTGGCTGTTTTGGGGATCTAAAACCGAAGATCTCTTGCCAGAACCCTCTCCGGCTATCGAGTTGAAAAAGCGGAAGGTATGATCTTCAAATGATAACTTTTCGGAGGTTTAAAAACGCAACGTCCATAGCAGATACTCAAACCATCGAGGTAGCCTTTTTTATAGGCCCGGCTCCCTCTCTATGGGGCTAAGTTAGGTTTGAGCCGTCAGGGAGTCAGCGAGTATGTTGGATGAGGATAATACGAGTCTCCACTCCGAGATTAGCAAAGACAGACTTTAAATCTTTAAACAGGGAATCCCTCCACACTGCCATTTTTCAGACCTCATCCCCAATTCCTACACAAGAAGGAGGTCCCGGCAGTCAATTATCAAGTCTCACCCAATCCCTCTTTCAGTGGCAGGGAATTGTCTAGTTGTTTTAGAACCTACGTTATATATTCTGAGAGGGAGAGATTATACCTCAAAGAGTAAGGTAGAAAAAGTTTATTTATAATCTACCATAAAAAGAAACCTCCTGTTAAGAGATAAGAGTAAGCACGACCAAACTCAAATTCTTAAAAGGAGGTTT